>NZ_JBVKBN010000024.1:0-116724 GCF_055657065.1 Streptomyces sp. NPDC110618 | reverse complement strand
TCAACGTCATCTGGGCTCTGATTCGTGACCGGCGGTGCTACGAAGTGACACCGCCGGTGACTGCGGCAGCTTGACAACAGCATTAGGAAGCGGTGTCCGGTACGGACTACGCGGTGCGGGAAGCCGCCTTGAACGCGGTCTGCCAAAGCGGAATTCCGTACCAGCTCCCCTACGGCCTCCTCGAACCGCTCGCCGTTCACCTCGCGGACTTCGAGCCCCGGCTGCTGGAGTACGTGTTGTTCAGCCTCTCGGCCACTCATGACGAGCGCGCGGTGCCGGTCGTCCGGCCGTTCCTCGCCCATCCGGACGCCGCGGTGCGCGAGGAGGCGGCGATGGCGCTCAGTGAGTTTCCCCGGGTTGGGGGAAGCACGGCCTGAGCGACGGAGCAGCGGGTGCTTCAGTCGGCGACGCCGCTGAAGCACCCGCTCTCGGAACCCGTACCGCTTCTAGAAGTTGCCGCGCTTGGCCTGCTCCCGCTCGATCGCCTCGAACAGGGCCTGGAAGTTGCCCTTGCCGAAGCCGAGCGAGCCGTGGCGCTCGATGAACTCGAAGAAGACGGTGGGACGGTCGCCGATCGGCTTGGTGAAGATCTGCAGGAGGTAGCCGTCCTCGTCCCGGTCGACGAGGATGCCGCGCTTGGCGAGCTCCTCGATCGGCACACGGACCTCACCGATGCGGGCGCGCAGCTCGGGGTCGGTGTAGTAGCTGGCGGGCGTGTCGAGGAACTCGATGCCCTTGGAGCGCAGGACGTCGACGGTCCGGACGATGTCGTTGGTGGCGAGCGCGAGGTGCTGGGCGCCCGGGCCGCGGTAGAAGTCGAGGTACTCGTCGATCTGCGAGCGCTTCTTGGCGACGGCCGGCTCGTTCAGCGGGAACTTCACGCGGTGGTTGCCGCTGGCGACGACCTTGCTCATCAGCGCCGAGTACTCGGTGGCGATGTCGTCGCCGATGAACTCGGCCATGTTCGTGAAGCCCATGACCCGGTTGTAGAAGCCGACCCACTCGTCCATGTTGCCCAGCTCCACGTTGCCCACCACGTGGTCCAGGGCCTGGAAGACGCGCTTGGGCTCGTCCTCAGGCTTCACATAACCGGAGCTGCGGGCGACATAGCCGGGCAGGTAGGGGCCGTTGTAGCGGGAACGGTCGACCAGGGTGTGGCGGGTGTCGCCGTAGGTGGCGATGGCCGCGATGCGGACGGTTCCGTGCTCGTCGCTGACGTCGTGCGGCTCCTCCAGCACCGTCGCACCCTCCGCGCGGGCGTGCTTGATGCACCGGTCGACGTCCGGCACCTCAAGGGCGATGTCGATGACACCGTCACCGTGGCGGCGCTGGTGGTCCAGCAGCGGGCTGTCCGGGTCGACGCCGCCCTTGAGCACGAACCGGACCGCGCCGGAGCGCAGGACGTACGCGTGGTGGTCACGGTTGCCGGTCTCAGGGCCGGAGTAGGCGACCAGCTCCATACCGAAGACCACCTGGTAGTACAGCGCGGCCTGGGTCGCGTTGCCCACCGACCAGACCACCGCGTCCCACCCCGTCACCGGGAACGGGTCACCCTCGGCGTCGTACTCGACGAGCCCGACCAGCTGCTTGAGCTGCTGCAGATCGAGGTCCGCGAGACGCTCCTGGCTGGTGAGGGTCTGCTCGATGCTCATCCGTCATCCCTTTCGGTGCGTGTTTCCAGCGCGTGGCGGTAGAACACACCGGGATCATGCACCTGCACAACAGTTGTGTTGTCGGCTGTTCAAGGTGCTCAGTTTGCCTGCCGTGAGGGCGGCTCGTGTGTACAAATTGCTCAGCGGAGAGGGATCCGCCGGGGGCTTCACCGCGAGCGGGCCAGCCGTGCCACCGCCTCCTTCACCAGACCCGCGACCGACTCGACGTCGAACTCGTGCATGGCGACCACGCCGACCGACGCGCCCGCCGCGCCCGGCACCTCGAACCCGGCCGCGATCCCGGTGGCACCCTGCTGGAGCTGCCCCGAGGTGACGCTGTACCCGCGTTCCCGTGCCCGCGTGACCTCCTCGGAGTCGTCGGGGTGGGGCGGCTGGAGCGCGAGGATGGCGACGCCGTTCGCCCCCTTCTCCAGCGGATGCCGCACGCCGATCCGGTAGCCCACCTCGACGGGCCCCTGCTGCACGGCCGGCCGCGCTCCCGCCACCGGCACGCACTCCCGCGTCCCGTGCGCCACCGTCAGGAAGGCGTACGTCCCGGTCGCGTCGGCGAGTTCCTGGAGCACCGGCTGGGCGGCGGGCACCAACTGCTGCTGGAACCGTCCCGCCAGCGCCGCGGCACCGGCACCGAGCCGCAGCCGCTTGCCCTGCCGGGAGACCAGCGCGTGCTCCTCCAGCGTCTGCGCGATCCGGTACGCGACGGCGCGGTCGATCCGCAACTGCGCCGCGAGGTCGGCCACCGTCAGACCGTCGGCAGCCCGTGAGATCAGGTCCAGAGCCCGCAGCCCGCGATCCAGACCTTGCAGCGTGGCCATCAGCACCTCCTGATCCCACGCGGCGCGCGGGAATCCCATCAGATCGTCTTCGGGCGACACGTTAGGCCACCTGACGCACACCGGACGTGGACCGGCCGCCTTGACTGGGCCGCCGCCCGGGACCTAACTTCCAAGTGTTTCCGTAAACGCACAAAAATGTGCGCTGAGCGCACACACTGACCGACGACAGACCTCACTCCGCGCACGGCACCACGGCTCCGAGTCCTGAGGAGAAGAGACATGCCGTACTACCACCGGGCGGGCTCGGTTCCGCCGAAGCGGCACACCCAGCACCGGGACCCGGACGGGAAGCTCTACTACGAGGAGCTGATGGGCGAGGAGGGCTTCTCCTCCGACTCCTCGCTCCTCTATCACCGGCACATCCCGTCGGCGGTGCGGGAGTACCGCGTGTGGGACCTCGGCGACCAGTCCCTGGTGCCCAACCACCCCCTGATCCCCCGCCACCTGTCCACGCACAAGCTGTTCGCGGACGGCGAGGCGGGAATCGACGCGGTCACCGGCCGCCGGCTCCTGCTCGGCAACGACGACGTCCGGCTCGCCTACGTCGCGGCCGACACGGTCAGCCCGTACTACCGCAACGCCATCGGCGACGAGTGCCTGTACATCGAGGACGGGCAGGCCCGCGTGGAGACCGTCTTCGGCGACCTGGAGGCCGGCGACGGCGACTACGTCATCGTCCCCCGGGCGACGACCTACCGGATCGTCCCCCACGGCGTCGTGCGGATCTACGCCATCGAGGCCGCCTCACACATCGGCCCCGCCCGCCACTACCTGTCCAAGCACGGCCAGCTCCTGGAGCACGCGCCGTACTGCGAGCGGGACTTCCGCCTCCCGGACGGGCCGAAGACCGTCGAGGGCGAGGACGTCGAGGTCCACATCAAGCACCGGGGTCCCGGCGGGGTCGTGGGCACGGTGCACACCCTGCCCAACCACCCCTTCGACGTGGTGGGCTGGGACGGCTGCCTCTACCCGTACGCCTTCAACATCCGTGACTTCGAACCGATCACCGGGCGCATCCACCAGCCGCCGCCCGTGCACCAGGTCTTCGAGGGCCACAACTTCGTGATCTGCAACTTCGTACCGCGCAAGGTGGATTACCACCCGCAGGCCGTACCGGTGCCGTACTACCACTCCAACGTCGACTCCGACGAGGTGATGTTCTACTGCGGCGGCGACTACGAGGCCCGCAAGGGCTCCGGGATCGGCCAGGGATCGATCTCCCTGCACCCGGGCGGACATCCGCACGGCCCCCAGCCGGGCGCGACGGAACGCTCGATCGGCGTGGACTTCTTCGACGAACTCGCCGTCATGGTCGACACCTTCCGCCCTCTCCAGCTCGGCGAGGCCGCCCGCGAGACGGACGACGGAACCTACGCCTACTCCTGGGAGCAGAACCGATGACTCCGCAGATCCCGCCCGTGCTCGCCGGCCTGTTCGACGACGCGGCGGTCTTCCCGCCCGGCAGCCTGCCCATCGAACAGGCCGTCACGGCGCACGTCGAGCACACCCGGGGCGCCCACGGCGCACTCGTCGGTGCCTTCGTCCTCGCCGCCAAGGACATCGCCCGGCTCACCGAGCTGACCGCCGGCCTGCCCGAAGCCTCCTTCGACCTGTCGGTGACCGTCGCCCTGCCGGGTGTCGCCGACGCGGTCACCGCCACACGCCGGATTCCGGCCGTGCGCCTGGTCGGGCTGGAGGTCGCAGTACCCGGCGGGGTTGCCGCCGAATCGGTGGTACCCGCGCTGCGCGAAGCCCTCGGCGGCGACGACCTGACCGTCTACGTCGAGGTGCCGCGCGACGCCCGCCGCGCACCGCTGCTCGCCGCACTCGCCGGAACGCCCTACCTGGCCAAGTTCCGCACCGGCGGCGTGCGCGCCGATCTCTACCCCGACGAGCGCGAACTCGCGGCGGCCGTCCTGGCCGCGGTACGGGCCGGGGTGCCGTTCAAGGCGACCGCGGGGCTGCATCACGCACTGCGCAACACCGACCCGGAGACCGGATTCGAGCAGCACGGGTTCCTCAACCTCCTCGTGGCCACCGACGCGGCCATCAAGGGAGCCGAGGAGGCGGAGGTCGTGCGGTTGCTGGCCGAGCGCGACGGCGACCGGATCGCCGAGCGCGTACGGGCCCTCACGCCCGAGGTCCGCGAGGTGTTCCGCTCCTTCGGCACCTGTTCCGTGGCCGAACCCGCCACCGAGTCGGCCGGACTCGGCCTGCTGCCCGCCGCGACGATCGCCGACCTGACCGAGGTGTCCGCATGACCAGCACCACCCGCCCGACCGTCCCCGCCGACTCCCTCTTCGGCCTGACCAACCTGCCCTACGGCGTCTACTCCGTGCCGGGCCAACAGCCGCGCGTGGCCACCCGCTACGGCGACCACGTCATCGACCTGGCCCTGTTGCTGGACGACGACGTCTTCGCGCGACCGAGCCTCAACGACTTCATGGCACAGGGCCACGCCCGCTGGGTCGAGGTCCGTGCGACGCTCACCGAGCGGCTCCGGGGCGATATCCCCGTGTCAGCCGTGCACGACCTGGACACCGTCACCCTGCATCTGCCGTTCGAGGTCGCCGACTACGTCGACTTCTACGCCTCCGAACACCACGCCTCCAACCTGGGCAGGCTCTTCCGGCCCGACAACCCCGACCCCCTGATGCCGAACTGGAAGCACCTGCCGGTCGGTTACCACGGCCGGGCGGCCTCGATCGTCGTCTCGGGCACCGACATCATCCGGCCCTGCGGTCAGCGCAAGGGCCCCCAGGACCCGGCACCGGTCTTCGGCCCCTCCACCCGCCTCGACATCGAAGCCGAACTCGGCTTCGTCGTCGGCACCGGCAACGCCATGGGCGACTCCATCCCCGCCGAGGAGGCGGACCGGCACATCTTCGGTGTCGTCCTCTTCAACGACTGGTCCGCCCGTGACATCCAGGCCTGGGAGTACGTCCCCCTCGGCCCCAACCTGGGCAAGTCCTTCGCCTCCACCATCTCCCCGTGGGTGGTCCCCCTGCTCGCCCTCGACGCGGCACGGGTGCCAACTCCCCTCCAGCAGCCCTCTGTTCTGCCCTACCTGCAGATGCGGCAGCCGTGGGGACTGGACATCGACCTCACCGTCGCCTGGAACGGCGAGGTCGTCTCCCGGCCGCCCTACGCCACCATGTACTGGTCCCCCGCCCAGATGCTCGCCCACCAGACCGTCAACGGCGCCCCCTCCCGCACCGGTGACCTGTTCGCCTCCGGCACCATCTCCGGACCAAAGAAGAACCAGCGCGGCGCCTTCATCGAACTCACCTGGGGCGGCAAGGAACCCATCACCGTGGGCGGACAGCAGCGCACCTTCCTGGAGGACGGAGACGAAATCGTCCTCACCGCCACAGCCCCGGGCGCCGACGGAACCCGGATCGGCTTCGGCGAGGCGCGGGGGCGGATCGTCGGCAGCAAGGTCCGGTAGGCGTTAGCCCGTGGCACGGTGCCGTGGTGGCGAAGCTACGATCGGGCGCATCGATCGGTGAGGGTGGTGGGACGTCCGTGGATCACAGCGACATCGAGGACCGGATCCTGGCTGACGGGCTGGGCGCCCTCGGCGCGGCGAGCGGGGGCAGCGGGCGGCTGGTCCGAGCCGTGGCGAAGCGGCTGAAGAAGGACGTCCACGAGATCGAACTGCTCGTCCCCCTGCCCTTTCACGAGACGGTGGAGCGTGTCTTCGGCGTGATCGGCGGTGTCGGCCGGGCCGTCGAGCCCCTGCCTGCCGGTACCGCCGAGGAGCGGACGATCCGTGTGGTGACGGGCGGCGGTGTCGGCGGCCTGAATCCCGTGGTGGTGACGGCGCGCGTGCTGAGGTCCGCCGAGGCCACCACGGAAGTCCGGCTTCGCGCGGCCGCCAAGGAGGGGCTGATCAAGCAGCGGGCCGGGGAGAAGACCGCCGTCCACCTCGCCGCCCGGCTGCGCGAGGCAACCGGGGCGGCCTGAGCGTCCGGGGCCGGGCTACGCGCCCTTGTCCTCGACGTACGTCTTGTCGAACCAGTCGATGAAGTCCCGCACGGTACCGATCTTGGCGACCCGGGCGTGCAGGGCCTTCTGGTCGTGCCCGGCCAGGAACCAGCCGCCGGCGACCGGTTCGCCGCAGTCGCAGCCGCACAGGCGGGTGTCGTGCGGGGAGTCGAAGTAGGTGATCGGGTTGCGGGTCGAGTCCACGGGCGGCTGCTTGCCGACGTACGTGTCGTGGACCTCGTCCCCAGGCTTGAGGTACCGGCCCTCGATGGCCTTGCGTCCCCCGGCGACCGGGACCAGTCGGTCGATCTCGATCGCCATGCGCACCTTGCCCTCGTGGGACAGCAGTGCGTACTTCTCCTTCTCCGCGCGCTCGCCGAGGACCCAACAGCCCCGGTTGGCGCGGAAAAGGGCGTCCTCGCTCATGCTCTCGTCGTAACCCACGTACTCACGGCCGAGTTGGTCTTCCTTCGGGTCGACGTAACGCATCCGGCCGAGCGTGATGTGGATCATGATCCACCCCCCAATACATCGATACCCAGGGCCTCTTGCCCTGCCGACTATGGGCAACTATGACAGGCGGACCGGATACCTTCAACCCCTAGGACGCAAGGGTTTCAACTCACGTGGCCGCAAGGCGTGGCCGGCGTGAACCCGAGGGAATCCTCACGCCATCTTCACCAACCGGGCGCGCCGTCAGGGGCGCAAGGTGACGCCGAACAGGGTCTTCATCCGGTGCAGTTCCCACAGCGAGACCCCCGTCACGGTCAGCGGGCCGCCCAGCGTGGCGCAGATCTGGACCAGGGGTGGACCCGGGGGCAGACCGTCGCCGATCATGTTGATGACCGCGAACACCCATACGAGAGCCATGGTGAGGACCGGTGCCAGCATCGGGTGGACCTGCGCGCTGTTGAAGGCGCTGCGGGCCGAGTGCACCGACGCGAAGAAGAAGAACGGGAAGCCCCAGACGATCACGACGAGTGAGGCACAAAGGAGGACGTACTCCCACCACTGCGCGCCGTCCTCGGCGTTGACCGTCAGCGACGTCGGAAGGAGCACCGCGCAGATCACGGCCAGCGTGAGCACGTACCAGCCGACCGTCTTCAGCGGAATGCGCAGGCGGGAACGCAGGTGCGGGCGCAGATGCGGGGGCGCGTAGTAGATGAACGCGGTGACGACCAGGGGCGCGGCGATCAGCAGGACGAACGGGGCGATGAGGAGTTGGGCGGCGCCGCGCCACGCCGCGTCCTCCCAGCGGTCCGGGTTCACGTTGTAGGCGAGGATCAGCAGGACACTCGCGGCGGCGCCGAGCACCGTGCGGGCCAGCTGCACACGGTCCGCCGTGCGGTCGATGATCTGGTTGTCGCCCCGCTGCGCGAAGACCCTCACGGCCGCGCGGTTCGTCGAGCGCAGCAGCCAACCCCAGGGTCCGAAGAACAGGAAGGTCAGGCAGCCGCCGCGCCGGGCGGCGGGCCTGGTGGGCTGGGGAACGTAGGGGTGCGGCTGGTTCGGGATCGGCGTGGGGTACGGGCCCGGGTAGGGCCCCGGGTTCTGCGGCGGCGGCCCGTACGGGTCGCCCTGCGGGGGTCCGTACGGAGCGCCCCAACCGCCCTGGCCTCCCGGTCCGTTGCCGCTCGGCTGACCTGGACCGGTGCCCGGTCCCCATCCCCCCGTAGCCATGCTGCTCCTCGTTCCCTTTCAGCCAGTTGTTGTGCGTGGGCTGTGATGCCAGCGCGCAGTGTAGTTGCACGGTCGGCGCCCTTTGCGGCATCCCGTGGGGTCCGGTGCGGAGGTGAAGGTTCTGCGGAGCCGGGCCGTTCACGCCGGCCCGCGGGTCATCCCACCGACAGCCGCCGTGCCATGCGCTCTTCGAGGCGCGCCCGGCGCTCCGGCCACTCCTGTGCCGTGATGGAGAAGATCGCGGAGTCGCGGAGCCTGCCGTCCTCCCCCGGCACCCAGGAGCGCGACCAGTTGCGCAGTACGCCCTCCAGGCGGGCACCCGCCGCTTCGATGGCCGCCCTGGAGCGCAGGTTGCGCGCGTCGGTCTTGAGGTCGACGCGCGCCACGTTCCAGGTCTCGAACGCATGCCGGAACAGCAGGTACTTGGCCTCCGTGTTCACACCCGTGCCCTGGGCCGACGCCGCGAGCCAGGTGAAGCCGATCTCGATCGCGCACAGGTCCGTGCCGTCCGGCCACAGCCGGGGGTCCCAGAAGGACGTGCAGCCGATCGCCCGCCCCGAGGACCGGTCCACCTGCGCGTAGGGCGCGAGCTTCCCGACGGCGGCGCGGGCGTGCTGGGCGTCGATGTACGCCCCGACCTCGTCGGCCCTCGGCACCCATGTGAAGTCGTACGAGCTCCGGTCCTCCTCCGCCGCCAGGGCCAGGTCGGCCGTGTGGCGGCGCTCCAGGGGCTCCAGCCGCACCCGCGTGCCTTCGAGTACCGGTCCCTGAAGTACGAAGCTCATCGGTCCCCCGTCGCGTGCGGCTGCACTGATCATGTTCCGGGCCGTAGCGTTGCAGGGCCGACGCCCTCTGTCGCGCGAATTAAGGTGCAGCGTCGCGCGAATGAGGGTGCCGCCGCCGCGCGAATCGAGCGCCGTCGTCGCGCGGACGAGGGCCCGTCCGCCGACGGTCCCGCCCCTGCGAGGCGGTAGGCACCTGTTCGACGGCCTATCCCCCGTTTGGGAGCGCTCTCACACCTTCGTATCCTGCCGATATCCTTGAACAGTCCGCATCACCGTCGATACGAAACGTGCCCAGTCGAGGGAGTGCCCGCCTTGCCCGACCCGATCACGGGGCCCCGCCCCACTCTGGAAGCCGTCGCTGCCCGCGCCGGCGTCTCCCGGGCTACAGCCTCGCGCGTGGTCAACGGGGGTGCGGGGGTGCGCGCCCCGCTGGTGGACAAGGTGCGCCGGGCGGTCGAGGAGCTGGGCTATGTGCCCAATCACGCGGCCCGGACCCTGGTCACCCGGCGCAACGGCGCGGTCGCCGTCATCATCGCCGAGCCGGAGTTCCGGATCTTCTCCGACCCGTTCTTCGCCCAGCAGGTGCGCGGCATCAGCCGTGAGCTGACCGCGAACGACTCCCAGCTCGTGCTGCTGTGGGTCGAGGGGCGCGGCGATCACGACCGGATCGCCCGTTACCTCGGCGGCGGCCATGTGGACGGTGCGCTCGCCTTCTCCGTGCACAATGACGACGAGCTGCCCGCGCTGATCGAGAAGTCCCGCATTCCCACCGTGTTCGGCGGCCGGCCGGTCGAGGAGCGCGGCCTCGCGGCCCCGTACGTCGACTGCGACAACCGCGGCGGGGCCCGGCAGGCGGTCCAGCACCTGGTGTCGCTGGGGCGGCGCAGGATCGCGCACATCGCCGGGCCGCCCGATCTGACGGCCGCCATAGACCGGGTCGACGGCTACCGGGACGTGCTCATCGACGCCGACCCCTCCATGGTCTGCCAGGGCGACTTCACGGAGCAGGGCGGCGCCCGGGCGATGGCCGAGCTGCTGGAGCGGCACCCGGACCTCGACGCGGTGTTCGCCGCCAACGATCTGACGGCTCTGGGCGCGCTGCGCACGCTGCGGGAGCGCGGGGTGCGGGTGCCGGAGGACGTGGCCGTGGTCGGGTTCGATGACATGGCGTCGGTGGTCGAGCAGGCCGACCCGGCGCTGACCACGGTCCACCAGGACATCGAGGGCATGGGGCGGCTGATGGTGAAGCTGCTGATGCGGCTGCTCGACGAGACCGGCGGTCCGGCTCCGGCCTCTGTCATCACGCCGACCTCGCTCATCCGGCGAGTGTCCGCCTGACGCGCAGGGGCGCGGCGGGCGCCGGCTCGATGGCCGGTGCCCGCCGCGCCGAAGGCGGTCAGGACGGGGTCAGCCGAAGGGGATCACCAGGACGGAGTTCTCCGTACCGGTCTGGATCTTGGAGGTGCCGTTGCCGATGGCGCTCCAGACCTCCAGCCGTACCGTGCCGTTGTTCATGGTGCCGAGGGTGCCGCTGGAGGACTTCAGACCTCGGGTCTGGTTGTACTGCTCCCATCCCGGCACCGGGTCGGTGGCGAAGTAGTGGTAGGTCTCCGTGCGGTCGTAGGTGCCGTCGCCGGTGAGGTCGTAGCTGACCCTCACCTGCTGGCCGAGGCCCACCGTGGTGCCAGCGTCGACCTGGAACTTGAACTCGGTCGAGGCGCCCTGCTTGAGGGTGCCGTTGACGCCGCGGGCCACGTAGACGAGCGGCTGGTTCGGGGTGCCGTCGTGGTTGGCGCCCCCGGCGGAGGCGATGGTGTCGCTGCCCGCCGTGCCGTCGGTGGCCGTGGTGAGCGTGCCGCCGGAGCGCAGCCGGAAGGTGTTGCCGGTCGGCTCGGGGTCGGGATCCGGGTCCGGCTCCCCGCTGTCCTCCCCGGTTCCGGACGCGGTCGAACGAGCCGGCACGGACAGGCTCTTGCCGTCCGAGAAGGTCACCGTGCGGGCGCTGGAACCGTAGTTGTGGGCGACGTAGGTGCGGGTGCTGCCGTTGCTGAAGACGGCGGAGGTGGGGATGTCACCGGTCACGGTCGGGTCGGGGGCGCCGAGCGCGCCGAAGGTCTCGATCCAGTGGTAGGTGTGCGCCTTGGTCTCGCCGGCCTCCGGGTCGTACGAGCCGTGGCCCGCGTCCCACTTGGCCTTGGCCGCCGACGGGTCCGCGAAGGACTGGAACTCCCAGAGGATGTCGCGCCATTCCTGGGCCGGTCCGCCGTTCTCCCGTTCCATCTCCGCCAAGTTCCGCCGGATGGCCGCCTTTTCGCCACCCAGGTGCAGGGAACCGCCGGTCACCGGCAGGACGTTGATGCCGTGGATCTCCTCGGGGTTGGCCGTCCACCAGGTGGAGTAGGCGCCGCCGCTGCCCCAGACCATGCCGACGGTGTCGTGGCCGAAGGAGGACGGGAAGACCTGCTCGTCGGCGTCGAACCAGTACTGGGCGATGGCCTCGGCCTCGGTGGTGAGCAGGTAGCTGCCGAGGTCGCGCAGGCTCGCGTCACCGGTGGCGGAGCCCCACAGCACGAGGGCCGCGCTGAGGTTGGTCGACTCCGAGGAGGACTCCTGGTTGTTGCCGGCGGCGAAGCCCTGGTGGCCGGCGGCCCAGCTGTGGCCTGCGTAGACGTCGAAGCCGCGCAGGAAGGGGAAGGAGCTGTCGCCGCGGCTGGGGTTGGCGGTGTCGCGGATCAGGGTCTTGACCATGCCGCCCCAGGCGGAGTCGGCGGCCCAGGAGGAGTCGTACTGGGCGACGATCGCGGCCGCGTAGATGTAGTAGCCGTAGTGGAAGTGGTGGTCGTTGAGTTCGGCGTCGCTGCCGTAGGAGGCCGGGTAGCCGATCAGCGTCTTCCAGGCCTTGTCGTAGGAGAACTCATTGGCGCCGCCCGCGGTGAACCACTGCTCCAGGCGGCCCTTGAGGAGGTTGATGAGCTTGTCGCGGATCGCGCCCTCGCCGATCTGGTCGGCGAGCGGCACCAGCTGGGCGAGCTTGCCGAGGGCCTTGCCCGTCCAGTAGGTGTCGACGGCCCCGGAGAAGGGGTCCGAGGAGTTCGCGACGTCGTTGAGGTAGGTGCGCAGGCGCGCTGTGTCGACGGCGTTCGTCTTCGGCAGGCCCGGCAGCACCGGGGAGGCCTTCTGCGTGGTGGTGAACGTCGTGCCTTCGCGCACCTTCATGGTGCCTCGTGGTGAGACGTAGGTGTACGAGGTGAGCGCGTCCTGGGTGTGCAGCCACTGGTGCCGGTAGAGGGCCTGGAGCGTGCCGCGCTCGCTGCCCTCCTTGGCCTCGGTGGTGAGCTTGTACGTGGCGCGCACGGTGCCGCCGCTGTAGTCCCAGTCGACGGTGGAGCCGGTGACGAAGCTGAAGGCGTACTTGCGGTAGGTGGCGAGTGCGTCGGTGGAGGGCAGGACGGCGACGGAGAAGTAGTCCTTGCCGTTCAGGCCGGCGGTGATGGCGGAGCCGGAGACGTTCCAGTCGCTGCCGCTCGGCGCGAACAGCGCGTAGTGGTGTCCGCCGACCGTGATGCCGAGGACGTTGCCCTGGTCGGCGAAGACGTTCGGTGCGGAGGCCGTGCTGATCCGGGCGTCGCCGCCGGAGCCCTTGGCGTATACGAACGGCAGGCCGTGGCCGATGGTGGTGCGCAGGGTGCGGCTGCCGTCGGACCAGTACGGCGTGACGGTCCAGTCGGACCAGTCGTCGGCCTTGGTGTTGGGCGAGTTCAGCCCGCTGAGACCGAGGGTCAGGTCGGCCTTGTGGGCGTACTCGTACTGGCGGCCGTCGCCGACGATGCTGGGGGACGTCGGGTAGCCGATCTCCAGGCCGCCGGAGACGGCCTGGTAGGTGAGCGGGTGGCCGTACATCGGCGTGGAGTAGGGGTTGTCGCCGTACCGCTGGAAGGCCAGTGAGGACCACCAGTCGTTGGTGGGTACGGGCTTGTCCTTGGCGGCGTCGGTCACCTTCGGGGTGACCGGCTGGCCGGTGTTGTTGGTGGGGCCGGTGGTCCCGGCGGGGCGGGTGTCGGAGTAGCTGCCGGCGCCGATGGGGATCGTGGCGGCGGCTGCCGGGGACGCCATCGGACCGAGTCCGGTGGCAGCCAGTGCGGCGGCCAGGACCAGCACAGCGGCTGGTCGGGTGCGGGTGGCTGGCATGTTGTGGGGCACCTCATGTCATCACGACGGGTAAGTGGGGTCTCACCGTGTGCGTCCGGAACGTTTCGAGAGCGCTCTCAGATGGCCGGAAACGTACGGCCCCTGAAACACACGCGTCAATAGGTCTGACACAGAAGGCAGTTGGAGACCGAGTTCAACCCGTTATGCCTTCGACTCTTGACGGATAGCCCTTGCGACAGGCACGCTCCACCCGCAGTTTGAGAGCGCTCTCAAGGCGTTCTCGCTCCACCCCGAAGCCAAGGGAGGCTTCTTATGCCCATCGCCCGAGCCGCCAAGAGGGGCGCCGTCAGCCTGGGGGCCGTCGTCCTCGCCGGTGCCCTGCTCGCCGCCTGCGGAGGGTCCACGGACACCTCCGACACCGCGGACGGAAAGGTCACCATCACCGTGGACCTCTTCGGTTCCTTCGGATACAAGGAGGCCGGGCTGTACGAGGAGTACGAGAAGCTCAACCCCGGCGTCACCATCAAGCAGACCGACACCGAGGACGAGGCCGACTACTGGAAGTCGCTGCAGACCCGCCTCGCCGGCGGCGGCGGTCTCGCCGATGTCCAGGGCATCGAGGTGGGCCGTATCGCCTCGGTCACCCAGCAGCAGGCCGACAAGTTCGAAGACTTGAAGAAGTACGGCGCCGAGGAGCTCAAGAGCGAGTTCGCCGATGCCAAGTGGTCCGCCGCGACCGGCAAGAACGGCGAGGTCCTGGGCCTGGGCACCGACGTCGGCCCCGAGGCGATGTGCTACCGCACGGACCTGTTCAAGAAGGCCGGACTGCCCACCGACCGCGAGGAACTCGCACAGAAGTGGTCCACCTGGGACGGCTATGTCGACCTCGGCAAGCAGTACCTGAAGAAGGCCCCCAAGAAGAGCGCCTGGATCGACTCCGTCGGCAGCCTGTACTCGATCATGATCGGCCAGGAGAAGGAGCGCTACTACAACGCCTCCGGCGACCTGATCTGGGAGACCAACCCCGCTCTGAAGACCGCCTGGAACACCTCCGTGGAGGCCGCGGAGTCCGGACTGAGCGCCAAGCTCGACCAGTGGTCCCCGCAGTGGAACCAGGCGTTCGCCGCCGGATCCTTCGCCACCATCCCCTGCCCCGCCTGGATGCTCGGCTACATCAAGGGCCAGGCCGGTGACGCGGGCAAGGGCACCTGGGACATCGCCAAGCTGCCCGGCGGCGCCGGCAACTGGGGCGGCTCCTACCTCGCCGTCCCCAAGGCCGCCAAGAACAAGGAAGCCGCCTACAAGCTGATCAAGTGGCTGACCGCGCCCGAGCAGCAGGCCAAGCTCTTCGAGAAGCAGGGCAACTTCCCCTCCGCCACCGGCGCCATCGACAAGGTCGCCGGCGCCAAGGACGAGTACTTCAACAACGCCCCGATCGGCCAGATCTTCGGTGACGCCGCCAAGGCCGCCCCGGTCCAGGTCCTCGGCATCCACGACCAGAACGTGGCCCAGCAGATCACCAACGCGCTGAGCGAGGTCGAGCGCAAGGGCACCGACCCCGACAAGGCATGGTCCAACGCCAAGAAGGGCGTCGAGAACACCATCGGCTGACGCCTCCCACCGGGGCCGGTCCCCGCGCGAGCCACCCCGCGCACGGACCGGCCCCGGGCCCGCCCCGCCCCCACTGGCACCCGGCACCGACACCTCGAAGGGCCGCACCGTGACCCTCACCGCATCCGCGAAGCCGATCTCGCCGTCCCGGCCGCCCGCCGTGCGGCGTGCTTGGCAGAAGTTCTCGCCCTACGCCTACATCGCTCCGTTCTTCACCCTGTTCGCCGCCTTCGGTCTCTTCCCGCTGATCTACACGGCGTTCGTGTCGCTGTACCGGGTCGAACTGCAGACCCCCGGCGACATGGAGTGGCGCGGACTGGACAACTACACCGCCCTGCTCAGCGACGACTTCTTCTGGACGTCGCTGCGCAACACGTTCACCATCGGTGTGATCTCCACCGTGCCGCAGCTCGTCATGGCCCTCGGGCTCGCGCATCTGCTCAACTACAAGCTGCGCGGCCGTACGTTCCTGCGCACGGCCATGCTGCTGCCGTACGCGACGTCCGTGGCCGCCGCCACCCTGGTCTTCGCCCAGCTCTTCGGCCGTGACTTCGGCCTGATCAACTACGTCATCGGGCTCGTCGGCATCGACCCGGTGGACTGGCAGACCGGCACCGTCGCCTCGCAGATCGCCGTCTCCACCATCGTCATCTGGCGCTGGACCGGCTACAACGCCCTGATCTACCTCGCGGGCATGCAGTCCATCCCCGGCGAGCTGTACGAGGCCGCCGAGATGGACGGCGCCTCCAAGTGGCGGCAGTTCGTCCACGTCACGCTGCCCGGACTGCGGCCGACGATCGTGTTCACGGTCATCGTCTCCACCATCGGCGCCACCCAGCTCTTCGGTGAACCACTGCTGTTCGAGGGCTCGGTCTCCGGCGGCATCTCACACCAGTACCAGACGCTCGGGCTGTACATGTACGAGCAGGGCTGGGGCTTCTTCCACCTGGGCCGGGCCGCCGCCATCGCCTGGGTGATGTTCCTGCTCATCCTGGTGCTCGTCGGGGTCAACACCCTGATCGCGCGCCGCCGTATCCGCAAGGAGGCCGGCCGATGACCGCGCTCGCCGACCCGCCGGTCAAGCAGCCCACCGCCGACGGCTCCACCCCGGCCAAACGCCGCCGCTCCCGGGCGGGACGCACCAACCACGGCGGGCCCCTCGCCTACGCCGTCCTGATCGTGGCCGTACTGATCTCCGCGTTCCCCTTCTACTGGACGATCGTCGCCGCGAGCCGCTCCAACGCCGACCTGGCGAAGGTGCCGCCGACCCTGCTGCCCGGCCCCAACCTGATGCGCAACTTCGAGGCGGTGATGGAGGAGGCGGAGATCGGTAAGGCGCTGCTGAACTCCTTCATCGTCTCCGGGTCGATCACCGTCGGCACCGTGCTGTGCTCCACGCTCGCCGGTTTCGCCTTCGCCAAGCTCAAGTTCAAGGGCCGCAACGCGCTGCTCGCCCTCACCATCGGCACCATGATGATCCCGCCGCAGCTGGGTGTGATCCCGCTGTTCATGCTGATCGCCGAACTCCAGTGGGTGAACCAGCTCCAGGCGGTGATCCTGCCGGGGCTCGTCTCCGCCTTCGGTGTGTTCTTCATGCGGCAGTACCTCGTGCAGTCCCTGCCGGACGAGCTGATCGAGGCCGCCCGCGTGGACGGCGCGTCCACCGCCCGTATCTTCTGGTCGATCGTGGTGCCCATCGCCCGGCCCGGTATGGCCGTGCTCGGCCTGCTGACCTTCATGGCCGCCTGGAACGACTTCTTCTGGCCGATCGTCGCGCTGACCTCCTCGGAGCCGACCGTCCAGGTCGCCCTGCGCCAGCTCGGCGGCGGATACGTCCACGACCAGTCCGTGATCATGGCCGGCACCCTGCTCGGCACCCTGCCCGTGCTGCTCGTCTTCGGCCTGCTGGGCCGTCAGATCGTCGGCGGCATCATGCAGGGCGCGGTCAAGGGCTGACCCCGCGGCACCCGCATCCGCCCGTTCCGGCACCACCGTCTCACTCCTGGGAGTCCCAACCTCATGACCGCGCTCGACACCCGCCCCGACGCCATCACGCACCGCTTCCCGCCGGACTTCCGGTGGGGCACGGCCACGGCGGCGTACCAGATCGAGGGAGCCGCAGCCGAGGACGGCCGCACCCCGTCGATCTGGGACACCTTCAGCCGTACCCCGGGCAAGGTGCGCAACGGCGACACGGGGGACATCGCCGCCGACCACTACCACCGCGTGAGCGAGGACATCGCGCTGATGCGGCGGCTCGGTGTCACCGACTACCGCTTCTCGATCGCCTGGCCGCGGGTGCAGCCGACCGGCCGCGGGCCCGCGGTGCAGAAGGGGCTGGACTTCTACCGCAAGCTGGTCGACGAACTGCTGGAGGCCGGCATCCGCCCGGTGGCCACGCTCTACCACTGGGACCTGCCGCAGGAGCTGGAGGACGCCGGCGGCTGGCCGCACCGCGAGACGGCGTACCGCTTCAGCGAGTACGCGCAGATCATGGCCGGGGCGCTCGGCGACCGGGTGGCCACCTGGACCACGCTCAACGAGCCCTGGTGCGCGGCCTTCCTCGGCTACGGCAACGGCGTGCACGCCCCGGGGCACACGAACAATCTCGCCTCCCTGCGCGCCGCGCACCACTTCAACCTGGCGCACGGCCTGGCGGTGCAGGCCCTGCGCACCGCGCTGGGCACCCGCTCGGAGATCTCGCTCACCCTGAACCTGCACGCGGTGCGCCCGAACTCGCAGGACCCCGCCGATGTGGACGCGGCCCGGCGGATCGACGCGGTCGGCAACCGGGTCTTCCTCGACCCGGTCTTCCGCGGCGCGCTCCCGCAGGACCTGGTCGAGGACACCGCGGCGATCACCGACTGGTCGTTCGTGCAGGACGGCGACCTGGACATCGCCTCCACCCGCATCGACTCCCTGGGCATCAACTACTACTCGCCCGCCCTGGTCGAAGGGGTTCCCCCGGAGTCCGTGGTGCCGTTCACCGAGCCCTCCCCGTGGGCGGGCGCGGAGCAGTACGTACGCTTCCTGCCCGCGCCCGGCCCGCGTACGGCGATGGACTGGCCGATCGACGCGGACGCGCTGCACGAGCTGCTGCTGCGGCTGCGCGACGACCTGCCGGGCACGCCGCTGGTGATCACCGAGAACGGCGCGGCGTACGACGACTACGCCGACCCGCAGGGCGAGGTGAAGGACCCCGAGCGGGTGGCCTACCTGCACGCCCACCTGGCCGCCGTGCACCGGGCCATCGAGGACGGCGCGGACGTGCGGGGCTACTTCCTGTGGTCGCTGCTGGACAACTTCGAGTGGGCCTACGGCTACAGCAAGCGGTTCGGCATCGTCCATGTCGACTTCGCGACCCAGCGGCGCACCTTCAAGGACAGCGCCCGCTGGTACGCGGAGGTCATCGCCCGCGGCGGTCTCACAGCCGAATGACGATGAGGGCGGTGTCGTCCTTGTTGCCCTCGGGCGGCAGGAGGTCCGCCAGCAGGACGTCGGCCAGGGCCTCGGGGTCGAGGTCCCGGTGCCGGGTGAGGGAGTCGGCCAGCCGGGCGAGGCCGACGTCGACGTCCTCGCCGCGGCGCTCGAAGAGACCGTCGGTGTAGAGCACCAGTACGGTGCCGTCGGCGAACGGCGCGCTGGCCTGGAGCCGGGGGATGTGCTCGGGGCGGGCGCCGAGCGGGGGGTCGGTGGCCTGGTCGAGGAAGACCACGGAGCCGTCGGGGCGCAGCAGCGCGGGCGGGGGGTGTCCGGCGCAGCTGTAGATGATGGTGCGGTCGTCCCAGTCGACGAAGGCGGTGGCGACGGTGGTCGACTCGGCGCCCTCGACGGAGCGGGCGTACAGGCCGAGGGCGTCGAGTGCCTCGGCCGGGCCGTCCGCGACCCGGCAGGCCGCGCTCAGGGCGCTGCGCAGCTGTCCCATGGCGCAGGCGGCGACCAGTCCGTGGCCGACGACGTCCCCGACGGCGACCGCGAGGGATCCGTCGGGGAGGTCGACCAGGTCGTACCAGTCGCCGCACACGTTCAGCCCGCCGACGGCGGGCCGGTAGCGTACGGCGGCTCCGTGCGGGCCGGTCGGGCCGGGCGGCGGCAGCATGGCGTCCTGGAGGGCGAGCGCGACCTCGCGTTCGTGGGCGTGCGCCCTGCGGAGCCGCTCGTTGACCTCCTGGAGCTCACGGGCCCGGGTGTACAGCTCGGCCTCCAGCACGCGCGAGCGGGTGTCGCTGCCGCCGTCGCCGCCGAACGCCCGGATCAGGTCGGTGACTTCCTCGACCCGGTGCACGAGCAGCACCACCCGCCCGTCCTTGTCGACGACGGGGGCGTTGACCGGGCTCCAGTAGTGCTCCTGCCAGTGGCCCGGCCGGTCGGCGTCCTCGATGTCGTAGCGCAGCAGCGCCATGGTGTCCCGCTGGCCGGTGGCCACCGCCCGCTCCATCGACTCCCGGGTCTCCCGCATGCCGGCCGCCGCGGGCTCGTTCGGGTTCTCGGGGAAGACATCGAAGATGTAGCGGCCCAGGAGTTGTTCGCGGGTGCGCCCGGCCAGTCTCAGGAAATCGTCGTTGGCGTCGACGTAGACGAGGTCCGGGGTGAGCAGTGCCACCATGCCCGGCAGGGCATGGAAGACCTCCGCATAGTCGATGTGCGGTTCTGTCATGCACTGCCTGCCTTGGCGCCGACCGTCGGTGAGCTGTTCCAAGATAGGAGCGATCCCGCCACCCGTCCCCGGCAGTACTCCGTTCGAGGGGTGGTGCGTTCACCTGTACGGCCCTCTGCGGCCGTCACAGGGTCCGGGCCGGAGGTGTGAGGGCGGCGCAACCGAAGTTCCCACACGGCCTAACAGGTCGGAAACCGCCCGTCGTCGTGGTCGGTCTAGCTTCAGCACATGAGGGTGTGGAAGTCGTCACGGCCGGTGTTCGGCTGGCGCAGCGTCAGGGGCCGGGTGGCCGTGGTGATCGCGGTCCCGATCTGTCTGCTGCTGAGTGTGGCCGGTTATGCCGTGCACGAGCGGGCCGAGGCGGTGGGCGCGGCGCGGACGACGCGCGCCGAGGTCGGGCTCAGTCTGCGGGTGCAGTCCCTGGTCCATCATTTACAGCGCGAACGGGGCCTGACCAACGGCCTGTTGGGCGGTGAGGAGGAGTTCCGGGATCCACTCGCCGCTGTGCGCGGGCGTGTCGACGCGGCGTTGGACGACATGCGGGACGAGGACGCCGTGCACGGGGTGGTCCAGCGGCGGCTGAAGCGCCTGTCCCAGGTCCGTTCGGCCGCCGACACGGGGAAGGCGGACCCGGGCGCGACCCTCACCTTCTACACCGACGCCATCGAAGCGCTCAACACCGTCGATCCGGCGGCGCGGACCACGGCGGGCGCCGACCGTCAACTGCGCGACGGACTGGCTGCGTTGCGGGAGCTGGCCGCGGCGAAGGAGTCCGTCGCGCTCGAACGCGGTTTCCTCAACGGCGTGTTCGCCCGCGGTGCGTTCCGCGACGACGAGTACCTCACCTTCACCGAGGTGCGTGCCACCCGCGTCGCCGCCCTCTCCCGCTTCCGCCAGGTCGCCACGGATTCCCAGCGCGCCGCCCTGACGAAGGCCCTCGGGACCGAGAGCGCCGAGCGCGCCACGTCCTTCGAGAAGCGGGCGGAGGCGGCCGCCGGCGGCTCGGCGCTGACCGCCGACGCCCGCACCTGGTGGGACGCGATGACCGTACTCGTCGACGATCTGCACGGCGTCCAGCGGTCGGTCGGGGACGACGTACGGCGGCGCGCCGACGCATTGCGCAACGACGCCGAAGCGGGACTGGCGGCGTTCCTCCTCGCCGGAGCGCTCCTGTCCGCTCTCATCGCCGGTTTCGCGGCCTTCGCCGCCCGCTCCCTGACCCGCCCGCTGGGCGCCCTGGCCGAGGCCGCGCATCATGTGGCACGGCACCGGCTGCCCGAGGCGGTCGCCCGGATCCAGCGCTCGCCGCGCGAACCCGCCGAGCTCCCAAAGGACGTACCGGACGATCTGCTGGGCGGCGCCGAGGAGATCGCCAGGGTCGCCAAGTCCCTGCGCGAGGTGGAGCGGACCGCCCTCCACCTGGCCGCCGAGCAGGCCGGTCTGCGCCGCAACACCACCGAGTCCCTGGCCAACCTCGGCCGCCGCAACCAGAATCTCGTACGCCGCCAGCTCGGCCTCATCACCCGTCTGGAGCGTCAGGAACTCGACCCGGACGCCCTCGCCGAGCTGTTCGAACTCGACCACCTGGCCACCCGGATGCGGCGCAACGCCGAGAGTCTGCTCGTCCTCGCCGGGCAGAACCCGCCGCGGCCCACGACGGCACCGGCGAGTGGACTGGAGGTCGTGCAGTCCGCCGTCGCCGAGGTGGAGCAGTACCGGCGGGTCCTGATCACGACGGTGGAGCCGGTGCGGGTGCGCGGGCACGCCGTCGCCGATGTGGCCCATCTGCTCGCCGAGCTGATCGAGAACGGGCTGACCTTCTCACCGCCGACCGAGGCGGTCGAGGTGCACGGCTGGCACGACGGCGCGGACGGCGTGTACTGCTTCGCCGTCGTCGACCACGGCGTCGGCATGCCGGAGGCCGACCGTGAGCAGGCCAACGCCCGGCTCGCGGACCACCCCGGCTCGGACGAGGACGCCTTCCTCGCCGCGCCCACCCGGTTCCTCGGCCTGCTGGTCGTCGGCCGGCTCGCGCACCGCCTCGGTGCGGGCACCCAGGTCCACCTCTTCGACACCCCGGGCGGCGGTCTGTCCGCCCTCGTCACCCTCCCCAAGCGCCTCCTCGCCCCCGCGCAGGACGCCGCTGCCCCGTCCCTGCCCGCACGGCCCGCCGTCGCCGCCCTGCTCAACGGCTTCCGAGCAGGTGTCGCCCGCGCGGAGGCCGGCACCACACAAGGAGCGTCATCATGACCACCGCCGTCCAGAGCTTCGGCTGGCTCATCTCGGACTTCGTCCGCACGGCCGACGGCGTCACCGACGCCGTCGCCGTCTCCTCCGACGGCCTGCTCATGGCCGCCTCGGACAGCCTCGGCCGGGATCGCGCCGACCACCTCGCCGCGATCGTCTCCGGCATCACCAGCCTCGCTCAGAACGCGGCGACGGCCCACGGCTTCCACGGCATGAAGCTCGTCATGATCGAGATGCTGGGCGGCTTCCTCATGGTCGGCCGCATCCGCGACGGCAGCTGCCTCGGCGTCCTCGCCGCGGAGGGCTGCGACGTGGGCCTGGTCGGCTACGAGATGGCCGTCCTCGCCGACCGGGCGGGCGACCTGCTCACCCCGCAGCTGGTGCGCGAACTGCAGTCCGGGGCCGGCCTGCCCGGGTTCCAGCGGTTCGCGGGCGATCCCTGAGCCATCCGTGCTCGACTGCTGTTTCGGCTGGTGAGCAGGGCCTTACGAGGTCCACACCCCTGTTCCGGCTAAGTTGGGGGAGGGAGGTCAGGGGAATCACCGAGGCACCACGGGACGCTTCCTTTTACAACGGTGGTGAGAGAAAGGAATGCCTCGATGAACCACCTGAGGGTGCGCGACGTGATGAGCGACGCGGTCGTCCGGGTCCAGGGCGGTACGCCATTCAAGGAGATCGCCCATCTGTTGCAGGAGTACGACATCACCGCGGTCCCCGTGGTGGACGGCCAGGACCGCCCGCTGGGCGTGGTGTCCGAGGCCGATCTCCTGCACAAGATGCGCGGCGGACAGGACGCCACCGAAGCTCCGGAGGCCGCGGCGCCGCCGGTCAAGGCCCGTGCCACCGATGCCGCCGGACTGATGACCTCCCCACCGCTGTGTGCCCGCGAGGACTGGAGCGTGGTCGAGGCGGCCCGCGTGATGGCCGAGCACGGCGTCAAGCGGCTGCTCGTCACCGGCGACGACGGACGCCTCATCGGCGTGGTGAGCCGGAGCGACCTGCTGCGTGTGTTCCTCCGTACGGACCAGGCGATCCGGAGGGAAATCGTCGAGGAGATCCTCGTCAAGGAGCTGGGCGAGGCGCCCTCGGCGGTGCAGGTGGACGTGGCCCACGGTCATGTGGTCCTGACCGGACAGCTCTCCTCCCAGGCGGCGATCCCCGCCCTTGAGGCGCTGTGCCGCGATGTCGACGGCGTCGTGGCCGTGGAGTTCCGCAGCGTCACCGCGGCGGACCTGGACGGGCCCCTGGAATCACAGGCCCCCATCGCCCGCGCCTGAAGGGCGGGGGCATTCCCTACGGTTCGATGAGGCCGACGCGGATCGCGTACCGGGTCAGTTCCAGCCGGTCGCGCAGGCCGAGCTTGTGCAGCAGGTTCTCCCGGTGCCGGTGGACGGTCTTGATGCTGATGAAGAGCAGCTCGGCGATCTCCTTGGAGGAGTGTCCCTCCGCGACGAGCTTGAGCACCTCTTCCTCCCGGGGGGTGAGCACCTGGTCGGGGGGCTCCTCGCCGTGGCGTACGCGGTCGAGGTACCGGCGGATGAGGGCGGTGACCGCGCCCGGGTAGAGGAACGGCTCGTCGCGCGTCGCGGCCCGGCAGGCGGCCACCAGGTCGCGGTCGGCGACGGACTTCAGGACGTAGCCGCTGGCGCCGGCCTTGAGCGCCTGGAAGAAGTACTGCTCGTTGTCGTGCATGGTCAGCATCAGCACCCGCAGGTCGGGCTTGAGGGCGATCAGTTCCCGCGTGGCCTGCAGACCGGTCATGCGGGGCATGGCGATGTCCAGTACGGCCAGGTCGACGTCATGGGTGCGGGCCAGCGCGATGGCCTCGGCGCCGTCCCCGGCCTCCGCGACGACCTCCAGGTCCGGCTCCCGGTCCAGGATGAGCCGTACGCCCCGCCGGACGAGCGCGTGGTCGTCGGCGAGGAGGATGCGGATCACGGACGGGTCGGCTGTTGTCATGACTGCTTCCTGGTGACGGGCACGGCCAGGCGCACCTGCGTTCCGGCCTGCGGCTGTGAGGTGACATCCAGCGTGGCCCCGATGAGCAGGGCCCGCTCACGCATCCCGCGCATACCCGCGCCTTCCTTGGCGACTCCGGTCCCCCGGCCGTCGTCGGCGACGGCCAGCACCACCGTGCCGTCGAGGGGCCGCAGACTGACGTCCACACGGTCGGCCTCGGCGTGGCGGGCCACATTGGTGAGGGCCTCCTGGGCCACCCGGTACAGCACGAGTTCGGTCTCCTGGTCGAGTTGGGGCAGGTCGGGGGCGAAGTCGCGCACCACGCGCAGCCCGGTGTGGGTGGCGAACTCGTGGGTCAGCGAGTTCAGGGCGCTGATCAGGCCCAGGTCCTCCAGGACGCCGGGGCGCAGGCGGCGTACCAGGCGCCGGACCTCGTCCAGGCTTCCCCGGGTGATCTCCTGCGCCTGCTGGAGCTCGCCGCGCAGGGGTTCGTCGGCCTCGTCCGCCGACCGCTTGAGCGTCAGCAGGATCGCGGTCATGCTCTGGCCGACCTCGTCGTGGAGTTCCTGGGCGATACGGCGCCGTTCGGCCTCCTGCGCGAGCAGGGCGCGCGCGCTGCTGGCGGCGCGCTCGTGCTCCAGCCGCTGGAGCATGGCGTTGAAGGTGCGGATCACCTCGGCGGCCTCGCCCCGGCCGCGTTCCGGCAGCCGCTGGCCCGGGTGCAGCAAGTCGACGGTGGTCATCAGCTTCGTGAGCCGTTCCAGCGGGGCCAGGCCGATACGCAGCAGGGCGGCGTTGGCGATGAGCATGACGGCGAGGCCGCCGACGAGGATCACCGCCTCGGTGAGCAGGACCGGTACGGAGACGGTCACCGGGGCCCAGAGCAGCAGTGCGGTCGCGGCCCCCAGCACGACGGCGTTGAGTGCGAAGATCCGCCAGAACAGGGACACCGCGAAGAAGCCTTTCCTTTCCGTGACACGGCCTGTGTCTTTCCATCGGCCGGCGCGTGCCCCGGGCACGCACGGTCGCCGCCGCGTACGGCACCGGCCTGCCGCCCAGCCTGCCTCCGCCCCGGCGTAGCGGCCATGGGCTCCAATGCCCATTTCCCGCCCTGACCTGCCTACACGGTGCTGGGCCCTTCGGGCGAAAGCAAATGGGTATTGCGCCCGATGGCTTTCCCGGTGGCCCTCGGCGACGGTGGGGTCATGACCCACCCACCTTGATCACTCCGGTTCCCCCTCAGGCTCACCCCGGGCCCGCCGACCGGCGGGCCCCGTTCGCGCGCCGCCTGCCGCGGCGCACCCATGAAAGGCAGGAATGGCATGTCGCTCGATACGTCCCGGACCGAGGCCGGCTCCGAGCGGCTGACGGCGCACGAGGCCCGTCAGCGGCTGGAGCACGAGCGCACTACGCGGCTGGCCCAGCTCCGGGCCATCGAGGAGGCCGGACGCGACGCGACGGAGCAGGTGCTGGTGGCGCAGAAGGAGACCGTCGAGCGGGTCCTCAAGGAGGTCGACGCCGCCTTCGAGCGCGTCGAGGACGGCAGCTACGGCGTCTGCCAGGGCTGCGCCAAGCCCATCCCGGTCGAGCGGCTGGAGATCCTGCCGTACACGAGGTTCTGCGTGCCCTGCCAGCACACCGCCGGCTGAGCCGCGGCCCTCCAGTCCCCGTATGTCCGCCCTGCCCGAGGGGTGATGTGGTGAACCAGCAGATCATCGGCGACCGCGACACGGCCCTGTCGGCCGAGGACCTGGCCGCGCTGCGCGAGGACCTGCACGAGCAGCGCCTCTTCCGCAGGGAACAGCTCCAGCAGCTCACGGCGGCCCCGGTGTCCGGCACCGGGGCGCCGCTCGACGAGGTCCGCGTCAAGCTCGCCGCCTCCGCCCGTATGGTCCTCGCCGATGTCGAGGCGGCGCTGGCGCGGATGGACCGGGGCTCGTACGGCACCTGCCACCTGTGCCGCCGGCCCATCGACCGGGTGCGGCTGACGATCGTGCCGCAGGCCCGCTACTGCGCCCGCTGCCAGCACGTACGGGAGGCCGGGGCATGACCACCGCGCTCCGGCACCGTCCCTGGCCCCTGTACCGCAAGTGTTCGGGGGTCGCCCTGGACCTCGGCAGTGCCCGCACCCGCGCCTGGGTGTCGGGCCGCGGGTCGATACTCGACGCGCCCACCGTGACCGTCCCCGGCGACGGTGCCGTCCACCCCGTGCAGCGCGGCACCATCGTCGACACCCCGGCGGCCGCCCGGATGCTGGACCGGCTGCTCGGCCACCGCCTGCCCCGCTACGGCAGCCGGCTGATCGTGCTGACCGTCCCCGCTCTCGGCGGCCCCGCGTTCCGGGCCGCGGCCCGTACCGCCCTGGAGTCCCTGCGGCCGCACACCGTGCTGACCGTTCCCTCCGCGCGGGCGGTGGCCACGGCTGCCGGTGCCGAGCAGTCCCGGCCCCTGCTGGTGGTGGACATCGGCGCCCACCTCACCGAGGTCGTGCTGCTCACCGACGGCGCGGTGACCGACGCCCGCTGTGCCGCTCTGGGCACCGTCGACCTGGGCGGCGACACCCCGCCCTCGCGGATCGCCGACGCGGTCACCACGATGGTGACCGCCATGCTGGAGCAGGACCGCACCGCGCAGACGCTGGACGCACTCCAGCGTGGCGTCCTCCTGGCCGGGGGCGGCGCGCTGCGTCCGGACATCACCCGCCCCCTCGCCGACCGGTTGCACACCCCCGTCCGGCCGGTCCCCGCCCCGCACACGGCGGCGGTGCGCGGCGCGGCCACGCTGCTGACGGCCGCGCACACGCACCCTTCCACGCGCTGAGGGGGGACTTGCTTACGGCGCGATCTCGAACTGCGGTGGCTGGAGGCCCGCCAGGCAGCTGGTGTCGGGTGCCGTCGGGCGCTCGAAGAACGATGTGGTGATCGTCTGGGCGCAGGTGGAGTCGGCGAACACCACATGGGCGACGTAGGGCACGGTGACCGTGGTGGCGCGGCTCAGTGTGCGGGCCACGTAGGCGCCGTTGCTCGGCGCTGTCTGGGCGTCGAAGCCGCCGGACAGGGCGAGGGTCGGGATGTCGCTGCGGGTGACGTCCCGGATCCACGGGGGTGCGGGCGGGATGTCCCAGGCTCGGCAGTCGTCGTGCAGCCAGGCGAGCTGGGGGGCGTTGGCCAGCATGGAGCGGGGGAAGGTCGGGAAGGCGCGGTGGCCGGCCCGGACGATGTCGGCCCGGCTCTCGTAGGGCGTCCACTGGCTGCAGAAGACGCCGTAGACGAGTCCGTGGGCGACTCTGCCGATGGCCTGCGGGCTGTACTTGCCGCCGGCGAGCTGTTCGGCGATC
The DNA here is from genome assembly GCF_055657065.1 of Streptomyces sp. NPDC110618. NCBI lineage: Bacteria > Bacillati > Actinomycetota > Actinomycetes > Kitasatosporales > Streptomycetaceae > Streptomyces > Streptomyces sp. NPDC110618. The sequence goes on along the minus strand of NZ_JBVKBN010000024.1, from coordinate 89,806 downwards.
CGCTGGGGGTTGCCGTGGGCGAGTTCGTCGAGGGAGCGCGGTACGCCTTGCGCCACATGGGTGGCGGAGGTCAGCCAGGTGACCAGGTTGCTGCCGTCCAGGACGACCTTGACCGGCTCGGGTTCGTCGGGAACCGTGACGGTGGTGGTGAGCGGGTTGGCCTCCAACTCACTGACCAGGCGCAGGAAGGTGGCCTTGAGGTTCGGGTAGCGGGTGTTGCAGGCGGGCTGCTCCTCACAGGCCCGGAACAGGCCGTCGAAGCCCTCGCGCGCCGCCTTCCAGGTGATGGCGCCGCCCGCGAGCGACGGCGGCAGGATGCCGTCGATGCCGACCGAGCGGATGCCCTTGGGGTGCAGGCGCATGTAGTTGAGGGCCAGGTGGGTGCCGTAGGAGATGCCGAAGACGTTCCACTTCCTGACGCCGAGGGTGCGGCGCAGGTCGTCGTAGTCGGCGGCGCTCTCGATGTCGTTGTACGTGCGGCGTTCGGCGCCCGTGCCGTCCACCCGGTCACGGCACTCCCGGGTCGCGTCGACGTGCAGGCGTCCGGTGGAGGGCGCGTTGGAGACCAGGCCGAGGGCGCGGGCGTTGAAGCGGTCGATGTTGGCGCAGGTCAGTTCCGGATCGGCGGAGTAGGTGCCGCGCTGGGACATGAAGACCACATCGCGGTCCCGGTTGAGGTTGCCGGCCAGCGCCAGCGGGATCTCGGAGACCGCGTCGTCGCCGGGGCCGCCCGCGAACCACACGATCGGGTCGGGGGCGGGTCTGCTGGTCTGCGCGGGCATGATCGCGACGGCGAGGGTGATCGTGCGCCTGCCGTGTTCCCTGGGCTTGTGGTGCCTGGAGCGGTCCTCGGGCACGCTGAGGGTGCCGCAGCGGGCGCGGGCGAGGTCGGGAATGGGGTCCGCGGTTCTGGGGCAGGGGCCCGGTTCGAAGCGGGCGTCGCCCACGGTGCGGGCCACCGTGCCGATCGGGTCGTGGGTGCCGGGCCCGGCGTGGACGGGCAGGGCGGCGAGGCCGGTGACGAGGGCGCCGGCCGTGGCCGCGGCCAGGGTGGCCGGGAGCCGGCGCGCGGGGCACCGGCCCGGGGTGGTGCGTGGGGGCATCGTGCGTACTCCCGTCAGGGGATGATCGTGAACGGCTTGGGCCGGACGTCCGACACGCAGCGGGTGTCGGGCGCGGTGGGCCGGGCGAGGAAGGACCGCAGGACGGAGGCGGCGCAGGGTTCCTGCGGCACCACCCAGTGCGTGATGCCGGGGAACACGACGGCGGTCGAGCGGGGCAGCGTACGGCCGGCGAAGCGGCCCCAGCGCGCGCCGGTCTTCGCGTCGAAGGTGCCGGAGATGATCAGTGCGGGGACTTCGCTGTAGGTGGCGATCCGCTGGACGGCGGTGCGGTCCGGCACGTTCCACACGCGGCACAGGTCGTGTTCGAAGGGCAGTTGCGGGGCGTGGGCGAGCACGGAGTCCGGGAAGCCGGGGAAGGCCCGTCGGCCCGCCTCCAGCAGGTCGCGCTCGGAGAAGCCGGGAGCCCACTCCGCGCAGGCCACCGAGTGGGTGAGCCCGTGGGCGAACTCGCCGATGGCGGGCGTCGCTCCGGCCGCCTGGGCGCGCGCCAGGCGCTCCGGGTTGCCCGCGGCGAGTTCGTACAGCGCGGCGGGGACGTCGACGGGCCGCACCAGGCTGCCGTTGGCGACCAGCAGGTTCACCAGGGTGCCGCCGTCGAGGACGACCTTCACCGGGGTTCCGCCGCCGGGCGGCGGCACGGTGAGGGTGAGCGGGTTGGCCTCCAGCCGCCGCACCTGCTGCGTCAGGACGCGGGCGAGGTCGGGGTAGCGGGCGGCGCAGGCCCGCTGGGCCTCGCACGCGGCGAAGACGGCGTTGATCCCCTCGCGGGCGCTGTCCCAGGTCCAGGGCAGGCTCACGGTCTGGGGCGGTGCGACCGAGTCGATCGCCAGCGAGCGGACGCCTTGGGGGTGCTGGCCCAGGTAGGTCAGGCCCAGGTCGGTGCCGTAGGAGTAGCCGTAGACGTTCCACTTCTTGATGCCGAGGGCTCGGCGCAGGGCGGCGAAGTCGGCGGCGTTCTCAGTGGTGTTGTAGGCCGACAGGTCGTTGCCCTCGGCCGTGAGCCGGTCCCGGCACTGCTTGGCCGCGCGCACGAGCCCGCGTCCGGTCGAGGGGGCGTCGTACGGCATGCCCACCGCGGCGGCGTTGAACCGGTCCATCTCCGGGCAGGCGAGGCTCGGCTTCGAGTACAGCGTGCCGCGCTGCGCCATCACGATGAGCTCGCGGTCCCGGTTGACCCCGGAGTCGATGAGGAACGGGATGGCGCCGAAGGCGTCGCCGCCGGGTCCGCCCTCCATGAACACCACCGGGTCGCCGGTGTGTTTCCTCGACACCGCCGGGATGATCGCGACGGCCAGCCGGATGGTCTTGCCCGTACGGTGTTCCCGGCTCTCCGGCACTTCCAGGTATCCGCACCGCCCGGGCACCGGCTCCGGCGTCGGTGGACACGGCCCGGGCACGAACCGCGCCGGATGCCGCGGCCCGGACCCGCCGGGAGGCGCCGCCTGGGCGCTGCCCGGCGCCGTTCCGACCACCCCGACCACCCCGAGGCACACGGCGAGCAACGCCGCCCTGGCCCGTCCTCCCCGCCCGGTCCGCGCAGCACGGGACCCGGGGCCGCTCTCCAGTTCCGCCATTGGCACTCGTCTCTCTGGCGCCCCCGGACACGAGCGGCCCGGGAGACAGCTGGCAGGGCTGTGCCCCGCCCATGACCAGCGAGGACACAACCGCCAGCCTCCGCCGCCCCCGAATCACCCGCACGACCGCACTGCTCCACTCGGAGCAACAGCGGCCGCCTCGGACCGGTGCCCGGGGCGGCGTGCCGCCGGGCACCGGGTGCACCGGAACGCGAGCCGGCTCAGCGCAGCCCGGCGAACAGGTCGTCCTCGGGAACCGCCGCCCCCGTTGTGTCCCGGACGCGCAGGAAGGTCTCCACGCCCATCAGTTCGGCGAAGCGTTCCTTGCCCATCCTGAGGAAGAAGATGTTCTCGCCCTGGCTGGCGTGGGCGGCGAGGGCGTCGTACTTCTGGTCGCTGAAGGCGGTGGTGTCGACCCAGGTGGTGATCTCGTCGTCGGGGAGGCCGATCCTGGCCAGCACCTCGGCCTCGGCGGGGTCCGGTTCCGGCAGGTTCGGGTCGGCCTCGCGCATGAGCTCGCCGAAGCGGCGCATCTGCGAGCGGGGCGCCGTGGTCCAGTACACCTTCGGGTTCAGCCCGGTCAGTTCCAGGGCCGCCATGGTGATGCGGTGGGCCTGGATGTGGTCGGGGTGGCCGTAGAAGCCGTACTCGTCGTAGGTGACGACGACGTCGGGGAGGTAGTGCTCCATCAGCGCCGCGAGCCGGGTCGCGCCTTCCTGAACGGGGCTCTGCCAGAAGGATCCGGGGGCGTCGTTCGTCGGCCAGCCGTCCATTCCGGAGTCGGCGTAGCCCAGCAGTTCGAGATGGCTGATCTTCAAAACGTCGCAGCTGGCTTCGAGTTCTTGACGGCGCATCAGGGCGACGGCGGCGGGGTCGTGCCCGGGGTCACCCGGTTTGACACCCCCCGGTCCGTCCCCGCAGCTGCCGTCCGTACAGGTCACCAGAACCGTACGGACGCCTTCCGCCGCATACCGCGCCAGCACCCCTCCGGTTCCGGTGGCTTCGTCGTCGGGGTGGGCGTGTACCGCCATGAGCGTCAAAGGCCGATCAGTCATGGCACAGTACTTCAGCAGAAGACGCGCCGTGGGCCGAGTGGAACAGGTCGGCCGGATCAGGCGGTGCACGCCAGCAGCCGGGCACGGAAATGGTCGAGGACCTGGTCCAGGGCCTCGCGGGTGGGCTGGCCGGGTTCGTCGATCAGGTGCTCGGTGAGGGCGGAGTGCGGGGGCAGTCGTGCCTCGGGGTTCGCGGACTTGTCGTCGATCTCGATTCCGAGGAACGCCTCGCCGAGTTCCTCCCGCAGCAGCGCGAAGCGGTCGGCGGGGGCGATCCGGTCGCCGCGGAAGCGTACGCCGAGCACGGTCAGGCCCGCCGCACAGCGCTGCCGGACGGCGCCGAGGTCGGTGGGAGAGAGGTCGAGGGACCGGCGTTTGCGCGCGGTGACGGCGAGGGGGAGGGAGGGCTGGCAGACCACCGGCGCGAGGAGGCGTTCGTCGGTGGCCATGGCGAGGGCGTAGCCGCCGGTGAAGCACATGCCGAGCGCGCCGACCCCCGGCCCGCCGCACCGCTCGTGCTCATGGGCCGCGAGTGCCCGCAGCCAGGTGACCACGGGTGAGGTGCGGCCCGAGGCGAGCACGGTGAACTCACGGCTCACGCAGATCTGCGCGGCGGCGCGCAGCCCGGTCATCGCGGCCCCGGCCCATCCGTGGGCACGGGGATCCGGATCGCGTCCGGCGACGCCGAACAGGTCCGGCATGACGACAGTGCAGCCGATGTCGCGCACCCGCCGTGCCAGACGGGCGACCTTCGGGGTGATGCCCGGGATCTCGGCCATGACGATCACGGCCGGTCCGGTGCCGGAGCGCAGGACGGGATGGGTCCGGCCGGCGTGGGTGAAGGGCTCCCGCGCGAAATCCGTCAGCGTGTCGTCGGCCACGCGTCCTCCTGCTCCCTGGCCTGTACGGGTCCACCCGCTCCCTGGCCCGTACGAGTCCACCCGCTCCCCGGCCCGTACGGGTTCATGACAACGGATCAGGAGCGTACTCGCTGGTAGCCGCGAGCGCAGCAGTCGTGCACGGAGCTATGCGTCGCCCTGCTCCCCGCCGGCGCCCTGTCGGAGCACTGCGAGCTCCCGGTTCATCTCGGACAGGAACCGTACGACGACCCCCAGTTCGTCCGGCGTGAAACGGCCGCGCGCGGTGTCCGTACTGCGGGCCAGCGGTCCGAAGTAGTCCCGGGCCAGGCTCCGGCCCGCCTCGGCGTAGTGCAGGTGGACGACGCGGCGGTCGTCGACGGACCGCTCGCGCCGCAGATGCCCCGACCGCTCCAGCCGGTCGATGCACGCGGTCATGGCGCCGGAGGTGAGGTTGAGCTCCTTGCGCAGCCGGCTCGGAGTCATGGGGCCCTCGGCAGGGTCGGCGTCCAGGACCGCGACGAGGGCCTGGATGTCCGTCGGGTGGAGCCCTTGCGTCTGCGCGAACTCCTGAGCGATCCGGTTGAACTCGCTGTTCATCCGCCGCAGAAGAACGGCGAAGGACTGCAACCCTGTCGGGTCCTCCCCCGGAAGAGAGGGCGAGGGGGCGCGGTGATCACTCATGCCCTCAGTATAAAGTCGCTCGATGATTGAGATACTTTACCGTCGAATCAGTTCGTCCGACCGCTGGGAACCTTCATGAGAATCGCACCGCGTTGGGCCCGGTGGCTGGCGCCCCTCGCCCTGTTGCTCGTCTGGCTGGGCGTCGGCGGCATGCTCGGCCCGTACGCGGGCAAGCTGGGCGAGGTCGCCACCAACAACCAGACCTCGTTCCTGCCGAAGAGCGCCGAGTCCACCCAAGTACTCAAGGCCCGTGAGGCGTTCGACCAGTCCGAGACCATGCCCGCCATCGTGGTCTGGACGGCGGACGGCGACCGCGTCAGCGAGGCGCAGCGGACGGCCGCGACCCGGGCCGTCGCCGGACTCGCCGGGCAGGACGGTGTCGTCGGACAGCCCTCCCCCGCCCTGCCCTCCGACGACGGCCTCGCCCTGCAGGCCGTCGTCCAGCTGGATCCCGACCTCGCCGACGACCTGCCCGCCGCACTGGACGCGATACGCGAGGCGGCGGACGGCGTGCCGGGCACCGAGGCGCAGATCGCCGGTCCCGCGGCGAGCCAGGCCGATCTGTCGGACGCCTTCTCGGGCGTCGACGGCCTGCTCCTGGGGGTGGCGCTCCTCGCGGTGCTGCTGATCCTGCTGCTCGTCTACCGCAGCGTCCTGCTGCCCTTCCTGATCATCATCAGCTCCGTCTTCGCCCTCGCCCTGGCCTGCGCCGTCGTCTACGCGCTGGCGGAGCGGGACGTGGTCCGCGTCGACGGCCAGGTCCAGGGCATCCTCTCCATCCTGGTGATCGGCGCGGCCACCGACTACGCGCTGCTGCTCGCCGCGCGCTTCCGCGAGGAACTCGCCGAGGGCCGCGACAAGAGCACGGCGGCCCTCTACGCCGTCCGCCGCTCCTTCGGCGCGATCACCGCCAGCGCCGCCACCGTGGCGCTCGGCCTGCTCGCCCTGCTCGCCAGCGACCTCACCAACAACCGCGCCCTCGGCCCCGTCGGCGCGATCGGCATCGGCTGCTCGGTGCTCACCACGCTCACCTTCCTGCCCGCGGTCCTGGCCCTGCTCGGCCGGGCCGCCTACTGGCCCTCGCGGGCGAAGCCGGCCACCAACGGCAGCCCCGTGTGGCGCCGGGTCGCCGCGACGGTCGACCGCCGTCCCCGGCGTACCTGGATCGTGACCGCCCTGGCCCTGGGCGTCCTCGCCGCCTTCTCCCCCACCCTGTCCTCCAAGGGCGTGCCGCTCAACGAGATCTTCGTGAACGACGCTCCCTCGGTCGCCGCGCAGCGCACGCTGAGCGAGCACTTCCCCGGCGGGTCCGGCAACCCCGCGGTGATCATCGCCGACGCCGGCCGGGCGGCCGAGGTGACCGCCGCCGCGCGGGACACCGAGGGCGTGGCCTCGGCGGGTGCGGTGTCCGCGTCCGGGCGCCCCGGCGGGGGCGAACCGCTCGTCGTCGACGGCCGGGTCCGTATCGACGCCACCTTGAAGGACGCCGCGGACAGCGACGCGGCCAAGGAGACCGTCGCACGCCTCCGCGAGAATCTGCACGCGATCTCCGGCGCGGACGCCCTGGTCGGCGGGTACACGGCGCAGCAGTACGACATCCAGGAGACCTCCGCGCACGACCGCACGGTGATCGTCCCGATCGTGCTGGCGATCATCCTGCTGATCCTGATGATGCTGCTGCGTTCGCTGCTCGTGCCCGTCCTGCTGGTGGCGACCGTCGCCCTGAACTTCCTGGCCACGCTGGGGGTCTCGGCCCTCGTCTTCGAGCACGCCTTCGGCTTCAGCGGCACGGACGCCTCGGTGCCGCTGTACGGGTTCGTATTCCTGGTGGCGCTCGGCGTGGACTACAACATCTTCCTGATGTCCCGGGTCCGCGAGGAGGCCCTCGTCCACGGCAACCGGCGAGGGGTGCTGCGCGGGCTGACCACCACCGGCGGTGTCATCACCTCGGCCGGTGTGGTCCTCGCGGCGACGTTCGCGGCGCTGATGGTCATTCCGCTGGCCTTCCTGGTGCAGATCGCGTTCATCGTCGCCTTCGGCGTCCTGCTGGACACGCTCGTGGTCCGGTCGCTGCTGGTGCCCGCCCTCGTGATCGACATCGGGCCCCGCGCCTGGTGGCCCAGCGCCCTGGCCCGCGACGGCGCCGGGACCGGGTCCTCTCGGTAGCCGCTCCGACATGCCGACGGCCCGGTCCGCCCCTAGCGTGGACCGGGCCAGTGCCGCCTCGCGGAATGGAGGCTCCCATGTCGGTCGTCCGCGGGCCCCTGTACGCCCGCACCGCCGTCGTCACGGGAGCCGCCCGCGGCCTCGGCGCGGGGCTCGCCCTGGAGCTGTCCCACCGGGGTGCGAGGGTGGCCCTGATCGACCGCGAGCGGGAAGCGCTCGTCCACGTCCGGGACGCGCTGCCGGGTGCGGCCGAGTGCTGGGAGGCCGATGTCACGGACGACGCCGCGATGTTCCGCGTCGCCGCCGCGATCCGCGCCCGGTTCGGCCCGCCCTCGGTGCTGATCGCCGGTGCGGGCACCACCGGGCAGGGCCTGTTCGCCGAGGCCGACCTCGCGGTGTGGCGCCGGGTGGTGGAGGTGAACCTCGTCGGCAGCGCCGTCACCGCGCGGGCCTTCCTGCCGGACCTGTTCACCACCCGCGGCTATCTGCTCCAGATCGCCTCGCTCGTCGCGGCGCCGACGATGAGCGCCTACTGCGCCTCCAGGGCCGGCGTCGAGTCGTTCGCGCACGCGCTGCGCGCCGAAATCGCCCACCGGCGGGTGGGCGTGGGGATCGCCTACGTCGGCCGGACCGCCACGGGCAGGGTCCGCGACGCCGACGAGCACCCCGTCCTGCGCGAGCTGCGCGGCCATCTGCCGCCGTCGCTACGCGAGCCGCACCCCGTCGCCGAGGTGGCCGACCGGCTCGTGACGGCCGTGGAACGCCGTAGGCCGACGGTCTACGTGCCGCGCTCACTGCACGCCGCCCCACTCGTCCGCGCGGGCCTGCCACCCCTGATCACCCTGCTGTCGCGCCGCGCACTGGCCCGCCTCGCCGCCCCGGAGCCGCTCACCGTCAGCGGCCGGGCCGTCCGTACGGCCGCCCCGGTGACGGGTGAGGCCGACCGGACCCCGCATCCATGAGCCGCGCCCGCGCCGAAGTGCCGTACGGACCCGTGGAGAATCCCGTGGAGGACCGACCATGACCACTGACGGACCGCACGGCACACCGCGTCTGCGCTGCCTGGTGACCGGAGCCTCGGGATACGTCGGCGGACGGCTGGTCCCGGAACTGCTGGAGGCCGGACATCAGGTGCTGTGCCTGGCCCGCTCCCCCGACAAACTCCGCGACCACCCCTGGGCGGGCCAGGTCGAGACGGTCCGGGGCGATGTCACGGACGCCGAGTCGGTCGCCGCCGCGATGCGGGACGTCGATGTCGCGTACTACCTGGTGCACGCGCTGCGCAGTGGCTCGGGGTTCGAGGACACCGACCGCCGGGCCGCCCGCGTCTTCGCCGAACAGGCCCATGCGGCAGGTGTCCGCCGCATCGTCTACCTCGGCGGACTCACCCCGGCGGACGTCCCCGAGCGGGAGCTGTCGCCGCACCTGCGGTCCCGGGCCGAGGTGGGCCGTATCTTCCTGGACTCACCGGTGCCGGCCGCGGTGCTGCGCGCGGCCGTCGTCATCGGCTCGGGCTCGGCCTCCTTCGAGATGCTGCGCTACCTCACCGAACGGCTGCCCGTGATGGTCACCCCGAGCTGGGTCCACACCCGCACCCAGCCCATCGGGGTCCGTGACGTCCTGCGCTACCTGGTCGGCTGTGCCACGCTCCCGGACGACGTCGACCGTGCCTTCGACATCGGCGGGCCGGACGTCCTCACCTACCGGGACATGATGTGCCGCTACGCCGCCGTCGCCGGACTCCCCCGGCGGTTGATCGTGCCGGTGCCGGTCCTCACCCCGAGCCTGTCCAGCCACTGGGTCGGCCTCGTCACCCCGGTCCCCGCCTCCCTGGCCCGGCCGCTCACCGAGTCGCTGCGCCACGAAGTCGTCTGCCAGGAGCACGACATCGCCCGGTACGTCCCCGACCTGCCGGGCCGCCCGCTCTCCTTCGACGACGCCCTGCGCCTGGCCCTGCGCCGGGTCCGGGAGGCGCAGGTCGCCACCCGCTGGTCCTCCGCCGCCCTCCCCGGCGCCCCGAGCGACCCGCTGCCCACGGACCCCGACTGGGCCGGCGGCAGCCTGTACAAGGACGAGCGCGAGCGGACGGTCGAAGCACCGCGCGAGTCGCTGTGGAAGGTGATCGAGGGCATCGGCGGTGACAACGGCTGGTACTCCTTCCCGCTCGCCTGGGCCGTACGGGGCTGGCTCGACCGGTTCGTCGGCGGGGTCGGGCTGCGCCGCGGGCGCCGGGACGCCGAACGTCTGCGCGTGGGTGACTCGCTGGACTTCTGGCGGGTCGAGGAGATCGAACCCGGGCGCCTGCTGCGCCTGCGCGCCGAGATGAGGCTGCCGGGCCTGGCCTGGCTGGAGATGCGCGCGGAGACGGACGACAGGGGCGGCACCCACTACCGGCAGCGCGCTCTCTTCCACCCGCGCGGACTGCTGGGCCACGCCTACTGGTGGGCCGTCTCCCCCTTCCACGCGGTCGTCTTCGGCGGCATGGCCCGCAACATCACCCAGGCCGCGGCACGGCGGAACTCCGCCACCGGGGACCGCATCCACCGGTCGCACAACGGCAGAAGAGTGCCTCAGTAGCGGACATCGCACCTCCAGGAGCACCCCATGACCGTCGCGGTCGTCCTGTACACCTCCGACCTGCGCGTGCACGACCATCCGCCGCTGCGCGCCGCACTGCGGGCCGCGGACGAAGTGGTGCCGCTGTTCGTCCGCGACCCCGGCATTCACGCGGCCGGCTTCGACGCGCCCAACCGGACCGCCTTCCTCGCCGACTGCCTCGCCGATCTCGACTCTTCGCTGCGCGATCGCGGCGGTCGGCTCGTGGTGCGTTCGGGCCCGCTGGTCGGGCAGGTGCGCGCGGTGGCCGCCGAGTGCGGGGTGACCGAGGTGCACCTGGCGGCCGCCGCCACGGGCTACGGCCACCGCCGGGAGGAACGGCTGCGGGACGGACTGCGCGGGCAGGGCATCGACCTGCACGTCCACGACTGCGTCACCACCGCCGTCGCGCCCGGCGCGGTGACCCCCTCCGGCAACGACCACTACGCCGTGTTCACCCCGTACTTCCGGCGCTGGGCGCGGGAACCGCTCCGGGACATCAGCCCGGCGCCCCGGACCGTCCGCGTTCCCGAGGCGGTGCGCGGCGAGCCGCTGCCGTCCCGGGACGAGGTGCGGGGCGTCTCACCCGGCCTTCCGGCCGGGGGCGAGAGCGAGGGCCGCGACCGGCTGACCCGGTGGCTCCGCAACGACCTGGCCGCGTACGAGGACCAGCACGACGACCTGGCGGGCGACGCGACCTCACGCCTGTCGCCGTACCTGCACTTCGGTGCCCTCTCCCCGGTGGAGCTGGTCCACCGGGCCCGCCACGCGCACGCGGGGCCGGGAGCGGAGGCGTTCGTACGGCAGTTGTGCTGGCGCGACTTCCACCACCAGGTCATGGCGGCCCGGCCCGACGCCTCCCGCCGGAACTACCGCACGCGGGACGACCGGTGGCGGTCCGAGGAGGAGGCGGCCGAGGACATCGCCGCGTGGCGGGACGGCCGTACCGGCTATCCGGTCGTCGACGCGGCCATGCGCCAGCTCCGCCACGAGGGCTGGATGCACAACCGGGCGCGCCTGCTGGCGGCGAGCTTCCTGACCAAGACGCTCTACGTCGACTGGCGCGTCGGCGCCCGGCACTTCCTGGAGCTGCTGGTGGACGGCGACATCGTCAACAACCAGCTCAACTGGCAGTGGGTCGCCGGAACCGGCACCGACACGCGTCCTCACCGGGTGCTCAACCCCGTGGTGCAGGGCAAGCGGTTCGACCCGCGCGGCGAGTACGTGCGGCGCTGGGTACCGGAGCTGGGGGACGTCAAGGACGGCCGTGTCCACGAGCCGTGGCGGCTGAGCGGGCGGGAGCGGCCCGACGACTACCCGACGCCGCTCATCGACCTCGCCGACGGTCTGGCCCGGTTCAAGCGGGCCCGCGGCCGGGACTGACGGGGGATCACGAGCGTTCGTACACCCGGAGATCACGAGTCCGTTCGTACGACCGATTCCAGGGCCGCGACGGCTTCCGCGAGCCCTCTGGGGCGGGACAGGCCCGCCACGGCCCGGCCCGCCCAGCCGGGGCCCAGGGTGAGGACCACCGGATGCCTGCGGGCCCCTCGTACGCCCCACCCCATGGCGGCGACGTGCTGGGCCAGGGGTGGGCTGGCCGTGGTGCGGGACTGGGCCCACAGGGCGACCGCGGCCGGTCCGGTCCTGCGTACGGCCGCGACGAGCGACTCGACGGGTACGGCACCGCCGAACATGCGCACCGGGAGCCCGCGTTCGGCCAGTGCGGCGGCCAGGACCTCCAGCGGCAGGGTGTGGTTCTCGCCCGGTACGCAGGCGAGCAGGGTGGTGGCGCCGGGGCGGTCGACGGCGGCGGGCAGCAGGCCTCGGCGCAAGGCGCAGGAGACGTGCCAGGACAGGAAGTGCTCCACTTCGACGTAACGCTCGCCCGAACGCTCCCACTTGCGGCCCACGGCCTGGAGGGTGGGCACGATGGCCTCGGTCCAGGCGGTGATCAGTCCGTGCCTGTCGATCGCGGCCGCCAGGAGGTCGTCCAGGGCGGCGGCGTCGAGGCGCAGGGCGGCGCGTGCGATGCCCTTGCACTCCTGGCGGGCGTCGCCCAGGCTCAGTCCGCTTCCGGCCTTGCGGTGATCCCGTGACGGTGCCGCCCTCTCCACGTCGACGGGCTCGCCGCTCCGGGCCAGGCGGGCGGCTTCGGCGGGCGCCATTCCGGTGGCCGTGAGGGCGCACATGCGCTCCAGCCTGGCCACGTCCGCGGGGGTCCAGCGGCGGTGCCTGCCGCCGGTACGGGTGTCCGGGCCGAGGCGGTAGCGGCGGTCCCAGGACCGGACCGTGGTGGGGGCGACGCCGAGCCGTCTGGCGACCTCGCCCGTGGTCAGGCCGCCGCTCGCGATGTCCTCCCGGTGTTCCTCCATGCCGTCAGCCTACGCCGCGAAAACGACGCACAACCGATGCGTGTTGTCTGCGTCGTTTTCGATTCAAACACTGGGAGGACACGCACAGGGCGGAAGGAACCGGGCCATGGACGAGGACGAACTGGGACGCGGTCTGCACGCCGCCGACGAGGACGCCTTCGCGGCGATCTACCGGCACTGGGGCGGACTGGTCCGCACCATGGCCACCCGCTCCCTCGGCGACACCCACGAGGCCGAGGACGTGACCCAGCAGGTGTTCATCGGCGCCTGGCGGGGCCGCGCCGGATTCCGCCCCGACCGGGGGCCGCTCGGCGCCTGGCTCGTCGGCATCACCCGGCGCAAGATCGTCGACTCGCTCGCCGCCCGGACCCGGCGCCTCACCCTCGTCGACTCCGCCGCGCACGCCACGGGCACACCACGGCCCGACAGCGCGGCACTGGACGACGTGCTCGACCGGGTCGTCCTGCTGGACGGACTCGCCCGCCTGCCCCGCAACCAGCGGCAGGTACTGGGCCTCGCCTTCTACGAGGACCTCACCCAGGCCCAGATCGCGGACCGCACCGGAATGCCGCTGGGCACCGTCAAGAGCCACACCCGTCGCGGCCTGCACCGCCTGCGCCGGGTGCTGGAAACCGCACCTCTCCCCTCCAAGGACTGATCCTGATGATCTCCCGCACCTCCCTCACCATCGCCACGGCGGCCGGCGCCTGCGCCCTCGCGCTCGGCGTCACCGTCACCCCCGCCACTGCCGCCGAGAACGACAAGGCCATGGTCTCCGTCTTCCACGGCGTTCCCGGACTGACCGTGGACGTCTACGCCAACGGCGACGAACTCCTCAGCGACTTCAAGCCCGGCACGGTCACCGACCCGCAGCCCCTGGTCGCGGGCACCTACGACATCCAGGTCTTCGAGGCGGGCAAGGGTCCCGACGGCGAACCCGCCATAGAGAAGAAGATCGAGGTGCCCGCCGGGGCCAACGCCACCGTCGCGGCGCACCTGTCCGCCGACGGCACCCCGCAGTTGACGGCCTTCGTCAACGACGTGTCGAAGGTCGACGCGGGCAAGGCACGCCTGACGGTCCGCCATGTGGCCGCCGCCCCCGCCGTGGACGTGCGTGCCGGTGGACAGCCGGTGTTCAAGGGGCTGGAGAACCCCAAGGAGCAGCTCACCGAGGTGGACGCCGGTTCGGTCTCCGCCGATGTCGTGGCGGCGGGCACCGACACCGTGGTCATAGGCCCGGCCGACCTCGATCTGGAGGAGGGCACCAGCAACGTCGTGTACGCCTGGGGCAGCGCCGAGGACAAGAACCTGGCCCTCGCCACGCAGACCTTCGAGGGCATGGAATCGGCGCCCCAGGCCGTCCACGCGGGCGGCAACGGTGCCGCCGTCGCCACCAACTCCTCCGGCGAGTGGATCGCCTGGGCGGCGGCGGGCGGCACGGTCGCGCTGAGCTTGCTGGTGGCCCGCCGCGCCTCGCGCCGCCGTGTCTGAGAACGCCCGGCGTGGCGGTGCCCGCACGGCGGCGCTGATCCCGCTGACGGTGGCGGCGGCCCTCCTCACGGGGTCCACCGCCGCCGCACCGGACGCGCCTCCCGTCGACTTCGGACCGACGGCGGGCGCACCGGCCCGGTCGGCCGCCACGGCGGCGCCGGGCCGTTCCGCGCCGCCTAAGCGCGTACGCGTGCCCGCGGCCGGCCTCGACGCCCGGATCCGTCCGGTCGGGGTGACGGAGGAGGGCGCCGTGGCCGTACCGGCCGATCCCGAGCGGGCCGGGTGGTACCGCTTCGGGCCCGCACCGGGGAGCGTGCGGGGATCGGCGGTACTGGTCGGGCACGTCGACAGCGAGACCGGTGCGCTGGGCGAGTTCGCCGCGCTGTACGACGTACGCCCCGGCGATCGCGTCGAAGTGCGCCGCACCGGCGCCGAGCCCGTCGTCTACCGGGTCGCCTCACGGACGACGGTGTCCAAGGACGACCTGCCGTCCTCCGTGTTCCGCCGGACCGGCGCACCCGTGCTCACGCTCATCACCTGTGCCCCGCCGTTCGTTCCGGAGCGCGGCGGCTACCAGGCCAATCTCGTCGTCACGGCGCGACCGCTGGCGGCATGAGGCCAACGGAGTGGCCCGGGCGGTGTCGGTCGGCCCACGGGTAGGGCGTTCGGCGATGCTGGGCGGCGCGGCACCCGTTCTCGTGACAAGGAGCACCGTATGCGCACCGACCCGGTCGAACGCTTCCTGGCCGTCCTGGACCCCGAGCAGCGCGAGGCCGTAGGCGCCAGGCCACGCGAGGAGCAAGAGCGTCTCGCGGACGCCTGGGAACGGGAGCTGGCCTCGGACGACGAGTTGGACACCCTCGACGAGTTGTCTCCCCCGGCGGCCGAGGCCGAGGCGGCGCGGCGGGTGCTGGAGGGGGAGGCGGGGTAACTCCCGTGCGGGAGGCGGAGTGACTCCCGCCGTGCGCTGCGACCCCGGGCGGGGTCGCAGCTCCCGGGCCGGTTACTCGGTCACCAGGCCGTGGCCGTCGTGCAGGCCGCCGCCGCTGCCCGCGTCCCCGTCCGTCGCGGTGGAACGCACCGGCCGGCTCAGCGGTTTGAGGTCGTAGGCGTAGTGGCCGACGGCATCGGCGATGACGTCGATGTTGACGTCCAGCGCCCGCATGTCGATGTTGTGGATGTCGTCGCCCGTGCCGTGGTAGTTGACGTCGTACGCCACCCCCGCCTGTCCGCCGAACTTCGCGGCCTGCGCCTCGGTCTTGATGCCCTCCGCGCCGGTGAAGGTGCCGCCGGAGGGGATGCCGACCTCGATGAACGGACCGTAGTCGGAGCGGCCGGTGAAGTCGGTGCCTTCGTGCGGGATGCCCTTGGAGTCGAGGAAGTCCGTGATCCCCTTCTCCAGTTGGGCCGAGCCCTCGGGGCCGGGTCCGGCGCCGACGCCGTCCGAGTCGTCGCCGTCGTAGACGAAGTAGGCGGCGTTCGGCGAGGCGATCATGTCGAAGTTCAGGTACAGCTTGATCTGCTTCTTCTGTGCCTCGGTGAGGTCGGCGACATAGGCCTCCGAACCCAGCAGGCCGAACTCCTCGGCCGACCACCAGGCGAACTTCACCTTGTTCTTGATCTTGTACTGGGACTTGCCCAGCTTCTGGGCGACCTGGAGGATGCCGGCCGAGCCGGAGCCGTTGTCGTTGATGCCCGGTCCCTCGCTGACCGAGTCCAGGTGCGCGCCGAGGAAGACGGTGCTGTCCGCGTCGCCGCCGCGGGTCTCCGCGACGAGGTTGAAGGTCGTGCGGTTCTCGCGCAGTTCGCGGATGTCGAGGGTGACCCGCACCGGGCCGTCGGCCGCTTCAGCGGCCAGTGCCTCGCCGTCGGCCTGGGTGATCCCGCCGGTGGGGATCTTGCCGAGGGTCGGGTCGCCCATGGTGCCGTTGAGCGTGCCCTCGGTGTTGTTGTAGATCACGGCGCCGACCGCGCCCGCCGCGTGGGCGTTGGCCTGCTTGACGGCGAAGGTGCAGCCGCCGCGCTTGATCAGGGCGATCTTCCCGGTGAAGGCGCCGTCCGCGAAGTCCGTGGCCTCGCAGCCGTTGGTGCCGTCGGCGTCCACGGGGGCGACGGCCACGTCCGCTGTCACGCCGCCCTCGGGGCCGCTGGCGGTGTAGGCCATCAGCTCGATGGGGATGTCGCGCGGGGTGGGGGTGACCACGGCGAGGGTCTCGGCGATCTCGTCGGTGTAGACGAAGTCGAACTCGTGCTTGGTGGCTTTGTAGCCCGAGGCCCTGAGCACGGCCTCCACGTAGGCGGCCGACAGCTTGTGTCCCTTGGAACCGGCCACGCGGGTATCGCCGTTGTGGTCGGCTATCGCCTGGAACACCTTCAGGTGGAGCTGTGCGCCCTTGGCTGTGGACTCCTTGACGAGCTTCCTCGCCAGTGCGTCACCCCGGTGTGCCCAGCTCGAGTGGTCGGCGCCCGCGGTGGCGGGCCCGGCGACGAGGAGGGGGGTGACCAGTGCGGCGGCGGCCAGGGTTGCGGTTGCCGCGGCTCTGTGACGTGCGGACATATCGGTCCTCTCACGCAGGTCGACTGACAGTTCGACAGTTCGGGAGAACTTCGGGAGAACACGGTCGAGGCACGTTATCCGCCTGACTGCTCACTGCCAAGAAGGAGTCCCGCACCAGGTGGACCCGATATCGCCCCCCGTCGGCGCAGGGAGGCCTCGCCGCAGGACGGTTCGTCACGCGGCCCCGGGGGACGACCGGCCGCACACATACCCCCGTACGAGTGACTCCCCCGACAGCACATCACCGGCCCGAGCGCACCTCCTGAGCCGCGCCCGTCGGGCCGGTCACTGATACTGAGGAAATGGGCAAACTTGGGCGAACAGCTCCAGCGAGCCGTAGCGACGACCGAGAGCCGCCGAGGGCCGGGCCACCACCGGAGCCCGGGCCGGAGGCCGGTCGCCCATCGGCGCGCCGACGCGCGCTGACGCTGCTCAAGCCGCGCAGCGTCGCCGGTCAGGTGTTCCTGCTGCAGTTCGTGGTCGTCCTGCTGCTCATCGCCACCGCTGTGGTGGCACTGGTGATCCAGGACCGCAACCGGGCGATCCAGGAGGCCCGCGACCGGTCGCTGGTGGCGGCCGAGTCCTTCGCGAACGCCCCCGGCACCGCGGAGGCGATGCAGAGCGACGACCCGACGGCGGCCCTCCAGCCACATGCCGAGGCGGTACGCAAGAAGACCGGTGTCGACTACGTCGTGGCGCTCAGCCCTTACGGCTTCCGGTGGACCCACCCCGACCCCGACCAGATCGGCAAGCACGTCTCCGCCTCCTACAACGAGGCGCTCGGCGGCGAACCCCACCAGACCACGTTCGACAGCAGCCTGGGCAAGGCGGTCGACTCGACGGTCGCCGTGTTCGACGAGAAGGGCACGGCCGTCGGCCTCGTCACCGTCGGCGTCACCGTGGACAAGGTCACCAGTGTGGTGCAGCACCAGCTGCCGGTGATCTTCGCCGCCGGCGGTCTCGCGCTGCTGCTGGCCGCGGGCGGCTCCGCCCTGGTCAGCGGGCGCCTGCTGCGCCAGACCCAGGGGCTCGGCCCGGTCGAGATGACCCGTATGTACGAGCACCACGACGCGGTGCTGCACGCGGTCCGGGAAGGCGTGATCATCCTGGACGGCGACGGGACGCTGCTGCTGGTCAACGACGAGGCGCGCAGACTGCTCACCCTGCCCCCGGAGGCCGAGGGCAAGCCGGTGACCGAACTCGGGCTGAGCCCGTCCCTGGCGGAACTGCTGACGTCGGGCCGGGCGGCCACGGACCAGGTCTTCCTGGCCGGGGACACCCTGCTCGCGGTCAATGTCCGCCCCGTCGGCCAGAAGGGCAGCAGCGTGGCCACGCTGCGGGACACCACGGAGCTGCGCGCCCTCGCCGGGCGCGCGGAGGTGGCCGGCGGCCGGCTGCAACTGCTCTACGAGGCGAGCACCCGGATCGGCACCACCCTCGACATGAAGCGCACCGCCGAGGAGCTGACCGAGGTGGCCGTCCCGCGCTTCGCCGACTTCGCCACCGTCGAACTGGTGGAGCCCGTGCTGCGCGGCGACGAGCCGTCGGGGGCGCGTCTGGACATGCGCCGGATCGCGGTCGCGGGCACCCGGGAACCGGCGCCCTTTCACCCCGTCGGGACGCTGCTGCGGTTCGTGCCGGACAACCCGGTGGCCATCGGCGTCACCACCGGGCGGCCGGTCCTGGTCGCCGACCTCGCCACGGCCACGGCGTGGCAGTCCCAGGACCCGGAGCGGGCCGCGAAGGTCATCGCCCAGGGCATCCACTCCATGATCTCGGTGCCGCTGCAGGCGCGCGGCCAGTTGCTCGGGGTGGTGGAGTTCTGGCGCTCGGACCAGGACCCCTTCGAGCCGGACGACCTGTCCCCCGCGGAGGAGCTGGCCGCGCGGGCCGCCGTGTGCATCGACAACGCCCGCCGCTACACCCGCGAGCACACCACCGCCGTCACCCTCCAGCGCAGCCTGCTTCCGGGCGCGCTCCCGGAGCTGTCCGCCCTGGAGGTCGGGCACCGGTACCTGCCCGCGCAGGCGGGTGTGGGCGGTGACTGGTACGACGTCATCCCGCTGCCGGGGGCCCGGGTGGCGCTGGTGGTCGGCGATGTCGTCGGGCACGGGCTGCACGCCGCCGCGACCATGGGGCGGCTGCGCACCGCGGTGCACAACTTCGCCTCCCTGGACCTGCCGCCGGACGAGCTGCTGGCGCACCTGGACGACCTGATCACCCAGATCGACGAGGACGCGGCCGCCCAGGGCAAGACCGACGCAGTCACCGGCGCCACCTGTCTGTACGCCGTCTACGACCCGGTCTCCGGTCGCTGTGTGCTCGCCCGGGCCGGTCACCCGGGTCCGGCTCTGGTCACCCCCGACGGCTCCGTGACCTTCCCGGACATCCCCGTCGCCCCGCCCCTCGGCGTGGGAGGGGGGCTGCCGGTGGAGACGGCCGAGCTGCAGTTGCCCGCCGACAGCCGGCTGGTGCTCTACACCGACGGGCTGGTCGAGACCCGCGACCGGGACATCGACATCGGTCTCGGCGTGCTGCGCGAGGCACTCGCCCAGACCGAGGGCGCCAGTCCCGACGACACGTGCGAGGCGGTGCTCGACGCCATGCTGCGCACCCGCTCGGGTGACGATGTCGCCCTGCTCGTCGCCCGCACCCGGCTGCTGGACCCGGACCAGATCGCCGAGTGGGAGGTGCCCGCCGACCCCGCGGCGGTCCCCCGTATCCGCGCCGAGGCCACCCGCAGACTGGCCGACTGGGGGCTCGGCGAGGCGGCCTTCACCACCGAGCTGATCCTCAGCGAACTGGTCACCAACGCCATCCGCTACGGGGCGAGCCCCATCCGGCTGCGGCTGCTGCACGACCGCGACAGCCTGATCTGCGAGGTCGCCGACGGCACCAGCACCTCACCGCATCTGCGCCGGGCGGCCTCCACCGATGAAGGCGGCCGGGGTCTGTTCCTCGTCGCGCAGATGTCCCGCCGTTGGGGGACCCGGTACGCGGACCGCGGGAAGATCATCTGGGCCGAGCAGTCGCTGGACGGCGGGGCCGCGGGCGATCTCGGGGCGTTTCTCATGGCGGAGGACCTGTGAAGGCCCTCGCAGGCCGTTGTGCGGCCCTTGTTCGGCCCTTGTTCGGCCCTTGTGCGGGCTCAGGAACCGGGGACGACCTTGAGGTACGGGATCTTGGCCGGGTCCCGGCCGAAGGCAGAGCCGAGGTAGACGGCCGACAGCTTGGCGAGCGTCCCGTCGTCGATGAGCTGCTTGATGATCCGGTCCAGCTCGTCCTGGTTCGGCGAGCCCTTCGGGTACAGGGCGCCGTAGCCTTGGTTGGTCCGGTACTGGCCGATCAGGCGTACCCGGCTCTCCTTCTCCTGCGGGTACGCCAGCAGGATCGTCGTGTCGTGGACGACCGCGTCGATCCGGCCCAGCTCCAGCGCCTCGACCATCTCGGGGTCGTTGGGGTAGGAGACGACGGGCTGGGTCGGCCTGATGCGGTCCTCGACGAACTCCTCGCCCGTGGTGCCCTCGGCCACGCCGATCCGGACCCCGCTGATGTTGTCCTGGTTGATGTCCTCGCCGTTCCGGATCAGCACGCCCAGCGTCGAGGAGAGGTAGGGCGGCGAGAAGTCGGCGACCTCGCGCCGCCCCGGTGTGATGGTGATCTGGGCCAGGGCCAGGTCGAAGTTCTCGGTGCGGCCCGAGACGACCACCGGGAAGGGCGCGTTCTCCACCTTCAGCCGGTCGAGTCCTGAGCGGTAGGCGATGTTGGCGGCCATGCAGTACTCGTAGCCGCTCTTGACCGTCGCCGGGGTCTGCCCGTTCCACCAGCCGGGCGCCGGCAACGTCGTCTTGACCGTCAGGGCACCCGCCGTGCGGGGTGAGAGATGGAACTCGCCGTACTTCCCGGACACCGCGCAGGAGCCGTAGCGGACGTCCGGTTTCTCCGTGCCGTCCTGGTCGCACGCCGTTGCCGCGACGATGAGCGCCACGCTGACAGCCAGAGATACGGTCGCTGCCGCGGCGCGCATCATTGCACCTCCGGTGGGACATACTCCTTGAGCCACCATAAATCACCCCGAACCATACGACTGCCGGAGCCACGAGGACGACCCCTCGGCCGCAGGTCCGAGGAAACGCGCGGACAGCCCCGGCGCCCGGTCAGGGCGGGGTGAGGGTGTCGAGTTGCTCGGCGAGGTCCGGATGGGTGCCGGTCAGGTGCGGGCGGGTGGCCGTGAGCGGGCGGATCAGCTCGGCGGGGTCGTCGCGGGCGAGCGCTGCGTGGAGCTCGCCGAGCGGGGTGCGGGCCGCCGCGGGCAGGTCGGTGAGCGCCGCGATCTGACCGGCGATACGCCGCAGGTCCGCCGCGTTGCGCCGGGCCCAGCCGGCGGTGGCGCGGGCCGCGGCGCGGCGCTCGCGGGTGGCCTGGACGCGCTGTTCACCGGTGGTTCCCGGGGGGCCCGGCCGCCCCCGCAGATAGCGGCGCTCCGCGGCCTGGCGGCTGGCGACGCCGAGCGGGTCGGCGAGATCGGCCCAGCTGGCGCCGACGCCCCGGGCGGCCTCGATCAGGCCGGTCTCCCAGCCGGCCAGCTGTTCGCGGACCCGCCTCAGCAGCAGCAGGGAGGCGAGGGCCTGCTCCAGGCCGATCTCATGGCTCGCCGTGTCGTCGGGGACCTGCTGCCGGGCGGCACGAAGGACTTCGTCGATGGTCTCCAGGGCTGTCGCCGCGGCGAGGAAGGACGCCGGACGGTTCGCGTCGGCGTCGGTCGGGGCCGTTCGGTCGGCCGGGGTCATGGCACCTCCCTCTCGGTGGCTCTCAGTGCGGTGTCATCCTTTGGACGACATCTTGTTTGTCATCCATTCGATGACATGTTACAACTTCATTGAGGCGCATTGGCAGCAACTGCCCACGACCAACAAGGAGGTGTTCTTCCAGTGTTGATGCGCACCGACCCCTTCCGTGAGCTCGACCGGC
This sequence comes from Streptomyces sp. NPDC110618, assembly GCF_055657065.1. Taxonomy (NCBI): domain Bacteria; kingdom Bacillati; phylum Actinomycetota; class Actinomycetes; order Kitasatosporales; family Streptomycetaceae; genus Streptomyces; species Streptomyces sp. NPDC110618. The sequence goes on along the minus strand of NZ_JBVKBN010000024.1, from coordinate 68,357 downwards.
TGGCCCAGCAGCTGATGGGTCCGGGCACCTGGTCGCGGCCCACCGCGATGCCCATGGACGCCTACCGCGAGGGCGACGAGTACGTCGTGTCCTTCGACATCCCCGGCGTCAGCCCCGACGCGATCGACATCGACGTCGAACGGAACATGCTGACCGTCAAGGCCGAGCGGCGCCCCGCGACGAAGGAAGGCGTCAAGACGGAGCTGTCGGAACGGCCGCTGGGCGTCTTCTCGCGGCAGATCATGCTCGCCGACACCCTGGACACCGAGAACATCCAGGCCGACTACGACGCGGGTGTGCTGACCCTGCGCATCCCGATCACCGAGCGGGCCAAGCCGCGCAAGATCGCCATCCGGTCCGGTTCCGACCGCAAGGAGATCACCAGCTGATCCGGCCGGACGAGAGCAGCAAGCGGCGGAGGACGGGCATCTGATTCCCCCTGCCCGTCCCCCGCTCCCCTTGGCCCAGAAGGGTGGCGGCAGACGTGACGACTCTCCAGCGGGAAGCGTTCCTCGGCACAGTGCGGGAACGCGGTGGATACGACACCTGGCAGGAAGCCGACCGAGCGGCGCGTGTGGTGCTCGCCCTCCTCGGCGCCCACCTGGCCGGCGAGGTACGGGACCGGCTGGCGGCACGCCTGCCGGAGGAATTCGCCAAGATCCTGCGCGATCCTCTGCGCAGTGCCGAGCCGCTGTCCTCGGAGCACTTCGTGCGCGCGACGGCGGCCTGGATCGACGGGGCCACCGAGCAGACCGCCGCCTGGGACATCGGAGCCGTCCTCAGCACGGTCGCCGACATCGCCGACGACGGCCTGCTCCAGGAAATCCTGCTCCAGCTCCCGGCGGGCTACGACCTCCTGTTCGGCCGCCCCCAGCCGGCCCGACCGACCGCAAACCCCGGTGACCGCACGGCGGCACCCCGAAACCGGTGACAGAAAGGCAACCACCGCAGTGATGTCCGAGTCACGCTCATCGCTCCAGCAGCAGACCTACAGTCCCGCCTACGAACAGATGCTGGAGAAGGTCCGCTACGACGGCGCCTATCCCACCCGCGAGCGGGCCGAGGAGGCGGTCCGCCTCGTCCTCGGGGGACTGGGGCGCCAGCTGACCGGTGACGAACGCGTCGAACTGGCCGCACGCCTGCCCCACGAAGCCGCTCGTATCCTCACCGCCCAGATACCCGACACCAAGCCCCTCGGCGGCTGGGCCTTCGTCAAGGACCTCGCGACCCGCACCGGTGCCTCCCTGGCCACCACCCGCTGGGACACGGGATCTGTCTTCGCCGCCGTCTCGGCCCACGCGGGCCCCGACCTGGTGACCCGCATTCTGCGGCAACTCCCCTCCGGCTACGCGCTGTTGTTCGGCCGGCCCGAGCTGACTCCGGCCGCGTAGCGGGCGGCCCGCGCACTCGGGGTGGACGCGACACAGTTGTCGCTGTCCGCCCCGCGCGGTTTTCGAGGCGGCCGGTGCCCTGTGGCCGCCAGGCGGCTCGGCCCGGGGGCGGCGAGAATGGAACCGACCTGCCCGGAGACCCGATCAAGCGCAGGTGATCGCCCATGTGCCGATGGCTCGCATACTCCGGCACGCCCCAGCTGCTCGACACCATCCTCTACCGGCCGTCCCACTCACTGATCGACCAGAGCCTGCACTCCCGGCTGGGCGTCGAGACGACGAACGGCGACGGCTTCGGCATCGGCTGGTACGCGCAGGAGCACCTCGACTCCCCGGCCCTGTTCAGGGAGATCGGCCCCGCCTGGAACAACCGCAACCTGCGGGAACTGGCCGGCCATGTCCGCTCCCCCCTGTTCTTCGCCCACATCCGCGCCTCGACCGGCACGGCGGTGCAGCAGACCAACTGCCACCCGTTCCGGCACGGCCGCTGGATGTGGATGCACAACGGCGCCATCGAGGACTTCCACCTCATGCGCCGCGAGCTGGCCATGCTCGTGGACCCCGCGCTGTACTCCGCCATCGAGGGAAGTACCGACTCGGAGACGATGTTCTACCTGGCGCTCACCCTCGGCCTCGACGAGGACCCGCCGGGGGCCGTGGCCCGCATGGTGGGCGTGGTGGAACGCAGCGGACGCGACCACGGCGTTCGGTACCCGGTCCAGATGACGATCGCCGTGACCGACGGCGAACGCCTGTGGGCCTTCCGCTACTCGACCGAGGGAGCCTCCCGCTCGCTGTTCTACAGCACCCGCGTGGACGCCCTGCGCAGACTGCACCCGGACATCGGGTTCCTGCGCGAGGTCTCCGACGACACCCGCCTCATCGTCTCCGAACCCCTCGGCGACCTCCCGGGCGCCTGGCACGAGGTCCCCGAGAGCACCTACGGCGTCGTCCAGGCCGGTTCCGGCGAACTGCATCCCTTCACGCCGGAGCCGGCCTGACTCACGTGCTCAGCCCACAGGGACGAGAGTCAGGTACACCAGGCCCATGACACCCCGATAGCCCCGCAGATAGGTGCTGCGGTGGCGCTCGACACGGTCGCGGGTCTCCTTCGCCGAGGGGTGATCCGGGTGGGCGGCCAGCCACTCCTCGACATCGGCCTGGTAGGCGGACTCGAACTCCTCCCACTCGTCGTTGTTCGCCGTCTCGATCCAGGCGGGGCGGAAGCCCGCGGCGACGGCCAGGTCGACAAGGCCGGCCAGGTCGTGGAACTCGGACGCCGAGGCGTCCGGCCACATCGCGGCCAACTCCGCCTCGGTGGGCGGGCGTTGCCAGAATCCCTCGCCGAGGACGACTCGGCCGCCGGGAGTGACCAGGCGGCGCAGGGCGTGCAGGGCGGCCTTGATGTGCTCGGGCGGTTGGGCATCACTGAGCGCCTGACTGGCACCGAGGCAGAGCACGACATCGGCGGGCTCCAGGGTGCCGTCGGTGGCGGACTCCCGTACGAAATCGACGCGTTCGGCCAGCCCGCGGGCCTCGGCCTGGGCGCGTCCGCGGGCGAGGTCGTCCTCATTGAGGTCGACACCCACTCCGGTGGCGCCGGGTGTGGCTTCGAGGAGGCGGAGCATGAACTCGCCCCAGCCGCAGCCGATGTCGAGCACTGATGTCGCAGGTGTCGAGGTGCGCGGTGCCGACAGGCGGCGGATCATCCTGTCCGCCCGTTCCTCGGAGAGGGGGCCGTGGAAAGTGAGCCGGGTCAACCGCGGCGGCGCGGTGGTGTCGTCCATGAGCCTGAACATTACGGAGGCATGATCGACGACGACACCGGTTTTCCCGTGTGTTGTCAAGGCGAGTCCGCGACAGTTCAACTCCGGAAGTCAGGGCGGGACACAGCTCATGTACGTACTATCGCTACGGCACCACTTGCAGCAGTAACCGCTACTGCTGACATGGGACCAGGCAGAACAGTCAGCCGCGTTGGACTTCGCATACGCCGGGAACCCACTGTCCCGCGCAGCCCGGCGCCGAACAAGGATGTGAGCACCGTGTCCAATACCACCGCCGAATCAAGCGGGTTGACGTCGCAGTACAGCGCCCAGGTGGCCGGCGACCTCGAACGCAACCTCAAGGAACAGGAACGCATCAGCGGCGAGATCGAGGCACTGCAGACGCAGCTCGCCGCACTGCGGCACGACCACGCGGTTCTGGTGAACATCCAGCAGGCACTGGGCGCTTCGGCTCCTGCCGATGTCATCCCGACCGAGGCCGACACGGCCGCTTCGGCGGAACCCGAGGCGCCGGAAGCCGCGCCCGAGGCCGCTCCCGCCGCCAAGGTGCCCGCCCCGCGTGCCAAGCGGGCGAGCGCCGCCAAGGCGGTCAAGGCCAAGAAGACCGGCACCGCCATGCGCAAGCGGACCAGCACGAAGAAGGCCGTCACGGCCAAGCCCGCGGCCCCTGCCTCACCCACGCTGGTCGACCTCGTCCGCGCGCACCTGGCGGCCCAGAGCGAGCCGCGCAGCGCCGCGGAGATCGCCGCCGAGCTGGGACGACAGCACCCCGAGCGCAACGTCAAGACCACCGTCGTACGGACGACGCTGGAGGGACTCGTGGCCAAGAGCCAGGCGGAGCGCAGCAAGCAGGGCAAGTCGGTCTTCTACACCGGTCCGGAGGCCAAGCCGAAGGACAAGGAGAAGGAGTAGGAGTCGATGCCCCGGCCGGTCGACTCCGTCCAGGAAGCAGGGACATGGCCACCGTGCGAGGCATTGATGTCCGCGGTACGCAGCACTGCGAGACGACGGCGTCAGGGGTCCTGCTGCGGCACCAGGGAATCGATCTGTCCGAGCCCATGCTCTTCGGCCTCGGTTCCGGTCTGTCCTTCGTCTACTGGGACAGCAGGAACATGGGTTTCCCCTTTCTCGGGGGCCGGGTCAAGCCGTTCGAGCTGACCCGGAATCTCGCCGACCGACTCGGTCTCGATCTGGTCGTGCAGGAGACCACCTCGCCCCGCAGGGCTTGGGAGAATGTGGCGGCCCGCATCGACGCGGGCCGCCCCGTCGGGCTGCAACTCGACAGTTACCACCTGGACTACTTCGGGTCCAAGGTGCACTTCGCCGGTCATGTCGTCGCCCTGTACGGCTACGACGACAGCAACGCGTATCTGGTGGACACCGAGCAGCAGGGCGGTGCGGTCACCTCCAGCCTGGCGAGCCTCGCCGAGGCGCGGGCGGCACGCGGCCCCATGGCGGCCAGGCACCGCTCCTTCACCCTCACCGCTCCCCCGGAACCGCCGTCTCTCCACGACCGGATCGTCCCCGCCATCACGGCCTGCGCCGAGGCGTTCCTCAACCCGCCCATCGCCAACCTCGGGCACCGGGGCATCGACAAGGCGGGGAAGCTGGTGCGCACGTGGCTGCGGCGGACCGAGCATCCGCAGCGGGACCTCCCGCAGGCGGCACTGCTGATGGAGCGGGCGGGCACGGGCGGTGCGCTGTTCCGCAACCTCTACCGCGACTTCCTCGCGGAATGCGCCGAGTTGCTCGACAGCGAGCGCCTGCGCACCGGCCATCGGCGGTACGCGGAGGCGGCGACCCTGTGGACCGAGGTCGCCGGACTCATCAGCAAGGCCGGTGTGTCGGGTGACGAGCGGTGCCTCGAACAGGCGGGTGCGTTCCTCCACGACATCGCACACGTCGAGCGGGAGGCGATGCAGGCGTTGAGCGGCCTGTAGCGCTACTACGGGTACAGCTTCTCCCCCTTCGCGAGCATCGCCACGAACTTCTCGATGCGGCGGGCCCGGGTCTCGGGGCGCTTGGCGTCCTGGACGCGGTGCAGGATGGCAAACCGGTTCTGACTGTTGAGGGTGGCGAAGAAGGCCGCCGCGGCGGGGTCAGCGTCCAGGGCGGCGGCAAGGTCGTCCGGAACCTTGGCGGTGCTGGGGCTGTCGTAGGCCGCGTCCCAGCGGCCGTCGGCCTTCGCGCGGTCGATCTCGGCCTGCCCCGGCGGACGCATCCGGCCGCTCTCGATCAGGGCGGTCACCTTGTCCCGGTTGATCTTCGACCATTTGCTGCGCGCCGTGCGCGGGCTGAACCGCTGGAGCCACCACTCGTCGTCGAGCTTGGCCTTCTGGCCGTCGATCCAGCCGTAGCAGAGGGCCACCTCCAGCGCCTGCGCGTAGGTCAACGCGACGACGCCGGGCGCCTTCTTGCGCAGCTTGAGCCAAATCCCGGGCGAGGAGGCGTGGTTCTTGTCGAGCCATGCCTCGAAGTCCTCGGCGGTGTCGAAGACGACGGTCTCCAAGTCCTGTGTCACGCCAGTAGAAAACCACACTCCACTGACACCGCCACTTCTTCGGGGATCAATCAATCTTTGTACTTCTTGTGTACAAAGCTATGGACGCACCGGAAGAAGTCTCCTAACGTTTCCCGCGCGCCACAGCACTCTGCTCCACCCACCCGCTGCACCCGCCACCCGCAGCCCGGCTCCGTACGCGATACGAGCCGTGAGGAGGACGTATGAGCACATGGCCCGCGCGAAGACGCGGACTCCACCGATCCCTTACGACCGCACTGATCTGCTGCACCGCCGCCCTCGGTCTGACCGCCGTCCCGGCCGGCGCACAGCCGCGGGCGGCCGAGGAACTGCCCCCGCAGGAACCGGGCGTCACACTGCGCGTGTTCGACGTGCAGGTGCCGTTGGACGAGCTGTGCACACTCAAGCCGGGCCAGACGCCGAACGTCGACAAGCTGAGGCCGGTCATCGACTTCTCCTCCGTCGAGGACTTCGGCTTCGAGTCGAACTTCGTCAGCGAGACCACCGCCAACATCGACGTGCCGCAGGACGGTACGTACACCTTCCGGCTGACCAGCGACGACGGTTCCCGGCTGGTCATCGATGACAAGGTTGTCATCGACCACGACGGGCTGCACGGCGCCGAACCCAAGGACGGCGCGGTCGAGTTGACGGAGGGTTACCACTCCCTGCGCATCGACCACTTCGAGCGCGGCGGCGGGCAGCAGGTGACCCTGGACTGGCGGCCGCCCGGCGCCTTTGACTTCGCGCTCGTGCCCAACTCGGTGCTGAGCACGGAGGCGGACGTGGTGCGCGTGACGGCGCCCGGGCGCAAGGAGTGCGAGGGCGCCTTCGACACCCCCGGCGACGGCCTGCCGCTCACCGAGGTGCACCCCGACTACGACCTGACGGACCTGCGTCCCCCGGGCTTCGAACCGCAGGTGTCCGCCATGGACTGGCTGCCCGACCGGCGGCTCGCCGTCACCACGTGGGGCGGGTCGCAGACGACGGCGGGCGAGGTGTACCTGCTGGACAACGTCACCGGCGCCACCGGCCCCGACAAGGTGACGGTCAAGAAGATCGCCTCCGGGCTCAAGGAGCCGATGGGCATCAAGTACGTCGACGGCAAGCTGTACGTCTCGCAGAAGCACGAACTGACCGAGCTGACGGACACCGACGGCGACGATGTCATCGACAAGACCCGTACGGTGGCGACCTGGCCGTACGGCGGCAACTTCCACGAGTTCGCCTTCGGCCTGCTGTACAAGGACGGGTACTTCTACCTGAACCTCTCCGTCGCCATCAACTACGGTGGCGCCACCACCGATCCGCAGCCCGCGCAGAACCGCGGCACGACCATCAAGGTCCACCGCAAGACCGGCAAGGTCTCCTACATCGCGGGCGGTCTGCGCACCCCCAACGGCATCGGCTTCGGTCCCGGCGGTGACCTCTTCGTCACCGACAACCAGGGCGGCTGGCTGCCGGCCTCCAAGCTGGTGCACATCAAGCAGGACCGCTTCTTCAACCACTACACCAACCCCGACGGCCCGTTCGACCACAACCCCGTCACCCAGCCCGTTCTGTGGCTGCCGCAGAACGAGATCGCCAACTCCCCCAGCACCCCGATCTACGTCGCCAAGGGCCGCTACGCCGGTCAGATGCTGTTCGGTGACGTCACCTACGGCGGGCTGCAGCGGGCGTACCTGGAGAAGGTCAAGGGCCAGTACCAGGGCGCCGTCTTCCGCCACACCCAGGGCCTGGAGGCGGGCGTGAACCGCATCAGCCGCGGGCCGGACGGCGCGATCTACGCCGGTGGGCTCGGCGCGGGCGGCAACTGGGGCCAGGAGGGCAAGCTGACGTACGGGCTGCAGAAGCTGACGCCCAACGGGGGCAACGCCTTCGACATCCTGGCGATGCGTGCCGTGGACGGCGGTTTCGAGCTGGAGTACACCCAGCCGCTGTCACAGGAGACCGCGGAGAACCTGGCGGCCCGCTACCGGGTGAAGCAGTGGCGCTATGTGCCCACCCCGGCCTACGGCGGCCCCAAGGTGGACGAGGAGCCCCTCACCGTCCGCTCCGTGAAGCTCTCCAAGGACCGCAAGAAGGTGCGGCTGGCCATCGCAGGGCTGAAGCCCGGTCATGTCGTCCATGTCCGCTCGCCGCGCCCGTTCGCCTCGGACACGGGTCAGTCACTGTGGAGCACGGAGGCCTGGTACACGCTGAACAGCCTCACCGGCGCCCAGCCGAAGTCGGCGTCCCTGTACGAGGCGGAGGAGGCCGCCCGCAGCGGCGGGGCCGGTACCAACACCGACCACGGCGGTTACTCGGGCGCGTCGTTCGTCGACGGCTACGGCACCGAGGGCGCCACGACCACGTTCACGGTGAAGGTGCCCAAGGCCGGTACGTACGACGTGGGGCTGCGCTACTCCAACGGCCCCAACCCGTTCCAAGGGACCAAGACGATCAGCGTCGACGTCAACGGCACGAAGGTGAAGCAGACCCGGCTGCTCAGTACCGGCGACTGGGACACCTGGTCCACCCGGACGGAGAAGCTCACCCTGCGGGCCGGTACCAACACCATCGCCTACCGGCACGACTCCGGCGACGACGGGCACGTCAACCTGGACCTGATCACCGTGCACAAGTCCGGCAAGCGCGTCACCCTCTTCGACGGGGTGGACCGGTCGCTGTGGCAGCACACCTCGGGCCGGGCCGCGCAGTGGCCGCTGCTCCCGGACGGCGGCATGGAGGTCTGCTGCGGCGATCTGCGCACCAAGACCGCCTACCAGGACTTCAAGCTGCACGTGGAGTTCCGGCTGCCGAACCTGCCGCCGGACGTGACGGGCCAGGACCGCGCCAACAGCGGTGTCTACCTCCAGGACCGCTACGAGCTCCAGATCCTGGACTCGTACGGCGACACGGACCTCGCGAACAACGAGGCCGCGTCGATCTACAGCCGCAAGGCGGCCGACATCAACGCGGCGCTGCCGCCGGAGACCTGGCAGACGTACGACATCGACTTCCACGCGGCCCGCTACGACGACGCCGGCAACAAGACCGCGGACGCGCGGGTGTCGGTGAAGTGGAACGGCAAGACCGTCCACGACGACGTCCCCCTCACCTCCCCCACGGGCGGCGGCGCGGCCGAGAGGGCCGCGGCGGGGGCGATCCGCCTCCAGGACCACGGCAACAAGGTCCAGTTCCGCGACATCTGGATCGAGCCACTGAGCTGAAGGACTCCCGTTGCCCCTGCCCGGGTGCGCACCCGGGCAGGGGCAACCGCCGTGCTCTCACCTGTGTTTGCGCCAGCGGAGCAGCAGGAGCACGGTCAGCGCCGCGCCTCCCACCGCCAAGAGCGGGGTGCGGTTGGCCTGCACCCGGGTCCTGACCTGCGCGGCCGTCTCCGCGGCATGGGTCTTGACCAGTGCGGTCTTCTCCGCGGCCTGTTGCTTGGCGGCCGCGGTCTTCTCCTGGGCGCGGGCCTTGATGTCTGTCTTGGCGGCGAGGGCTTCTATGGTCTCGCCCAGTTCCTCACGGTCCTCGTCGACCTGCGTACGCAGCTCCTCCGGGGAGGGGGCCGCGGCGTGGTCGGGCCGGTGCTTGTCGTGGGTCATCGGTGCGCCTTCTCCTTGATCTCGGCGATGTCGGCCTTGACGCCGTCGATGGCCTGGCCGGGTGTCGCCGGGGTTGCCTTGTTGATCTGCCGCTTGCCGAGCATCGCCATGACCGCGGTGATGACGGCGAGAACGCCCGTGACGATCAGGCCCGCCGCCCACACGTCCATCACCAGCGACAGGGCGGCGATCGCCGTGGCCGCCAGCGCCTGGAGCGTGATCACGCTCATCAGCCCGGCGCCGCCGAACAGGCCACCGCCCTTGCCGAAGCGCTTGCCCTTCGCGGTCATCTCCGCCTGCGCCAGGCGCATTTCGTCGCGGGCCAGCTGTGACAACTGCTGCGAGGCGCGTTGTACCAGCTCGCCCACCGAGTCCTGGGTCCCGGCGGCTGTGTGGTGGGCCCGGTCTGTCGTCATGGATGCTCACCCGTTCCTGGTCGGCGGTCTCGGTCGGATCGGGTGCCGGGTACCCCGTGCCGGGCCGGCCTCACCGCTCGTCCGGGGACGCGCCGGCCCCTGTGGTCTCCGCCAGTCGGCGGCGGTCCTCCTCGTCCCACTTGCGGGTGTCGCGGGGCCGGACGTACGGCTCCTGCCCGGCCGGGTGGCCACCGGCGACGGCGCGCTGACGGGCCAGTTCCGCGTCCCACTCCAGGCCCAGCAGGATGGCCAGGTTGGTGATCCATAGCCACACCAGGAAGACGATCACGCCCGCGAAGGTGCCGTAGGTCTTGTTGTAGGAGCCGAAGTTCGCCACGTAGAGCGCGAAGCCGGCCGAGGCCACGAGCCAGATGAGCAGGGCGAGGACGCTGCCCGGGGTGATCCAGCGGAAGCCGCGGACGCGGGCGTTGGGTGTCGCCCAGTACAGGATCGCGATCATGAACGTGACGAGGACGACGAGCACGGGCCACTTGGCGATCGACCATGCCGTCAGGGCCGTGTCGCCGATGCCCAGGGCGGTGCCGGCCTCCTCGGCCAGGCTGCCGGTGAACACGACGATCACCGAGCTGATCACCGCCAGGACCATGAGGACGACGGTGACGCCGACGCGCACGGGCAGCACTTTCCAGATTGGGCGGCCCTCGGGCACGTCGTAGACCGCGTTGGCCGTCCTGATGAACGCGGCGACATACCCGGACGCCGACCAGACGGCGATCAGCAGGCCGAGGACGGCCATCACGGATCCGATACCGGCGCTGCCCTGCAATTGCCGCACGGCGTCGCTCAGCACGTCCTGTACGGCGCTCGGGGCCACCTTCTCGATGGTGTCCAGGACCTCCCGCGTGGCCGACTCCCCGGCCACGCCGAGCAGGGAGATCAGGGCCAGGAGTGCCGGGAAGAGGGCCAGGATGCCGTAGTAGGTCAGCGCCGCGGCCCGGTCGGTCAGCTCGTCCTTCCCAAATTCCTTCACGGTGCCTTTGAGTACCGCTTTCCAGGAACTCTTGGGCAGGTCGGTCGGGCTGTCCGGCTCCTGCCGCTCCACCTCGGCGTCCGGCCCGGTCTCAGCCGTATCCGGCCCGTGCCCGTGGCTGCCGTGCCGTCTCAGGGTCCGCATCATTCCGGCCGAGTATCCCCGGAGACGCCCGCCCAACCACCGATACGGGCCCCGGCCCGGGTCACTCGTAGCGCAGCCGCAGCGATTCCTCCTCCGCCCGCTCGATCTCGGCGATGGTCAGGTCCGGGAGGTTCAGCTGCGCGAGGGTCACCTCGGCGCTGGTGGGCTGGGCGTCCGGGGACAGCCATTCCTCCGGCTTCCAGGCGTTGGCCCGTATCAGCGACTTCGGGCAGTGCGGATAGACCTCCTCGGTCCGCACGACGATGGCGGTGACGGGCGGCTTGCCCACGGGGGTGAGCCGGGAGAGCAGCTCGGGGTGCGTCGTGACGCAGGCGCGGCCGTTGACCCGGAGCGTGGTCGGCCGTCCGGGGATGAGGAAGACCAGCCCGACCCGTCCGGTCTCCACTATGTTGTGCAGGGTGTCGAGACGCCTGTTGCCGGTCGCGTCCGGTATCGCCAGCGTCCGCTCGTCCAGCACCGACACGAACCCCGGCGGCCCACCCCGCGGCGTCACATCCGGCCGCCCCTCGGCGTCCGCACTCCCCACGAACACCAGCGAGGAGCACCCGATCAACGCCCGCGTCTGCTCGGTCAGACGGTCCATCTGCTTGCGCAACGCGTTCGGATTCGGCTCCGGGTAGAACGCGCGGAGCTGCTCCGGGGTGGTGAGGGCGTCTGCGCGCAGGGAGTTGAACAGCGAGTCGGCGGCCTCGGAGTCAGTGGTCATACGAAAGACCCTAGGCGGACGGCGGAGTTACGGCGATCCGGCCCCCTGGCGATCGGTGAGTTCGCCCGTCGTCGTGTACTGCGGCGCCATCGCCAGGAAGCCGTGGCGCGTCACTCGGCCTCCGCCTCGTCGCCGCGCCGTCGGCGTACGCGTTCGGCGATCCCGGTGGAGAGCCTGCCCGTGACCGATCGCGCCCGGTCGAGGGACTGGTTGCGCAGGCGGCGGGCCACGTCCACGCCCTCCGCGCCCGTCTCGACGACCTTGGCCCTCGCCTCCGCGGCCGCCTCCTTCCAACGCCTCGCGTCCAGGGACTGGCGGCCCTGCTCGATCCCCAGGTGGTCGTGGAAGTCCACCACGGCGGTGGCCACCTGGTTGATCGACTGCACCACGGCCGGGGACGCGGAAGGGTGCAGCAGAACCTTGGTGTTGGCCGTGTCGGCCACCATGTCCACGCGGGACAGCAGGCGTTCCGTGGTGCCGGAGATGAGCTCCGTACGCTTCCGGCGGGCGGCCTTCAGCGCGAGGCGGTGCGTATCCAGTTCCTCGGGTGAGGTGTCCAGGACCCGGTCGAGCTCCAGTACGGCGAGGGCGTCGTGGAGTTGGCAGCACCGGGCCAGTACGGCCAGCCACTCCCGTACGGCGGACTCCGCGTCCCGGGAGGCCCTGGCGAGTTCGCCGATCTTGTTCTTCTCCTCCATCTTCTCGGTGAGCGCGTCGAGTTGGCGGAGTGCGTAGGCCTGGGTGCGGGCGATCACCAGCGACATGGTCTGCACCTTGGACCAGGTGACCTCGGAGACCCGGCCCACCTGCTCGCGGACGGTCAGGGCTTCCTCGATGACCAGGCCCGCGCCGATCATGTCCGCCAGTACGCCGTCCTTCTGGGCACGCAGTACGTCGTCGACCTTCTCGTCGATCGCGGCGAGATAGGCGGTGACCTCCTCCATGGCCTGCTGCATGGCGAGCTGGGCCATGAGCCCGGCGGCACCGGAGAGGAGCGCGGGATTGCTCGCGAGCGCTCCGGGCGTGCGTACGACTTCGAGGAGGCCCTTGATCTTGCCCTGCTCCGTCACGACGGCACGGGCTACGCCAGGGTTCGAGCCCTTCATCAGCTCGTACTTCTTGAGCGCCTTGGCGGACTGCTCGGTGAGCTTCACCCAGCGTCCCGCGTTCTCCGCGATCTCGGCGCCCGTCTGCGCGGCTCCGGCCAGCGCGCCGAAGGCGGACCCGAGCCGGGACAGACCGAGGTCCTTCGACGGCAGTTTCTCGGAGGCGAGGAAGCGTTCGACAGCCGACGGGCTTCCGATGACCGCCAGGCCATCGCCGTCGCTGATCAGCTCGATGTCGTTCGTCATGGTGCGGCTCGACAGCTCAGCGGCTCAGGTCACGCCCGCCGGTATACGGCCTGCCCCGGGTCCGGCCTCTCGATCAGGCCTTCCTCGGCGAGTTCCCGAAGGTTGCGCCGGGCCTCCTTGCCGGCCGCCTCCTCGCTCGTCGGCTCGTATCCGGCGACCCGCAGGGCCAGGACCGCGCGTTCCGTGTCCCAGTCGCCGCCCAGCGCCCGAATCACCGCCGCGAGTGCCTGCTTGTGCGTCAGCTGCGTCTCCGCCATGTCGTCCTCCCCTTCGACAGCCGCCACAGCATATGCGGAGATCGACTGGCGCGGGGTGCTCTCCTCCGAAGTAATGATCGTGACGGGGTGCGCGGGCGTGAGGAGCGTGCGAGAGCGCTTGTCTGCATATATCTGCCCCCTCTGTGCGCTGGCGCTCGCCCCATGCGGTGAACTGCGCGCTCCTCCCCTGTGCGTACCTCATGCGCCCCGTTTCACTGAGCACTCACTCACTTTCGACGCAAGTCACCAACACACACGCATCGTCGGATCAGACGTTGACCTGCCGGGACCTCGGGCCCGACATGACGCAGGAGGTTTGTGATGGCACTGGCACAGTGGACGAACGCGATGGAGTGGCTGGCCGCCGCCGCGACCGACCCCCGGTCCTGCAAGAACGACTGGCAGCGCGGCACAACAGGCGTCCACCTCTTGGCCGCCGGACGGTTCTGGGACGTACTCATCGTCCCGGCCTGTCTCGGTCTGCACGCGGCCGACATCCTGGCCGATCTGCCCCGGCTCGAACCGGGCCCGGCACTGCTGGACAGCCGACGTCAGCACATCGGCTTCTTCCTGCCGCCCGCGCCCTCCAGCGTCTGGGCCGGGCACGACATCCGCTACCTCACCAGAGGAGGCTGGATCGCCACCCCCGCTCCGCACTGCCGCTGGGGCGACCTGCGCTGGATCTGCCCGCCCGACGGAAGCGGCACCCTCAACACACCCGAGGCACTGGAACTCGCCCTGCACCAGGCCATGCACGAACTGGCCCGCACCCACGGCATCCCGCACCAGCATCACGCCCCGCACCACGGCACGGCTCACGGCACACAGGCGCCACCACCCACTGCCGCGCCCTACGCCTAGGATCACCGGCATGGCGCTGCGACCGGTGATGGTGAACATCAAGTCCCTCGACCCCTCGGCGCTCGGCCGGTTCTGGGCGCAGGCGCTCGGCTGGACCGCGTACGCGCCCGGCGTGACGACCTACGTCGGCCCGCCGGGCGGCCTCGTCTGGCCGGACCCGGTCTTCGTCGGCGTCGACTTCGTGCCTGTCCCGGAGGCCAAGGCGGCGACGAAGAACCGGGTGCATCTGGATCTGGCGACCACCTCCACCGCCCATCAGGAGGAGTTGTTCGCCCGACTGCGGGGTCTCGGGGCGACGCCGGTCGACATCGGTCAGGGGGATGTCCCCTGGACGGTTCTCGCCGACCCCGAGGGCAACGAGTTCTGCGTACTGGAGCCCCGGGAGACATACCGGGACACCGGTCCGGTCGCCGCGATCGTCGTCGACTGCGCGGACCCACGGGCCATGGCACGGTTCTGGGGCGAGGTGCTGGACTGGACGCCGCGCGAAGTCTCCGACGAGGGTGCGGTGTTCCGCTCGGGCGAGGATGCGGGTCCGTACCTCGAATTCATCCGTACGCCCGGCACGGAAGCCGTGCCGGACCGCGTCCATCTGGATCTGCTCCCCTCCCCCGGCGACGAAGAGGCGGCGGAGGTGACCCGACTGCGGACGCTGGGCGCCACGGACCTCGATGTCGGACAGGGGGACGTGGCGTGGACGTGCCTGTCCGACCCGGAGGGCCATGAGTTCTGCGTCCTCAGCGCAGGTTGAGCAGCATGACGTTGCGGAGTTCGGCACCGGCTGCCGCCGGGCGTGCCTGCCCGATCGCGCGGTAGCCCCACGCCGTGTAGGCGGCGGCCGCCGCCCCGTTCTCCGGATCCACATTCAGCATGACCCGCTCCGCCTCCAGGCCGTCGAGCAGCGACTCGTGCAGTCGGCGCGCGATACCCCGCCCGCGCCAGGCACGGCGGACGGCGAGTTCCATCAGGCCGAAGGTGCGGCGGCCGTCCTCCCGTCGCATGTCCTCCGACACCGGCTCGGTGAACTCGTCCCACCAAGGCGTGTCGGCCGGCAACGGCCACCCGTACGCCATACCGACCGGCTCGCCGTCCCCGGTACGGGCGAGCGCGGCACGGAAGGCGGGCCGCGCGGCCTGGGTGGTGAACCTGAGGAAGGCGGCCGCGACGTCGTCCGCGGTCTCGTGGTGAGGGGGCTCGGCGAACACCTCGGCGTAGATCAGCCGCAACTCGCCCACGGCCCGCGTCGCGGCTGCGCCGTCCAGGCGCGCTGTCGCGACGGTCTCCTGCGGCACTCCTGTTGCCTTCTCGTTCGGGATCATGCCGAGGACCGTACCCGGCGGGGCAATCAGGTGTGCAGCCGTGCGAGTTCATCCGCACGACGGTGGTCCTTCGGGCGGCCCAGGGCTCGGCGCATGCTGATGAGGTCATCGAGCGCGGCGTAGCGGATCGTGAAGCCGGCGGGGTCGCTCGCGGTTTCGGCACGGGTCAGGCAGGGCGCGACGTCCATGGGTCCCCAAGGGAGGGCGGGGGTGCACAGGTCTCCGGCGGCGCCGGTGACCCGGTAGCACGTCTGAGCCCGGCTCAGATCGGGCACTTCGCCACAGCCGCTCGCGGCGAGGGCATCGCGCAGGGCGCGCGCCTCGCCCGGGGTGCCGTCCCAGAGCAGGTCGAGGTCGCCGGTCAGTTCGGTTGAGCCGTGCATGATGCCGGCCACCTGCCCGATGACGACGGCGCGCGAACCGGCGTCGTGCAGCGCCTTGAGGAAGGGCAACGGGTCGAAGCCGAGTGCCCCGTCCGTGGCGAAGGTGCCCTGCAGATCATCGGCCTCGTCCGGGCGGCGGCCGCTGGGGACACGGCCTCGTGTGGCTTCTTCGGTACGGGCGAGGGCCTGCCGCAGGCGCAGGGCAGCTGTGTGGCGCATGGGCACATCCCAACACGTTCGGCCCCGGCTGTCCGGAACCTACGGTGCACCCGTCCGGTACGGACGCAAGGTCATCAGCGCTTCCTCCGAGGTCGCCACCATGGCGAAGGGGAAGCGGTCGAGTTCGAGGCAGAGTGCGACGTCGTCGGGGTGGACGCCCTTGCGTATGCCTTGCGTCAGCTCCCTGGCCGCGCGGGAGTTGGCGGCTCGGCGCAGGTAGTCCGCCGCGTCCGCCCCGGGGTCCGTGACCCGGTGCGCGATGTACTGGGCGCACGCCAGGTCTTCGTCGGCGCGGCCGTCCTCTCCGGTGACCACGAACGTCGTACTGTCGCTCCCGCGCGTCCGCAGAACCGCAGCCGTCGCCTCCGCCACCACGAAGCTCGCGCACAGCACCAGCGACGCGTCCTTCACCGCCAGCGCGCCGACTGTTCCTGCGGTTGTCTTTTGTACGACGGTTCGGCCGTCGAGGTCCGTCGAGCGCAGCAGGCCGGGTGAGTTGACCGCGTCGAAGCCCGGTGCGGGCGGGCCGTCCTTCAGGGCGACCCAGGCCGGGTGCGCGGATTTCAGGGCGAGGGCCTCGTCCAGGGACTCGGCGAGGACGATCTTCTCCGCGCCCCGCGCGAAGGCCCAGGCTGCCACCGTGTAGGCGCGCATGACGTCCACCACTACTGCCACGGACGGGACTTCGGTCAGTTCGGGGATGCCGAGGAATCGTGTGTCCATCCGGCTCATGATCGCGCAGGCAGGATGTGGGTGGGGTCGTTTTCCTCCAGCCATGCCGCCAGGCGGTCCCGTACCGCCTCGGCCACGCCTGCACGCACCGCGGCGGTCGTCAGGCGTGGTGGACCTCGGCGATCAGGTGGCGCGACAGGGCGTTGGTCACGAAGGGGCCCATGCCGAAGCAGCCGACGGGGAGGTACCGGTGGTTCAGGGGATCGGCTGTGCGCGCGTCAGGAGGTCCTGGAGGGTGTGGGTGTGCGCGCCGTCGATCGACTCCCTTTCTGGCCGTCATGCCGACTGTCCGATCGTCACCGTGCGGGAGCCCGGGGTGAAGCGGGCGAAGGACTGCTCCCAACTGTCGTTCGGCCAGTAGCAGGTCAGGCGGCCCTCGGCGGGGCGGTAGTGGGCCGTGTAGACCGTGCCGAGGCCCTCGTCGTACGCGGTCTGGTACAGCGGCGGCTTCAGCATCGCCGACACGTCCGGTCCGGCCGCGCGGATGGTGCGCAGGCGTTCCTGGGTGCGGGAGAAGCGCTCCTGTTCCTCCGGGACCGGCAGGTGCTGGTGGTTGGCGGCGCAGGCCTCCGCGGTCTCGGTGAGGGGGATGTCGGGGCCGACGTGGACCGTGACCGCTCGTTCCCGGTCCACGAGGGTGACGTTCTGCGGGATGGCGATCGGGACGGTCCGGAGTTTGGCCACAGCCTGGTCGACGGTGTCGCAGGTTTCCAGCAGATAGCGCAGGACGATCAGGATCGCGAAACCCGGGCCGTGCACGAAACGGCCGCCGAAGGTGAGGGAGACGGCGAGGCCGGCGTCGTTCATGCCGTCCAGCAGGCCCCAGCCCGCGTCCTGCATACCGATCACCGGGCGCAGGAAGTGGGAGCGCACGATCGTGCCCTCGCACTCGTCGGGCGCGAAGTCGTAGTTGCGCAGGAGGGTGCCGTCGGCGCCGATCTGGGTGCAGCCCGAGAAGAAGGGGCGCAGGGTGGCCAGGGTGAGGAAGGTGTCGCCGCCCGGCCGGTCCAACTGCTCGGTCAGGCGGTCCAGGACCGGGACCAGCTCGGGCATGTGCGTCGCGAACAACTCCCTTGCCCGGACCGCGCCTTCCGGGGTTCGGCTCTCGTCCGTCAGCCAGCTTTCCGCGATCGGCCACATGGGTCGCGTGTGGGAGGCCCAGCGTCCGTCGCTTCCGTCGCCGATGTCGATGGCGCGGAACGTCTTCCGCAGCTCGCTCATGGGCCGCCACTCTCCTTCGGCTGCGGTCGGGAGTACAGCAACCTAACCAATTTCGCGCGGAATTGACCATTGCGTTCGGCGGGAGCGCTGGGTGATCACGCGGCACCCGAACGTACGGGCCGCTCAGGCCGCCGGGCGGGACAGGGTGCTGCCCGCCTCGGCCCGGACCGTCTCGACGGCTTCCCAGTCCTCGGTGCCGAGGTTGGCCAGTGCGGCCGGGAAGACGCCGTCCTGTTCCTTCAGGATGTGGTCCCGCAGGAGGGCCATGGCGTCCATCAGGCGGTCGGGCCAGCCCGGGTCCGCCAAGTAGGCGCCGTTGGCCTCGGCCAGGACCGCCTCGATCCTGCGGTGTTCGGCTTCCAGGGCGGCGATCTGGTCGGGGAAGTCACCGGCCAGGGCGGGGAACAGACCGTGCTCCTCGACCTGGGTGTGCGGGCCGAGCACGCGCCCTATCTCGCGGGCGATCTCCGCCATCCGGGCCACCCCGCCCCGCTCGTGGGCGGTGCGGAGGTGGCTGATCAGCCGGACGACTTCCTCGTGTTCCCGGGTGAGTTCGTCGATGGTTTCCAGGGCCTGGCAGCCGCAGTACTCGCACACCGGTCGTGTCCTCTCTCTCCCCGTGGTGCCGTTACGCGGTGGTGTCCGCGGTGCGGGGCTCGGGCCGGCGTCCGCCGCGCGCCTTGGGCGCGCCGTCGCCCTCCGCCGCGGCCCTGACCCCGGTGAGGGTGTAGATCAGGGCGGCGGTGGCCACGACGGCGAGCAGCGCCAGACCGGCCGCGTAGGTGCCGTACTCGCCGTACAGCGAGCCCATGACCAGCGGGGGAAGGAAGCCGCCCAGGCCGCCCGCCGCGCCGACCACGCCGGTGACCGAGCCGACCTGGTTGCCGGGGGTCAGGAGGGCCACCAGGGCGAAGGTCGCGCCGCTGCCCGCGCCGAGCGCGGCGGCCATGGCGAGGAAGGCGACCGTGCCCAGCGGTGCCAGGGGCGGGGTGAAGGACTGGACGACGGCTCCGAGGACGACCACGGCGAGCGAGCCCGCCAGAACCCGTACGGGGCCCAGCCGGTCCGACAGCCAGCCGCCGAACGGGCGCATCGCCACGGCGAGGATCACGAACCCGGCCATGCGGTTGGCGGCGTCGGCCTGGGTGAGGCCGTAGCCGGTCTTGAGGTAGGTCGGCAGGTAGACGGAGAAGGCGACGTAGCCGCCGAACGCGACCGCGTACAGGGCCGAGGCCTGCCAGGTGATGGGCAGTCGGGCGGTGGTGGCCAGGCGACGCCCTAGCGGTTCGGTCGGGACGGTGCGGCCGGGCGCGTCCCGCAGCAGCAGCGCGGCGACGGCGGCGTAGACGGCCAGGACCGCGGCGGTGATGAGGAACGGCGTGGCCATGCTGCCCGCGTCGACCAGCTTGACCGTGGTGAGCGCGCTGATGGCGGTGCCGCCCATGCCGGCGCCGAAGACGCCGATGGCGAGGCCGCGCCGCTCGGGCGGGAACCAGGCGTTGACCAGAGGCACGCCCACGGCGAACGCGGTGCCGCCGATACCGAGGAAGAAGCCGCCGATCAGCAGGGCGGCGAGGGAGTCGTGTCCGGCCAGGCCCAGGTAGAGCACCGGGACGATGGTGGCCGCGGACACGATCGGGAACATGACCCGGCCGCCGTAGCGGTCAGTGAGCGCACCGACGGGGATACGGCCCAGGGAGCCGACCACGACCGGCACCGCGACGAGCAGGGACTGCTCGAACGACGACAGGTCGAGGCTGTCCTTGAACCGGGGGCCGAGCGGGCTGAGCAGCGCCCACGCCCAGAAGTTCACGGCGAAGCCGACCGTGGCCAGGCTCAGCATCAACCATGCCCGGCCGGGCACCGATACCGGTGCTCCCGACGGCGAATCGCCGCTCTGCGACTTCAACGGCTGGACCATGTGTCCGTCCCTTTCGTCTTGTGCGGGTGGTACTGCGCCACCGCGGACACGCCTCCCCCACCGGGCCGTTGCCTGCTGGGCGGTGTCCTGTCACCACTCTCCGCACCAGGGGTCACGCGAAGGATGGGCCACCGGTCCCTGCCCGCGGCCGGACAGTCCCGGGCCGGGGGGCCTAAAGTCCCGTCCCCTTGGAAAGTCCCGGGTCACGGCGTGGTGTGCGGGGGCCCTCGGGGCCGTAGCCGAAGCGGATCAGCATCTGTGGATGGCACCTCTTGTGCCGGGCCAGGACCGCGGCGGCGCGCAGGTCGGGCCACTCCATGGCCTGGTGCATGAGGGAGGTGCGTACGCCGTGGGCGGTGGCCGTGAGCAGGACGTACTGGAGGGCCTGGCCCGCCCGCAGCCAGTCCTGCCTGCGGTCGTGCGTCGTCCACAGCAGGGCCAGTTGTACATGCCTCTCGAACCACACCGCGGGGCGGTGCACGCCGGGCAGCGGGCCGGTGAAGTCCCGCATCGGCAGGCGCCGGCCCGCGTCCGGCGGGCCGAGGGCGGTGACGGGGATGCCGTAGGGGGTGTCGGCGCCGGGGGCGGTGATCCAGGAGCGGGTCTCGGCGGCGCGGTCGGGGTGGGTGTGGGACCGCTCCTCGGCCGCCGCGGTCAGCCGCAGCAGCCGTCGGGTGCCGCCGTAGTCGGGCAGGTGGAGGCGGGCGCCCGCGGCGTGCGCGGCCGTGGCCATCTCCGCGAGGACCGGTTCCGGCACCGGGCGGCCGGTGAACGGCATACGGCTGGTGTGGCGGCGCTGGATGGCCTCGTACAGGCCGGGGTCGGAGCGCCGCTCGTCCGGACGCAGCGGATCGGCCAGGCGTACGGCGGCCAGCAGGCCGGGGTCGTTGGGGTCCGGCAGCAGCCGTACCTCGGGCCGCCAGCCCCAGTGCACGGCGGCGAGGCGGAGGTTGAAGACCGCCGCACCCACGGAGAGGTACTGGGCGCGGTGCACCGGGTCGGCCAGTGGCAGGGCGCGCTCCGGTGCCGAACGGACCTGGAGCACCTGGGTGTCGGGGTCGAGGCGGAAGCGCCAGGGCTGGGTGTTGTGGATCGACGGGGCGGCCACCGCGGCCGCCAGGAGCGACTCCAGGGTGGCCGCGTCCAGCACGGCTTGGGCACGCATGATGCCTCCTCGGTGTTCTGTTGTCCTTGGGGGAGCCCGGCGACCGGCGGATGTCAGGTCGCGGGCAGGGCCGTGGCGAGCAGGACCACGCCAAGGGAGCCGACCAGGGAGACGACCGCCAGGGAGCGGGCCAGGTCGGTGCGGCCCTTGGAGTGGGCGATGCCGTGTCCGGCGGCGGCGAGCATGACCACCACGAACAGGGCGAGTTTGGTGGCGAAGGTGCGGCCGTAGCCGGGTTCGGCGAGGGAGGCCCAGGTGATGCCCTTGTGCCAGGCCATGGCGAGGCCGGTGGCCAGCTGTACGGGCAGGAACACCGCCCCGGTCAGCAGGCCGAAGCGGCGGCCGGCCGCGGCGGTGAAGGTGTCCTTGGCCTCCGGGGCGAGCAGGTGGCGGGCGAGCGGCAGGATCACCAGGGAGAGGGCTAGTTGGCCGCCGACCCACAGGGCAGCACCGGCCACGTGCGCGAACCGGATGAGGGACCACCAGCCGACGGTGTCCATCAGTCGGTCACGTCCACCATGCCGTGCGCGCCCGCTTCGGCGTGCCGCATGTCGTGGTCGACGAAGGCGTAGTGGCCGGCCTCGGGGAAGGTGGTCTCCACGAATCCGCCCTGTGCCGGGGCGAGGTCCAGCACCTGCGCGCCGCCCGGGTCGCCGGGCTTGAGGAGGTGGGTGCCCTCCTTGTACACGGTGTCGAAGACGGTGCCGACGATGTGGAAGGCGATGCCGTCGGTGGGTCCGGCGGCGACCACCCAGAAGCGGGCGCGTTCTCCGGCCTTCGCCTTCAGCGGCTGTTTCGCGTACTGGTTGGCGACGCCGTTGAACGTCCAGGCGTCCGGGTCGCCCTGGCGCATCTTCGTCACCTGGGCGGTGCTGCCGGGGGTGCCGAGGTACAGCTCGGAGGAGACCAGGAGGTATTCGCGGTCGACCTTCGGCAGGCCGGGCGGGTCGATGACGACGGCTCCGTACATGCCGTTGCCCATGTGCTGGAGCATCGGCGCGGTGCTGCAGTGGTACAGCCAGGCCCCGGCCTTCTCGGCGCGGAAGCGGTAGACCAGGCGTTCGCCGGGCTGGAGGGTGCGCATGGGCCGGTCGGGGGCGAGGGAGCCGGCGTGGAAGTCGATGCCGTGGGCCATGTCCTTGTCGTCGTTGACGAGGGTGATCTCGAAGACGTCTGAGACGGTTCCGCGCAGCGTGGGGCCGGGTGCGGTGCCGCCGAAGGTCCACATCTGCTGGCGCACGCCGGGGGCGACCTCCACGGTGGTGTGGTCGGCGTGGAGTTCGAGCTTGTGGAGCTTGCCGCCGGGGGCGGGGGCGAGTTCGGCGTCGCGGGCCTTCCAGCCGTGCGAGAAGTCGGCGCCGAGGTCGAGCCCGCCTGCGGTGGCCGTGGTGGTGTGCCCGCTGTGCCCGTCGGGTGAGTCGGCCGTCCCGTCCTTCACGACGATGTCCATGCTCATCCCGGCCGCCCGGTGGCCCGGCAGGGTGCACCAGGCCTCGCGGTCGTCGGTGATGGTGCCGAGGTCGAGGACGCGGGTGTCGCCCTTGCCGAGCATCGGGGTGGCGGGGCCGTTCTCGACCTTCAGGTCGTGGCGCTGGGCGTCGTCGTTGGTGACTTTCAGCCGGAGCGCGGTGCCCGGGGCGACCTCGACGCGGGCGGGGCGGACCCGCATGTGGGCCAGGGTGACGGCGACGATGCGGACCTCGCCGTCCGCCGCGTGGGAGGTTCCGGCGGCGCTGGTCCCGGTGCCCGTGTCCGCGCCGCCGCTGTTGGCGACGAGCACGGCCAGTACGGTCAGTGCGACGCCCGCCGCGGTGCCCCACAGAGCGGGGTTGCGTGACGTGCCCTTCTCGGGTGAACGGCCGCTGCGGGCCAGTACGACCATGGCGAGGCCGAGGAACGCGGCCCCCGCGAGCGCCGCCAGCAGGACGCCGGTCGTGGTGGCGGGGCCCGGCAGGGGGAGGGCCGCCAGCAGGATGCCGGTGTTGAGGACCACCAGCCTGGGCAGCCAGCCCCGTTCGAGGACCGCGCGGACGGCGGCGCGTTCCTCCTGGCCGCCGCACAGGACGACCGGCAACAGATAGGTGAGCGCGCCGATCAGGATCTGCGCGACGAACCCGATGAGCAGCACCGGCATGAGCGTGTCGATACCGGACTGGGCGTTGGCGAGGGACCGGCTGGCCAGCAGGGCGAGATCCGCGGCCACCGCGACCAGCAGCCAGCAGGTGGCGGCCGCGAGCATCCACACCGCGGCGGCGGAGACGGGCCGATGGCCGCGTACGGTACGGACGAAGAGGTTGACGGCGAGGGCGACGCCCTCCACGTAGAGGGCGAGGCCCGCCACGGCCGGCCAGCGCCAGCCGAGCGCGAGGGCGGTGACGGTCACGAGCAGTCCGCTGCCGGTGAGTGCCAGGACCCAGCGGGAGACCTTGGTGGTGCGCTCCTTCATGCGGACGCCGAGCACGGTCGGCCACAGCATGAACAGGGTGCCCAGGACGGGCAGTCCGATCCAGCCGAGCAGCGTGACATGCAGGTGGGCCAGGCGCAGTCCCGC
Source organism: Streptomyces sp. NPDC110618 (assembly GCF_055657065.1). Lineage (NCBI taxonomy): Bacteria > Bacillati > Actinomycetota > Actinomycetes > Kitasatosporales > Streptomycetaceae > Streptomyces > Streptomyces sp. NPDC110618. The sequence goes on along the minus strand of NZ_JBVKBN010000024.1, from coordinate 44,806 downwards.
GTACCGGTCGGGTCCGGCGCCGCCGTTGGACAGCAGCCAGCCGAGCAGGGTCCCGGCGATCAGGGCCGCCGTGGCCGCCCGGTAGGAGGAGACGATCGGCTTGAGCCGTCCGCCGAGCGCGCCGCGGCCCAGGCGGACCAGCATCACCAGGTGGGCGGTGGCGGCAGCCACCAGCAGGGCGGCGAAGACGGCGGTCAGGACGGGCGTGGCACTCCAGACGCCGATGAGCAGTCCGGCGACGGCGATGTTGGCGGTGGCGAGGCGGGCGGTGCCCAGGCGTTCGTCGGGGAGGCGGGCGTGCAGCAGCGCTACGGCGAAGTGCTCGCTCCAGATGAGGATGGCGGTGGTGACGGCGCCGAGCAGGAACATGTGCACGGCCAGCCAGCGCGATATCGACAGCGAGTCCTGCGCGGCGACGGCCAGCAGGGCGAGGCCCAGCCAGGTCACGACCAGGACGTGGGCGCGCAGATGACGGGCTCTGACACCGGACTCACGGAACCGGCTGGGGTAGCGGGCCGGTCGGCTCGCGTCGCCCGTGCCGGTGGGCCCACTGGCGATGCTGGTCATGCCACTCCTCGGTGCTGCTGCGTGGCCGCCCCGGCGGACAGCAGCGCGGCCAGTTCCTGCTGGTGCGGGAAGGACCCGGGCACGTAGGAGCACCACGGCTCCTCCGCGTACGGGTCGCCGGTCACGCCGTAGGCGCGGGAGCGCGAGCCGCCGCAGACCTGACGGAACTCGCAGGCCCCGCAACGGCCGCCCAGCCGGTCGGCGTCCCGCATACCGGTGAACAGCTCGGAGGTGCGGTAGATCCGGGTCAGCGGAGTCTCGCGGACGTTTCCGGCGCCGAGCGGGAGGAAGCCGCTCGGGTGCACGGTGCCGGTGTGCGAGACGAAGACGAAGCCGCGGCCCGCGTTGACGTCCAGCGGCGGGCGCCGCACCCGGCGTGCCCCCGGGTCCAGGCCCAGTGCCGCGACCGCCTCGCTCAACTCCCGGTACAGCGGGCCCAGTTTGAGCACCGCCGCGTGGTCGTCGCCGGTGGCGGCGAGGACCTGGCGCTGCAGGGCGACCCGGCGGAAGTGGTGGGCCTCGGTGGTCTTGGCGGGCACGGTCAGGCCGATGTCGTAGACGAAGTTGAGGACGTCCTCGACTTCCTGGGCGGTGAGCGCGCCGAGGGCGCGGCCCCGGCCCGTGGGCACCAGGAAGAAGGCGCTCCACAGCATGGCGCCGTGCTCGGCGACCAGGCGCACGATGTCGGGCAGGTCGTGCAGGTTGTGCCGGGTGACGGTGGTGTTGATCTGCACCTTCATGCCGAGGGCGCGGGCGGCGTCCCAGGCGTCGAGGGTCCAGCGGAAGACGCCGGGGACGCCGCGGAAGGTGTCGTGGATGTCGGCGGTGGAGCCGTCCAGGCTGAGCGACAGGCCCACGGCGCCGGCCTCGTGCACCGCCTTCAGACGCGCCGGAGTGAGGGTGGGCGTGCCGGACGGGGAGACCGCGACGCGTACGCCGATCTCGCGTCCGTGGGCGATGAGTTCGTTCAGGTCGGGGCGTTGGAAGGGGTCACCGCCCGTGATCACGAACAGGGGTGCGGGGTGGCCGAACTCGCCTACCTGGCGCAGGAGTTCCTTTGCCGCGTCGGTGTCCAGCTCGCGCGGGTCGCGGTCGGGTACGGCCTCGGCCCGGCAGTGCAGACAGGCCAGCGGACAGGCGCGGGTGGACTCCCAGATGACGATGAACGGCCGCTCCCCCGCGTCGTGCCGCTGACGCCGTACGGCCTGGCCGGTCGCGTTCATCGGGCGGCCCTGCCCAGCGCCCATGTGCTGTGTCCGGCCGCCCTGGAGTCAGGGCAGACGAGGCGGGCGGCCGGACGGTGACCGGGCCGGACCGTGCGCGGCGCCCACCGCGAGCGACAGCGGTGGTATCGGCCTCGGGGGCGGTCGATGTTGTCGTGCACGGGGGTACCTCCGGATCGGTCGCCGTCAGCATCCACCGGCGGCGGCGGTCGGCGCGGCGGCCGATGGTCTTGCGGGACAGGGCCGTTGGTCCCTTTTCAGGACTGGGCGGTGCGTTCTCGGGGGCCGTCCTCAGGGCAGGCGCGCCGGGCGCTCCGTCAGGGCGTCGGCGGTGGCCAGCAGGGCGGCGCCCAGTCCGGTCAGTGCGGCGCCGAGGCCGGTGACCAGGGTGGTCAGGTGCCAGGCCTGGTAGGCGGAGAGCAGGGAGGCGCGCAGGGACTGGCCCATGAAGGCGGTCTGGCGCAGCTCGGTGAGCTTGTCGTCGTCCCCGCCAGCGGCGTGCAGTTCCGCGGTGATCTCCGCGTACGTGCGTCCGTTGGTGGCGTGGGCGACGTTGCCGCGGATGAACTCGGCGTAGGCGTGGGCCTGCGGTCCCGTCTCCACGGGTTGGCCTGCGTGCCGGGCGAGTTCGACGGGGAGTCCGCGCTCGGGGAAGGTGATCTTCTGGGCGGCCAGTTCGGCGCGTATCTCCCTTCGGGCGCCGCGTCCGCGCCACAGCATGACCGGTCCGGCGGCGACCAGGGCGGCGCCGACCGTGCCGAGCAGGAGAGGGGTGTGACGGTGCGATCCGTCCATGTCCGGTGTGTCCTTCCTTCTGCGGTGGGTCGGGGTCAGCGGTGGGCGAGCCGCAGTCGCCACGTCTCGGGTCCGCGCTCCAGGTAGTCCACGGCGAACACGCCCGGGTTGCGCTGCTCGATCTGCGCGAGCAGCGGCAGCGGGTCGTGCGGGGCGACCAGCACCATCGCGCTGCCCGCGGGGACGGCGGCGAGGGCACCGAAGACGGTGGCGTGCCGGAGGGAGTGCGGCACCTCGCGGACGTCGAGTTCGGGCTCCGCCGTGTCGTCGGAGCCGCCGCAGCCGCAGGTCCCGCCGCAGCCGCCGCGCTCCTCGGGCTCGCCCTGCGCGGCGCCGGCCACGTCCGCGTGCTGGTGGTGCATCCCGTCGAGCAGCCCGGCCAGGGACACTTCCGGTGCCATGGCGAGCAGCGGCAGCACCAGGCCGTTCTCCTTGGCGACGTGCTCCTCGAAGAGCACCTGCAGAGCGCGGGCGTCGGCGGGGACGGACTCGGAGCGGGGCGCGTCGCGCAGGGTGGCGACGAGCCCCTTGAGGGCGCGGTGTTCGCCGATCAGGCTCTCGATGAGCAGGCGGGCCTCGGGCAGGGCGTGGGCGGCCGGGTAGAGCACGGCCTCCTCGGCGGCGGCGTGCGGCAGCAGGGAGCGCTCGCAGAAGGTCACCAGTCCGGCGTGGATGCGCGCGGCGGCGCCGGGGTCGCGGTCGGCCGCGGTGAGCAGCATGCTGACCCGTCCGGCCAGCTCCCCGGCCAGGCGGGCGTGATGCGCCTCGGCGGCTTCCAGGGCGGTGGCGTCCTCGGGGGCCGAGGCGAGGGTGACTGAGCTCATGGCGGTCTCCTGCGGGTGACGGCCGGTGCGGGCCGACCGGTGCGGGGTGCGCGGAAGTGGGTGCGCGGGACCGAACGGCGGGCGGTGTGCCGTACGCGGTTCGATCCGAGCCCAACCCTGCATCGTCGACCCCGCCCGCCAACCCGGCCGAGCAGACCCTTCACCAGGACCAATGGTCCCTATTGCGGGTGGCGGGTTAGGGCCGGTAGGTCGTCGGGGGAGGACCCGCCGGACCCAGGTACAGCGCGGCGCCCGAGACCTAGGTTCCTGGCCATGGAGAACGATCAGACAGCACGGCGTCAGGCGCCGAGCGCCGGTGAGGGCTGGCCGCTGGCCGCCCGCAGACTGCTGACCCGCCGTGAGGTTTCGGCCGACGGCCGTGCCGTGTTCGGCGCCGGTGACCCCAAGTGGGAGGGCTTCTACCGGGACCGCTGGGCACACGACAAGGTCGTGCGCTCCACCCATGGCGTCAACTGCACCGGTTCCTGCTCATGGATGGTGTACGTCAAGGACGGCATCATCACCTGGGAGCACCAGGCGACGGACTATCCGTCGATCGGTGCGGACTGCCCGGAGTACGAGCCGCGCGGCTGCCCGCGCGGGGCCTCCTTCTCCTGGTACACCTACTCCCCAAGCCGCGTCCGCTACCCGTATGTGCGGGGCGAGCTGCTGAAGCTGTGGCGCGAGGCGCGCCGCAGGCTCGGCGACCCCGTGGCGGCCTGGGCGGAGATCACCGGCGACCCGGCGAAGGCGCGGGCCTACAAGCGGGCCCGCGGCAAGGGCGGCCTGGTGCGCGCCGACTGGGACGAGGTGACCGAGCTGATCGCCGCCGCCCATGTGCACACCATCGAGGCGTACGGCCCCGACCGCGTCACCGGTTTCTCGCCGATCCCCGCGATGTCGATGGCCTCCTTCGCGGCGGGCGCCCGCTTCATGTCGCTGATCGGCGGCACGCTGCTGTCGTTCTACGACTGGTACGCGGACCTGCCGGTGGCCTCGCCGCAGGTCTTCGGCGACCAGACGGACGTGCCGGAGGCGGCTGACTGGTGGAACGCCGGCTATCTGATCATGTGGGGCTCCAACATCCCGGTGACCCGCACCCCGGACGCCCACTTCCTGACCGAGACGCGCTACAACGGCACCAAGATCGTCGCGGTCAGCCCGGACTACGCGGACAACGTCAAACACGCCGACGAGTGGCTGTCCCCGCACCCCGGCACCGACGGCGCGCTGGCGATGGCCATGGGCCATGTGATCCTGCGCGAGTTCCTGGTCGACCGTGAGGTGCCGTACTTCCGGGACTACCTGCGCAAGTTCACCGACGCCCCGTTCCTGGTGACCCTGCGCGAGCGCGACCACGGTCTGGTGCCCGACGGGTTCCTCACCGCCGCCGATCTGGGCCGCGACACCGAGAACGCCGAGTCCAAGACGGTGCTCCTCGACGCGGCCACCGGGCAGCCGGTCGTGCCCAACGGCTCCCTCGGCTTCCGCTGGGGCGACTCGGAGCCCGGCCGCTGGAACCTCGACCTCGGCGACACCGTGCCCGAGCTGAGCCTGCTGGACACCGCCGAGGACACCGTCGCGGTGGCGCTGCCTCGCTTCGACGAGGGCGGCACGGAGGGCGGCTCGGTCATGGTCCGCGGGGTGCCCGTGCGGCGCGTCGGCGGGCGTCTGGTGACCACCGTCTTCGACCTGATGCTCGCCCAGTACGGCGTGCAACGGCCGGGCCTGCCGGGCTCGTGGCCCGAGTCGTACGAGGACGCCTCGCAGCCGTACACCCCGGCCTGGCAGGAGACCGTCACCTCGGTGCCCGCCGAGCAGGCGGCCCGGATCGCCCGGGAGTTCGCCCGCAACGCCGAGCGCACCCAGGGCCGTTCGATGATCGCGCTGGGCGCGGGCACCAACCACTGGTTCCACTCGGACACCATCTACCGCGCGTTCCTGGCGCTGGTGACGATGACCGGCTGCCAGGGCGTCAACGGCGGCGGCTGGGCGCACTACGTGGGCCAGGAGAAGATCCGCCCCGTCACCGGGCTCCAGCACCTGGCGTTCGCCTTCGACTGGCAGCGGCCGACCCGGCACATGGCGGGGACCTCCTACTGGTACCTGAACTCCGACCAGTGGCGCTACGAGGCGTTCGGTCCGGACGAGCTGGCCTCCCCGCTGGGCGAGGGCCGGTTCGCGGGCAAGGGGTTCGCCGATGTGCTCGCCCAGGCGGTGCGCCTGGGCTGGACGCCGGGGCACCCCGGCTTCAACCGCAACCCGCTGGACCTGGCCGACGAGGCGAAGTCGCTGGGCCGTACGGTCCAGGAGCACATCGTGACCGAACTGAAGGCGGGACGGCTGAAGTTCGCCGCGGAGGACCCGGACGACCCGGCCAACTTCCCGCGCGTGCTGACCGTCTGGCGGGCCAACCTGCTCGGCTCGTCCGGCAAGGGCAACGAGTACTTCCTGCGCCACCTGCTCGGCACCGACGCCGCCGTGCGCTCCGCGGAGACCCCGCCGGAGGGCCGCCCCGAGGACGTGGTGTGGCGGGAGGAAGCACCCGAGGGCAAGCTCGACCTGCTGGTCGACATCGACTTCCGGATGACCTCCACCGGACTGCTCTCCGACGTGGTCCTGCCGGCCGCGACCTGGTACGAGAAGGACGACCTGTCCAGCACGGACATGCACCCCTTCGTGCACGCCTTCACCCCGGCCATCGCCCCGCCCTGGCAGGCCCGCACCGACTACGACACGTTCCTCGCGATCGCCGACCGGTTCAGCGAACTGGCCGCCGACCACCTGGGCAGGCGCACCGACGTCCTGCCCGTGCCGCTGCTGCACGACACCCCCGACGAACTCGCCCAGCCCGGCGGGACCGTGAAGGACTGGCGCACCGGCGAATGCGAACCGATCCCCGGAAAGACGATGCCGAAGCTCGTCGTCATCGAACGGGACTACGGCGCGACCGCGCAGAAGATGCGCGCGGTCGGCCCGCTGCTGGACACCCTCGGCACCACCACCAAGGGCGTCACCGTCCACCCGGACAAGGAACTGGACGAACTGCGCCGCCGCTGCGGCACCGTACGCGACGGCATCGCCACCGGACGCCCCTCGCTGGCCACCGCCTCCGACATGTGCGAGGCGATCCTCGCCCTGTCCGGCACCACCAACGGCCGCCTCGCCACCGAGGGCTTCCGCGAACTGGAGCGGCAGACCGGCAGCGAGGGACTGGTGGAACTCGCCTCGGAGCGGGAGGCGGAGCGCATCACCTTCGCCGACACCCGCACCCAGCCGCGCGCGGTGATGACCTCCTACGAGTGGTCGGGCTCGGAGACCGGCGGGCGCCGCTACTCGCCCTTCGTCATCAACACCGAGCACCTCAAGCCCTGGCACACCCTCACCGGCCGCCAGCACTTCTTCGTCCAGCACGACTGGATGGCCGAGTTCGGCGAGCAACTCCCGGTCTACCGGCCGCCGTTGAACACCCCGCGCCACTACGGCGACGAACACCTGAACGAGGACGGCCGGGCCGAGGTCACCGTCCGCTACCTCACCCCGCACTCGAAGTGGTCCATCCACTCCAACTACCAGGACAACAAGTACATGCTCGACCTGTCCCGGGGCGGCCCGACGATCTGGATGTCGCTCGCGGACGCCGAGAAGATCGGCGTCAAGGACAACGAGTGGATCGAGGCGTACAACCGCAACGGCGTGGTCGCCGCGCGGGCGGTGGTCACCCACCGGATGCCCGAGGGCACGGTGTACATGTACCACGCCCAGGACCGCAACGTGAACGTGCCGAAGACCGAGGTCAGCGGCCGGCGCGGCGGCATCCACAACTCCCTGACGCGGCTGCTGCTCAAGCCCACCCATCTCGCGGGCGGCTACGCGCAGTTCACCTACGCCTTCAACTACTACGGCCCTACCGGCAACCAGCGCGACGAGGTCACCGTCATCCGCCGCCGCAGCCAGCAAGTGGAGTACTGACATGCGCGTCATGGCACAGATCGCGATGGTGATGAACCTCGACAAGTGCATCGGCTGCCACACCTGCTCGGTCACCTGCAAGCAGACGTGGACCAACCGCACCGGCGTCGAGTACGCCTGGTTCAACAACGTCGAGACCAAGCCCGGCGTCGGCTACCCCCGCCGCTACGAGGACCAGGAGCAGTGGAAGGGCGGCTGGATGCTCGACAAGCGCGGCCGACTGGTGCTGCGCTCCGGGGGCAGGGTCAAGCGGCTGCTGTCGCTGTTCTCCAACCCGGACCTGCCGTCCATCGAGGACTACTACGAGCCGGTCACGTACGACTACGACAACCTGGTCAACGCCCCGGCCCAGAAGGACATCCCGGTCGCCCGTCCCCGCTCGGTCCTCACCGGCAGGCCCACCGACATCACCTGGGGCGCCAACTGGGAGGACGGTCTGGGCGGCGCGCCCGAGCACGCGGGCGGCGACCCCAACCTCAGCGGCGAGTGGGCGGAGAAGGTCAGGTTCGAGTTCGAGCAGACCTTCCTCTTCCACCTGCCCCGGCTGTGCGAGCACTGCCTCAACCCGGCCTGTGTGTCGGCCTGTCCCTCCGGCGCGATGTACAAGCGGGTCGAGGACGGCATCGTCCTGGTCGACCAGGACAGGTGCCGCGGCTGGCGGATGTGCGTGACGGCGTGCCCGTACAAGAAGGTGTACGTCAACCATGCCACCGGCAAGGCCGAGAAGTGCACCTTCTGCTTCCCGCGCATCGAGGCCGGCCAGCCCACCGTCTGCTCCGAGACCTGCGTGGGACGCCTGCGCTACCTGGGGCTGCTGCTCTACGACGCCGACCGCGTCGGAGAGGCGGCGGCGACGCCGGACGAGAAGGATCTCCTGGACGCCCAGCGCAACGTCTTCCTCGACCCGCATGACCCCGAAGTCGCCGCCGCCGCACGGGAGTCGGGCATCCCCGAGGACTGGCTGGACGCGGCCCGCCGCTCCCCCGTGTACGACCTGGTCTCCCGGTACAAGGTGGCGCTGCCGCTGCACCCGGAGTACCGGACCCTGCCGATGGTCTGGTACGTGCCGCCGCTGTCGCCGGTGCTGGACGCCGTGGACGCGGCGGGCGGCAACCAGGACGACCCGGACCATGTGTTCGCGGCCGTCACCCGGCTGCGGATCCCGCTGGAGTACCTGGCGGAGCTGTTCACCGCCGGGGACACGGACGTGGTGGCCGGGGTGCTGATGAAGCTGACCGCGCTGCGCTCGTACATGCGCGAGCGCACCCTCGGCGAGGACGGCGACGAGTCCGCGCTGAAGGCCGTCGGGCTCACCGCGCGGGAGGCGCGGGACCTGCACCGCCTGCTGGCGGTCGCCAAGTACGCCGATCGGTACGTCGTCCCGGCCGCGCACAAGGAGGACGCGGCCGCGCTGACCGCGATGGAGAACCGCTGCCCGGTCGAGACCTCCGGCGAGCCGGAACCCCGCAAGGTCATGCTCGGCATCCCCACCCTGCGCCGCCGCACGCCCGAAGCCCCCGCCGGAGGCCGTCCATGAGCCCGTCGATCCCTGCCCTTGTGCGCACCAAGGTCCGCGCGGCCGTGCGCCGTCCGACGCGGCTCACCCCCGAGGAGGCCGAGGCGCGCACCCTGGTGCTGCGGCTGTGCTCGCTGATGCTGCAGTACCCGGACCGTGAACTGGCCGCCTCCGGAGCGGTGTTGGCCTCCACCGTGCAGGCCATGCCCGAATCCCCCGCCAGGGAGCACCTGGCCGCCTTCACCGACTGGTTCACCGGGCAGGAGCTGGACGCGTCGGAGCGGCACTACGTCGAGATGTTCGACCTGCGCCGCAAGAGCAGCCTGTACCTGACCTACTACCTGCACGGCGACACCCGCCGCCGGGGCATGGCCCTGCTCACCCTCAACCAGCGCTACCGGGCGGCCGGTTGGGAGATCGGCGGCGGGGAACTCCCCGATCACCTGCCGGTCGTCCTGGAGTTCGCCGCGCTGGCCGGGCCGGCCGGCGGCGAGGCCCCGCTGCGCCAGCACCGGCGCGGACTGGAGCTGATCCACCGCGCACTGACCGACGCCGACTCCCCCTACCGGCATGTGCTCGCCGCCCTGCTGACCCTCCTGCCGCCGCCCACCGAGGCCGACGAGGCGGCGCTGGCCGAGCTCGCCGCCGAGGGCCCGCCGAACGAGGAGGTCGGCCTCGACCCCTACGGCGCCTACGGGGACGGCGAGTTCGCGCCCCCGGGCACCTTCGTGCCGCCCCTGCCCGCCCCGCCCACTCTTTCGGAAGGTCCGCGATGATCGCCGCCGACTCCTCCTGGGCCGCCGCCTCTACGAGCGGCGCCGACCTGCTGCTGTGGGTCGCCCTGCCCTACATCTGCCTCGCCGTGTTCGCGGTCGGCCATGTCTGGCGCTACCGGCAGGACCAGTTCGGCTGGACCTCCCGCACCAGCCAGCTCCTGGAGCACCGGTGGTTGCGCTGGGGCAGCCCGCTGTTCCACCTGGGCGCCTTCATGGTGATCGCCGGACATGTGGTGGGCCTCGCCATCCCGGACTCGTGGACCGAGGCCGTGGGCATCAGCGAGCACGCGTACCACACCACGGCGGTGTGGGCCGGTTCGGTGGCGGGCGTCGCCATGGTCACCGGTCTGGGCATGCTGTGCGCCCGCAGGCTCCTGACCCGGAGCATCCGGCTCGGCACCGACCGCAGCGACAAACTGCTCTTCCCGCTGCTGTCCGTCACCGTCGTGCTGGGCATCACGGCGACCGCCGCGCACAACGTCTTCGGCGGCGGCTACGACTACCGGGAGACCGTCTCCGTCTGGTTCCGCGGCCTGTTCGCCCTCCAGCCCCGGCCCGAGGCCATCGCCGACGCGCCGCTGCTGTTCCAACTGCACGCCCTGAGCGCCTGCCTGCTCTTCGCGGCCTGGCCGTTCACCCGGCTCGTCCATGTGTGGAGCGCCCCGATCGGGTACCTGGCCCGGCCGTACCTGGTCTACCGGCGGCGGGCCACCACCGCGGCCATGCCCGCTCCGGGTGACCGGACCTCGTCGTCCGCCGGGACCCGGCGGGCCGCATGAGCCAGGGGTCCGCGCTCACCCCCGACGCCCCGCCCGTCCGGCGCCCCGCCGAGGCGGGCGGGCGGCGCCGTACCGCCTGGGTGATGGTCGTCACCGGGATCGCCGGCTGGCTCGCCTCGTTCCAACTCACCCTGGACGACTGGCGGTTGCTGCGGGATCCCTCCTACCAGCCGTCCTGCAACATCAGTCCGGTCGTCAGCTGCGGCAGCGTCATGTCCAGCCCGCAGGGCAGCCTGTTCGGCTTCCCCAACATGCTGCTCGGACTCGGCGCGTTCGCCGCCGTGGCGGCCCTGGGCGTCGCCGTGCTCTTCGGCGCGCGTCTGCACCGGGGGCTGTGGCTGGCGCTGAACGGCGGGGCGCTGGCGGGGGTGGTGTTCACGCACTGGCTGATCGGCCAGTCCCTGTACGAGCTGAACAAGATCTGCCCGTACTGCGTGGCCGTGTGGGTCGTGACCATCGCCCTGTTCTGGTACGTGAGCGTGCACTGCGTGGAGGAGGGCATGCTCCGGGTCCCGCGCGGGGTGTGGGAGGTCGTCCGGGACACGCACGTCCTGCTGCTGGGCGCCTGGTACGGGGTGATCGCGCTGCTCGTCCTGACCCGCTTCTGGTCGTACTGGAGCAGCCTGCTGTGACCGGGTCCGCACGGCCCTGGGGTCGGGACCTTCGGCCCCGGCCCCTCACCACCAGCACAAGTTAGGTTCGCCTAAGAACCATCGGTGCCGGCAGAGAGCGAGGCACGACATGGCATCGACGAACCCCCTCCCCGACTCCGCCCCCGCCCCCGCCCCCACGCCCGGCGACGGGCTGGACGCCTCCCGGATGCCCGGCCACTGGCTGCTGGCTCGCCTCGGCAAGCGGGTGCTGCGCCCCGGCGGTGTGGAACTGACCCGGTGGATGCTCGACACCTTGGCCATCGGCCCCGGCGACCGGGTGGTGGAACTCGCCGCGGGACTCGGCACCACCGCCCGGATCACCCTCGAACGCCGCCCGGCCGCCTACACGGCTGTGGACCGCGACCCCGCGGCCGTCGCCCACCTCGGCACCCTCCTCGCCCCCGGCGCGACCGAGGTGACCGCCGTACGGGCGGACGCGGCGGACACCGGACTGCCCTCCGGCAGCGCCACCGTGGTCTACGGGGAGGCCATGCTGACCATGCAGCCCGAGCCCGCCAAGCGCCGCATCGTACGGGAGGCCCACCGTCTACTCGCCGACACCAGCGGTCGGTACGCCCTCCACGAACTGTGCCTGCTGCCCGAGGACTTGGAGGCCGAGCACGCCGCCGCCGTCACCCGGGACCTCGGCGAGGCCATCCACGTCGGCGCCCGCCCGCTGACCCCGTCCGGCTGGACCGCCCTGCTCGCCGCCGAGGGCTTCACCGTGACCGCGCGCCGCCGGGCGCCGATGGCCCTGCTCGAACCGCGCCGGCTCGTCACCGACGAAGGGCTCGCCGGGGCCGTACGCATCACCGGCCGGGCCCTGCGCGATCCGGTGGCCCGGCGCCGGGTGCGGGAGATGCGACGTGTCTTCCGCCGCCACCAAGCCCATCTGGGCGCGATCAGCCTGGTCGCCGCCCCCACCCCGACCAGCTGAGGAGACAGCGCCATGAACGCCACCGTGATCACCGACCTGACCGACGAACTGCCCCTGCCCGAGGACGGCACCCTCAGCCGGGTGCTGTACCGCGACGACCGGCTCCGCGTGGTCGGCTTCGCCTTCGCCGCCGGGCAGGAACTGACCGAGCACACCTCCGCGCTGCCCGTGGTGATCCAAGTCGTCCGGGGGCGCCTGGACTTGGTCCTCGGGGACGAGAAGACCCAGGCGGGGCCCGGCACTTGGATCCACCTGCCCGCACGGATGCCGCATTCGGTGCACGCGGTCGAGCCCACCGTCATGCTGCTGACGATGCTGGCCGACCCGCGGCCGCCCGCCCCGCGCGGGCCCGTGGCGGCTTGAGCGGACCGGCGGTCAGCGGCCCTGCTGTCAGTGACCCTGCTGCTTGAGCCGGTCCTGGGCCTGGGTGGCGATGACGGCGGCCTGGATGCGGCGTTCCACACCGAGCTTGGCCAGCAGGCGGGAGATGTGGTTCTTGACGGTCTTCTCGGCGAGGTAGAGGCGCTGGCCGATCTGCCGGTTGGTCAGCCCCTCGCCGATCAGGAAGAGGATCTCCCGCTCCCGCTCGGTCAGCCCGGGCAGGGCGTCCGGCTCGGGCTCCGGGTCCGGGCCCTGGCGCAGCCTCGCCATCAGCTTGGCGGTGGCGCTGGGGTCGAGCAGGGACTGGCCGGAGGCGACGGTACGCACGGCCGACACCAGGTCCGAGCCCTTGATCTGCTTCAGCACGTACCCCGAGGCACCCGCCATGATCGAATCCAGCAGGGCCTCCTCGTCGTCGAACGAGGTCAGCATCAGACAGGCCAGCTCCGGCATCCGCGAGCGCAGCTCCCGGCACACAGTCACGCCGTCCCCGTCCGGCAGCCGCACGTCCAGCACCGCGACCTGCGGGCGCAGTGCGGGGGCGCGAGTGAGGGCCTGCTCTGCGGTGGACGCCTCGCCGACGACGGTGATGTCGGGTTCGTCGTTGAGGAGGTCGTGCACCCCGCGCCGTACGACCTCGTGATCGTCCAACAGGAAGACCCGGATCGGGTCGTCGGGGCCCGGCCGCTCGCCGTCCGCCATCGGGATGCACCTCGTTCCGCGCTGTCCGCTCGCCCGTGCCGCACGCGCGCGCCGCGCGGCACAGGACCCTGTCTGTCGTTGATCTTGCGTCATCCGGGGCCGAAGGGCCAGGGCCTGTCGGCCCTACCGGTCACGGTTACCCGGCCGGCCCAGGTCGCCGCCACCGAGCAAGCCCGGGCAATTCGGACCCCGGCCAGGGACTCTCGGCCTCTCCCCCGGGACCCACTGCGTGGGTGACGCTGCAAAGCAACGCCGTTCCGTTTGCCTCACGGGCGGCGGACGACGAAGGGAGTTGCCCGATGGCCCGCACTGTCGGCGAGGTGATGACCAGCGAGGTCGTCGAAGCACGCCGGGATACGTCGTTCAAGGAGCTGGCGCGGCTGCTGGACCGCCATCGCATCAGCGGCCTGCCCGTGGTGGACGACGACGACAAGGTCGTGGGCGTGGTCTCCGAGACCGACCTGATCCGCCGCCAGGCGGCCAGGTCCGCGCACGCCCGTGCGCGGCGGGCCCGTACGCCCGCGTCGCGCCGTCCGCTGCGCGACGCCTTCCTGGCGGGCCAGGCCACGACCGCCGCCGAGCTGATGTCGTCGCCGGCCATCACCGTGCACCCGGAGCAGCGCGTCGAGGACGCCGCCCGGGTGATGGAGCGCCACCGTGTGAACCGGCTGCCGGTGGTGGACGAGGAGGACCGGCTGATCGGTATCGCCACCCGGCGTGACCTGCTCAGGGTCTTCCTGCGCACGGACGGGGAGATCCGCCGGGACGTCGTCGACGCGGTCCTCACCCGGGCCCTGGGCCTGCCGCCGCACTCCGCGGACGTCTCGGTCCATGACGGCATGGTCACCCTCGCCGGGCAGGTGGAGCGGCGCAGCGACATCGCGCTCGCCATCCAGCTGACGTGGCGGGTGGACGGCGTCGTCGGCGTGGTGAACGAGCTGACCTACCGGGTGGACGACACCGAGGCGCCCGCGCGGCGACCGTCGGTGCTCGGCCACTGAGCGTGCGCCTCAGGCGGGGAGCGTGCCGCGCACCCCCGCCTGGCATGCCGAGCGACACCTGTGCGAACTTGGCAGCCGACCCGCGCGGCACGGGCCCGAAACGCCACCGCGCCGACCCAGCGCAGCCCTGCCACCGGCCCCGGCGACCGCCTCGACCCGCACAGGCCCGCCCGCCCACCCACGCAGCCCAGGCCGCCCACACCGCGCAGGCCGAGCCCCTCAGCCGCGACTCCCGCCCATGCCCCGCCGCCCACCCGCGCGGCCCTGGCACGACAACTCCTGCCCATGCCCCGCCGCCCACCCGCGCGGCCCTGGCACGACAACTCCTGCCCATGCCCCGCCGCCCACCCGCGCGGCCCTGGCACGAAACGCCACCGCGTCACGCGGCGCCCGCCCTGAACGCGACCCGCGCCCTCCCACCGGCCCCGGCGACCGCCTAGACCCGCCGCGCAAGCCGCCCACCCACGCCGCCCACGCCACCCAGGCCGAGCCCCGTAGCGCCGCCGCCCTCGGTGCTCGGTCCCTCAGCCATGCCCGGAAGTGTGGGCCGTTGGGCCCTGGAACTCGGGGCCGGTCGGACACCGCCCTGGTACCGGGCGGACCTGCTCGCCGGGACGGTGCGGGAGGGACGCTGATCGTGGAGCGGCGCTGATCCCCCGCAGCGTCGCTCCACTGACGGGTCGCCGACCGCGCGGCCGCTACGGGGACGACGGAGGCCACAGATGACGCGCCACGACCGCACCGCCACCGCTGCCACGCCCGAGGCCCAGTCCGGCACCGCCACCGCGGCCGAGGCCGCCTCCGGCACCGCGCCCACCGCCACCGCCGAGGCCCCTTCCGGCACCGCCACCACCGCCACCACCGAGGCTCCGTCCGACACCGCCGTCGCTGTCGACAGACTGGTCACCAACGGGCTCAAGGCCCTGGCCGACTACGAGGCCCTGGACCAGGAGCGGGTCGACCACATCGTGAAGAAGGCGTCGGTCGCCGCACTCGACCAGCACACGGCGCTGGCTCTGCTGGCGGTCGAGGAGACCGGACGCGGCATCTTCGAGGACAAGGCCGCGAAGAACATGTTCGCGTGCGAGCACGTCACGCACAGTATGGGCCGGATTAAGACGGTCGGTGTCATCGCCCGCGACGAGATCGAGGACATCGTCGAGATCGCCGAGCCGGTCGGCGTGGTCGCGGCGGTCACCCCGGTGACCAACCCGACCTCCACCACGATCTTCAAGGCGCTGATGGCGCTGAAGACCCGCAACCCGGTCGTCTTCGCCTTCCACCCCTCCGCCCAGCGGTGCAGCGCCGAGGCAGCCCGGATCGTCCGGGACGCCGCCGTCGCCGCGGGCGCGCCCGAGCACTGCGTGCAGTGGATCGAGGAGCCGTCCGTCGAGGCGACCAGGACGCTGATGCACCACCCGGGTGTCTCCCTCATCCTCGCCACCGGCGGCAACGCCATGGTCAAGGCCGCCTACTCGGCCGGGAAGCCCGCGCTGGGCGTCGGTGCCGGCAACGTCCCCGCCTATGTACACAAGAGCGCGAAGCTGCGCCGGGCCGTCAACGACCTCGTGCTGTCGAAGTCCTTCGACAGCGGCATGATCTGCGCCTCCGAGCAGGCCGTCATCCTCGACGAGGAGATCTACGACGAAGCCCTCGCCGAATTCCGCACCCTGCACGCCCACTTGGCCACGCCGGAGGAGAAGGCGAAGCTGGAGGCCTTCCTGTTCCCGACCGGCAAGGCGCCGGGCGGCGGCTGCGAGCCGAAGGTCAACTCGGCTGCCGTCGGGCAGAGTCCGGCGTGGATCGCCGAGCACGCCGGGTTCGGTGCCCCGGCGGACACCTCGATCATCCTGGTCGAGGCCGACCACGTCGGCCCGGACGAGCCGCTGACCCGCGAGAAGCTGTGCCCCGTGCTCGCCGTGCTGCGCGCCGGTTCCGAGGAGCAGGGCTTCGACCTGGCCGCCGACATGGTCGCCTTCCACGGGCAGGGGCACAGCGCGGTCATCCATACCGAGGACCGGGCGCTGGCGGAGGCGTACGGCAGGCGGATGAAGACCGTGCGGGTCATCGTCAACTCCCCGTCGTCGCAGGGCGCGATCGGCGGTATCTACAACAACCTGCTGCCCTCGCTCACGCTCGGCTGCGGTTCCTGGGGGAGCACATCGGTGTCCAACAACGTCTCGGCCGCCCAGCTCCTCAACGTCAAGCGGGTCTCCACCCGGCGCAACAACCTCCAGTGGTTCAAGGTGCCCCCGAAGATCTACTTCGAGCCGCAGGCCATCCGCTATCTGCAGTCCATGCCGGACGTGCACCGCGTCACGGTCGTCACCGACGCCACGATGACCCGGCTGGGCTTCGTGGACCGGATCAGCCGCGTGCTGCAGCGGCGGCCCGAGCCGGTGACCCTGCAGATCATCGACAACGTGGAGCCCGAGCCGAGCATCGACTCGGTGCGCCGGGGCGCGGACCTGATGCGGGACTTCAACCCCGACACGATCATCGCGCTGGGCGGCGGTTCGCCGATGGACGCGGCCAAGGTGATGTGGCTGCTGTACGAACAGCCCGACATCGACTTCGCGGACATGCGGCAGAAGTTCTCCGACATCCGCAAGCGGGCCTTCCGCTTCCCGGTCCTGGGTGCCCTCGCCCGCCTGGTGTGCATCCCGACCACGTCCGGCACCGGCGCCGAGGTCACCCCGTTCGCGGTGATCTCCGACCCGGCGACGGGCAAGAAGTACCCGCTGGCCGACTACGCCCTCACCCCGAGCGTGGCCATCGTCGACCCGCTACTCACCGACGGACTGCCCCCGGCGCTGGCGGCCGACAGCGGCTTCGACGCCCTCACCCACGCCATCGAGGCGTATGTGTCCGTCTACGCCAACGACTTCACCGACGGCCTCGCCCTGCACGCGATACGCCTGATCTTCGGCAACCTCGAAGCGGCCGTGAACAACCGCGTCAACGCGGACGAGGCGCGGGAGAGGATGCACAACGCCGGCACCATCGCGGGCATGGCCTTCGGCAACGCCTTCCTCGGCATCGTGCACGCCATGTCGCACACGCTCGGCGCGACCTTCCGCATCGCCCACGGCCGCACCAACGCGGTCCTGCTGCCCCACGTCATCCGCTACAACGGCACCGTCCCCACGAAGCTGACCGGCTGGCCCAAGTACGAGAACTACCGCGCCCCGGAACGCTTCCAGGACATCGCCCGCGCCCTGGGCCTGCCGGCCGCCACCCCCGCCGAGGGCGTGGAGTCCCTCGCCACCGCGGTGGAACGGCTCCGTGACGCCGTGGGCATCGAGCCGTCGTTCCAGGCCGTCGGCGTCGACGAGCGGAGCTTCCTCGACGCGCTGCCGCAGCAGGCGATGAACGCCTACGAGGACCAGTGCGCCCCGGCCAACCCGCGCATGCCGATGCTGGACGACATGCGGGAACTGATGCGCCGGGCGTACTACGGACACGCCGCGGGAACCGCCGTCTGACCCGCGGCGCCGGGCCCTGTGCATGGGGGCCAGGGCCAAGTGACCCCATGCACAGGGCCGTTCGGCCCCACTTCGGCCGGTGTCGGGAAACGACCCGAAACCGGCCTTCCGTCCCTGATACACAGTGGGGTGCCGCCCGACGAGATGCGGCACTCTTCCCTCACCTCACCCCTGCCCGGGAGGCTTCATGCTGTCCCCAGAGTCCGCCGCCGTGGTCCGCGCCACCCTTCCCGCCGTGGCCGGAGCGCTGGACGAGATCACCACGCGCTTCTACGGCACCATGTTCCGCGACCGACCGGAACTGCTGGACGGACTGTTCAACCGCGGCAACCAGGCCAGCGGGGACCAGCGCCGCGCGCTGGCCGGTTCGATCGCCGCGTTCGCCACCGCGCTGCTCGACAACCCGGGCACCCGGCCGGACGCCCTACTGGACCGGATCGCGCACAAGCACGCCGCCGTCGGTGTCACGGACGACCAGTACACGATCGTCCACAAGTACCTGTTCGGCGCGATAGCGGAGGTGCTCGGCGACGCCGTCACCGCCGAGGTGGCCGCCGCCTGGGACGAGGTGTACTGGCTGATGGCCGGGGCGCTGATCGGCCGTGAGGCCCGCCTCTACCAGGACGCGGGCGTGGCCCCGGGCCAGATCTGGCGGAAGTGGACGGTCGTCGAACGCCGCACCGAGACCCCGGACGTGGTCTCCTTCGTGCTCAGCCCCTCCGACGGCGAACCGGCGCCGCCCGCCCGCGCGGGCCAGTACGTGAGCGTGCGGGTGCGGATGCCCGACGGGGTGCACCAGCCGCGCCAGTACAGCCTGTCCTCCGGCCCCGGCGGCGACCTGCGCCGGATCACCGTCAAGCGGGTCACCGGGACGGACGGCGCCCCCGACGGCGAGGTGTCCACGCTCCTGCACAGCCAGGTCAACGAGGGCGACGAACTCACCCTCTCCGCACCCTTCGGCGACGTGTTCCTCGACGACCCGGCCGACGCCACGACCCCGCTCGTCCTGGTCTCGGCGGGCATCGGCGGCACGCCCATGACCAGCATCCTGGCCCATCTGCACGCCATCGGCGCGACCCGCCCGGTGCTCGTCCTGCACGCCGACCGCTCCCCCGCCGAGCACGCCCTGCGCGGCGACACCCGCGCGCTGGTCGGACGGCTGCCCGGCGCCCGCACGGTTTTCTGGTACGAGCGCCCCGGCCCGGAGGAACCCAACGCGCGCGAGGGCCTGATGAACCTCGAAGGCGTCGAACTCCCCGAGGACGCCACGGTGTTCCTGTGCGGGCCGCTGCCGTTCATGCGTGACGCCCGCGCCCAACTGCTGCGCGCCGGCATCCCCGCGCAGCGCATCCGCTACGAGGTCTTCGGCCCCGACCTCTGGCTGCCCGACGCGGCGTCCTGAGCCTCGTCCGTCCGCACGGCGGGAAGCCGGACCGTCACGACCAGACCGCCCGCGGCGCGGGCGGCGAGGTCCAGGGTGCCGTCGTGCGCGCGGACGACACTGCGCACGATGGCCAGACCCAGTCCGACGCCGGCGTGCTCGTCGGCGCGGACGCGGTCCGTGCCGCGCCGGAAGGGCTCGGTGAGCGTCGGCACGAGATCCGGCGGCAGCGGGTGACCGGTGTTCTCCACCCGCAGCACGCTGGTGTCGCCGTGCGCCTCGGTGCGGACCGTGACGGTGCCGTCGGCGGGGAGGTTGTGGACGAGAGCGTTCTGGACGAGGTTCGTCACCATGTGCGGCAGCAGCTCGGCGGAGCCGCTGGTCCACGCCTCCCCGCCACCGACATCGAGCCTGATGCCCCGCTTCTCGGCGAGCGGGAGCAGCGTCTCGGCGGCTTCCTCGGCGAGGAGGGAGAGATCGACTCTCTCGCGGGTGAAGCCCGCGCGGTCGCTGCGGCCGAGCAGGAGCAGGGCCTCGACGAGGCCGATGGCCCGCGCATTGACCGCGTGCAGGCGTTCGAGGACTTCATCCCGGTCCCGGGTGGGGTCCTTGCGGGCGACGTCGAGGAGCGTACGGGAGACGGCGAGCGGGGTGCGCAGCTCGTGCGAGGCGTTGGCTGCGAACCGGCGCTGCTCCTCGACGTGGGACTCCAGCTGGTCGAGCATCGCGTCGAACGTGTCGGAGAGCTCACGGAATTCGTCCCGGCGCCCTTCCAGACGAATGCGGTGCGACAGCGACCCCTGCCCGGCCAGGCGGGCCGCGTGCGTGATGCGGTCGAGGGGCGCGAGCATCCGCCCGGCCAGGATCCACCCGCCGACGAGTCCGAACACCAGCAGGAAGACCAGGCTGGAGGCGGTGGCGGGCCCGAGGGAGTGCAGGAGGAACGAGCGGTTCGGGGAGAGCCCGTCCGGCGTCCTGACCGTCTCCTCGGGCACGTACTGGAACATCGCCACCCACACCACCCCGAGGACGACGGCGCCGGCGGCGAAGAGGAACGCGGCGTAGCTGAGGGTGAGCTTCAGTCGGGCGCTGAGCCCCGGACGCCTACGCATCGCCGCGGTGAGTGGTGTCGATCCGGTACCCGACGCCGGGCACGGTGGCGATGATCCATGGCTCGCCGAGCCGTTTGCGCAGCGCGGAGACGGTGATGCGGACGGCGTTGGTGAAGGGGTCGGCGTGCTCGTCCCATGCGCGCTCCAGCAGCTCCTCGGAGCTGACAACTCCGCCCTCGGCGGCGACGAGAACGTCGAGCACGGCGAACTGCTTGCGGGTCAACGCGACGTACCGTCCGTCCCGGAACACCTCCCGGCGGAACGGGTCCACACGCAGGCCCGCGATCTCGCGGACCGGGGGCCGGGCGTACGCGCGCCTGCGGTCGAGCGCCCTCAGCCGCAGGACCAGCTCCCGCAGGTCGAACGGCTTGGTGAGGTAGTCGTCGGCGCCCAGTTCGACCCCGGACGCCTTGTCGTCGATGCGGTCGGCGGCGGTGAGCATGAGGATCGGGATGCCGGAGCCGGAGGCGACGATGTGCCGGGCGACCTCGTCGCCGGACGGGCCGGGGATGTCGCGGTCGAGGACCGCGAGGTCGTAGGAGTTGACGGCGAGCAGTTCCAGGGCGGTGTCACCGTCACCGGCGATGTCGGCGGCGATCGCCTCCAGCCGCAGCCCGTCACGTACGGCCTCGGCCAGATAGGGCTCGTCCTCCACGATCAGTACGCGCATGGTCGGAGCCTAGACAGCGGGCCGTGTCGCCTGCGTATGCGCCGCTCCGCCACCATCGCCGGGACGCCAGCCCGGCCAGCACGGCACCGGTGGCGTTGACGAGGACGTCGTCCACGGACGAAACCCGGTCCAGCCGGAACACGTACTGCGCGGTCTCGACGAGGACGGAGCACCCCGCCCCCAGCGCCAGAACCCGCGGCAGGGACGCCACCGCGGCGAACCGCATCGGGGCGAAGAACCCGAGCGCCGCGAAAATGAGCAGGTTCCCGGCGATCCCGAGCGCCCCCATGGTCACCAGGTCCCGCAACGGCACAAGACTCACCCGGGCAGGCGCGACCCCGACCTCCGCCCCCGGCATCAAGGTCAGCCACACCAACGGCACGGTCCCGTGCACCATGCCCACGTCGGCGACGACGATCCGCAAGGCCCCGACGTCCGCTCGCCGCCGCGCCAGCACCCACACGACCACCGCGGACACCGGCAACGCGACCAGGGTCATGAGGAGAACCCCGTTGAAGGTGTCATAACACCCGTGCCACCGCCCGGCCGCGCACGCCGGCGCGGCCATCAACAAGGGCCGCCGGAGAACGACCAACGCCCCCAGCAGCCCGAACACGCCCAGCCCGCACAGCACAATCCGCCGCGCACGACGAGGTGATACCGACCCTGACGCCTCGTGATTCATGCCCTCATTGGAGCCGGGGGCAGGTCACGACGGCGTATGCGCATTCCGATACGCCGACGATACGTACAGCACCTCGGCGGGGCGGATACCCAAACGGACGTGATCACCGGAATATTCGGCCTGCCTGCGGCCACCCCGACCAACACCCGTCTGCGCGAGGTGCTGAGCCGTGCCGCACGCGTCGTCATCGTCGAGGGCCCGGCTCACCGCGTCGACGGCCCGGGCCGCACACGGGCCACCGCGACAGACCGGCAAATCGCCGACCTCGGACGCCTATTGGCTGTGGTGGACGGCGGAAGAGGCAACCACTGTCTGTGCGACGGCTGGCCCACGATTCCCCCGCCGACGTCCTCACCGCGCTGACCACCTCCTCTCCGTCACCACTCCAACTCGACGGCGCGTCCTCGCTCTTCTGCTCCCTCGACTGGACGACACAGGCGCATGTGGCTGTGCGTCATGGGCCCGCATGCCCGCGTGGCGTGGATGATCCCCGACGGCGGCTCCAAGCCCGTCACCGCGCCGGACCCGAGCGGGTGAAGGTGCCCAGGTCCTGCGCGTCCAAGTACTCGACTGTGAAGGACTTTCCGTCCTCGGAGAAGGTGACCCCGGTACGGCCGACGGCGTTCTCGCCCGCCGTCACGAAGCTGAAGGTGTTTCCGTCGTAGTGGGTCAGGCGGTACGACTGGGATTTTGGGCCCAGGCGGAGGGTGAGGGTTCCCTCGTCGTCCGCTACCACCTCGGCCTTGCCGTAGTAGTCGTTCTCGTACGTACCTGTGTATGCGTCCGCGTCCTGTGCGGGCGTCGCGTTCGACGGCGGGTGGGCGTAGTCCGTCTCGGAGCGGGCCGCGTCCTCCTGCTGTTGGTACACCGCGTCCACCAGCGGGATCCAGTCGCGGCTTACCTTCCCCGTCTCGGCGATGTCGAAGAAGTCCAGTGCGACGGCGTCGGCCACGCCGACCGGTGAGGTGTTGGTCAGCACGACGATGCCGAGTTCTTCTCCGGGCAGCATCGTGACGTTGGTGTGCGCGCCGAGGGCGAAGGCTCCGGTGTGGGAGAGCCGGAGGCGGCCCGCGTCGTCGTAACTCACGTTCCAGCCGAGGCCGTAGAAGCCGGTCCGGGCGCCCGGGGAGCCGGGCGGGTTGGAGACCGTCTCGGGCCAGTGCGTGCGCTGCAGTGCCTCGGCGTCGATGATCTGCTCCCCGTCGAGCTTGCCGTCGGCCAGTTGGAGACGGAGCCAGACGGACATGTCCCGGGCGGTGGAGCTGACGCCGCCCGCGGGCGACTGCGCGTCCGGGTCCCGTACGAACTCGGCCTTCCAGGCGTCGTCCTGGGTCTGTACGTGGCCCCAGGCCCTGTTCTCGGCGTTCTCGTAGTCCTCGAAGCGGGAGCTGGTGGAGTCCATCCCGGCCGGCTCGTACAGCGTGTCGGCGGCGAGCTTCTCCCACGGCACGCCCTTTTCCTCCGCGACGGCCTCGGCGGCCGCTGTCAGGCCGAAGTTGGTGTACGCGTAGCTGGCGCGGAAGGGCGCGAGGGGCTCGTAGCGCAGGTGGGAGAGGATGTACTCGCGGTCGTAGCCGAGGTCTTCGAGGAGGTCACCGGCATGGTCCGGCAGGCCACTGCGGTGCGCGAAGAGGTCGGCGGCCGTCACGTGGGAGGTGACCCACCGGTCCCTCAGCCGGAAGTCGGGGAGGTTGGGTGCCACGGGCTCGGTCCAGCCTTCGACGCCCACCGCTCCGGACACGACCGTCGAGGCGATCGGCTTGGAGACGGACGCCAGTTGGAAGACCGTGTCGGCATTCACTCGCGCCTTCCCGCCCACCTTCCGCACACCGTACCCCTCCAGGTGCACGACCTTGCCGTCGTGGACGACCGCGACGGCCACGCCCGGGGTCCCGGTGCGTTTCATGGCGGCCCGCACCACCCCGTCGAGCCGGTCGACGGCCCGTTGCACATCCGCGTCGGAAATCTGCGGCGGCGGCTGCGGCGGAGGGGGTGAGGGAGTCGAGCTCGGTGCGGAGGCTGCCAGCAGGGCCACCGTCACCCCTGCCGCGGTCATCAATCCGATGGCGCTCACTCCTTCATTGAAAGTCCCCGGCCCCGATCTGTCGCGGGCAGCCCGAGCCGGTCCACGGCGTTGCCCAGCAGGGTCACCAGTTCGTCGACGAGGGGCGGGTGCGCTCCGGGGCGGCCCACGGCCAGGATCTCCCGGTGGACCGGGGCGACTCCGTCCGGCAGGGTCACCGTCTCGACCCCGCTGCCCTCTCCCCCGCCGAGGAGCGTGGCCGGGATCAGGCCGACCGCGAGCCCGGCCCGGATCATGGCGAGCATGCTGTGCAGGTCGTCGGTCTCCAGCGTCACCTGCGGTGCGATCCCGAGCGCGCCCGCCCAGCGGCGCAGCAGGCGTCGGTCGGGGTTGTTCGCGTGGCCGGAGACCCATTCACGCTCCAGGCAGTCGGCCAGCTCCAGCGGGCGCCCGCGTTCCGGGTCGGCGCCGGCGACGAGGAGCAGCGGCTCGCGGCCCAGGAGCCGGATCGTCAGACCCTCGGAGGGGGCAGGTGGGTCCTCGGGCAGGTAGCGGTAGGCGATCAGCAGGTCGATGTCCCCCGACCGGACCCGCGGCACGCCCTCGTCCGTCTCGACGACCACGAGGCGGATACCCGGTCCCGCCCCGCGTGTCCTGAGCGTGGCCAGCACCGGGGGGAGCAGGTACGTCATCGCGCTGGGGTAGACACCCACCCGTACTTCGGCGATCTCGCGGCCCGCGATGGCGTGGGCCACGTCCTGGAAGCGGGCGGTCGCGTCGAAGAGCGTCTCGGTCGCGCGGGCGAGGGAGCGGCCGGCCGCGGTGAGGATGAGCCGGCTGCCCGGGCGGCGGGCGATGAGTTCGATGCCCAGGTCGCGTTCGAGGGCGGCGATGTGCTGGGAGACCGCGGAGGGCACATATCCGAGTTCCGCCGCCGCCTCGGCCATCGAGCCCCGGCGCACCACGGCCAGGAAGGTGGCCAGGAGCTTGAGGTCCGGCTGCGGCTTCTGCGGCTTCATCATCCCTCCCCCCTTCATGGCCCGTGAACTCTCCCTTCGTAATCCATCGCTTTACGTGCAGCAAGTGGGCGGCCAGAGTAGAAGGCACCCCGAGTCTCGACCGAAAGCAGGGACCATGCCCCTCGACCTCGCCGCCCTGCGCGCCCACTTCCCTTCCCTCACCACCGGGCTCGCCTTCTTCGACGGTCCCGGCGGCACGCAGACCCCGCGGCCCGTCGCCGACGCCATCGCCGCCACCCTGACCGGCCCGCTGTCCAACCGCGGCACCGTCAGCCCCTCCGAGCTGAACGCCGAGTGCGCCGTGATGGACTTCCGCGCCGCCTACGCCGACCTGCTGAACGTTCCGGCGAACGGCGTCGTCCACGGCCGCAGCGCCACGCAGCTGACGTACGACTTCTCCCGCCATCTGGCCAAGCAGTGGCGCGCCGGCGACGAGATCGTGCTCAGCCGTCTCGATCACGACGCCAATGTCCGCCCCTGGATCCAGGCGGCCGAGCGCGCGGGAGTGACCGTCCGCTGGATCGAGATCGACCCGGAGACGACGGAACTCGACCTCGACTCCTACGAGCGCGCCCTCACCCCCCGGACCCGCCTGGTCGCGGTCACGGCGGCCTCCAATGTGCTGGGCACGAAGCCGCCCCTGCGCCGGATCGCCGACCGGGCCCACGAGGCCGGCGCCCTGGTGTACGTGGACGGCGTCCACTACGCCGCGCACCACCTCGTCGACGTGCCCGCGCTCGGCGCCGACCTGTTCGTCTGCTCGCCGTACAAGTTCCTCGGCCCGCACTGCGGGGTGCTCGCGGCGGCACCCGAGTTCCTGGACACCCTGCGGCCCGACAAGCTGCTGCCCTCCCCGGACACCGTGCCGGAACGGTTCGAGTTCGGGACGCTGCCGTACGAGATCCTCGCGGGCGCCACCGCGGCCGTCGACTTCCTGGCCGCCCTGGACCCGGGCGCGGGTGTCACGCGCCGGGAGCACCTGATCAGCTCCCTGGCCTCCGTGCACGCACACGAAGTGGAACTGCGGGCCCGTCTTCAGGAGGGACTGGAGTCCCTGGGGGACGCGATCACCCTGCATTCCAAGGCTCCCGACCGCACACCGACCCTGCTGATGTCGCTGGAGGGCCGCGACGCCCGCGAGGCGCAGGAGCATCTGGCGGCGCAGGGCGTGGTGGCACCGGCGGGTTCGTTCTACGCGTACGAGCCGTTCGCCGCGCTCAAGCTCGACGACCCGGCGCTGCGCGCGGGCCTGGCCCCGTACAACTCGGCCGACGACGTCGACCGCTTCCTCGACGGGCTGGCCTCGTTCCTCTGACCCGGCCGTTTGACCTTGACACGGTGACAAGCCCTTCACTGTCGTCCATGTCCACACAGAACACGACGTCCGCACAGAACACGCCGGCCGTACTGCAAGGGCTGACCAGCACCGACGCCTCCGTACGGCTCAAGGCCGCCCTGGCGGTCGGCACCGCCCCGGACCCCGGGTACGTCGGCCCGCTGATCGAGCGGTGCGCGGTGGAGCCCGAGTTCTTCGTACGGGACATGCTGACGTGGGCGCTCACCCGGCACCCGCCCGGCATCACGGTCCCGGGGCTCGTCGAGGAACTCGGCTCCGCGCGCCCCCAGGCCCGCAGCCAGGCGCTGCACACCCTGTCCAAGGTGGGCGACGCGCGGGCCTGGCCGGCGATCACGCGGGCGCATCTGACCGACCCCTGCGACGAGGTGGCGCGGAGCGCCTGGCGTGCTGCCGTCATACTCGTGCCCGAGGCGGACCGGCCCGCCCTGGCCGGCGTGCTGGTGTCCCAGCTCGGTCGCGGCGGGCGGGACACCCGGCTCAGTCTCAGCCGGGCGCTCGTCGCCCTCGGCGAGGCCGCCGCGCCCGCCCTCCGCACGGCGCGGAGCCACGGCGACCCGGGAGTACGGCAGCACGCGATGGCGACGGAGCAGCTGCTGCGCGACCCGGACGCCGACTTCGGGTACGCGCTGGAGGAGGCGAAGCGCATCGTGGCCCTGGGTCCCGGACGGCAGGAGGAGTGAGCGGCGGTGCTGATCGGTGAGGTGGCACGGCGGTCCGGGGTCAGCGCCCGCATGCTCCGGCACTACGAGGCGCTGGGCCTGGTGCGGCCGACGGGTCGGACGACGGGCGGCTACCGCGAGTACTCGGACGCGGACATCCGCCGGATCTTCCACATCGAGAGCCTGCGGTCGCTCGGTCTGTCGCTGCGCGATGTCGGGCGGGCCCTGGACGATCCCGGGTTCAAGCCCTCGGAGCTGGTCGCCGATCTCATCCGGCAGACGCGGCAACGCATCGCGCGCGAGAGCGAACTGCTGAGCCGCCTCCGACGGATCGACGCTTCCGAACCCACGGGCTGGGAGGACGTCCTCCAGACGGTGCACCTCCTGCACGCCCTGACCTCGGAGAACGCCCAGCGCCGCCAGCGGGCGGCCCTGTCCTCGGTGGAGGAGACCCCGGTACCGGTGGAGGCGCTGGTCGACGCCGTACTGAAGGAGGCGGAGACGAATGTCGCCGGGGCCCTGCGCTGGGCGCTGGCGCAGTCCGGCGACCGGGCGGCGGCACTGCTGGCGCGGGGGCTGGACTCGGCCGATCCCGACGTACGCATGCGGGCCGTCCGGGCCGTCGCCGCGCTGCCGGGCGCCGCCGCGACCGCCGTGCTCCATGACGCCCTCAGCGGCTCAGACCCCGCGGTCCGGCGGCACGCGGCGCTGGTGCTGGGCGCGCGCGGGTCGGCCGAGGCGGTCCCCACGCTCGTCGGCATGGTCGTCGACGAGGTGAACGACGTGGACGCCGCCGACGCGCTCGGCACGCTGGCCGGTGATCCCGCGCTGGCGGAGACGATCGCCGCCGGTCTCGTGGCGCGTCTGGGCGACGGCGGTGCCGCCCGGCGGCGGCTGGCTCAGGCCCTCGCGGACATCCCCGGCGCCACGGCGTCCCGGGCCCTGGCCGAGCTGGCGCAGGACGAGGACCGGGGCGTGGCGGTCACGGCCGCGTACGTGCTCCGGTTGCGCGACGCGCGCTGACCGTCACTTCGCGTCCAGGTCGGCGTAGACGACGTAGTGGTCCGAGTAGGCGGACTGCCGGACGTGGTGGGTGAGCGGGGTGTAGCCGCGCAGGAAGATGTAGTCGAACTTGGACTGCCACTCGGTGGTCGGCTCGCAGTCGAGTTCCGGCGAGGGGTGGCACTGCGGGTCGGCGTCCTCGGCAAGCTCCCACATCGGCGACAGTTCGGGGGCGTCCGGTACGGCGTTGAAGTCGCCGAGGACGATGGTCCGCCTGTGCTTGGCGACCACCTTGGCGAGGGCGTTCGCCTGGTCCGCCCGGATCTCCTCCTGGCGCCGCTCGGCGAGGTGGGTGTTGAAGACCCGGACGGTCCTGCCGTCGACCCGGGTGGTGACGGCCATGTAGCCGCGGTCCTCGGAGCCGCCGTCGGCGTACTCCACCTTCTCGTAGTCCGTCATCGGCGCCGCCGACAGGATGGCCTGCCCGTACGCGCCCGGGCTCCACGGCGCCCCGCCGCAGCGGCTCCACTTGCGCAGGACGGTGCCGTACTCGACGTGGTACTTCAGCCCGTGCAGGTTCTCCAGGTACTCCCGGATCCTCGCGACGTCGTTCTGGCAGGCCTCCTGGACGGCGATGACCTGGGGCGCGTACGTCGCGATCTCGGCGGCGCGGTCGACGTTGCTCTCGTCGCAGGGGTTGCACAGGTTCCATGTCATGACGCGGTTGGGTACGGCGTCACGCGCGGCGGCCGGGGACCCGCCGGAGGCTCCGTCGGGCGCGCTGGGGCCGACGAGGACCGCGCAGCCGGCGATCACCGCGACCACGAGCAACCACGCGCCCCTTGCGAACAACATCGCCTCCCGGCTGTGCGTACGGACTGCTCCGACGTCTCCAACCCCAAGATTAGGAGACCAAGTTGTCGGTTTGCTGTCCGTGACCGGGCGCCAGGGCGCGAAGAACCCCGGCCGGGCCCACGACGGCGCGGGTCCGACCGGGGTGTTTCCGCTGTCAGAGGGTGGTGCCGGGGTCCCCCGGGCGGATGCGGCCACGCCAGCCGCCCGTGCTGCCGCCGCCTTCGACGTAGTCCTTGAAGCGGTGCAGGTCGCCCTTGATCCGACGGTCGATCATGCCGAGGGCGTCGGCACCCTTCTCGGCCATGCCGGTCGGTTCGACGTCCATCGTGAGCTCCACGCGGGTGTGCGTGTCGTCCAGCCGTTCGAACCGGACCGAGCCGCGCTGCCGGGTGTCGCCGTCGACGGTCCGCCAGGTGATCCGGTCGTCCGCGAGCTGGTCGACGATCTCGGTGTCGAACTCGCGCCGTACGCCGCCGATGCTGGTGGTCCAGTGGTTGTGCCGGGCGTCGAGCTGCGTGACCTCCTCCACTCCCTCCATGAACCGCGGGAAGTCCTCGAACTGCGTCCACTGGTCGTAGGCCCGGCGCAGCGGAACCTCCACGTCGACCGTTTCCTTGACCGTGCTCATCGAACCCTCCTGGTCCGCTCGTCGTGCGGGTCGGCCCCGCGGGTACGGGGCGCCGGGTACCCGGGATTCCGGTACTGAAAGTTCGACCGCGACCCGGACCGCTTGTCCGGGCGGCACAGGGGAACCCGTCCGCCATGAATGCCAAGACCGATCTCCAGGGTTCGTACTGGCTCGACACCGCACCGCCCGGCGCCCCCGCGCCCCCGCCCACCGGCGACCTCACGGTCGACGTCGCCGTGATCGGGGGCGGTGTCGCGGGCCTGAGCACGGCCTGGGAACTGGCGCGCCAGGGCCGCGAGGTCGCCGTCCTGGAGGCCGGGCGGCTGGCCGCCGGGGTCACCGGGCACACGACGGCCAAGCTCACCGCCCTGCACACGCTGATCTACGACCGCCTGCGCCGCACCCGGGGGCCCGAGGGCGCCCGGCTCTACGCGCGCTCCCAGGACTCCGCGATCCGGCACGCCGCCGATGTCGTGGCCGAGCTGGGCATCGAGTGCGAGTGGGAGGAGGCGGCGGCGTTCACGTACTCCGAGGATCCCGGGCGGGTCGCGGAGCTGCGGGCGGAGGCGGACGCGGCGCGCGAGGCGGGCCTGCCGGCGGAGTTCGTCACCGAGACCGGGCTGCCCTTCCCGGTGGCCGGGGCGGTCCGGGTGAGCGGGCAGGCCCAGTTCCATCCCCGCAAATACCTGCTGGCCCTGGCCGACGACCTGGTCCGGCGCGGCGCCTCGGTGTACGAGGGCACCCGGGTGGTCGACCTCACCGAGGGCGAGCCCTGCGTGCTGCGGACCGAGGCGGGCGTGTCGGTGCGGGCGCGGGAGGTCGTGATCACCACGCACTACCCCGTCTTCGACCGGGCGCTGCTCTTCGCGCGGCTCTCCCCGCGCCGGGAGCTGGTGGTGGCCGGTGCCGTGGACGCGGAAGCCGCCCCGAGGGGCATGTACATCACCCCCGACGGGTCGACTCGGTCCGTCCGCTCGGCACCCCTCGCCGACGGCCGACGGCTGCTCATCGTCACCGGGGAGCACTTCACCCCCGGCACCGCCGACACCGAGGAACGCTTCGCGCGGCTGGCGCACTGGTCCGAGTCCCGGTTCCCCGGGGTCGCTCTCACGCACCGCTGGGCCGCCCAGGACAACGACTCCACCGACTCCGTCCCGCTGGTCGGTCCGTTCCACCCGGGAAGCAGGCACACCTACGTGGCGACCGGCTTCGGCGGCTGGGGGCTGAGCGGCGGCATCATGGCGGGCCGCCTGATCAGCGACCTGCTGACGGGGCGCGCGGCCGAGTGGAGCGGCCTCTACGATCCCCGCCGGGTGGGCACCGTCGTACGCGAGGCCGGGCCCTTCCTGAAGCATCAGGCGCAGGTGGCGCGGCACTTCGTCGGTGACCGAGTATCGCCGCTGACCGGGCCCGGAATCGACGACATCGCCCCGGGCGAGGGCGCTGTGGTGCGGGTAGGCGCGAGCCACTGCGCGGTCCACCGCGACGAGGACGGACAGCTCCACGCGGTGTCCGCCCGCTGCACCCACCTGGGCTGTCTGGTCGCGTTCAACCGGGCGGAACAGGCGTGGGAATGCCCCTGCCACGGCTCCCGGTTCGCCGTGGACGGCCGGGTCCTGCAAGGCCCCGCTGTACGGCCGCTGCGGAAACGGGAGTCATGAACCCTGTTTCCCGGCCATGATCGCGGGAACTCGGGCCCCATCCCATAGAGAGCCGTGAACAGACCGGCTCCGCACGACTCCGGAAAGAAGATGAAGCGCCGTGACCGCGCGCCCCATGGACCACAAGACCCTGACCGTACGAGAGACCGGCTGGACCAAGGCCCGTCAGCAGCGCGGTCCGGCGATCCGCACCTGCGTCCCCGCCGTGTCACCCCCGGCGTCCCGGACCTCGACCGGTTCCGAGGACAACATCGTCCGGGGCGAGGACTGAACCGGGGTAACCGCGGAGGAGTCGCCGCGGCCGCCCGCCACCGGCCTGCGGCCCCCGCTGAGAAAGGCAGCCCATGACCACCCACACCCATGTCATCTCCCCACCCCTGCGCTACTGGGTGCCCCGGGGCGTGTACCGTCCGCAGACCGACACCCGGCTTCTCGGCCGGGCGCTGCGCCGCGAACGGGTGACCTCCGGGACCGAGGTGCTGGACCTGGGCACCGGCAGCGGTGTCCTCGCCGTGGAGGCGGCCCGTCTGGGCGGACGGGTCACCGCGGTCGACATCTCCTGGCGGGCGCTGCTCACCGCCTGGTCCAACGCCCTCCTCAACGGCCGGACCCTGCGCGTACGCCACGGCGACCTGGCCGCGGCCGTGCCGGGCCGCCGCTACGACCTGGTCATCTCCAACCCGCCCTACGTCCCCGCCCCTGGCCCCACCCCGCCCAAGGGCCCCGCGAGAGCCTGGGACGCCGGCGACGACGGGCGCCGACTCATCGACCGCATCTGCGACACCGCGCCCCACCTGCTGCGCCCCGACGGCACGCTCCTGATGGTCCACTCGCACCTGTGCGGCATCGACACCACCCTCACGCGCCTGGAAGAGGCCGGACTGCGCGCGCGGATCGTCGACCGGACCTCGCTGCCGTACGGGCCCGTGCTCCGCTCGCGGCTCGGCTGGCTGCGCGAGCGGCACCTCGCCGACACCGACACGACGGAAGAACTGGTGGTGATCCGCGGTGAACTCGCCTGAACGTCCGCGCCGGGCCCGGGTCCAGCGCGACGGGCCACTGCTGGTCGAGGGGCCTGTCGAAGTCGTGGGCGAGGACGGCGAGGTGACGGTCTCCGACCGGTTCATGGTTGCCCTGTGCACCTGCCGTCGCAGCCGTACCTTCCCCTGGTGCGACACCAGCCACCGCCGCCGCGAACGGCATCCCGGCGAAGGCGGACCGGCATGAACCACCCCGCCTCCGCACCGCCGTTGCCACGACCGCGCGGCCCGCTGTCCGCTGCCGTGACGGCGCTGCTCCAGCGCTGCCGCCCGGAGGACGTACCGGCACCGGCGGACTGTTCCCCGTACGACGACGATCTCCAACTCGCCCTCTACATGCTGTACGAGCTGCACTACCGGGGCTTCGAGGGCGTGCCCGAGGAACTGGAGTGGGACGCCGGGCTGTTGGGCCTGCGCGGCGCGATCGAGAAGCGGTTCCTTGACGCCCTGCGCCAGGACGTCCCCGTCGACGGCACGGCCGACGCTCGGGAGGCGCTGGACGCGCTCCAGGTCGAGCCGGTGGACGGTTCCGGGAGCGTCTCGCACTATCTGCGCGACGAAGCCCGCCTGGACCGTCTGCGCGAGTACGCGGCACTGCGCTCGCTGTACCACCTCAAGGAGGCGGACCCGCACGCCTGGGTCATTCCCCGGCTGCGCGGACGTGCCAAGGCGGCCATGGTCGCCGTGGAGTTCGACGAGTTCGGAGCGGGCCGCGCCGAGGACATCCACGCCCAGCTGTACGCCGATCTCATGGCGGACCTCGGACTCGACACCTCCTACGGCCGCTACCTCGACTCGGCGCCCGCCGAAGTGCTGGCCACCGTCAACCTGATGTCCCTCTTCGGCCTGCACCGCGCCCTGCGCGCGGCCCTCGTGGGCCACTTCGCCTTCGTGGAGGTCACCTCCTCCCCCGCCTCGCGCCGCCTCGCCGGTGCCCTGGAGCGCGCCGGGGCGGGCCCCGCCGCCGTGCGCTTCTACACCGAGCATGTGGAGGCGGACGCGGTGCACGAGCAGGTCGTACGCCATGACGTCGTGGGCGGACTCCTGGAGAGCGAA
Source organism: Streptomyces sp. NPDC110618 (assembly GCF_055657065.1). Lineage (NCBI taxonomy): Bacteria > Bacillati > Actinomycetota > Actinomycetes > Kitasatosporales > Streptomycetaceae > Streptomyces > Streptomyces sp. NPDC110618. The sequence goes on along the minus strand of NZ_JBVKBN010000024.1, from coordinate 12,047 downwards.
CCGTACTTGGAGCAGGACGTGGTCTTCGGCGTCCGCGCGACCGGCCACCTCGAAGACCGTCTCGGGGCGCGGCTGCTCGGTGCCTGGCGTGCGGGGGAATCGGCGGCGCTCGGCGCGCTGTGAGGACTCCGGCGAAACAGGTCACCTTTGTCACGCGGGTATCTAGACCGCCACGACCGACCGATTGAGGGTGGTCCTTCCCATCGGACCGGCACACCGTCACCGGGGAGGACTTCCATGAGACGCAGGCGCTTCGTGGCAGGGGCCATCGGCGCCCTCTCGGCACTGGCCCTGGCACCGGACCCGGCCCGCGCAGGAGCCGGCGCGGGCGCACCGGCGGTGCCCGCGCCGGAGGGCTGGCACCCCGTACCGGCGCCCGGCAGTACACCTCCGGCGCAGGTGCGCCGTATCTCCGCCGCCGGGCCGGCTCTGGCCTGGGCCGTCGGCGAGGAACAGATGGGCGGGGCCGGGGGCGGGCGGGCACTGGCCATGACGTGGGACGGCAGCGCCTGGTCCAAGACCGACCTGACGGTCCTGGAACTGACGCGGCTGAGCGATGTGGCCGGTGTCTCCGCCGAGTTCGCGTGGGGCGTGGGCCAGCGGGCCGGGGGCGCGAGCGCCCTGCTGCGCTGGGACGGGACGACGTGGCGGGAGGCATCCTTCCCGGGGCAGGGCGAGCCCGGCCTGCGCCTGTACGCCGTCGCGGTGAGCCCCGCCCGACGGGTGTGGGTCGTCGGACTGCGCGGCGGGGCCCTGCGGCTGCTGCACGGCGACGGGCGGAGGTGGCGGTGGCTGGACCCGTTGCCGGTGACGAGCGCGAACCTCTACCGGGTGGTGTGGCGGGCGCCCGGTGACGTCTGGGTGTGCGGCGACCAGTCGAACGGCGGCGGCTGGAACGGCCTGGTGGCCCGCTGGAACGGCTCGTGGACGGCACTGCCACCGATCGCGGGACTGCGCCTGGGCATCGGCGACGTCCACGCGGACACCCCGGACGATGTGTGGGCCGTGGGTACGGAGGCGGGCGTCGGGGGACCCCCGGGCCGCCCCGGCAACCCTGCCCTGGCCCACTGGGACGGCACGGCCTGGACACGCCCGGACGCCGGATTCACCGTCGGGGCCCTCAGCGCCGTGGCCGCCGACGCGCGGGGCCGCGCGGCGTGGATCAGCGGCTGGAACTACCAGGACCAAACCCGCAGCACGTACCTGCGCCGGGACGGCACCGGCTGGACGGTGGTCCGCGGCCCGGAAGGCGCTGCTCCGGCCCCGTACCTCAACGACATCACCCGCATCCCGGGCACCGGCGGGTACTGGTCGGCGGGCATGACCCGCCCGGTCGCGGCGCCGCCCACAGAGGCGTACACCGAGCGGTTCGGGGCATGAACGACCGACAACGCGCCTCGGCATACCCACAACCATCGGTTGTGGGTACGTAAGGTGCTCCCGTGGACACCGAAGCACTCCGATCATTCGTCCGGGCCGCCGAGCTGGGGCGGTTCCAGCACACGGCCGAGGAACTGGGCGTGACGCAGCAGGCTGTGTCCAAGCGGATCGCCGGGCTGGAGCGGGAGCTGGGGGTGCGACTCTTCGCCCGTACCGCGCGCGGGGTGGAGCTGACGCTCGACGGCCAGGCGTTCCTGCCCCATGCGCGGAGCGTCGTCGCCGCTGTAGAGCGGGCCGTCGCGGCGGTGCGGCCGGGGTCGAGGGCGCTGCGGATCGATGTGCTGGGGCTGCGGAGCGCACAGGCCGTGGTACTGCACGACTACTGGCGCTCGCGCCCCGGCACCGACCTCGATGTGGTCACCCTCCGGGTCACCGACCCGCGCGTGGCCGTCGCCGCCGTCGCGGCGGGCGAGGTCGACGCGTCGTTCCGTTCCGTCACCGACCCGGCCGCGCTGCCGCACGACATCCGCATGATCCACGCCTTCGACTCGCCCCTGGAACTGCTCGTCGGCCCGCGACACCCCCTCGCCGCCACCCGCCGCCTGAGCCCGGCGCACCTGCGCGGGCACCGGATCTGGGTGCCGGGCATCACGCCGGGAAGCGAATGGGCGGAGTTCTACGACGAGTTGGCCACCGAGTTCGACCTGCGCGTCGACGCGGCGGGCCCGCACTTCGGGGACGAGGTGCTGCTGGACACGCTCGCGGAGTCCGCGGACGTGGCGACGTTCGTGGGCGCACGCGACCGGTACATCTGGCCGACCCACTACGACCTGCGCCGTATCCCGATCGCGGATCCGGTCCTGGCCTACCCGCTCTCCCTCCTCCTCCCCGCGACGAGCCCGCACCCGGGACTGCGGGCGATCATCACCCACCTCGGCACCCTGCCCCAGCCCCCTGAGCCGGTGTGGCGCCCGTCCTGGGCGCTCCCCGTACGTCCGAAGGAGTCGCGGCATGCCCGGCGACCGTCTGATGCGCATCCACAGTGACGAGTTCAAGGCCATGGCCGCCAGAGTTCTGGAGGTCACGTCCTTGACCTCCAGGCTGAACGTCCTCCCCTTCGACGACGAGGCCGGCAAAGCCGCTCTGTTCGAGCGGATCCTCGGCAAACCCCTGCCGGCGCGCGTCACGGTCTACCCGCCCTTCTACACCGACCACGGCCTCCGGCTCGATCTCGCCGAGCGGGTGTTCATCAACCAGAACTGCGCGTTCCTCGACTACGCGGGCATTCGGCTCGGTGAACGGGTCATGGTCGGCCCGAAGGTCACCTTCATCACCAGTGGCCACCCCGTCGACCCGGAGGAGCGCCGGCACTACCTCACCGGCGCGCCCATCGACGTGGCCGAGAACGTGTGGATCGGCGCCGGTGCCACGATCCTGCCGGGCGTCAGCATCGGGCGGGACTCGGTGATCGCGGCCGGAGCGGTGGTCGCCGACGATGTTCCGGCGGCGAGCCTGGTGACCGGCGCCAAGGCGACCGTGCAACGCCAGTGGGGTCAGGGCGAGTTCGGTACTGTGTCGAGCGTGCGTTGATTTCCAGGGCGGCGGCGGTACGGCCGCCGCACACTCGGACCACGACGACGGCTTCGAGCGCTACGGCCTGTCCAGGGCCCGGGTGGCCTCGACCGCCTCGACGGCGGAATCGCCGGGATCGTCGCCGCGCCGGCCCGTCGCGACACCGACGAGGCGAGCACGGCGGCCGCACATTGGCTCGACGCGTACGCCAACTCCCTCTACCGCTCGGTGAAGAATGCCCGCGACGGCCGGCTTCCGGCCGCCCGCCTGGACGCCACCGACAGCGTGGGCTTCCTGCTGGAACTCCTCTTCGCCCGGGTCGAGCCCCGAGCGCGTGAGGCGGGCCTCGGCCCCACGCTGGACGCCTGGGGCGAGGATCTTCTGCTGATGCGCCCTGGGACTAACGTGGCCGGCATGCATGATTCCGTCAGCACGACCCGCGAGGCCTATGACGCCGTCGCCGACCTCTACGCTCAGAAGTTCCGCGACTCGCTCAAGGACAGCCCCCTGGAACGCGCCTGCTTGACGGCCTTCGCCGACTTCGTTGGCGAGGGGGGCCAGGTCGCGGACCTGGGCTGCGGGCCGGGTCATGTCACGGCGTATCTCACCGAGTTGGGGCTGGCGGCGTTCGGCGTCGATGCCTCGCCCGCCATGGTCGACCTCGCTCGACAGGCGTGCCCGGGGCTGCGGTTCGACGTGGGCTCGATGTCCGGGCTGGACATCGAGGACGGCGCCCTGGACGGCGTACTGTCGCGTTGGTCCATCATCCATACGCCGCCGCACGAACTCCCCGCCATTCTGGGGGAGTTCAGCCGCGTCCTGAAGCCTGGCGGGCACCTTCTGATCGGGTTCTCCGCGACGGACGGGCCATCGCCCGCCACGGAGGTCTTCGATCACGCGGTCGCTCCGGCCTACCGGTGGTGGCCGGATCACCTGGCCGGGATGCTGAGGGAGTACGGCTTCGCCGAGGTGGCCCGGACGGTGCGTGCGCCGCAGCCGACCGACAAGCGGCAGCACCGGGAGATCCATCTGTTCGCCCGCAAGGGCTGACCCAGCCCGTCAGGCGGGCAAGGTGAGGAGGAGTTCGTCCACTTCCTCGCCCCGCCCGTTCGCGAAGCCCCGGTCGCTGCCCGTGACGGCGAAACCGCACTTCTTCAGTACCTGGAGGGAGCCGAGGTTGTCCGCCGTCGCGCGGGCGTACAGGGGCCTCGTCGGTTCGAGGGCGAGCAGTTCCCGCAGCGCGGCGGTGGCGGCGCCCCGGCCCCAGTACTGGCGCCCGATCCAGTACGTGACCTCGCGCTCCTCGGGCGGGCCGTAGACGGAGACATGCCCGACGATCTCGCCGTCGGCGCCCACGACGGTGCGGATGATGACCTCGGGGTTGCCGAGGATGCGCGCCCAGTGCTCCTGGAAACGGTCGTGGTCCGAGGGGTCCTTGGCGGTGAACGCCGCCATCCGGATCGCCTCGGGTTCGTTGGACTGGGCGAAGAAAACAGGCAGGTCGGTGCCCCGCACTTCGCGCAGCACTACGTCCATTGGAGCCTCCTCGTGGCGGACATCCCTGAGAGGCTACGCGGCGAAGCCGATGTTGGTGACGTATTCGTACTGTCCCCACTCCGAACCCAGGTCCACGGTCGCGTCACTGACCCACGCCTCGTCCAGCGCCGCGTCGTCCTCGGCGGCCCAGGCCTCGACGATGCGGTCCCAGCGGCGGACGTTGAGCGTGCGGTAGGTGACCACGCGCTGGCGCGGCCGGTCGACCTGGGACTGGTTCAGGGGGTGGAACTCCACGCGCGTGCCGCGTCCTTGACGGTTGAGGCGGGCCAGCAGGTAGCGGGCGACGTTGCGACGGCGGACCGCGCGGTAGGCGGTCTCGACATGCTGCAGATTCTTCCGCGACGGATTGCGCCGCCCCGCCAGCCACGCCTTCAGCGTCCGGTCGGTGACGGTGAGCCCGGCCTCACGGGCGGCCTCGCGGGCGTGCGGAGTACGGGTGAGGTAGTGCAGGCGAGCGAGCAGACCGCGCCGGGTGGTGATCGGGGTGGCGATGAAGCCGGCGAGCGCGTCGAGTTGGCGTGCCGCGGCCTCGTACCCTTTGATACCGCTGGCGCCGTACTTGCCGAACTCGATGTTCCTCTCCGGCACTTCCCTCTCCTCGCTCCGTGTCCCTCGCCCGGCCGGTTCAGTCGCCGGTAGCCGTACCCACGGTGTACACGTCCTTGACCTTCACCTGTGTGACGCCGCGCCCTTCGTCGAAGACCGCGCGCCAGTCGCCGATGACGTGCAGCTCGTCGGTGCCCATGGCGCGGACGACCATCAGCCCCTGATCGTAGGCGCGGTGCGCCTTCCACCACAGGTTGGCGAACGCCTGCGAACGGATGAGATGCATCCAGTCGGAGCGGTACAACTCCCGGTTGTAGTTCGACTCCCCCAGCGTGGAGACGAACTTCGCATACATGGCCTTCACGTACTCCAGCGTCACCTCGTCGCCCTCGGCGATCGCCCGTTCGCGGGCGTCCTTGAGGGTGACGCGGAACTTCTCCAGCAGGCCCTCGGTGCACCCGGACGTCCAGGACTCGTGGATCTCCGGCGGGTCGCACAGGCCGTACGCCGGGCTCGCGCACCTCAGCAGCAGGCGCAGGGTGGGTTCGGTCACCCACAGCGGTCCGGGCTCGTCCCGGCTGCCGATCGGGTTGGGGAGGTAGGCGTCGTGGTCCCAGTCGGGCGGGGTGATCAGGTGCACGCCGGCCCGGCGCCGGTCGTGGTGGTTGCCGGTGGAGTGCTCCAACTGGCCGAGCGGGAGGTGGGTCTTGAGCGCGGACAGGTAGGCGCCGTTGAGGTCGAGCGCGGTCACCTGGTGCTCCCCCGGCGGCAGTTCGGGCCGGGCCCACTTGGGGCGCGCCTCCCAGATCTGGTCGGCGCCGCGCGCGGTCTGCTTGCGCAGGATGTCGGGCAGCCAGGGGTGGGCGATCACGTCGTACCGGCCGCCCTTGCGGCTGTGGTCCAGCAACGCCATCGCATCCGGGATCGCCCGCTTCACCAGCGCCTTCGTCGCCGCCTCCACGTCTCCGGAGTGCTCGTCGAGCACGGCGGCCACGGCGGAGGCGATGAGGTCGGGGCTGTCGGCAGTCCTGAGGCGGCGGCCGACCGGGACGACGCGTACGGAGTCGCGCCGCTCGGGGTTCGGCTTCTGCGCGGGCTCCAAAGTCGCTGCCGTCGTGCCGCATTCGGCCGGGTCCAGGTGCTGCGGGAACCCCTCCACCTGGTGCCGCGCGGGCTGCCCGCACAGCACGCACGGCTCCGGGGCCGCGAGGATTTCGTCGTCGTCCGGGTCGGGTTCGTGCTGAGGCTCGGCCGCGGCCAGCTTGTCCCGGGCGCCGCTCAGGAAGTACGCGTACTTCTCGCGCACGTCACCGCTGGGCTCGCGTCCCGACTCCCACCCCGCGACCGTGGAGGGGCTGACGTCGAGGGCCTGGGCGAGCTGCCGGCGGGAGACGTTCAGCCCTTCGCGCAGGGCGCGGCGCTCCTCGGGTGACGGGAGGGGCACGTCCTTCCTGGCCTCGGCGAGGAGGGCGTCGATCGCGTCGAAGTCGGTCATCGGGCTCTCCCCTCCTGCACGGCGGCCGGGCGTGTCGTCGTACGGCGGCGACCGGGCGGGAGGGCCTCCGACGCGCGCGTCGGTCCCGCCACGAGGTCCAGGACGTCGATGCCGTAGTGGGCGGCGACCGCGTCGCAGTCCGCGAGACTCCACACCGCCGTGCCGGACTGGCGTCGGCTCACCTGGGCCTGGCTCACACCGAGCGCGGCGGCGAGTTCCGTCTGTGTCTCCCCGGTCGCGTGCAGCAGCGCGGCCACCGCGGACCGTACCCGATCATCCAGACTCATACCCACGGTAGTGACTATACCCCGTACACCTCATATCTCATGCGTATCGCGCATGAGACCGCCTCGGCATGCCCGGGTGCTCTCGCCCGATTCGTCGGCGCGCCCGTACACGCGCCGATGAGTTTTCCGGGCCACGCTGGTCCTTGCATCGCACACCCACGGAGGGAAGGCCGGGCCATGCGGAAACTGATCTACGGCATGAATCTGTCCCTGGACGGCTACATCGCCGCACCCGGCGACGACATCGGCTTCAGCGGGCCGCCGAGCCCGGAGCTGTTCAGGTTCTGGCTCGGCTACGAGAAGGCGAGTGACCTGACGCTGTACGGGCGCAAACTGTGGGAGACGATGAGCTCCTACTGGCCGACCGGCGAACAGCAGCCCGGCGCCGGCCCGGCGGAGGCCGAGTTCGCGCGGAACTGGCGGGACATGCCGAAGGTGGTGTTCTCCTCGACGCTCGACAAGGTCGACTGGAACGCCCGCCTGGTCACCGGCGACGCCGTCGCCGAGATCACCCGGCTCAGGGCCGAGGACGGGGGTCCGATGACCATCGGCGGCGCGACACTCGCGGGGGCGGCCATGCGCGCCGGACTGATCGACGAGTACGTGGTCGCGACGCACCCGGTCCTGCTGGGTGGCGGTACGCCGTTCTTCAGCGCGGTGGACAGCTGGGTGAATCTGAATCTGGTGGAGACACGGACATTTCCCGGTGGCGTGGTCGTGAGTACGTACGAGACGAGGCGTTGAAGGAAGTGCCGAACCGAGAAGAGTTCTCTGTCACCCGCACAGCGCGGCGTACCTGTGCTACTGTTCTTGTATTGCAGTTGTGGTACCCATGAACCTATGTGCGCCTGACGGGAATAATCCATCGGGCGCACTATTTGTTTTACCGGCATCTCCGGATGGGGCCTTCTGCCTACCAGAAGGAGAACGTCATGGCACAGGGAACCGTGAAGTGGTTCAACTCTGAAAAGGGCTTCGGCTTCATCGAGCAGGACGGCGGCGGCCCCGACGTCTTCGCCCACTACTCCAACATCGCGACGCAGGGCTTCCGTGAGCTCCAGGAGGGCCAGCGGGTCTCCTTCGACGTCACGCAGGGCCAGAAGGGCCCGCAGGCGGAGAACATCGTTCCCGCCTGATCGCTCTGACGCGTATCCGCTCGACCGGGGTCCGCACCGCTGTGGTGCGGACCTCGGTCTGTGCTGTTTCCAGGAAGCAGGAAGGCAGACAACCGCATGTCCCGTAGGTCCCCGAGGTCGAACCGGCGCGCCTCGTCCCCGGCAGCCCCCGCACGGTCCGCGCCGTCCTCGTCGCCGAGGGAATTCCGGCTGCCGGAGAGCACGACTCCCACACTTCCCGCCGTCGAGGACTTCGCGGCTCTGGACATGCCCGAGGGTCTGTTGAAAACCCTCGCCGCGCAGGGTGTCACCACCCCTTTCCCCATTCAGGCCACCACCCTGCCGAACTCGCTCGCCGGACGTGACCTGCTCGGTCGCGGGCGGACCGGTTCCGGCAAGACCCTGGCGTTCGGGCTCGCGCTGCTGGCCCGTACCGCCGGACTGCGCGCCGAGCCGAAGGCGCCGCTGGCCATGGTGCTGGTGCCCACGCGTGAACTCGCCCAGCAGGTGACGGACGCGCTGGCCCCGTATGCGACGGCCGTGAACCTGCGGATCGCGACCGTGGTGGGCGGGCTGTCGATCACCAAGCAGGCGGGGACACTGCGGCGCGGCGCCGAGGTCCTCGTGGCGACTCCGGGGCGCCTCAACGACCTTGTGGAGCGCGGGGACTGCGTGCTCGGGGACGTCCGCATCACGGTGCTCGACGAGGCCGACCAGATGACGGACATGGGGTTCCTGCCGCAGATCACCAAGCTGATCCAGCGGGTACGGCCGGACGGGCAGCGCATGCTGTTCTCGGCAACGCTGGACCGCAACATCGACCGTCTGGTGCAGCGGTTCCTCACCGACCCGGTGGTGCACTCCGTCGACCCGTCCGCGGGTGCGGTGACGACGATGGAGCACCACGTCCTGCACGTCATGGACGAGACCGACAAGAAGGCCGTCACCACGCGTATCGCGGCGCGGGACGGCCGGGTCATTCTCTTCCTCGACACCAAGAGGTCCGCCGACCGGCTCGCCAAGCGGCTGCTCGCCGTCGGCGTCCGCGCGGCGGCCCTGCACGGCGGCCGGTCCCAGCCGCAGCGCAACCGGACGCTGGAGCAGTTCAAGAACGGCCAGGTCACCGCGCTCGTGGCGACGAACGTCGCGGCCCGGGGCATCCATGTCGACGACCTCGACCTGGTGGTGAACGTCGATCCCCCGACCGACCACAAGGACTACCTCCACCGCGGCGGCCGCACGGCCCGCGCCGGCGGCTCGGGCAGCGTGGTCACCCTGGTCCTCCCCGACCAGAAGCGCGACGTCACCCAGCTGATGTCCCACGCGGGCATCCGCCCCCGCACCGCCCGTATCACCTCCAGCGACACGGCACTGGCCACCATCACGGGCGCCCGCGAGCCGTCCGGCGTCCCGGTCACGATCGAGGTCCCGGAACCGGCGAAGCCGGCGGCGGCCCGGAAGCCCGGCAACCGCTCGTCCCGCCGGCGGAGCGGGGCTCGCGGCGCGGCAACGGCGGCGACGCCCCGGGGCACGGACAACCGAGCCTCGACCGGCAAGACCCCGACCACCGGCGCCCCCAAGCGCGGCGCGGCGCGCCGGACCTCGGCGGCGCCGGCCGCGAAGGGCCGGCCCACGGGCGGCAAGAGCGGCGGCTCCGGCCGCGGTTCTCGCCGCAACCCGGCGACCTAGGGAACAGCGGTTCGGCCGGGCGCACGGGGGCGGGCGCGGCCCGGCCGGAAGTCCGGCTGTCAGACCCCCGGCCTAGCATCCGCGCATGACCGTTGAAGCCCGCCTCTGCCGCGTCTCAGGGCTGCCGCCCGGCCGTGTGATCACCTCGTACGAGAGCGTGGGGGACGCACGGCCCCTGTGGCTCAGCGACGCCCCTGCCACCGCCGAACTGTGGTCCCGGCTGCGCAGACAACACCCCGTCACCGGGCTCTGGCCGCTGCTGCTGGAGGCCCTGGACCCACTCGACGAGGACTTCCGACCCTGGGGCTGTGGGGAGTTGTACCCCCAGGGCACGTCGTCCTCCGTGGACCACCGCGCCGAGACGCTCCTGGCGGACTGGTGGAGGGAGTACACCTCCGTCGACGAGGACGACGACCACCTCACCGCGGAGGAACGCCTGGCCGTGACCGCCCCCTTCGGCCGGGCCTGGCCGGGCCTTTCACCCACGTCGGCGCCTGACACGGACCCCGAGGAGATGGCGGAGGAGTACGCGAAGGTGTTCCTCGCCGGGCACCCGCACGCGCGCCTCGGCCTCGTCGAAGCCCTCCGCGGAGCCGACGCCCTCACCGCCGTCGGCTGGAGCGGCCCGGCCAATTACGGCGACACGGCCAAGTTCTCCGCCATCGTCCGCAGTTGGGAGGACCGCTTCGGGGCGCGCGTCGTCGCCGTCGGTTTCGACACCCTCCACCTCAGTGTCGCGGCACCGCCGAGGCGGCAGGAGGACGCCCTGACCGTCGCCGCCGAGCACTTCGCCTTCTGCCCCGACACCGTCTGGCAGGGCGCACACGACGGACTCGCCTCCTGTGCCGAGACTCTTGTCGGCCTCAACTGCTGGGAATTCTGGTGGGATTGAGCGCGGAGATCCGCACAACAACCACGCTCCCGACTCGTTGACAACCGGACATCCCGGCGCGACGCTGAGAGCGCTCTCAAAGGCAGGTACGGACCAACCCCACTCCCACCCCCACGGAGGTCCGAGCATGCTCCGAAGGTTCAAGCATCCCCTCACAGCCATGGCCGCGGCGGTCGCCCTGCTGGGCACGCTGTTGTCGTGGGCGGCGCCGAGCGAGGCCGATGCCGCGGTGCCGGCCACGATTCCGGTGCAGATCAAGAACAGCAGCGGGCGGGGCGAGCCCGTGTACATCTACAACATCGGCACCTCGCTGACGACCGGCCGACAGGGCTGGGCCGATGCGAACGGCACCTTCCACACCTGGCCCGCCGGAGGCGTCCCGCCCACGCCCGCGCCGGACGCGTCCATCACCGGGCCCGCTCCCGGGCAGACGATGACGATCCGGATGCCGAAGTTCTCGGGCCGGATCTACTTCTCCTACGGCCGCAAGCTGGACTTCCGCCTCACCACCGGCGGCCTGGTCCAGCCCGCCGTGCAGAATCCGAGCGACCCGAACCGCAACATCCTGTTCAACTGGTCCGAGTACACGCTCAACGACGGCGGCCTGTGGCTCAACAGCACCCAGGTCGACATGTTCTCCGTGCCGTACTCGGTCGGCGTCCAGCGCGGTGACGGCAGCACGATCAGCACCGGGCGCCTCAAGGCCGGTGGGTACAACGCCGTCTACGCCGCACTGCGCGCACAGCCCGGCGGCTGGGGCAACCTGATCCAGACCGCGCCCGACGGCACCGTGCTCAGGGCCCTCTCCCCCGGCCACGGCCTGGAAACCGGCGGGCTCCCGGCCTCCGTGCTCAGCGACTACGTCAACCGGGTCTGGCAGAAGTACTCCACCACCACGCTCACGGTCACGCCCTTCGCCGACCAGCCCAACACGAAGTACTACGGCCGGGTCTCGGGCAACGTCATGAACTTCACCAACAGCTCCGGCGCCGTCGTCACCAGCTTCCAGAAGCCCGACGCGGACAGTATCTTCCGCTGCCACAAGCTGCTCGACGCCCCCAACGACGCGGTGCGCGGCCCCATTTCCCGCACCCTGTGCGCGGGCTTCAACCGCTCCACCCTGCTGACGAACCCCAACCAGCCCGACCCGTCCTCGGCCAACTTCTACAAGGACCCCGTCACCAACCACTACGCACGGATCATCCACTCCCAGACCGTCAACGGAAAGGCATACGCGTTCGCCTTCGACGACGTCGGCAACCACGAATCCCTCGTCCACGACGGCAACCCGCGGCAGGCGTATCTGACACTCGACCCGCTGAGCTGAAGCTGAACACATGTGCCCGCACGCGGAGTTGCCCCGCGTGCGGGCATCCCGTCCATCGACGTACGTCACCTACCGAACCACGGCTTCCAGGTCCTGTCTTCAAACTCCCGTCGTCGCCCGGAGGGCGGCCCCGCGGCGTCAGGTGCGTGCTCTCGGCGTGCCGGACGAAGGTCCTCGTAGCGGAGCT
>NZ_JBVKBN010000023.1:0-117848 GCF_055657065.1 Streptomyces sp. NPDC110618 | reverse complement strand
GCCACCCGCTGACGCATACCGCCGGACAGCTCGTGCACCCGCTTGCCGTACGCGCCGTGCAGGCGCACCAGCTCCAGCAGCTCCTCGGCACGCCCTCGCCGCTCCGCCTTGGGCACGCCGCGCAGTTTCAGGGCGAGTTCGATGTTCTTGCCCGCGGTCAGCCACGGGAACAGGGCGTGCTCCTGGAACATCAGCGCCGGACGCCCGTCCGTGCTGATGCTGCCCGCGCTGGGCCGGTCCAGGCCCGCGACCAGGTTCAGCAGGGTGGACTTGCCGCAGCCCGAGGCTCCCAGGAGGGTGACGAACTCGCCCGGCGCGACATCGAGGGTGATGTCGTCGAGGACGAGCTGCTGCCCCGCGGGGCCCGCGAAGGACTTCGAGACGTGCTCGATACGCGCGGCGTGCGCGGTCGCTGTGCCGCCTTCGGCGGCCTTGGCGATCGTGGTGGCCATGGTCGTCACCTCCTGGGAATCTCGACGGGGTCCGCTACTTGACGCCGAGACCGGCGTCGTCGACCTCGGGCTCGCCCTCGGCCTTGAGGACCTTGTTGAGTAGGGTGAGGTCGTAGATGCCCTTCAGATTGGGCTTCTCCAGCAGACCGGCCTTCACCGCGTACTGCGCCTCGGTGTCGAGGGTGGAGGCCAGCGGGTCGTTGAGGAAGGTGATCGACTCCCAGGCCGGGTCGAGGACCTCGGTGGGCAGGGCCTTGCCGGTCTCGCCCTCAAGGGCCTTGTTGGCGGACGCCTTGGCCTTGTCGGGGTTGGCGTTGATCCACTCGTTGGTCTTCACCGAGCCGCGCAGCACGGCCTCGACGACGTCCGGGTGCTCCTTGAGGAACTTCTGGGACACGATGATGTTCGTGATCACGAACTTCTTGTCCGGCCACAGGTCGGCCTCGTTCAGCAGCACCTTCGCGCCGTCGGCGACCAGCTTGGACGCGGTCGGCTCGGGCACCCAGGCGCCGTCGATGGAGCCGGACTTGTAGGCGTCCGGGGTCACCTTGTTATCGGTGCGGACCACGGACACGTCGCCCCGGCCGCTCTGCGCGTCGACCTTCCAGCCCTGCTCGGCGATCCAGTTGAGGAAGGCCACGTCCTGGGTGTTGCCGAGCTGCGGGGTGGCGATCTTCTTGCCCTTCAGGTCCTTGAGGGACTTGACCTTCTTGGGGTTGACCACCAGCTTCACGCCGCCGGAGGCCGAGCCGGAGATGATCCGCAGGTTCTCGCCGTTGGACTTGGTGTAGCCGTTGATGGACGGGGACGGGCCGATCCACCCGATGTCGATGGACCCCGAGTTCAGCGCCTCGATCTCGGAGGGGCCGGCGTTGAAGGTGGACGGCGAGATCTTGGTGCCGCCCAGTTCCTTCTGCAGGATGCCCTCCTGGACGCCGACCAGGGCGGTGGCGTGCGTGAGGTTCGGGAAGTAGCCGATCCGCACCTCGTCGACGGAGAGCTTCTTGGCGTCTGCGGCGACCTGGGCCTGCTTGGGGTCGTCGTCGGAGTCGGAGCCGTAGCCGCAAGCGGTGAGCAGGAGGGGGAGTGCCGCTATGGCGGCGATGGCACGCAGGGTGGTGAGCGGTCGTGCGGCAGACACAGAGGTGTCCTCTCGAAGTCAGGTGGAACAGGGGTACGTCGCGCGAAGGTCCTCAGCAGGGTCGACAGATCGCGCTCGACGTACGCAGGAAGTCGATGTGGCGGCGAGAGGTCAGCAGGGGTGTCGTCAGCCTGACGCGCACGGAAGTGCCCATGGCTGTGTCCCCCCATCGATTCCTAGTTTTCCTACCTGGTTGCTAGGGATCGTGGCAGACGGCAGCCCTTGCCCCAAGGGGCTGTTCAGATGTTGGACGACTTGATCTCATATATTGAGAACCGGCAGGTGAAAAGGGGGGAACCGTTCCGGCGAACGGGCGGTCTACACCGGCAAGTTGAAGGCGGGGTGCGCCCCGTTGAGGAAATAGTCGCCGACATCGCGCAGTCGGTGGGTCACGGGTTCGTACAGGGTGTGGGCGCGGGCGTTGCGCCAGAACCGGTCCAGGCCCAGGCGGGCGGAGGTCGAGCGGGCGCCGATGATGTCCAGGGCGCGGGCCGTGGACTCGTGGGCGGCGCGGGCGGCGGCGGCCTCGGCGACGGCCACCAGGATGGAGACCTCGGCGCAGTCGTCGTAGGTCAGGCCCGGCCCGGCGCGCAGCCCGTTCTCCAGGGCCGCCACCGCCTCGGCGGCCAGCGCGGAGGCGGAGCGGGTGAGGACGGTGAGTTCGCCGTAGGCGGCCAGGGTCTGGGGGTCCTGCGGTGAACCGGCGGGCCACTCCGGGTGCCAGGGGGAATGGCCGGCCCTGCTGTACTCCCGGGCCTCGCCCAGCACTCCCTCCGCGATCCCCAGGCGCAGGTGGACCGAGACGAGCCGGCCGAGCGGGGCGGCCAGTGAGGCGCCCGGGGACAGGACGTCCTCATCGGCGGAGAGCGGGCCGAGCACGTCGTCGGCGCCCAGCCGGACGCCGTCGAACTCCACGCTCCCCCCGGCCGCGAGCCGCTGGCCGAAGGGGTCGGCATCGTTGTCGAGCCGCACGCCCGGCCTGGCCGGGTCGACGACGACCGCGAGGGGTTCGCCGGTGTCGGCGGACACGGCCCGTACGGCGAGCCGGTCGGCGACCAGCACGCCGGTGGTGTAGCTCTGCCGGCCGTTGAGGACGTACCCGTCGCCGGACTTGGCCAGTGCCAGCCGGGGCTCCTGGCGGCCGACGCCGCCGCCCCAGCACCACTGCCCGGCCGCCGACCGGCGCTCGACCTGCTCGGCGAGCCCCGGCTCGGCGAACAGCCGGGCGGAGTGGGCCAGGACGTAGTGACAGCCCAGGAGCTGGCCGATGGCGGCGTCGGCGGTGGCGATCTCCCGGACCACCGCGAGGGCGGTGCCCCAGTCGGCGCCGCCGCCCCCGGACCCGGCCGGGAGCAGCAGGGTCAGCAGGCCCGCCTCGCGCAGCCGGGACACCTCGTCGAAGGGCGCCTTGCCCGCCTGTTCCCTGGCCACCGCGTCCGTGGCCAGGTCGTCCGCCGTCTCGCGCGCCACGTGCAGCCAGTGTGCGCGGTCGAACCGGGGCGGGCCGGGCGGGCCGGACGGCGAGAGCTGCGGGACGGTGCGGAAGGGGGCAGGGGCGACGCCCATGAGGTGCACTCCTAAGGTCGGCCGCGTCGCGCGGCGTCGGGGCTGACGCGCCGTCCGGGCACGTACTTGTAGCCCACGCTGCGCACGGTGACGATCCGCTCCCGGTGGGCCGCGCCCAGCTTGCGGCGCAGCCGTGCGATGTGGACGTCCACGGTGCGGCCGTCGCCGACGTGGTCGTATCCCCAGATCTCGGACATCAGCCGCTCACGGGAGTGGACGTGGTGGGGGTGGCCCACCAGATGCGCCAGCAGCGCGAACTCCAGGTAGGTGAGGTCGAGTTCGTGCCCGTCGACCTCCGCGACATGACGCTCGGGGTCGATGCGTACGACATCGTCCTCCCGGTGCCGGGTCGGGACGGGCTTGGTGGAGCTGACTCCGGCCCGGCTGAACAGCTCGGCGGGGTCGGTGCCTTCGGGCACGAAGACGAGGTAGCCGACGAGCGGCGCGGAGCCGGGCTCGACCGGGGTGTCCTGCGGGAGGTCGTCGACGAGGTGCAGGTGGCGTACGTCGGACAGCGTGGTGGAGGGAAGTGCCGTGGTCATGGCGTTCGTCCTTCAGAAGCGTGGAAGGGGGGTGACCCCAGGTAGGAAGGAGCGGAGCGGCAGCGCGGATGCTTGCCTTACGCGCGACAGCAGGCGGCGCTGACGACGTGACCAAAGTCGACATGCCGACGACGTACGAGTCGTTGCTGCGTGTGGGGCATGGTCCCCATCCTGCGCAACGCCCACGGCTCCCGTCAATGCTTTCCTAGTAACTCGATAGGAAAAGTAGAGAACAAGCAGTCCGGAACTTGACGGAACGCGAAATGCCCTGCTCAATTGGGGGCATGAATCTCCAGCCGCACCTGGTCTCACGCGACCACATCGACTTCGGTCGGGTGTGGTCCGCCGCGTGTTGCGCCTGACGCGGCTGCGGGCCGCCCGGCCGGCCCCGCGCGCTCTGTGACCCCGTTCCCGGGTCGAGCCCTCTTCTTCTCCTCCGCGCTGCCGCGGCACTGACGTTCTCCCCGATGTCCGACGTCCGCCGTCGGCATCCACGCCTGCCCCCGTCCCGCTGACGGACGGTCACCTCTGCCCCGCCGCCGCAAGGCCGCCGTGCCGCTGCCCGCGTGCGCCCGTCCCCGAAAGGCCACCGCCATGCCCGTGGAGTACCCCGACATCCCCTCGGCCCGCGCCGTCCGGCACCCCTCGGCGGCGCTCCGATGACCTCCGCACCCGAGCTGACGGTCCTGCGCACCGTCGTCTCCGACCCAAGGGTGCGGCCCCTGATCAGGGAACTCGGCGAGGAGTACTCCGCCCGCTACGGCAAGGACGCCCACGCCGAACTCGCCCGCTACCCCGACGAGGAGTTCACCCCGGACCGCGGCGGAGCACTGCTGTTGCTGCTGGAGCGCGGCGAACCCGTCGCGGGCGGCGCCTTCCGCCGCCTCGACGACAGCACCGCCGAGCTGAAGCGGATCTGGACCCACTCCGCACACCGCAGGCGCGGGCTCGCCCGCCGCGTCGTCGCCGAACTGGAGCGCGAGGCGGTCGCCCGCGGCTACCGGCGGATCTACCTGACCACCGGACCGCGCCAGCCCGAGGCCCGCGCCCTGTACCTGGCCACCGGCTACACGCCGCTCTTCGACACCGCGGCCGACCCCGAGACCATCGGCCCGCTGCCCTTCGAGAAGTACCCGCAACCACCGGCCCACACTCGCACAGGTGCCCCATGACCAGCGACACCCTCACCGAACCCGCCGCGAGACAGGCGGAGTTGGAGATCGTCCCGGCCCGCCACTACGCACGCTGGATCGCGGCCGCCGCCGTCATCGTGCTGGTCGCCCAGTTCGTGCACGGCCTCGCCACCAACCCCGTCTGGGAATGGGACGTCTTCGCCTCCTACGTCTTCTCCGAGACCATTGTCCAGGCCGTGTGGGTCACCCTCCAGCTCACCGCGTACGCCACCGTGCTGGGCTTCCTGCTCGGCACCGTGATCGCCTTCATGCGCCTGTCGCGCAGTCCGGTGCTGCAGACCGTGGCCTGGGCCTACATCTGGATCTTCCGGTCCATCCCGATGATCGTGCAGCTGGTGTTCTGGTTCAACCTGAGCGCCCTGTACGAGGAGTTGGGCGTCGGCATCCCCTTCGGACCGGTGCTCTGGTCCGTCGACAGCAACAGCCTGATCGGCACCATCGGCGCCGCCGTCATCGGACTGACCCTCCATCAGGCCGCGTACGCCGCCGAGATCGTACGCGGCGGGGTGATCTCCGTGGACCACGGCCAGCTGGAGGCCGCCGCCGCGCTCGGCATACCCCGGCTGCGGCAGATCCGCCGGATCGTGCTGCCCCAGGCCATGCGGGCCATCCTGCCGACCGCCGGCAACGAGATCATCGGCCTGCTCAAGGGCACCTCGGTGGTCTACGTCATGTCCATCGGCGAGCTCTTCTACCAGGTCCAGGTCATCTACGGCCGCAACGGCCGGGTGATCCCGCTGCTGCTCGTCGCCACCGCCTGGTACGTCGTCCTCACCTCCCTGCTGTCCATCGCCCAGTACTACGTCGAACGGCACTTCGCCCGCGGCGCCAACCGCACCCCGCCCCCGACCCCGCTGCAGCGCGCCCGCCGCTTCGTCGAGCGCCAACGGCTGCAGGCCACCCGGCAGTTGACGGAGAAGTCATGAACGACGCGATGGTGGACGTGCACGGCGTCCACAAGAGTTTCGGCCCCCTGGAGGTGCTCCGCGGCGTCGACCTGAGGGTCCGGGCCGGAGAAGTCACCGTGATCCTCGGCCCGTCCGGCTCCGGCAAGTCCACCCTGCTGCGCACCATCAACCACCTGGAGAAGGTCGACCGCGGCTGGGTCAGCGTGGACGGCCGGCTCATCGGCTACCGGCGCTCCGGCGACAAACTGCACGAGCTGAAGGAGAAGGAGGTCCTCAAGCAGCGCACGGACATCGGGTTCGTCTTCCAGAACTTCAACCTCTTTCCGCACCTGACCGTGCTGGACAACCTCGTGGAGGCCCCCGTCTCCGCCCTCGGCCGCCCCCGCAAGCAGGCGGAGGAGACCGCCCGCGCCCTGCTCGCCCGGGTCGGTCTCGCCGAGAAGGCAGACGCCTACCCGCGCCAGCTCTCCGGCGGCCAGCAGCAGCGCGTCGCCATCGCCCGGGCCCTCGCCCTGGAGCCGAAGGTGCTGCTCTTCGACGAGCCCACCTCGGCCCTCGACCCGGAGCTGGTCGGCGAAGTCCTCGACGTCATCAAGGACTTGGCCCGCACCGGCACCACCATGATCGTCGTGACCCACGAGATCGGCTTCGCCCGCGAGGTCGCCGACACCGTGGTGTTCATGGACGGCGGAGTCGTCGTGGAGCAGGGGCCGCCCGCGGCCGTCCTGGACGACCCGCAGCAGGACCGCACCCGCGCCTTCCTCTCCAAGGTCCTCTGAACCACCCTTCCCAAGGAGCACAGCCATGCCCGCCACCCTCGTCCGCCGCACCACCGCAGCCGCGTTCGGACTCGCCGCCGCTCTCGTCCTGGCCGCCTGCGCCAACCCGGACGACGGAGGCACCACCGAGGTCGCCGCCGCCGACGGCGGCACCACGAAGATCAACCTCAGCCCCGACCAGAACCGCGTCACCACCGACAAGGTCGACGAGATAGCCGCGAAGGTGCCCGCGAAGGTCCGCGAGAGAGGCACCCTGGAGGTGGTCAACTCCTCCGGTTCCGCGGCCCCGTTGACCTTCCACGCCACCGACAACAAGACCGTCATCGGAGTCGAGCCCGACATCGCCTCCCTGGTCGCCGACGTCCTCGGACTGAAGCTGCACATCAACACCGTCTCCTGGGAGAACATCTTCGTCGGCCTGGACAGCGCCAAGTACGACGCCGGCTTCAGCAACATCACGGTCACCGAGGAACGCAAGGAGAAGTACGACTTCGCCACCTACCGCGAGGACAACCTCGGCTTCGAGGCGAAGAAGGGCAGTGGACTGAAGGTCACCGGGCCCAAGGACGTGGCCGGTCTGACCGTCGCGGTGAGCAGCGGCACCAACCAGGAGAAGCTGCTCATCGAGTGGAGCAAGGAGAACGAGCGGGCCGGACGCGAGCCGGTCGACATCAAGTACTACCAGGACGACAGCGACACCTATCTCGCCCTCCAGTCCGGCCGTATCGACCTCTACCTCGGCCCCAACCCGACGGCCGCCTACCACGCCGCCAGCACCGGCAAGACCGAGGTGGTCGGCACCTACTCCGGCGCCGGAGCCGACCTGCAGGGCCTGATCGCGGCCACCACCAAGAAGGACAGCGGCCTGGCCGAACCCCTCGCCGACGCGCTCAACGAGGTCATCGACAACGGCGCCTACGCCAAGGTCCTGAGGCGCTGGGGCCTGTCCGACGAGGCCGTGAAGAAGTCGGAGATCAACCCGCCCGGCCTGCCCAAGAACGCCTCCTGACCAAGCCCCGTACTCCCCGAAAGGTCTCCCTCCCATGGCCACCGTCCTGTCCGTCTCCGGCAGCCCCTCCGCCACCTCCCGCACCGCCCGACTGCTCCGCCACCTCGACGACCGCCTGCGCTCCCAGGGCCACGAGGTCATCGCGCTCGACGTGCGCACCCTGCCCGCCGAGGCGCTCCTCGGCGCCGACTTCGGACACCCCGCGATCGTCGAGGCCACCGCCCTGTTCGCCCGCGCGGACGGTGTGGTGATCGGTACGCCCGTCTACAAGGCGGCCTACTCCGGGCTGCTGAAGTCCCTGCTCGACCTGCTCCCGCAGTACGCGCTCGCGGGCAAGACCGTGCTCCCGCTGGCCACCGGCGGCAGCACCGCCCATGTCCTCGCCATCGACTACGCCCTGCGCCCCGTCCTGAACTCCATGGGCCCCGCCCACATCACCCCGGGCTGGTTCACCCTGGACAAGGACATAAGCGTCGCCGACGACGGCACCCTGACCGTCGCCCCGGCCTCGGCCGAGGCGCTGGCCCAGGTCACCGACCAGTTCTCGCTGGCCCTCGGTGTCCGCCCGGCGGTGCTGGCCGCGGCGAGCTGAGGCGGGCAACGGACGGTGGGCGCGGCGCCGGGCCGCGCCCACCGCGTGCGTCAGCCCGCCGAACCCGTCACCGGGTAGTGGTCCGACAGATTGGTGTAGGTGTACTCGGTGCCCCAGCTCGACACCGTCCAGGGCGCGCTCTGCTCCTTGATGACGTCGTTCTTCCACACGGCCGGACGTGTGTGGCCCGCGCGGTGCAGGACGTAGTCCAGATCCTCGCGCGGGTCGTCCGGGTAGCGGTCCCGGGCGATGGAGTTGTCCCGCGTGTCGAAGGAGTACGGGTGCCCGGTGCGCGCCTCGGCGCCGACGAGGCCCGCGTCGGCGAGCATCGTCGCGTACTCCGCGGTGCGCGAGTCGACGTTCATGTCACCGGCGACCAGCACCTGTTCGCCCGCCGGGATGTTCTTGGCGTCCAGGAAGGCGTCGATCGCCCTGAACTGGCGGCTGCGCATGGCGGCCGCCTCACCGGCACCGCACCCGGGGTCGGTGGACTGGGCGTGCGTGCCGAGGACGTGCACCTTCGTGCCGTTCACGTTCAGAACGACGTACGCGAAGCCCTTGTTGGACCACCAGTCCGCGCCGCACGCGTCCTTGAAGACGTACTGCTCCTTGCGCAGGATCGGCCACCTGCTGAGGATCGTGACCCCGCCGTCCTCCGGCGTCAGTGCCGAGTAGGCGCCGCCCGTCGCGTCCCACCCGGACTTGCTCCGCCCCACCACCGGCGTCTGGTACGGGTAGGCGCCCTGCGCCGCGGACTTCAGCGCGTCCGAGGAGGAGTTGTCGAACGCCTCCTGGAGCACCACCACGTCATTGCCCTGGAAGAACGGCGCCCTGACCATCTCGGCGGCGCGGTGGTCCTGGCCCCAGTTCGGGTAGAGCGTCTTGCTGAAGAGGAAGGCGTTGTACGACAACACCTTCAGCTCCGGCGCCGAAGCGGCCACCGCTGAGGGCGTCGAACCGGACAGCGCGGCGGCGGCGAGCGCGAGGACGAGCACGGCCGAGCCCTGTGCACGGCGCTGTGCGAAGAGCGTCACTGGATCTCCCTGAGGGTGAGGGGGGTGGAGTGGCGCCGCACATCAAACCACCGGGGATTACTCTGGGGTAACTCCCGTGCGTGAAGAGAATGTCGGCCTCCGGAACGCCCGGCTCACACCACCCGGGCGCCGTCCCGCAGCAGGAACCGGCCGCGCATCTCGTGCTCGCCGTTGCGCGCCTGCACCGTGCGCGGACGCACCCGGAAGAACACGTACGGCGCCTCGTCGGCCCGGGGGTCCCGGCCCGTCTTCGCAAGGAACGCCGCGGCCGCGTCGTCGGGCACCTCGGCCGTGCCGTACATCTCCGCGTCGCCGTCGATCAGAACCACGTCCAGGGTGTCACCGAGAGCCGGCCGGGCCCGGCGGCCCTCGCGCAGATCGCGGCCGGTGGGGGTGGTCGGCCGGGTCGCCGGCCACAGGCACTCGCCGTGCCGGACGAACCAGAGCGGGACCAGACACGGCACGCCGTCGGCGTCGGCCGTGGCCACCCAGATGTCCATCTCCGTCTCCAGCCGGCGCAGGAGATCGCGCTTGCGCTGCTCGGGGGTGCGGGGCGCCCTGGTGATCTTCATTGGGCGGACGGTACCGGGGGAGTGGACGGCGCGGATCGGGCCCAGGGCCCGCCCGGGACCGGCCCGGAGCCGTAGGTCCAGGGGCCCGTGCGGCGGGTGTCGGGTGGGGGTTGCGGGGGTCCGTGCGGCAGGCGATCGGCGCGCTCCCGCAGGTCCGTACCGCAGGTGACTGGCGCCGCCCGGGTTTTACGTATAACCTCTCCCGTCAATCACACCTCCGGAAGGCATCGATGAGCCGTATCGCCCTGGTCACCCTCGTCGTCGACGACTACGACGAGGCGATCCGCTTCTATACCGAGGCCCTCGGCTTCCGTCTCGTCGAGGACGCCCCGCGTCCCGACGGCTCCCGCTGGGTCGTCGTCAGCCCCGGCGACGGTGGCGCCGAGCTGCTGCTGGCCCGCGCCAAGGGCGAGAAGCAGCGGGCCCGGGTCGGTGACCAGACCGGTGGGCGTGTCGGCTTCTTCCTGCACACCGACGACTTCGCCCGCGACCACGCCCGGATGCTCGCCGCGGGCGTGACCTTCCTGGAGGAACCGCGCCACGAGCCCTACGGCTCGGTCGCTGTCTTCCAGGACCTGTACGGCAACCGCTGGGACCTCCTCCAGCCCGCCGGCTGAACCTCCGCCGCCGCTTTCGCGACCCTCGCCCAAGGAAAGACCCGCCATGACCGCTACGCGCGTAGACAACGAAGTGATCCGCCGCCTCCCCAAGGCCGTCCTGCACGACCACCTCGACGGCGGCCTGCGCCCCGCCACCCTGGTCGAGCTCGCCGCCGAGGTCGGCCACACCCTGCCCACCACCGACCCCGACGAGCTGGCCGCCTGGTTCTTCGAGGCCGCGAACTCCGGTGACCTGGTCCGCTACATCGCCACCTTCGAGCACACCCTCGCCGTGATGCAGACCCGCGAGGGCCTGCTGCGCACCGCCGAGGAGTACGTGCTGGACCTGGCCGCCGACGGCGTCGTCTACGCCGAGGTGCGCTACGCCCCCGAGCTGAACACCCGCAAGGGCCTGTCGCTCGCCGAGGTCGTCGAGACCGTCCAGGAGGGCCTGGCCGCCGGTATGGCGAAGGCGGCCGCCGCCGGAACCCCGGTGCGGGTGGGCACGCTGCTGTGCGGGATGCGGATGTTCGACCGGGTGCGCGAGGCCGCCGACCAGGCCGTGGCCTTCCGGGACGCGGGTGTCGTCGGCTTCGACATCGCCGGTGCCGAGGCCGGTTTCCCGGCCGCCGACCACCTGGCCGCCTTCGAGTACCTGCGCCGCGAGAACGTGCCGTTCACCATCCACGCCGGTGAGGCCGACGGCCTGTCCAGCATCCACCAGGCCGTGCAGATCTGCGGCG
Source organism: Streptomyces sp. NPDC110618 (assembly GCF_055657065.1). NCBI lineage: Bacteria > Bacillati > Actinomycetota > Actinomycetes > Kitasatosporales > Streptomycetaceae > Streptomyces > Streptomyces sp. NPDC110618. The sequence continues at coordinate 106,718 of NZ_JBVKBN010000023.1, read as the reverse complement.
CCCAGCGCCTCGGCCACGGTGTGCGCATCACCGACGACATCGTCGACGGCAAGCTCGGCCGCCTGGCCGGCTGGGTCCGCGACCGCCGGATCGCCCTGGAGATGTGCCCCACCTCCAACCTCCAGACCGGCGCCGCCACCTCCATAGCCGAGCACCCGATCACCGCTCTGAAGGAGCTCGGCTTCCGGGTCACCCTGAACACCGACAACCGTCTGGTCTCCGGCACCACGATGAGCCGCGAGATGTCCCTGCTGGTCGAACAGGCGGGCTGGACGGTGGAGGACCTGCGCACCGTCACCGTGAACGCCGTCAAGAGCGCGTTCCTCCCGTTCGACGAGCGCAAGGCCCTCATCCAGGACGTCGTCCTGCCGGGCTACTCCGCCTGAAGCAGCCCGCGTACGTAGGCGGCCTGTCCGATGTGCTGAAGGTCGTCGGACAGGACGCTCACCAGCCGTACGCCCAGCGTGACCGGCGGGTCCCACCGCTCGTCCACGACGCGCTCCAGATCCTTGGCGGCCAGCTCCCGCAGCGCGCCGAGGGTCTGGTCGTGCACGGCGTCGTAGTACCCGGTCAGCAGCTCACCGGAGTCGACCCGCACCCTGGCGACCTTCGCCGGGGTGTGGCCGTAGCCGGTGTCGTGGCGGGGCAGGTCGAGGCCGAAGGCCTTGTGGAAGTCCTGGGCGAGCCACACCTGCTCCCGACCGAAGGCGTCGGCGATGTGGTCGTCCTGCACCCGGGTGAGGTGCCAGACCAGCCAGGTGATGGAGTTGGCCGCCGGGCCCGGCCGGGCGTTGAGGTCGTCGGGGTCCAGGCCCTCGACGGTGGCGTGGACTTCTTCGCGGATGCGGCCGTAGCCGTCGATGAGGATGTCCTTGGCATGCATGGCTCCACCTTCGCGCACGGGCGCCCCTCACGCGCCCCGTCCGTCGCCCTCCGCGGCGAGGAGTTCCATGAGCGCGCGGGCCGCCGGGCTGGTGGCCTGCGGGGGCGGCAGCAGGGCGACCGTCTCGTAGACCCGCTCGTCGGTGCTCTTCACGGGCACGGCGGCCAGCGACTGCCGCTTGTGCCGGAAGTGGCGCGGGACGACGGCGATGCCGAGGTTCTCGTCGACCAGGTCCAGCAGGCTGTGCACGTCGTTCACCTCCAGGGCGACCGACCGGCGGACCCCCGCGGCGGCGAACGCGGCGTCGGTGGTGCGGCGCGGCCCCCAGTCCGGGTGGAAGTCCACGAACACCTCGCCGCCCAGCTCCTCCAGGGTGACCGGGCTCCCGGCGGCGGCGAGCCGGTGACTTGGGTGGCACAGCACCGTCATCGGCTCACTGGTCAGCGGTACGGCGCGCAACTGGTCCGCCGGCTGCTGGGCCGTACGCACCGCGAACGCCAGGTCCAGCCGGCCCGCCGCCACCTCCTCCTCCAGCGCCCCCGAGCCCGCCTGCCGCAGACAGATCTCCACGTCCGGATGGCGCCGCCGGAACGCAGCCAGCAGTCCCGCCACATGCACCCCGGCTATGCACTGCTCGGAGCCGAGCGCCAGCATGCCGCGCAGTACGCCCTGCACCGCGGCGACCGCCTCGTGGGCCGAGCGCACCTGTGCCAGGATCCGTTCCGCCTCGCCCAGCAGCGCCCGCCCGGCCGGGGTCAGCGTCACACTGCGCGTCGTCCGTACGAACAGCGGGGTCTGCAGCTCCCGCTCCAGCGAGCGGATCGAGGCCGACAGGCCCGACTGGGAGACCATGAGGCGTTCGGCAGCCCGGGTGAAATGCTGGTCCTCGGCGACCGCGACGAAGTGCTGGAGATGGCGCAGTTCCATGACTGAGAAGCCTAAGCGCTGAATTCCATCGGATTCTTCTGTTGGACCAATGCCCACAGGTCACGAAAGAGTGGAGACCGGTCCCAAGGGAACGCGTCTGAATCCGCTTCCCCTCGTGCCCACTCATCTGGAGTCGCGTTGTACACCGCACACCCCGACCGCTACGCGGACATGCCCTACCGGCGCACCGGACGCAGCGGTCTGAAGCTGCCCGCCCTCTCGCTCGGCCTGTGGCACAACTTCGGTCCGGACCGCCCGGTCGACACGCAGCGCGCGATCCTGCGCCGCGCCTTCGACCTCGGGGTCACCCACTTCGACCTGGCCAACAACTACGGCCCGCCGCCCGGCGCGGCCGAGTCCGCGCTCGGCGAGGCCCTGAAGGCGGACTTCGCGCCGTACCGCGACGAACTCGTCATCTCCACCAAGGCCGGATACCTGATGTGGCCCGGCCCGTACGGCGAGTGGGGCTCGCGCAAGTACGTACTGTCCTCGCTGGACCAGAGCCTGCAGCGGATGGGCCTGGACTACGTCGACATCTTCTACTCGCACCGGCCGGACCCGGAGACTCCGCTGGAGGAGACGATGGGCGCGCTGCACTCGGCCGTGCAGCAGGGCAAGGCGCTCTACGTCGGCGTCTCCAACTACTCCGCCGAACAGACCCGGGAGGCGGCCCGGATCCTCGGCGAGCTGGGCACGCCGCTGCTGATCCACCAGCCGCGCTACTCGATGCTCGACCGGCGCCCGGAGGACGAGGGTCTGCTGGACGCCCTGGACGAGCTCCAGGTCGGCTCGATCGTCTACTCGCCGCTGGAGCAGGGCGTGCTGACCTCCCGCTACCTCGACGGCATCCCCGAGGGTTCGCGGGCCGCGAGCGACAGCCCGTTCCTGAACTCCGACGCGCTCACCGGGGACCTGGTGGGCAGGCTCCGGGCGCTGAACGAGATCGCCGAGTCGCGCGGTCAGTCCCTGGCGCAGATGGCGCTCGCCTGGGTGCTGCGCGGGGGCCGGGTGACCTCCGCGCTCGTCGGCGCCAGCAGCGCGCGGCAGATCGAGGACAGCGTCGCCGCCATCGCCAACCTCGACTTCGACGCCGAGGAGCTGGCCCGTATCGACGCGGTCATCAAGTCCTAGGCGATGCCCCGGTGTTCCCGGTGTTCCCGGTGACGGATGGTGACCGTCTCCGGGAACACCTGTTCCCCGGGGTGCTTTCGGCCAGCGACCTTCCGGAATATGCCAGGAGACTGGCCGGAAAGTCATGGTGACAGTGATTCAGCAGTGAACATACTCAACTCAAGAGTGGCCCTTACGCGGAGCGAAGAAACGATCACGCACCGCACGGGAAGCGAGGCCCGGCTCCGGGGCCGGCGTCACGGGGGAGAGAGACGTGCACGACGAATTTCTGTGCCATGTCACCGCGTACGGCACCTGCGGCGGCCGGCGTATCGGGGTGCCGCTGGGCACCTACCGGGCTCCCACGCTGGCCCTCGCCCTGTGGTGGTTACGGGACCGGGCGACCTGGATCGCCGAGCGATTAGACCCGCAGCCCGAGACCGAGCACTTCCCGGCCGCCGCCCTCGTCCCGGTCGCCGGCACCGTCCCCGACGTCCCCGCCGTACTGCGCGCCTGGTGCGCCGACGCCGGCCAGCAGGATTTGGTCGCCGAGCAGTTGGCCGCCGGACGGCTGATCCGGATCGCCACCAGCGACGACACCACCGAGTACGAACTGCTCGCCGAGTCCGTCGACGCACTGCGCATGCAACGCACCGTCCCCGCCCTGGTCGTCCCCGTCGGCTGAGCCGCCCGCCGCCGACGCCTCCTGTCGTGACGCCTTCGCCCCCCCGCGTCGGCGCAGGCAGTGGCCGCCCGCACACAGGTCAAGCGCCACCGGCGCCTGCCGGACGCCAGGGTGTGCCAGGCGTACTAGTGGGCAAATCGGTAGAATCCAGGCATGGCGGAGCGACCGCTCGCACCGACTGCGCCCGTACTCGTGCTGGAGACCGAGTCGGGCTCCACCGTGATGACCCCGAGCCGCGACTACCACGTAGGCCGCGACCCCCTCAGCGACATCGTCCTCGACGACGCCCGGGTCTCCTGGCACCACGCGGTCCTGCACCCCGAGGACGACCACTGGACGATCCAGGACGAGCACAGCACCAACGGCACCTACGCCGACGGCCGTCGCATCCAGGAGCGGTACGTCGGACCCGGCACCGTGATCCGCTTCGGCAACCCCGCCGACGGACCGCGCGCCGTCGTCCTCGGCCGCCCCGAACCCAGGCCGGAACGCCCCTCGGCCGTCTCCGCGCCCGCCCGGACCGGCACCTTCCGGCAGCCCACCACCGTACGGCCGCTGCCCCAGGCCCGGACCGTGCGCATCGGCCGCGCCCCCGACAACGACCTCGTCATCGACGACCTCACCGTCTCCCGGCACCACGCCGAACTGCGCGGCCGCTCCGACGGCGGCCACGAGATCGCCGACCTGGGCAGCCACAACGGCACCTACCTCAACGGCAGCCCCGTCAACCTCGCGGAGGTCCGATCCGGCGACGTCATCGGCATCGGGCACTCGGCGTTCTGCCTGGTCGGGGACGAACTCCAGGAGTACGTCGACACCGGTGAGGTCTCCCTTGAGGTGCAGGACCTCACCGTCGCCGTCGACCACGGCCGCAAGACCCTCCTCGACGACGTGTCCTTCCCGGTGGGGGAGAAGTGCCTGCTCGCCGTCGTCGGCCCGAGCGGCGCCGGCAAGTCCACCCTGCTCAACGCCCTCACCGGACAGCGCCCCGCCGACCACGGCACCGTCGTCTACGACGGCCGCGACCTCTACCGCGACTACGCCGAACTGCGCCAGCGCATCGGCCTGGTCCCGCAGGACGACATCCTGCACGCCCAGCTCACCGTCCGCGCCGCCCTGTCCTACGCCGCCGAACTGCGCTTCCCGCAGGACACCGCCAAGGCCGAACGGCAGGCCCGGGTCGACGAGGTCATCCGCGAACTCGGCCTGGAACAGCGCGCCGGACAGCCCGTGCACAGCCTCTCCGGCGGCCAGCGCAAACGCGTCAGCGTCGCCCTGGAACTGCTCACCAAGCCCTCCCTGCTCTTCCTGGACGAGCCGACCTCGGGACTCGACCCCGGCATGGACCGCTCGGTGATGCACATGCTGCGCGGACTCGCCGACGACGGCCGCACCGTCATCGTCGTCACCCACAGCGTGCTCAGCCTCGACGTCTGCGACCGCCTGCTGGTCCTCGCGCCCGGCGGCCGGATCGCCTACTACGGGCCGCCCGAGGAGGCGCTGCCGTTCTTCGGGTTCGAGGAGTGGCCGGAGGCGTTCGAGGCATTCGAGCGCGACCGGGAGCGCAACTGGTCCGGCGCCTACACCAGCTCGCCGCAGCACCGCCGGTACGTCGTCGACGCCACCGCGCAGCCGCGGCTGATGCGCGACGGGCCCGTCGTCATCACCCCGCCGCCGCGCCCGCGCAGCCGCGGCGCCCAGCTCGGCACACTGATCCGCCGTTACGCCGCCGCGCTCAGCGCGGACCGCACCTTCCTCGCCATCATGATCGCGCTGCCGTTCGTGATGGGCGCCATGGCCCGCGCCCTGGCGGGCAGCTCGCTGACCCGGGACACCGCGATGAACGCGCTGCTCATCCTGTGCGTAGGCGCGGTCCTCACCGGCGCCGCCAACGCCGTGCGCGAACTGGTCAAGGAACGCGTGATCTACCGGCGCGAGCGCGCCGTCGGCCTGTCCAGATCCGCCTACCTGATGTCCAAGATCGTCGTGCTCGGCACCATCACCGTGCTCCAGGCCGTGGTGCTGACCCTGGTCGCCCTGCTCGGCGTCGACCTCAACGCGCCCGGCGGCGAGGGCGTCCTCATGCCGCCGCTCATCGAGATCACCGTCGCCGTGGCCCTGCTCGCCTTCACCGCGATGATGCTCGGCCTGCTGGTCTCGGCACTGGTGCGCAAGGAAGAGGTGACGATGCCACTGCTGGTGCTGCTGGCCATCGTCCAAGTGGTGTTCTGCGGCGCCCTGCTCAAGCTCGACGGCGTGCCCGGACTGGAACAGCTGGCCTGGCTGGTGCCCTCGCGCTGGGCGCTCGGCGCGATGGCCGGGACCGTCGGCCTGGCCCGGATCGTGCCCGGCGACCTCACCGGCGACCCGCTCTTCGAGCACTCGACGGGCGTGTGGCTGCTCAACATCGGCATGCTGATCGTGCTGTCGGCGCTCTTCGGCTACGTGGTCTCCCGGCTGCTGCGGCGCCAGGAACCCGTCGTGATGCGGAAGTAGGGGCATGCCATGGCGACTCCCGGATTCCGGCCCACCCATGTCGTCCCCGGCCACGGGATGCCGGCCTGGGAACTGCCCGATCCGTCCCGGCCCACGGTGCCCCTGGACGCGCTGCTTCCGGTGCAGCTCCTGGAACGGCGCGGGGACTGGGGGCGCGTGCTGTGCGCCAACGGCTGGTCGGCCTGGGTGGACGCCCGGGAACTGGTCGCCGTGCCGCAGGACCCGCCGGTTCCGGGCGCGTCCCCGGCCCGTACCGCCGACCCGCTCCCGTACCTCGCCCGCGCCGAGCAGACCCTGTCCCGGTACCGGTCCGCGATGGAGGACCTGGCTTCGGGCGGCCTCGACGGCGAGTCCTTCCGGGACCGCACCCACGGACTGCGGATCGGGGTGGTCGTCGAGGGCGAGCACGTGTGGCTGTACGACTCCGAGCACGGGCGCTGGGTGTACGCGGACGGGATGCGGCTGAGCACCTTCACCACCGACGAGGGGCCCCGCGCCGACACCGGGGACCCCGGCCTCACCGCCACCCGGGTGGTGAGCCCGGATGGTCCGTGAGACGAGTCTGTTCTCGGGCAGTCCCTCCGAGCTGATCGGCCGGCAGGTCGCCGGGTACCGCATCGAGGAGGAGATCGGCCGCGGCGGCATGGCGGTCGTCTACCGCGCCCGTGACCTGCGCCTGGATCGCTCGGTCGCGCTCAAGCTGCTCGCGCCGGAACTCGCCCGCAACGACACCTTCCGGCGCCGGTTCAGCCACGAGTCGCGGGCCGCGGCGGCCATCGACCACCCGCACATCGTGCCGGTCTTCGAGGCGGGCGAGACGGACGACGTCCTGTTCATCGCGATGCGATACGTGGCGGGCAGCGACCTGCGCCACCTCCTGGACCGCCAGGGCCCGCTGTCGCCGGCGACGGCCGTACGCATCGCCGGCCAGGTGGCCTCCGCCCTGGACGCGGCCCACGAGCACGGCCTGGTCCACCGGGACGTCAAACCCGGCAACATCCTGGTCGCCCGCGGCACGGACAGCGACCACCCCGAGCACGCCTACCTCACCGACTTCGGCCTGACCAAGAAGTCCCTGTCCCTGACCGGGCTCACCACCGTCGGCCAGTTCGTGGGCACGCTCGACTACGTCGCCCCGGAGCAGATCTCCGGCAAGCCGGTGGACGCGCGCTGCGACGTCTACGGGTTCGCCTGCGTCGTCTACGAGTGCCTGTCCGGCCACCCCCCGTTCCAACGGGACGACGACATGGCCCTCCTGTGGGCCCACCAGTACGACCAGCCCCCGCCCCTGACCGGCTCCCGCCCCGACCTCCCCACACCGGTGGACACCGTCTTCGCCAAGGCCCTGGCCAAGTCCCCGGAGAGCCGCTACGAGTCCTGCCTCTCCTTCGTGGCGGCGCTCCGCATGGCGCTGCGCGGCGACGCCGCACCCGCGGAAGGGGAAGCCGCCACCCACCCTCCGACCCAGGTGGACGTCCCGGTGATGGGCCGCGACCACCCGGAACCGGCGGACCCCCCGAGGCCGCCGCCCCGGTGGGCGGAGCCGTTCTTCTGAGGCGGTTCCTCCAGAGCGGTCCTTCTAGCGGCGCTGCACCGGTCGGGCGGCCAGCCCGCCGATGAAGCCCGCGACCAGCCCCCACACCAGGGCGAGACCCAGGGTCGTCCAGAGGCGGGGTTCGAGGAGCAGTTCCCCGCCCAGGTCTCCGCCGAGGTCGCCGATGCCCAGGACCGACAGGCCGTAGTGGGCCGAGATCCGGGCGACCAGGCAGATCATCAGGACTGTCAGGGCCAGGGCGACCGCCATGTGCACCGCGTGCTGCCAGGGGCGCATCCTGCCGGGGGAGCGGGCCGCCATCACGAAGGCGGCGGCCAGGACCAGGACCGCCGTCACGACCAGCAGCCACCACACGCGGCTGTCGTACTCGGACAGGGTGCTCAGGTTCAGGTCCGTCGTCTCGGAGCCGCGCAGTACCTCGTCCAGGACATGCGGCATCGGCAGGCCGAAGGGCCCGTCGACCCTGCCCTCCCAGGTGGCGCCCAGGCCGACGGTCAGGGCCAGCCACATCAGGTTCGGCAGGCCGAGCAGGATCACGGCGAGGGTCTCGCGGGCGTGGCCCCGGGTCAGGGCGACGACCACGCCGATCACCACGCCCAGCGCCACGCAGGCCAGCAGCAGGGCCACCATCGCGTAGGCCGCCGGGCGTACCGACTCCTGGAAGCGCAGCAGCCTCGGCGGCAGGGGGGCGCCCCGGGCCACCAGCAGGGCCAGGACGAGCACCCCCACCAGCCATAGCAGGCCGAAGAACAGGGTCAGCGGCACGTCCGTGCGGAAGCCGACCTTCGGGGAGACACCGAAGAGGTCGCCGATGTCGCTGAGCCTGTCGCCGCCGAGAGAGATCTTGAAGTCCTGGCGGGCGAACAGCGCCAGGCCCAGCAGCGCCAACAGCCAGAGCACCGCGACGCGGGCCGCCCAGCCCGCCAGCTCCCGCGCACCCGTCACCGCCCGGTGCCGCAGCGGGCGCAGGAATCCCGCGGCCGTCACCAGGGCGCCCACCAGGGTCACGGACAAGGGGATCACCGTGAGATCCGCCGCCGACTCGGCGAGGCCGCCGGCGTCGCCCGACATCTCCACCGTGCCGCCCACCGCGGTGACCACCGTCGCGGCGACGACCCGGGGATAGGCGTTGTCCGGCAGGTCCGTCGCCCCCGCCGCCCACAGCCCCAGCGCGGCGACCACGCCCATGGCGATCATCCCGGCCGCAACGGCGACCAGGGCCTGCGGCCAGCCGTGGCGGGCCACGGCCCGGCCGGAGGTTGTGCGTACGCTCACGCTGCCACGCTAAGCAGCACCCGGGTACCTCGCCCGATGAGAGGGGCCGTCCGCGTCCGGCTTGCGGACCGGGGCGGACCGGAGCACACAATGGTCACGATGCGGAAATGTGGCTATTGGTGTGAATTGCCGCGATGGTCCCGCATTGGGAAGAAGGGATCGTGAGCGTCGAACCTCCGTCGTCGGGCCGACCCACAGGACCCCCTTCGGGCCCCCTGTCCGGTCCCTCGCAGCCGCCCTCCGGACCCCCCTCCCAGCCCCCGGGCAGCGGCGGAGGCGGCATCCCGCCGACCCCGCCCTCCGGCAGCGGCGGCGGCGCGGTCCCCCCGGAGCCCGAACCGCACCAGCCCTGGTGGCGGTCCGTACCCCGGATGGCCGTCCTGGCCACGGTGGTCGTGGCCGCCGTGGTGGTTGCGGTCGTCCTGGGCCGAGGAGGCGGCGGCGGAGGTTCCGGCTCCGGCGGCGAGGTCTTCCTCCAGGCCGCGGGAAAGAACGGCCCCGACCCCTTCACCGAGTCCACCGCCACGAACAGCTCCGCCGCGCCCGTCACCCCGTCCCCGGCCACCGGCTCCGGCGACACCAACGAGGTACGCGGAGTCGACGGCGGCGCCCCCGGCCTGTACGGCGGCACCCGCAACGTGGCCGCGTGCGACGTGGAGAAGCAGATCAAGGCGCTCCAGTCGCAGCCGCAGAAGAACAAGGCGTTCGCCTCCGTCGCCGGTGTCGCACCCGACGCCGTCCCGGACTACCTGCGCGGACTGACCCCCGTACAGCTGCGCATGGACACCCGCGTCACCAACCACGGCTACCGCGACGGCGGCGCCACCAGCTACCAGGCCGTCCTCCAGGCCGGCACCGCCGTCCTCGTCGACGACCACGGCATGCCCCGGGTGCGCTGCGCCTGCGGCAACCCGCTGACCCCGCCGGTCGCGCTGAACGACACGCCGAAGCCCACCGGCGACTCCTGGCCGTCGTACAGCGCCTCGAACACGGTGGTGGTCTCGCCCTCCACCGAGGTCATCAAGGTCTTCGTGGTCTACGACCACCAGCACGACGAGTGGTTCCACCGGCAGCACGGCGACACCGGCCACAAGGACAAGAAGACGCACCCGCCGCACCACCCCTCCCCGCCGGTGACCAAGTCGCCCTCGACCTCGCCGCACACCACGACGGCCTGCCCGTCGCCCCCGACGGCCGGCAACGAGACGGGCTGCCCGCCCACCTCGCCGTCCGTGCCGACCTCCCCGTCGACCCCGACCAGCCCGCCTACCTCGGACACCACGACGGACACGCCGCTCACGCCGGACACCTCCACCCCTGATTCGCCGCTGGCGTCCGACTCGATCAGCGAGTCGCTGACCACCAGCGGCAGCCCCGGACTCACCTCGACCCCGGCGGTGTGACGCACCCGGCTCGGGCCCGGGGGACTGCCCGGCGCGGCACTGGGTACGAACACTGGTGCAGTAGCGTCCGGCCTCCTTTGGCCTTCCGAGAGAGACACGCATGATCGAACACGACGGGGCGGTTATTCCGAGCGGATTCGACGTGCCCGTGGAACCGCTGCGCCAGGCCGCCCACTACAGCGGGGAACCGGGGTGCATCGCGGAGGCCCGCTCCTTCGCCGCCGGCTTCCTCGCCCGGCTGCGCACGGAGTGGTGCGCCGAGATCCCCGACCGGACCCACGAAGTGGTGCTCCTCGTGGTCAGCGAACTCGTCACCAACGCCGACCGGCACAGCAACGGCCCGTACATCCTCGACCTGGAGGGCACCGACGCGCGGATCGCGGTCACCGTCTACGACAGCAGCGCCGCCCTGCCCCGCCGCTTCGCCCGCGACCCCGAGCGCGTCGGAGGGCACGGCCTGGAGATAGTGCACGCCCTGGCGGGAGAGGTCGCCGTCGAACGCGTCCCGGTCGGCAAGCGCATCCGCGCCGTGCTCCGGCTGGCCGCGGCCTGATCCACCGGCCCCTCGACCCGCTGTTCGCGCCGGGCGATTCTCCCCAGGGCAGAACGCCACGGCCTTCCCCGCGGGCGTCCGGCTCCTAGGCTGGGAAAGTGAGCAACCACGCGCCGAACGAAGCCCGCGTCATCCCGCTGCGCCCGCCCGCGCGCCAGGAGCCCCCGCGCCCGGACAGCGCCCCACCCGCCGCCAGGGAACCCCTGTGGCGGGACCTGGTCGGCGACGTCCTGCGGCGCGAGCGGCTCGCCCAGGAGCGCACCCTGAAGGACGTGGCCGACGCCGCCCGGATCTCCATGCCCTACCTCTCCGAGGTGGAACGCGGCCGCAAGGAGGCCTCCTCCGAGGTCCTCGCGGCCGCCGCCCGCGCCCTCGGCCTGAGCCTCGGCGACCTGCTGTCGCGGGCCCAGGGCGAGCTGATCCGCCTGACCTCCCGGCACGGCACGGCCGGCGGACGCGGCGCCGCCCCCTCCTCGTACAACGGACTGTGCCTGGCCGCCTGACGGAGGGGACCCGGCGCCTCAAACCGTGCCGAGGCGCCGGCTCACCACATGGTCGGCGAGGCCGTACGCCACCGCCTCCTCGGCGGTGAACACCTTGTCGCGGTCCATGTCGGCGCGCAGCGTCGCCACGTCGTGGTGGGTGTGCCGGGCCAGCACCTCCTCGACCTGGGCGCGGATCCGGACCATCTCCTTGGCCTGGAGCGCCAGGTCGGAGACCACGCCCTGCCGCCCGCCGCTGGCCGGCTGGCCGAGCAGCACCCGGGCGTGCTCCAGCACCGACCGCCGCCCCGGATCGCCGCCCGCCAGCAGCACCGCCGCCGTGGACGCCGCTTGCCCCACACAGAACGTGGAGATCGGGGCCTGGACGTAGGTCATCGTGTCGTAGATCGCCATCAGCGAAGTGAACGATCCGCCGGGCGAGTTGATGTAGATCGCGATCTCGTGCTCGGGCGCCGTCGACTCCAGGTGGAGCAGTTGCGCGATGACGACATTGGCGACCCCGTCGTCGATCTCGGTGCCGAGGAAGATGATCCGCTCGTTGAGCAGCCGGCTGAACACGTCGAAGGACCGCTCACCCTGCGGGGTGCGTTCGATGACGTTCGGAATCGTGTAACTGCCCATGCCTACAGCCCCATCCGTCGCTTTGTGGCCGCCGGGCGGACATCCGTGAAGGACTCCACGACCCGGTCGACGATGCCGTACTCACGGGCCTCCTCGGCCGTGAACCAGCGGTCCCGGTCACCGTCCCGGGAGATCGTCTCCGGGGTCTGGCCGGTGTGCTCGGCGGTGATCCGTTCGATGGTCCGCTTGGTGAACTCCAGGTTCTCCGCCTGGATCTCGATGTCCGCCGCGGTGCCGCCGATCCCCGCCGACGGCTGGTGCATCATGATCCGCGCGTTGGGCAGCGCATAGCGCTTGCCCGCCGTGCCCACGCTCAGCAGGAACTGGCCCATGCTGGCCGCGAAGCCCATCGCGAGCGTGGCGACGTCGTTCGGGATCAGCCGCATCGTGTCGTAGATGGCCAGGCCCGCGTGGACCGAGCCGCCCGGGCTGTTGATGAACAGGCTGATGTCGGTGCGCGGGTCCTCCGCCGACAGCAGCAGCAACTGCGCGCACACCCGGTTGGCGGAGACCTCGTCGACCTGCGTGCCGAGCAGGACGATCCGCTGCCCGAGCAGCTGGGCGGCGAGCTGGTCGTCGAACCGGGTGGGCGGGGTGTCGCCCTCCTCCGCCCGCGGCGCGAGCGTGGTCAGTGGAGTCATGGGATCTCCTCGTCGTGGCGTGGATGCCGTCGAACCCACTGTTGCCCGGCACACCGCCCCACCGGGGATTTCTCTGCCCGCGGCAGATTCGCCAGGGGCAGAGTGCGCCTTGGGCCGGTGCGCGGCCGATGAGTTCCGGGCCGAGGATCAGTCGGTAGAGGTGACTGCGTTCCATATCCGGGAGGTACTCATGGCCGCCAAGGGTTTCACCACGTGTCTCTGGTTCGACGACCAGGCCGAGGAAGCCGCGCACTTCTACGTCTCCGTCTTCAAGAACTCCAGCATCGGCAGGATCGCCCGCTACCCCGAGGGCTCCATGCGCCCCGCCGGAATGGTGATGACGGTGGAGTTCACGGCCAACGGCCACCCGTTCCTCGCCCTCAACGGCGGACCCGATTTCAAGTTCAACGAGGCCGTCTCGTTCATGATCTACTGCGTGGACCAGGAGGAGATCGACTACTACTGGACCAGGCTCACCGAGAACGGCGGCGAGCCCGGCCCCTGCGGCTGGCTGAAGGACAGGTACGGCGTGTCCTGGCAGGTCGTCCCCGACAGTCTCGACGCCATGGTCGGCGACCCCGACCCGGAGAAGGCGTCCCGCGCCACCCAGGCCATGCTCGGCATGCACAAGCTCGACATCGCCGCCCTGAGGAAGGCCTACGACGGGGAGTGAGCGCCCGTCTCACCAGGAGTCGTGGATCACCCGCGTGACCTCCCGCGCCATCCGCAGGATGCCGGCGGAGCGGACCGGGCACGGCTTCGGGGCCGAGGTGGTGGGCGCCAGACAGAAGTGCAGATAGTCGTCCTCGCGGTGCAGGGCGGTGCGGCCGCGGCCCGGATCGGTGCAGTAGTCCGGGTGCGCCCGCTCGTAGGCGGTGCACGGCAGGTGCCGTACCCAGGTGTAGCGGGCCCCGTCGGCGCTCACCGTCCGCCCCGCGTCCGCGACGAGATCACCCGCCGCGTCGGCCCGCTCCTCGTACAGGGCGTTCACCTTCCGCACCCGGTCCGGGGTGATCGGGTCGGGGCCCTGCAGCACCCACACGATCCGCGGGCGGTGCTCCCCGCCCGCGGCGGCGATCTGCGAGGTGACCCGGTCCAGGTCCGCCGCGTACCGGTCGAAGTAGGCCCGGGGATCGGCGTCGTGCGTGATGCCGTCCATGCAGGGCGTGTAGCCCCAGGAGTTGCCCCAGAACTGCAGCACCACGAAGTCCGGCCGGTGCGCGCGCACCAGCGCGGCCGCCTTGTCCGCGTCCGGCACCAGCGACCGCTCGCCGGTGCCCTCCAGGTAGTCGCAGACGGTGGTGCCCGAGTACGGGGCACTGGTGTAGGCGGCGCGCAGCTTCCCGCGCAGTCCGGCGCCGAGCACCTTCTGCGCCTCCATCGCCAGGGAGTCGCCGAGGTAGAGCACCTTGGGCGGCTCCGCCGGGGCCTTCGGGGATGCGGGCGCCCGCTGCTGGGTAGTCGCCGACGCCGGGGGCTTCGCGGGCGCGGGTGCCCGCTCCGGCTCCGACGACGGGTCCCCGCAGCCGCCGAGCAGCGCCACTGTGAGCGCCAATCCCGCCATCCACGCCCTGCGCATGCGGCAACTCCCGCCCCGGTAACGGAGAAACGGCTCCCCAGGCAAGCACAGCCACGCCGCAGGCGGAAGACCCGGGTCGGCCGAACACCGCCAACTGCCCTGTCAACTCAGGTCGTTGACGAGCACCGCCGCTCCGTCGAACCGCCCCGCCTTGAGGTCCCGCAGGGCCGCATCGGCCCGGGACAGGGGATAGGCGTGCGTGGTGGCGTGGACCTTGTAGCGGGCGGCGAGGGTGAGGAACTTGCGGGCGTCCGCGCGGGTGTTGGAGGTGACGCTGCGCAGTTCCTTCTCGTAGAACAGATCGGTCTCGTAGTGCAGCGGCGGGGTGTCGCTGAGGTGGATCCCGGCGACGGCGAGCACCCCGCCCCGGTCCAGGGCGCGCAGCGCCACCGGCACCAGGTCCCCGACGGGGGCGAACAGGATGGCGCTGTCCAGCGGCTCCGGTGGCATCGCGTGCGCCTCGCCCGCCGACGCGGCCCCCAGCTCCAGCGCCAGCCGCCGTGCCGCCGCACCGCGGGTGAGCACATGCACCCGGGCGCCCTCCGCGAGCGCCACCTGGGCGCACAGATGGGCGCTGCCGCCGAAGCCGTACAGACCGAGCCGCCCGCCCGCCGGGAGCGATGCCCGGCGCAGCGCCCGGTAGCCGATGATCCCGGCGCACAGCAGCGGCGCGAGCGCCAGGTCGGTCAGGTCCTCGGGGAGCGGGTGGGCGAAGTCGGCGGGGACGGTCGTGTACTCGGCGTAGCCGCCGTCCGCGTCCCAGCCGGTGTACCGCGACCCGGGGCACAGGTTCTCCGCCCCGCGCAGACAGTAGGCGCAGGTGCCGTCCGTCCACCGCAGCCAGGCCACCCCGACCCGGTCGCCGACCGCGAAGCCGCTCACCCCGGCACCGAGGCCGGCGACCTCCCCGACCACCTCGTGCCCGGGAGTCACCCCGGCCAGGCGTACCGGCAGATCGCCTTCCGTGACATGCAGATCGGTGCGGCACACCCCGCACGCCAGCACCCGGACCAGCAGCTCACCGGCCCCGGGCACCGGCACCGGCTTCTCCACCAGCCGCAGCGCCCCCTCCTCCACCGGTCCGGGAGCCACCACCGACCACGCGCGCATCGTCCCGTCCGTCATAGGGCCTCCCCGTCCTGCCGCCGGACCCTTTCCTCCCAGTGTCGGACGGACGGCGCCCTTCGGCGCGCGGTTCGCGCCAGGGATGGCTAGCGTGAGGAAACGACCCCCACCAGCGATGCGGAAGAGGCCGTGGTCATGGCCGTACAGCCAGAGGGAACCCCCTGTTGGGCCGACGCGATGTTCAGCGACTTCGAGGGAGCCAAGAGCTTCTACGGAGATGTCCTCGGCTGGACCTTCGGCGAGTCGTCGTCGGAGTTCGGCAACTACACCCAGGCGTACGCGGACGGCAGGGCGGCCGCCGCGGTCGTGCCGCCCATGCCCGGGCAGGAGGGCATGTCGCAGTGGTGCCTGTACCTCGCCTCCCCGGACGCGGCCGAGACCGCCCGCCGGATCCGGGACAACGGCGGCGAGGTGCTGATGGAGCCGATTCAGGTCGGTGACTTCGGCACCATGTGCCTGGCCCGCGACCCGAGCGGAGTCGTCTTCGGCGTGTGGCAGGCCGGCACCCACGAGGGCTTCGAGGCACCGGCCGGCCAGCCCGGCGCGTTCGCCTGGGCGGAGGTCTTCACCCGGGAGCCGGAGAAGTCCGACGCGTTCTTCCCGGCCGTCTTCCCGCGCTACACCGCGCAGCAGATGGAGGACGACGGCATGGACTTCCGGGTCTTCAACCTCGGCGACACCCCCGTCCTCGGCCGCATGAAGATGACGGAGGAGTTCCCGCCGGAGATACCGGCCTACATCAACGTCTACTTCTCCGTCCCCGACGTCGACGCCGCCGTGGCGAAGGCGACCGAGCGCGGCGGCATCCTGCGGTTCGGGCCCATGAACACACCGTTCGGCCGGATCGCGGCGATCAGTGATCCGCAGGGCGCGAACTTCTCGGTGATCGACACCACCACCACCGAGGGCGAGATGCCCACGCTCACCGACGTCTGACCGGGGCACCCTCGGGCCCGTGGCATGATCGGCACATGCGTGAACGAGTAGTGGCCGCGTGCGACGGGGCTTCCAAGGGCAACCCCGGACCCGCGGGCTGGGCCTGGGTCGTCGCCGACGAGAGCGAGACCCCGGCCCGCTGGGCGGCCGGCCCCCTCGGCAAGGCCACCAACAATGTCGCCGAACTGACCGCGCTGGAGCGCCTGTTGGCGGCCACCGACCCGGAAGTGCCGCTGGAGGTCCGGATGGACTCCCAGTACGCCATGAAGGCGGTCACCACCTGGCTGCCCGGCTGGAAGCGCAACGGCTGGAAGACCTCGGCCGGCAAGCCGGTCGCCAACCAGGAGCTCGTCGTACGCATCGACGAGCTCCTGGCCGGACGGTCGGTGGAGTTCCGCTACGTCCCCGCCCACCAGGTCGACGGCGACAAGCTGAACGACTTCGCGGACCGTGCCGCCAGCCAGGCGGCCACCGTGCAGGAGCCCGCGGGCAGCGCGCTCGGCTCGCCCGAGCCGCCGCCCTCCCCGGAGACCCCGGCCAAGGCGCCGCGCCGCCGCCCGGCGGCCGCGAGGAAGAGCAGCGGGGGTTCCTCCTCGCGCACCATCAAGGCGAAGTTCCCCGGCCGCTGTGTGTGCGGCCGTCCCTACGCGGCGGGCGAGCAGATCGCCAAGAACGCGCAGGGCTGGGGCCACCCGGAGTGCCGTACCGCGGACGCGTGAACCCGGTCAGGCCACGTCGAAGGTGTAGTGCCGGGTGTGGTCCAGCAGTTCGGCGGGCCGCACGTTGTTCCAGGGCTTCATCGTGGCGTTGAGGTGGACCACGTTCGGCGTGGCCGTCGCCGGGAGGTACGGCGAGTTCGGGTGGCGGCGCTGCCACTGGGACCACAGTCTGTCCACGTAGGCGTGGTGCAGCCAGAACACCGGGTCGTTGGGGGAGACCCCGGTCGCCATCTGGCCGCCGACCCAGACATGCACCCGGTTGTGCAGGTTGACCCCGCGCCAGCCCTCCAGGTGGTTGCGGAAGCCGTCCGAACCGCTGTTCCAGGGCGCCATGTCGTACGTCTCGATGGCCAGCACCGACTCCACCTCGGCCCGCGTGGGCAGCGGACGGCCGCCGGAGCCGAGGGCGCGGCGCAGGTAAGTGCGGCCGTCGACACGGACGTTGATCGGCCAGTTCCCGGTCGAGGCGGCGAACGGCCCGTCCATCACCTGTCCGTCCAGGCTGCGTCCGGTGCCGCCGAGGAAGTCCGGCGCCCACAGCGAGGCGCGCGGCGTGCGGTCGGTCGTCCAGTCCCAGTAGGGCAGCGCCACCGAGGCGTCCACCTCCTGCAGGGCGGCCTCGAACTCCAGCAGGAATCTGCGGTGCCAGGGCAGGAAGGACGGCGAACGGTGGCCCGTGCGCTCGCCGTTGTCGGTGTCGCCGACGATGAAGTCGTTGTGGATGCGGACGAAGTCGTCGTAGCGGCCGCTGCGCTTGAGCTCCAGAAGGGCGTTGACGAAGCGGAGCTTCTCGTCGGCGGTCAGGTTCGCCTGGTTCTTGCGGACGGTCATGTGCGGATGCTCCAGGTGGTGCTTGAGGGGGCGGTTCAGTTGGTGGGGAACGGCAGGAGTTCGGCGCCCTGGAGTTCGTCGACCGCGGCCCGCGCCGCGGCGCGCGGGGTGGCCACCGGGTCGTAGTGGCTGACGACGCTGATCCAGCTGCCGTCGGCGTTGCGCATCACGTGCAGCTCCACGTCGTCGATGTAGACGCCGTAACCGCCGCCGTGGTCGTGGTGGTGGCCCCCGCCGGAGCGCACCCGGCCCTGTATCCGGCGGCCCTTGTAGACCTCGTCGAAGGCGGCGGGGGTGGGCTCGGTGTGGTGCCCGGCGTGCTGGGGGGCGCCGGTTGCGCGGCCCGCCGCCTGCGCGGAGGGGGCGGTGAGGGCGGCGGTCCCGGAGGCGGCGGCGAGGGCGGCCGCGGCGGTGAGCGCGCGGCGGCGGCTGAGTTCCGGCATACGGATCTCCCGGTTCGGATGAGAGTGGGTGACTCCGCATGCCTATCGAGGGCGCCGAGATGGGGTGAAATCGGTCCGGAGTGGTTGGCTACGATTCGGACAATTGCCCACATGTCGTGCAAGGTTGAACCAGGGTGATCTTGCTGTGCGCATATGCCGCACGCTTGCGGAACGGGTAATTCCTTCCCCTCGGGGCCCCGATTCGGGTGGTTCTTGACGGGTGCGCGCACGGCTCGTGGCCTGCGTCACGCCGGGAAAGTGACGCGATCCGGAAGCCGGGACCTACTCCCGCGCGCTGCTACTCTCCGTCTCGCAATGATCGCGATGAGTGACTCCGAGGGGTGCGCGTGAAGGTCGTCTGTGTCGGCGGAGGGCCCGCCGGGCTGTACCTGTCGATCCTGTTGAAGCTGGCGGACCCGTCCCACGACATCACCGTGTACGAGCGCAACCCGGAGGGCTCGACCTACGGCTGGGGCGTCACCTACTGGCGCGGACTGCTCGACAGACTGCAGGTGCACGACCCCGTCTCCGCCCGGGCGATCGCCGACCACTCGGTCACCTGGAACGAGGGCGTCGCCCGGGTCCGCGACCTGACCACCCGGCACCGCGGCGACCAGGGCTTCGGCATCGGCCGCCACCGGCTGCTCGAACTGCTCGCCGCCCGCGCCCGCTCCCTGGGCGTGCGCCTGGAGTACGCGCACGAGATCGACGCCGACGGGCCGCTCCCCGAGGCCGACCTCGTGGTCGCGAGCGACGGCGTGAACAGCGCCCTGCGCACCCGGCACGCGGAGCACTTCGGCGCCCGGCTCACCCCGGGCCGCAACCACTACATCTGGCTCGGCACCAACAAGGTCTTCGACACCTTCACCTTCTCCTTCGTCGAGACCGAGCACGGCTGGATCTGGGCCTACGGCTACGGATTCAGCCCCGAGCGCAGCACCTGCGTCATCGAATGCTCGCCCGAGACCTTCACCGGCCTGGGCCTGGACCGCGCCGACGAGGCGGACGGGCTCGTGCTGCTGGAGAAGCTGTTCGCCGACACCCTCGACGGCCACGCCCTGATCGGCCGGGCACCGGCCGACGGCAGCTCCCCCTGGCTGCACTTCCGCACCCTCACCAACCGCACCTGGCACCGCGGCAACCTCGTCCTGCTCGGCGACGCCGCCCACACCACCCACTACTCCATCGGCGCCGGCACCACCCTCGCCCTGGAGGACGCCCTCGCCCTGGCCGGCGCCCTGCGCGACCACGCCGACCTCCGGCAGGCCCTCACCCACTACGAACGCGAGCGCAAGCAGGCCCTGCTGCCCCAGCAGAGCGCTGCCCGGCACAGCGCCCAGTGGTACGAGAACCTCACCCGCTACATCGACCTCCCCCCGGAGCAGATGTTCGCCCTGCTGGGCCAGCGCCACTCACCCCTGCTGCCCTACGTCCCGCCGCAGCTCTACTACCGCCTGGACCGGGCCGCGGGCCGGCTGGAGGCGCTGCGCCGCCTCAAGCGCTGGCTCGGCCCCAAGCTCGCCCGGATGACAGACTGACGCCATGGAAGAGCGCACATTCAGCAGGTCGCAGCAGCACGCGTCCGTCGTCGGCCTCGGCACCTGGCAACTGGGTGCCGACTGGGGCGACGTGGACGACAAGGAAGCCCTCAAGGTGCTGGAGACGGCCGCCGAGACCGGGGTGACCTTCTTCGACACCGCCGACGTCTACGGCGACGGCCGCAGCGAACAGACCATCGCCGCGTTCCTCAGCGGCCGTCCGGACCTGCATGTCATGGTCGCCACCAAGATGGGCCGCCGGGTCGAGCAGATCCCGGAGAACTACGTCCTGGACAACTTCCGGGCCTGGAACGACCGTTCCCGCCGCAACCTGGGCGTCGACCGGATCGACCTGGTGCAGCTGCACTGCCCGCCCACCCCCGTCTACTCCAGCG
Organism: Streptomyces sp. NPDC110618; assembly: GCF_055657065.1. Taxonomy (NCBI): domain Bacteria; kingdom Bacillati; phylum Actinomycetota; class Actinomycetes; order Kitasatosporales; family Streptomycetaceae; genus Streptomyces; species Streptomyces sp. NPDC110618. The sequence goes on along the minus strand of NZ_JBVKBN010000023.1, from coordinate 86,500 downwards.
ACGAGGTCTTCGACGCCCTCGACACCCTCGTCGCCGAGGAACGCATCGCCGCCTACGGCGTGAGTGTGGAGACCTGCGCCGAGGCGCTCACCGCGATCGCCCGGCCGGGCGTGGCGAGCGTGCAGATCATCCTCAACCCGTTCCGGATGAAGCCCCTGTACGAGGTCCTGCCCGCCGCGCGGGAGGCGGGCGTCGGCATCATCGCCCGCGTCCCGCTCGCCTCCGGCCTGCTGTCCGGCAAGTACACCAAGGACACCGTCTTCCCCGAGAACGACCACCGCACCTACAACCGGCACGGTGAGTCCTTCGACCAGGGCGAGACGTTCTCCGGTGTCGACTACGCCACCGGCGTCGAGGCCGCCGCGGAGTTCGCCGCCCTCGCCCCCGAGGGCTTCACCCCGGCCCAGCTCGCCCTGCGCTGGATCATCCAGCAGCCCGGCGTGACCACGGTGATCCCCGGCGCCCGCTCACCCGAGCAGGCCCGCGCCAACGCCTCGGCCGCGTCGCTGCCGGAGCTGTCCGCCGAGACCCTGGACGCGATCCGTGAGCTGTACGAGCGGCGGATCAAGGAGCAGGTCGAGGCCCGCTGGTAACTGTTTGAAAGGTCAACACCGGGAGACCCGGACGGTATGGCGCAGGAACCCGAAAGACGCACCGGTCGCGACGAGACCGAGGACGAACGCGCCGACCGGATGTGGTCGGAGCTCATGCAGGAGGTCCGGGTCGCCCAGATGGGCGTACAGATCCTGTTCGGATTCCTGCTCACCGTCGTCTTCACCCCGAAGTACGACGACCTGGGCGACACCGAGAAGGCGATCTACCTGGTGACCGTGGTGGTGGGTGCCGCCGCCACCGGCACCCTCATCGGACCGGTGTCCCTGCACCGCATGGTGTCCGGGAGGCGCATCAAACCGCGTGCGGTCGAATGGGCCTCCCGGCTGACCTTCACCGGCCTGGTGCTGCTGCTGGTCACCATGGCGTCCTCGCTGCTGCTGATCCTCCGGGTCGCCACCCACGACGGCTATGTCCCCTGGATCGTCACCGGCATCGTGCTCTGGTACCTGGTGTGCTGGTTCGGCCTGGGCTGGTGGATCCGGCGCCGCTACACCTCGCGGGGCTGACCGCCCTTCAGCGCGGCGATGCACGAGGTGATGGCCTGCTGGAGGTCCTCCAGCTGCCGCACCATGTCGTCCTCGGCGAACTCCTGCACGTCGTCGAAGGTCAGCTCCTCGAACACCTTCGTGGCCCGCTGGAGGCTGCTGTAGAACTTCGTCCGGCGCTCCTGGACCCGCAGTTCGGGGTCGGCCTCCACGGTCTCGGCGACCAGGGTCCGCAGGGTGTCGTAGGCCTCGGTGGCCCACTCGCCGGTGTCCTCGTCCTCGTCCAGCTCGTCGATGAGGGACAGATGCCGCTCGGCCTCCTGGCGGAGTTCCACGGGCGCCTCGATGGTCTGTCCGGCGGGCGTCTTCACCTGCCCGGACTCGGCGATCTGCCGGACGTAGCCGATCCGGTCGGCGGCCCGGCTCTCACTGGCGACGGCCTTCTTCAGTTCGTCGGTGCGTACCACGTCCCGCGCCAGCTCGGCCTGCAGCTCGGGATCCTCCCTGACGCGGTCGAGCAGCGCGCCGCGGGCGGCGCGGGCGGTGGAGGGGTCGGCGAGGATCGCGGCGCGCAGCGCGGTGGGGTTCTCCGCGACCTCCAGAGCCTTGGTCGGCCGGATGCCCTCGGCCTCGGCCGCCTCGGCGATGGCGGTACCGCGCTCGGAAGTCGCGCTGTTGCGGGAGACGTAGTAGCTCAACCACACGTCCGCGTCCGGCAACTCCACCTCGGCGCCCGGCTGGAGCGCCTCGAACTGCGGCACGAGACCGTCGTCGGCGGCCCGGTCCCAGGCCTTGTAGTAGCGCATCACCCGCTCCGGGGAGCAGCCCGCAAGCTCGGCGAACTCCTTCGCGGACACCTTCGGCGTCCCGTCGGCGCCCTGGCCGCCGGGCCGCACGCTGCGCGCCACCATCAGGGCGAAGGCCCAGCCTCCGGTGCGGGCGTACGCCCCGAACTCACGCGCGTCCCGCGCGACGAGGTCGGACAGCGGCACGGGGGACGTCTCGGACGGGACGAGGGACAGGGTCACGGATGATTCTCCTGGGGCTGGAACCGCAAGTGCAGACAGGCAGCCTATATGCGCCCGCATGCGGCGGTTTGACCGCCCGGTGCGTGTCATCCGGTGGCGCCCCGCGCAGGAACGGTCCGCCAGGGCGGGTACGGATGACGGCATGACGACACGCGCGCTCCTCACCAGTACGCCCGCGGCCCAGGGCGTCGACTCCTCCGGTGTGCACGCCTTCCTGGACGCCCTGGAGTCCGACCCCGCCATCGAGCCGCACAGCCTGATGATCCTGCGCCACGACCACCTGGTGGCCTCCGGCTGGTGGGCGCCCTGCGCCCCCGACCGGCCCCAGCTGCTGTACTCCCTCAGCAAGAGCTTCACCTCCACCGCGGCCGGGCTCGCCGTCGCCGAGGGCCTGATGAGCCTCGACGACCCGGTGATCTCCTACTTCCCGGAGTACGACGCCGAGGTCACCGACCCGCGCACCCGCGCCATGCTCGTCCGGCACGTGGCCTCCATGGCCAGCGGGCACGAGGACGAGACCGTCGACCGGGCCCGCGCGATCGACCCCGACGACCTGGTGCACGGCTTCCTGCTGCTGCCGCCCGACCGCGACCCGGGCACCGTGTTCGCGTACAACCAGCCCGCCACCTTCACCCTCGCCGCGATCGTCCAGCGCGTGACCGGCCGCACGCTCACCGACTATCTGCGCCCCCGCCTCTTCGACCCGATCGGCATCGGCGAGGTGGCCTGGCTGCACGACCGGGCGGGCCGGGAGCTGGGGTTCAGCGGACTGCACGCCACCACCGACGCGATCGCCCGGCTGGGACAGCTGTATCTGCGCCAGGGGATGTGGGAAGGGCGGCAGGTGCTGCCTGAGTCCTGGGTGGCCGAGGCGAGCCGCGTCCACACCCCGAACGCCGACGGGCCGATGGCCGGCGCCGACTGGCGGCAGGGGTACGGCCTGCAGTTCTGGAAGTCCCGGCACGGCTACCGCGGGGACGGTGCCTACGGCCAGTACTGCCTGGTCCTGCCCGAGCAGGACGCGGTGATCGCCCTGACCTCCGCCACCGTGGAGATGCAGCGGGTGCTGGACCTGGTCTGGACCCACCTGCTGCCCGCCTGCGGCCCCGCGCTGCTCACCGGCCGCGAACGGGCCGACGCCGCTCTCGCCGAACGGCTGGCGGCCCTCGCGCTTCCCCCAGCCCCCGGCAAGCCCGCGCCCGAGCCGTGGACGGCGGCCTCCTTCGGCTCCGACTGGATCTCCGCGGAGGTCGACACCGCCCCCGACGGCTACCGGCTGACGCTCGTGGAGGACGGGCACCGGATCGACCTCCGTCTGGTGCCGGGCGAATGGACCGTGGCCGGGGAGCCGGTGCCCACCGCGGTCAGCGGCGGTTGGACCGACGCCGACACCCTGGAGGCCGAGGTGCTGTTCCTGGAGACACCGCACCGGCTCGCCGTGACCTGTTCGCTCCCGGACCGCACCTGCACCGCCCGCTGGCGCACCGAGCCCCTGCACCCGCGCCCGCTGTGCAAGACCGGCGCGCCCCGCGGATCACTCTGACGGCTCCCGGAACGTGCGCAGGGCCGTGGCCAGGGCCTCGCGGTTGTCCGGGTCCTCCCAGGCATCCGCGGGGGCCGTCCAGCGCAGCGAGTAGCCGCGACTGCCGCCGAGGAGGAATCCGCGGCCCAGGGTACGGACCTGGGTGCCGTCGGCGTTCATGAGCCACTCCATCTCGGCGGCCTCCTTGCCCCGGTAGGTCGTGGCCCGGATGTCGCCGATCCGGCGGTACCCGCCGTCCTCCTTCAGGCCGGGCTCCACGTCCCGCCACACCTCGACGGGGTCCGGCCCCACCCGCTCGCTGTAGGTCACGGTCAGGGTGCGGTCGTCGCCCTTCGTGCCGAGCACGATCCGGTACGCCAGGTCCTGGACCCGGTCGGTGCTGAGCGGCTTCCAGCCCTCGGGGAGCGTGACCGAGAAGCCCTCGGGCGACTCGTAGCGGCTGAACGGGGACTTCTCCTCCGGCGTGGGTGAGGGCGAGGGGGTGGCCGGGGCGGACGGAGGAGCGGCGGGAGGGGAGGTCGGGGCGCGCGTCGGGGCCGGGCGGGGCGAGGAGTCGGCGGCGGTGGAGTCCGAGCCGCCGGGCAGCCCGCCGGTGACCGCGAGGACGGCCACCGCGACCGTGACGACGGCCAGCGCGGTCCCGGCGACCATGGTCCGCCGGCTCCAGCGCGCCCGGCCGAGGGGCCGACCCGACAGCCCCGGGCTGGGCGTCTCCGCCGTCGAGGTCCCTTCGTCCAGGACGTTCAACAGCGCCTCACGGACCACGGAACGGGGCAGCCGCTCCACGGGATCCTTGCGGAGCAGACCCTGCAGCGTCGTGGTGAGCGACCCCGACCGGACCGGGGTGCGCAGCGGCAACCGGTCGACCGCCTTCAGCGTGGCCTGCGGGCGGCCCCGGTCCCGGAACGGCGGGCGGCCCTCCACCATCGTGTAGAGCAGCGCGCCGAGCGCCCACAGATCGGTGGCCGGGCCGATCCGCTCGTCGCGGGCCTGCTCGGGGGAGGCGTACGCGGGCGCGGCCAGCCGGGGCGCCAGGGTGGCCCCGGCCAGCCCGAAACCGGAGACCACCACGGGTCCCTGGTCGCGCACGAACACCTGCGCCGGGCTGAGTTCGCCGTGCGTGACGCCCTGCCCGTGCGCCGCCTCCAGCACATCCAGCAGCTCCAGCGCGATCCGGGCCGCCCGCACGCGGTTCAACGCGCCTTGCTGAGTGAGGAGTTCACCGAGCGGCTGCCCGTCGATCCACCGGGTCACCACCCACAGCGTGCCCGACTCCACGACCGCGTCGACGACTTCCGCGACCCGGGCGGGCATCATGAGCGACAGCCGCTCGGACGTCCGCAGCACCCGGGTGACGACCTGCGGCGCCTCCTCCCCGCTCGGATCCTCCGGCAGCCCCACCCCGGTCACCAGACAGGGCCGTTCCGCCTGGCTGTCCTCGGCGTACCAGCAGACGCGGTTGGTCTCCCGGTGGACGATGTCGACGAGCCGGTACCTCCCGGCGACCCACACGGGCGTGGAGACGTGCGCCTTGACCATGGTCATCCCTCGCTGAACCGGGCTCTCACCTTTCCCAGAGGTACGGCGCGCGCGACCGGGTCCGTTCAAGGAACGGCCGACCGATATGCGCCAACCCCCGTACGCTGACCGGTGGGTCGAACACACGTCCCGGGCCGGGGGTGATCCGGCGCCGTGCCTCGCGGGGCGGCCCGCCGCTCCGGTCGCCCTTTGCCTTCGCGGGGCGGACAGCCGCTCCGGCCGACCGGGTCCAGCCGTGCGGCCGGGTGTCCGGAGACGGGCGTGCCCGGGGCGGCGGGCGCCGACCGGCAGGTCGAAGGGGGAGCTCAGAGCTGCCTGCCCACCAGGAACTCCAGCAGCACCCCCAACTCCCTTTCCACGCCCGCCTCCAGGGGTACGGCGGCCAGTGCGGACCAGGCGGCGGCGATCCGGCGCCGCGCCTCGCCGAGGGCCGCCGACCGGCCGCCCGCCTCCTCGATCAGCGCCGCCGCTGCCTCCGGCCGCTCACCCGACTCCAGCAGCCCGGCCAGCCGCCCGGCGACCGGCGTGTCGAGGGCGACCAGCACCGGGTAGGTCTTCTTGCGGGCGCGCAGGTCGTTGTGCACGGGCTTGCCGGTGACGGCCGGGTCGCCCCACACGCCGAGCACGTCGTCGACGACCTGGAAGGCGATGCCCAGTTCGCGTCCGGCCCGGTCGAGCGCGGCGACCGTCGCGGGCGGGGCCCCGCCGAGCGCGGCGCCCAGGGCTGCGGCGCAGCCCAGCAGGGCGCCCGTTTTGTGCTCGGCCAGGGCCCGGTACTCCTCCGGCCGCACCCGGTCCTGGCCCAGCCAGGGCCGGTCCGCGAACCGCAGATCGTCGGCCTGGCCGCGCACCAGGTCCCTGAGCGCCGTGGACAGCAGCCGTAAACCGGCGGCGCCGGCCGGGGCCTCGGCGAGGCACTCCACGGCGAGCGCGAACAGGGCGTCGCCCGCGAGGACGGCCGGACCGGTGCCGTAGGCCCGCCACGCGGTCGGGCGGCCGCGGCGGGTCGCGTCGCCGTCCATGATGTCGTCGTGCAGCAGGGAGAAGGCGTGCACGAGTTCCACGGCGACGGCAGCCGTGGTACCGGCACGGGCGGGGCCGCCGACCGCCTCGGCGCCCAGCACGGCCAGCGCCTGCCGCACGCCCTTGCCGCCGGAGGCGGTGGCCGGGGCGCCGCCCACCTCGCACCAGCCGAAGGAATAGGCGGCCATCTCGCCGACCCAGGGATGCAGCCGTGCCACGGCCCGTTCCAGCTCCGGGCGGACCAGGTCCCGGCACCGGTGCAGTACTTGGGCGGCGGTCGGGGGCGCCGTCGAGGGGGCCGCGGTCACCGTACGGCCTCCGTGCCGAGCTCCTCCTGGGCGCGGGCCACCATCTCCCGGGCGTGCCGCAGGCCGATCCGCTCCAACGTGCCCGCCAGCTCGGCCAGTTCGGCGGCCGTCTCGGCGTGGTCGCGGCCCAGCCGGGCCCGGGACTTGGCGAGCCCGAGCCGGGACAGCGCCTCGCCGCGCGGCTCGCTCATGGCACGGAACTCGTCGAGCGCCTGCGCGTACATGTCCCGGGCCTCGGCGTAACGGCCCGCGCGGTACAGGACGTTGCCGCGCATCTTGTGGTTGTAGGCCAGCGCGCTGGACAGCTTCATTTTCCGGCAGGTCGTCTCCGCCTCCGTCAGCAGCTCCAGGGCGCGCTCGATGTCGCCGTCGCGCACCGAGACGATGTCGGCGAGTCCGCGCAGCGCCCAGGCGTGCCCGCGCCGGTCCTCGGCGCGCGCGGCGATCTCGGCGGCCTCCTCGAACAGCGCATACGCGGTGTCGTAGGAACCGGTGTTGCGGTGGATCTGCGCGATGCCCTCCAGCGCCCACACCGTGTGGCGGGCCTCGCCGCGCCGCCGCGCCTCGGCCAGCAACTGCTCGTGCAGCCGGGTCACGGCCGCGTAGTCGCCCTGGATCCGGCCGGTCTCGGCGAGCCCGGCCAGCGAGTAGCCGCGCACGACGACGTCGCCGCCGCGCTCACCGAGGTCGGCGGCGAGCTGGAGCAGCCGCCGGGCCAGCGCGAACGCGCCGCGCTGCCGGGCCAGGGTGCCGCCGCTCCATAGCGCCCACGCCATCGCCGCGGTGTCCCCGGCCGTGCGGGCGGCGCGGTAGCTCGCCTTCCACGCCCGGTCCGCCTCCCCGATCTGCCCGAGCCTGCGGTGCGCCTCGGCGACCGCGAGTCCGGAGCGCGCCGCCTCGCCGTGCCGCCCGGTCCGCTCGGCGGCCCGCAGTTCCTCGGTACCGGCCGCGAGGACGTCGGTCAGTGAGGAGTTCACGGAGAGGGTGGTCAGGGCGCCCTGGTACTCCGGGGCGAATGCCTTGCCGTACATGGATGCCTTTCGGTCCGTATGCACCCCATCTATACATTGCGTGTATACATGGCGTGTATAGAGCAACGGAAACCACCCCCGGCCCCAGAGGGCCAGGGGAGTGTCATCTGTTGTCGATCAAGACGCGGACCGGGCGTACGGGGTTGCCCGTGAGGCGCAGATCACCTCACGGGCCGTTCCGCTACTGGGTCTTGGGCGGTGTCACCTCGCTCGGCCGGACCACGACGAAGCCCTCGCCGCTGAGCATCAGCTGCACCGCCTCGCCGGAACCGCCGCGCAGCATCGAGCCGATGGACTGCGAGCGGTGCAGGGAGGTCCCCAGGCCCGCGCTCCAGCCGACCACCGCGTCGGTGTCGACGTAGACCGGGTACTGCGCGGACACCGGTATCACCAGCGGATTCCCGTCGCAGACCAGCCCGAGCCGCCCGTGCCCGGTGAACACGCTGTTGAACAGCCCGCCGCCGGTGATGCCCGCCCCCTTCACGGTGGATATCCGGTAGGACAGTGTGGCGTCGAAGCACAGCACGTTGCGGCCGTTGACCGTGAACTCGTCACCGGGGTCGAGCTCGACGATGAAACAGTTCTGCGCCTCGTGCGCGAACCACGCCTCACCCTGCCCGCGCACCGCCATCAGCGGCAGCCCCTCCCCGGTGACCGCGCGCTTGAGCATCCCGCCCACGCCCTGGCCCTTGCGCTCGAACTGGAGACTGCCCCGGTAGGCGACCATCGCCCCCTGCCGGGCCAGCATCTCGCCGCTCACCGCGTACCGGATGCACTTGGCGTTCTCGACCGTCATGCCCGGCGCCGTGGCGGGCTGGACCATGTGCTCGCTGGAAAACAGGTCACCCTTCATGCGGGCATCGTGTCGCGGACGAGGTCCCTCCGCCAAGATCGCGTCCCACGATCCTTCAGGCGCCGAAGAGTTGGGTCCAGTACATACCGGACGGGCCGCCGCCCGCGAAACCGATGCCGATGTGCGTGAAGCCCGGCTTGAGGATGTTGGCGCGGTGGCCGGGACTGTTCATCCAGCCTCGTACGACTTCGGCGGGGGAGCGCTGCCCGCAGGCTATGTTCTCGCCGATCGACCGGCGCCGGGCGCCCGCCGCGGCAGCCCGGTCCCAGGGCTGCGACCCCTCGGGCGAGGTGTGCGAGTAGAAGGACCGCGCCACCATGTCCGCGCTGTGCGCCTGGGCGGCGGCCGTGAGGGCGGAGTCGGTCCGGAGCGGGCGCAGACCGGCCCCGGCGCGCTCCCGGTTGGTGAGGTCGACGACCCGCGCGGCGGTCCGGGCCAGGTCCGCCGGGCTGAAAGGGCGGGCCCACAGCGCCGTCCAGTACACATCGCCGGAGCGGGCGGGCACATGGGCCAGTCCGGCGTGCGTGAACTGTGGGTCGTGCAGGGTGGCGCGCGCCTGGCCGGTGCTCAGGCAGTAGTCGACGAACTCGGCGGGGGAGCGCGGTCCGGACACCAGGTGCTCCCCGATGGTGAGGTACGCGAACCCGGCGGCCGTCACCCGCTGGTAGACGGAGACCCCGTCCCGGCCCTCCACGCCCAGGCGCCCCGCCGCTGCCATGGCGGCGGCGTGCTCCCGGGCGGCGGCGGTGAGCCGGGCGTCCAGCGTGACCGGGGGTGAACCGGCAGCCGTTCGGGCGGAGTTGACCAACCCGGCGACGCCGTCACGGTCGGCCGCGGGCGGCTCGTCCACGACATCCACCCCGAAGTCCCGGGCCAGTCCCGCCAGTCCGTCGGCGTACCCCTGGCCCAGCGCCCGCAGCTTCCAGCCGCCGCCGCGCCGGTACAGCTCGGCGAGCAGCAGCACAGTCTCCTGCCGGGGGCGCGGCGGGGTGAACCGGGCGAGGGTACGGCCGCCGGAGCCGGTGACCTGGAGCGTGGGGGCCGGCAGGGTGCCCAGGGCGGTGCCGGGCTCGGCCGGGCTGATCACGACCGTGACCCGGGTGGCGCCCGCGCGCAGCCGGGCCGGGTCGACGGTCAGGGTGTCGCCGTGCAGCCGGGCGCCCGGGACGGACGGCTGGTTGTAGAAGACGAAGTCGGCGTCCCCGCCCACCTTCCCGCCGTCGTCCGTGATCAGCGCGGACACATCGAAGGGGCCGGGCACCCGGACGGCCACGGCGCCGCCCGGGATGGGCACATTGCCCCCGGGGACCAACTCGCTCATCAGGCCGTCCAGGTGTCGTCGTACGTGGTGTTCGGACAACGCGGACGACCCCGCTCGGGTTCCCGGCAGGTCAGTGCGCGGCGGCCCCCGGATCGACGGCCTCGGCCCTCTCACCGACCGAACTGCCGCGCACCACCTTGGTCTTCTTGCCGCAGAACGCCGACTCCAGAGAGCCGAGCATGGTGGTGTGCACGGCGCCGTTGTTGGAGGTGTTGACGAAGGCCGCCAGGCTCCGCTTGCCGTCCTTGGAGGCGAACGCGTAGGTGTAGTAGCCCTGGACGGCCCCGGTGTGCCCGTACACCGAGACCCCGCAGGACAGATCCCGGCGCCGCAGCCCCAGCCCGTACGCCTGGCCGGTGCCCGCCGGCACCCACTTGCGCATCTGCGCCAGCTGCGTGCCCGACATCAGCCTGCCCTCCATCAGGGCGGTCAGGAAGACGTTCAGGTCCCGGGTGCTGGAGATCAGCGCGCCCGCGCTCTGCGCCCAGGACGCCGTCTGCTCGGTGGCGTCGACCAGCGCCGCGCCGGAAGCGTCCGGGGTGAGGTAGCCGCGCGCGTACCGTCCCGGGATCTTCTTGCCGGGGTGGACGTAGAAGGTGTCCTTGAGCCCCAGAGGCACGACGATCCGCTGCTGGTACTCGGTGCCCACCGGGTTGCCGGTCAGCTTCTCGATGAGCATTCCGGCGACGACGAAGTTGGTGTTGGAGTACGAGTAGGGCCCGCCCGGCGCGGTGGTGCGCGGCTTGCTCAGGGAGCGGTCCACGAGCTGGCGGTAGGTGAACACCTTGGAGCGGACCGCCTCGAAGCCGGGAACCGTCCGGGCGAACATGTCGTTGGTGTAGTCGTACAGGCCGCTGCGGTGGCTGAGGACGTGGCGCACGGTGATGCGGTCGTCCGGCAGCAGCCCGGGCAGATAGCGGTTGACCGGGGTGTCGAGCTTCAGCTTCTGCTCGTCGACCAGTTGCAGCAGGACGACCGCGGAGAAGATCTTGGTCACGCTGCCGATGCGGAAGCGGTCGGTGGCGGCCAGCGACCGCTCGGTGCCGCGGTCGGCGATACCCGCGGACGTGGTGACGACCGTGCCCTCGTCGTCGATCCGCGCCACCGCGCCCGGCGCGCCCTGCTTCATCGCGGTGCGCAGCACATCCCGCAGGGACGCCAGGTCCGGGTCGGGTGCCTGGGGTGCCGCGTGCGCCGGGGCCGCCATGAGGGAGAGCAGGACCGCCGTCCCGAGCGCCGTGACCCTGCCCGCCGATACCGAGTTCATCCGGTTCCTCTCTCCTCGCTGACACACCGTCACGGCGACGCACAGTAGTGCCGCCAGGAGAAAGAGGGATGGTCATTCGGGGCAGGGGCGGGCAGGGATCGCCCGCATGGGGGACGGGCCGCCCGGTGGGGGTGGGGTCAGCCGGAGGTGGTGTGCTCCGGCTTGATCAGCCCTTCGCGGTAGGCGATGGCCACCGCCTCGCCGCGGCTCGCGGCACCCAGCTTGGCGAGGATGTTGGAGACATGGACGCTCGCGGTCTTGCCGCTGATGAACAGGGCCTCGCCGATCTGCCGGTTGGTGCGGCCCTGGGCGAGCAGCCGCAGGACGTCCTGCTCGCGGGCGGTCAGCGGGGAGGTGGTGTCGGAGGGCGTGTCGGCCAGGCGACCGCGCCGGATCAGGTGCTCCACGCGTTCCAGCAGCGGCGCCGCGCCGAGCCGTTCGGCGGTCTCCCGGGCCGCCCGCGCCTCCGCCGCGGCTTCCTCGCGCCGGTCGGCGGTGAGCAGCGCCTCGGCGAGACGGAACCGGCAGCGCGCCAGTTCGTAGGTGTCGCCGTAGTCGAAGGCCGCCACGGCCCTGGCCCAGGCGTCCACGTCCGGGCCCGACGTCGCCCGCAGCCGTTCGGCCTCGGCGCGGGCCAGCCATGCCATCCCCTCCGGGCCCTGCGGTGTCCGCTCCTGGCCGCGTCCCGCCGACTCCCGTGCCGCTTCGACGAGTTGTGTCGCGGTGTCCGCCCAGCGCCGTGCCCCGTCCTCGTCCCCGGCCGAGCGCAGGTCGGCTGCCCGGTCGGCCACGGCGGACAGCGCCAGCGCGGCCAGGCGGACCGTCACATCGGGAAGGGCGCCCGTCTCGTCGGCCAGAGCGGTCACCGTGGCCCGCATCCGCTCCACCGCCGCCTCCGGGTCGCCCGTCAGCGCGGCGGCGTCGGTCCGCACGATGCCCGCGACCAGCGTGCCCATCCAGTCGAACGGCCCCTCCAGCAGCGCCCCCGCCTCGTCGGCGGCGGACAGGTCACCGCGCGCCAGCGACACGTACCAGGCGGGCCCCGAGGTGAACCGGCCCAGGGCGGGCACCAGGTTCGCGTCGGCCGCCGAGGCGCGCAGGCACTCGTCCCAGCGGCCCAGCGTGTACAGCACCAGCAGCCGCAGATAGCGCATCTCCAGCGGATACGCCGAGGACAGCAGCCCGGCCCGCCCGGCCCGCTCCAGGCCCTCGCCCAGCCACGGCAGGGACTCCTCCAGCTCGCCCGCCTCGAAGGCGCCCACGGCGAGGCTGAACAGGGCGCGCATCTCCACCGGCGCGTTGCCCGAGGCGCGGGCCAGCTCCCGCGCCTGCCGCAGCCGGGCCCGGCCCTCAAGGCTGCGCCGTCCGGTGCCCTCCAGCACCGCCACCGAGATCAGCAGATCGGCCGCGGCGTCGGTCACCCCCAGCCGCTCGGCGACCGCCAGCGCCTCTCGGGCCAGCTCCAACGCCGTCTCCTTCTCCCCGACCTGCCGTGCCACCAGCACATGGGTGGCCGCCGCCCACACCCAGGTCGCCGTGGGCGGCTCGGCGGGGATCAGGGCGAGCGCCTCGCTGCTGTGCGCGTAGGCGGCGCTCAGGTTGTCGACGGTGAGGAGGTTGCCCGCGAGGGTGTAGCGGACCCGGGCGGCCAGCTCCGAGTCCGCCTCCTGGTCGAGGCCCGCGAGCGCGGACCGGGTCAGGGCGACCGCGCGGTGCGCGGCCCCGGCGTGCGCCGCCGCCGAGGAGGCGCGCAGGGTGAGCGCCACCCGGTCCACGCCCTCGCCCGAGGGGCGCGCGGACGGATCCACCGACGGCCACAGGTCCCGGGCGGTCTCCAGGTGCCGCAGCTCCTCGGCGGGGGCGCCGACGCGGGCGGCGTGGTCGGCGGCCTCCAGGGACGCGGCGAGCGCCTCCACCGGGTCGTGGCTCTCGCGGTAGTGGTGGGCGCGCTCGGCGGCGGTCTCGGCGCGCCGGGGCCGGGCGGCGAGCAGCCGGGCGAACGCGCCGTGCAGCCGGGACCGTTCGCCGGGCAGCAGATCGGCGTAGACCGCCTCACGGGCCAGGGCGTGCCGGAAAGCGTAGGTGTCGCCGTCGCCGGGGACCAGCAGCTGGCGGCCCACCGCCTCGCGCAGCGCCGACTCCAGTTCGTCCTCGGGGATGCCGACGGTCTCCCGCAGCAGGTCGTGCTCGACCCGGCGTCCGGCGACCGCGGCGGTGCGCAGCACCTGCTGGGCGGTGTCGGACAGTTGCTCGAAGCGGATCAGCAGGACATCGGCGAGCCCGCTGGGCACCCCGCCGGCCTCGGTGTCGGTGGCGGCGAGGAGTTCCTCGGCGTAGAAGGCGTTGCCCTCGGCGCGCTCCACGATCCGGCGGACCGTGGTGTCCGGCAGCGGCTGTTCCTCCAGGGCCCGTACGAGTTGCGCGACCTCGGCGTCCGCGAGGGGCCGCAGTTCCATGCGCTCCACGGAGGGCAGCCGGACCAGTTCCGCGAGCAGGGGGCGCAGGGGGTGGCGGCGGTGCAGGTCGTCGGCGCGGTAGGAGGCCAGGACCGCGACCCCGCCGGACGGCCGGTGCAGCACGCCCCGGCTGAGCAGGAACCGCAGGAGGTCCCGGGAGGACTGGTCGGCCCAGTGCAGGTCCTCCAGCACGAGCAGCAGCGGGGCCACGTCCGCGAGGTCCGTCAGCAGCGCGGCCATGCCCTCGAAGAGCCGCAGCCGGGAGTCGCGGGCGGTGTCCGCCGCGCCGCCCAGCATCCGCTCGACCACCGGGTGCGCCGCCAGCACCGGCGCGAACCGCGGGTCCCCGGCCAGTACCCCGAGCACCTCGGTGAACGGCAGATACGGCAGACCCACATCGCCCAGGTCGACACAGTGCCCGGTGAGCACGGTCATCCCGTCGCGCGCGGCCCGCGCGGCGACCTCGTCCAGCAGACGGGTCTTGCCGACCCCGGCGTCCCCCGCGATCAGTACGGCCCGTGCCTCACCGGCCCTCGCCCGCTCCAACACACCCAGGAGCCGGTCGAGTTCCTGCGTACGGCCGATGAGCGGGGCGGAGGTCACGTTCTGTGTCACTGGCCAATCCTGCCAGACGCGCCGGAGCGGTCACGGAGTCAGGCGCCCCGCAGCACCTGCGCCCAGTTGCCGGGCACCCGGCCCGCGGGCCCCGGTGCGGGCTGGTCGGCCGGATGGCTGGCCGGGGGCGCCAGTTCCGGGCCCGATTCGTACAGGTCGGAGGCGCCGTAGTCCCAGAACCAGCCCTCGCCGGGCTCGAAGCTCTGCACGATCGGATGCCCGGTGGCCCGGAAGTGCGCGGTGGCGTGCTTGCCGGGCGAGGAGTCGCAGCAGCCGATGTGCCCGCACTGGGCGCACCGCCGCAGATGGAACCACCAGCCCCCGACCTCGTCGCACTCCGCGCAGCCGGTGCCGCTCGGCGGGACGCTCGGATCGATGCCGTCGGTCATGGGCTCTCCTCGGGGTTCTCGTGGTCCGCGGCGGTGAGCGGGAGCAGCACCTGGAAACGGGTGTCGCCCGGCTCGGACTCGACCTGGAGTGTGCCGTGGTGCTTGTTGACCACGATCCGCCAGGAGATGTCCAGACCGAGCCCGGTGCCCTCGCCCACCGGCTTGGTGGTGAAGAACGGATCGAAGATCCGGCCGCGGATCTCCGGCGGGATGCCGGTGCCCGTGTCCCGGAACTCCACCAGCAGCCGGTCGTGGTCGGTCGCCGTCCGGACGGTCAACGTCCCTTCCCCGCCCGCGCTGTTGATGGCGGCGACCGCGTTGTCGACGAGGTTCGTCCACACCTGGTTGAGCTCCGCCGGGTAGGCGGGGATCTCCGGGAGCGTACGGTCGTAGTCCTTGACGACCTTGATCCGCGGGCCGATCTTCCCGGCGAGCATCATCAGGGTGCTGTCGAGGAGTTCGTGGACGTCGACGGTGCGGAAGGGGGCGCGGTCGAGCTGGGAGTACTGCTTGGCCGCGTCGACCAGGTGCGAGACCCGGGTGGTGGAGTCCTCGATCTCGCTCATCAACAGCTCGGTCTCGACCGTGTAGTTGAGCCAGCCGACGGCGCCCGGCAGGACCTCCTCGGGCACGGCCGCCGCGACCTGCTCCAGCCAGTCGATGTCGAGCCCGGCCTGTACGAAGGTCGGGGCGAGCCGCCAGCCGTCGGGGATGCCGTGGTCGTCCAGCCAGTCGGTGAGCGTGTCCTCCCGGTCGGACGCCTCCAGCGGGCTGAGCGCGGGCGCCTTGCCGACCAGTTCGGCGGTGCGTTCCTGGATCTCGATCAGCCCGGCCAGCTGCTCCCGCGGATACGGGCCGGAGGCGATCATCGCCAGCTTGTGCCGCATCTTCGCCACCCGCTCCCGCAGGGTGGCGGTCGCCCGGACGGCCGCGGCGGCGGGGTTGTTGAGCTCGTGGGTGAGCCCGGCGGACAGTGAGCCGAGCGCCAGCAGCCGTTCCCGCTGCCCGATCACCTGCTGGGTGTTCTTCGCGCCGAAGAACAGTCCCTCCAGCAGATGCACGGCCATCGGGAACCACTCCTGCATGACGGCCGCGAAGGTGTCCGCGGGCAGCACGAAGAACCGGGTCGGTTCCGTCACCCGCATGGAGTTGTTGTAGACCTGGCGCGCCCGGTCGCCGAGGTAGGCCTGCATCGCCCCCGAGTACACCCCGCGCTGGGAGCTGCGGATCACCTCGACGTCGTCCCCGCCGACCCGGCGGGAGAGCACGACGGTGCCCTCGATCATGACGTAGAAGCAGGTCGCCGGATCCCCCTCGGTGTAGACCGGGCCCGGCTCGAACCGCTCCACCCGTCCCTCCGCGCACAGTCGGCCGAGCTGCTCCGGGGCGAGCTTCTCGAACAGGAACAGCGAGCTGATCTCCGCCGGGCTGCACGGCATGGGCATTCCGCTCACGACTGCTCCTGACGTCGGTTCACGACTGCTCCAGATAGCGGTGGACGAGCATCACGGCCATCGCCCCCTCGCCCACGGCGGAGGCGACGCGCTTGGCGGACTCGGCGCGCGCGTCACCGGCCACGAACACCCCGGGCACATTGGTCTCCAGGTGGTACGGCGGCCGGTCCAGCTCCCAGCCCGCGGGGGGCCGTCCGTCGGGGGTGAGGTCGGGCCCGGCGAGGATGAAGCCGTTCGCGTCGCGCAGCACGGTGCCGTCCAGCCAGTCGGTCAGCGGGGCGGCGCCGATGAACACGAACAGCCACTGGGCGTCGACGAGTTCGCTCGCGCCGGTGTCCACGTCGCGCAGGGTGAGCCGCTGGAGGTGACCGTCGCCGTGGGCGGAGTCCACGACCGTGCGCGGGCGGACGGAGATGTTGGGTGCCTCGTTGATCTGCTGGATCAGGTAGTGCGACATCGACGCCGACAGATCGGCCCCGCGCACCAGCAGCGTCACCGACTTGGCGCCCTTGGACAGGTACATCGCCGCCTGCCCCGCGGAGTTGGCGCCGCCGACGATGTACACGTCGTGCCCCTGGCAGGAGGGCGCCTCGGTGAGCGCGGAGCCGTAGAAGACGCCGCAGCTGGTCAGTTCGGCGCAGCCCGGCGCCTGGAGCCGGCGGTAGGACACCCCGGTCGCCAGGATCACGCTGTGCGCGGCGATGGCCGAGCCGTCGGAGAAGCGGACGATCCGCGCGGCGCCGCTCACCTCCAGCGCCGTGACCTCGCGCGCGGTGAGGACCTCGGCGCCGAACTTGGCGGCCTGGCGGCGGGCCCGGTCGGTGAGCTGGGCGCCGGAGACCCCGTCGGGGAAACCCAGGTAGTTCTCGATACGGGAGCTCTGCCCGGCCTGCCCACCGGTGGCGGACCGCTCCACCAGCACCGTCCGCAGCCCCTCGGACGCCCCGTACACGGCGGCCCCGAGCCCGGCCGGACCACCGCCGATCACCACCAGGTCGTAGAAGTCGGCGGCCGGCGTGGTCGCCAGGCCCACATGCGCGGCCAGCTCCGGCACGTCCGGTTCCACCAGCGCGGTCCCCTCCGGCGTCACCACCAGCGGCAGCCGCCGCCCGTCCGCGCCGGCGGCGGCCAGCAGCCGCTGTCCCTCCGGCTCGTCGGAGGAGTACCAGCGGTAGGGGACCTGGTTGCGGGCGAGGAACTCCCGTACGTCCGAGGACCGGGCCGACCAGCGGTGCCCGACGACCTTGGTGGCGGGCACCGGCCGGTGGTCGCTGCACCGCCAGGCCTCCAGCAGATCGTCCAGGACCGGGTAGAGCTTCTCCTCCGGCGGGTCCCACGGCTTGAGCAGATAGTGGTCGACATCGACGACGTTGATCGCGTCGATGGCCGCCCCGGTGTCGGCGTACGCGGTGAGCAGGACCCGGCGGGCGCCCGGATGGATGTCCATGGCCTGTTCCAGGAACTCGATGCCGTTCATCTGCGGCATCCGGTAGTCGGCCAGGATCACGGCGACGAGTTCGCCGCGCAGCTTCAGCTCCCGCAGCGCGTCCAGGGCGGACTCGCCGGACTCCGCGCGCACGATCCGGTACTGCTCGCCGTAGCGTCTGCGCAGGTCACGGGCGACGGCGCGGGAGACCCCCGGATCGTCGTCCACGGTCAGGATGACGGTCCGCGCCGAATCGGCGGCCTGTGCCATGCGTCTCCCACCCCGAGTGGTCGCGTGTCCCGGCCCGGCGACGCCCCGCCGCCGTGCCGACAGTCGCCATCGTATGTTCGATCGAGTCGCTTCGCTCAGAGATGGCGGACGCCGCTTCCGGGCCCCCTGTCACAGATCCGGCCGCTGCCCTGTCCTTCTGGTGTGCGCGCCCGCGCACCGGGCTCCGGCGCAGGTCGCCGGGGCCGCGAGAGAGCGGAACGGCTTACGGAGACAGATGATGAAGATCGTCGTGATCGGCGGTACCGGGCTCATCGGCTCGCAGGTGATCGAGCTGCTGACGGCCAACGGCCACGAGGCGGTGCCCGCCGCCCCGTCCACGGGCGTGGACACCCTCACCGGAGAGGGGCTGGACCAGGTGCTCAAGGGCGCCGAGGTGGTGGTGGACGTGTCGAACTCGCCGTCCTTCGAGGCGGACGCGGCGCTGGACTTCTTCACCCGCTCGGCGCGGAACCTGTTCGCCGCCGAGCAGGAGGCCGGGGTACGCCACCACGTGGGGCTGTCCATCGTCGGCGTGGACCAGGTGCCGGACTACGGCTACTACCTGGCCAAGGTCGCCCAGGAGGACGCGGTGCGCGCCAGCGGGGTGCCGTACAGCCTGGTGCGGGCCACCCAGTTCTTCGAGTTCGTCGGCCCCGTGATGGACATGTCCACGCAGGGCACCGAGGTGCGCCTGCCGTCCCTGCGGCTGCGTCCCATCGCCTCCGCCGAGGTGGCGGCCGCCGTCGCCGAGGCGGCCCAGGGCGAGCCGACGAACGGCATCCGCAATATCGCGGGACCCGAGATCCACGGCCTCGACCGGCTCGGCGAGCTCACCCTGGCGGCCCGGCCGGACGGCCGCACGGTCGTCACGGACGAGACCGCGAGCCTCTTCGCCGGCATGCCCGACGTGCTCACCGGCGACGGCACGGTGGACGTGGCGGCCGTCCGCTACGAGGACTGGCTCCAGCAGCACTGACGTGAGGGAGGGGGCGCCGCCTGTGCGGTGCCCCCCTTTCGCCTATGCCCGAGGCCGGGAGCGGTCGTAGGCCCGCAGCTTCTCGGGCGCGATGACCCAGTACATGGCGTCGATGCCGTCCGGCCCCGTCGCTATGTCGACCAGGGCGACGGTCTTCCCGCCGTCGCTGAGCCGCAGACACGGCCGCCCGTTGGCCTCGGCCACCGAGTACTCCGCGTCGGGGAAGAACTTGTGCGCGAAGACGGTGACCCGGGCCGAGCGCTCGGCGCCCACGACCTCCACCTGCGCCACCCCGCGCAGCCCGTTGCCGTCCGCGTACGTGACCACATCGGCCGACAGCACACTCTCCAGCGCCGCCACGTCCCCGTCCCGCGCCGCGGCGACGAACGCGTCCAGCAGCCGCCGGTGCTGCGCGGTGTCGACCGGTTCCCGGCGCCCGTCGGACAGCCGCTTGCGGGCCCGGCTGACGATCTGCCGCACGTTGGCCTGACTCAGCTCCAGGAACTGGGCGATCTCCCCGTACCCGTAGTCGAAGGCCTCCCGCAGCACGTACGCCGCCCGCTCCACCGGATTCAGCTTCTCCATGACCAGCAGCACGGCCAGCTCCAGCGCCTCCCCGCGCTCCGCGCCGAGCTGCGGGTCCACGCCGGTGTCCACCGGCTCCGGCAGCCAGGGCCCCACGTACGCCTCCCGGCGCACCCGCGCCGACTGCGCCACATTGATGGCGAGCCTCGTGGTGGCCTTCGCCAGGAACGCCCCCGGGTCCAGGACCGCCTCCCGGTCGGCCCGCTGCCAGCGCAGCCACACCTCCTGCACCACGTCCTCGGCCTCCACCACTGAGCCCAGCACGCGGTAGGCGATGCCGAACAGCCGTGGCCGCAACCGCTGGAACGCGTCGGCCGCCGAGGTCAGCGAGTCGTCCATGTCAGCGGCGCCGCGAGGACAGCACGCAGAACTCGTTGCCCTCCGGGTCCATGAGCACCGTCCAGGACTGCTCGCCCTGGCCGACGTCCGCGCGGCGGGCACCGAGGGCCAGCAGCCGTTCGACCTCCGCCCCCTGGTCGTCGGGGCGGAGGTCGAGGTGGAGGCGGTTCTTGACGGTCTTGGCCTCCGGGACCGGGGCGAACAGCAGGCCCGGCAGCCGGTCCGGAGCGGGGCGGATCTCGAACTCTTCGGGGGAGTCGTTCACCACCACCCAGCCCAGGGCCTCGGCCCACCAGCTCCCCAGGGCCACCGGATCGGCCGCGTCGACGTTGAGTTGCTCCCACTCCAAGGTCATGAAGCCAGCGTAGTGAAGACTGGGGACCCGAACAGGAACGCGACCCAGGGAGGCAGCCGCATGACGCGCCCGATCACGGCAGGATTCGACGGAACCGAGGAGAGCCTCGCCGCACTGGGGTGGGCGGCCCGCGAAGCCGTACGGCGCGGGCGGGCGCTGCGCCTGGTGCACGCCTGGCGGTTCCAGCCGTTGGAGGCCGTCGAGGGCGCCGGCCCGGACGCCCAGGCCCAGTGGGCGGGCGAGGCGGTCCAGCAGGTCGCACGCGACCTCGCCGCCAAGCACCCCGGGCTCGATGTGACGGCCGACGCGCTGGAGGGCGGGCCCGTCGACACGCTGGTGGCCGCCGCCGTGGACGCCGAGATGCTGGTGCTGGGCTCGCGCGGACACGGCGCCGTCATGGGCTTCCTGCTCGGCTCCGTCGGACAGCAGGTGATCGTGGAGGCCGAGCGGCCGGTCGTGCTGGTGCGCGCCGGGGACCAGCCCGCCAACGAGGTCGCCGGGCACGAGATCGTCGTCGGCCAGCACGGCGAGCCCGAGGACAGCGCGGCCGCGCTGCGGTTCGCCTTCGAGACGGCCGCCGCGCGCGGCGCCACCGTGCGCGCGGTGCGCGCCTGGACCCTGCCCCCGCTGTTCTCCTACAGCCCGGCCTCCCTCAAGCTCCTCGACGACGCGGGCGGCCTTGAGCCGTACGAGAAGAAGGCGCTGGCCTCGGCGCTCGAACCGTGGCGGGAGCGGTTCCCGGACGTGCACGTCGTGGAGCACGTGGAGATGGGCAGCGCCGGACAGGTGCTGCTGTCGGTGGCCGCACGCGCCCAGCTGATGGTGGTCGGGCGGCGTGCCCGGCGTACCGCCGTCGGGGCGCGCATCGGCTCGGTCGCGCACGGCGTGCTGCACCACGCGGGCTGCCCGGTGGCCGTGGTACCGCCCGCCTCCTGACCTCAGCCGGCCTCCGCCTCCGTCTCCGGCTCGGTGGGCTGGAGCGTCTCGCGGGCCTTGGGCAGCACGTTCTCGATGTAGTCGGCGACGGCCGTGTCGAGCCCGATGTCGTGCTGCGCCCGCTCCGACAGGTACCAGCGGTGCTCCAGCAGTTCGTGGTAGATCTCCGCCGGGTCCATCGAGCCGCGCGCGTGGAGCGGGACCGCCCGGACCGTGGGCCGGAACACGTCCCGCACCCAGCGGTGGGCGAGGACCTCGGGGCGGGCGGCGAGCGGGTCGCCCGGGGCGTAGTCGTCCTGGGTGGCCATCCAGCTCTCCAGGTCGTTCAGCAGCCGCCGGGCCTGGTTCTCCTCGGTGTCCAGGCCCGTCAGGCGCAGCAGTTGGCGCTGGTGGTGGCCGGCGTCGACGACCTTGGGCACGAAGGTGACGGTGTCGCCGTTGGGGGAGTGCTCGATCTGCATCTCGGCGACGTCGAAACCGAGGTCGTTCAGGCGGCGGATGCGGCGTTCTATGTAGTGGTACTTCCCGGCCGGGTAGACCGAGGTGCGGGTCAGCTCCTGCCACAGGCCCTGGTAGCGGGCGCAGATCTCGGTGCCGAACTCGATGGGGTCGACGGAGGGGTGCAGCGCGCCGGACGCCTCCAGGTCCAGCAGCTCGCCGCTGATGTTGACGCGCGCCAGGTCGAGGTCGTAGTCGCGCTGGCCGTTGCTGAGCTGCGGGTGCAGGTCGCCGGTCTCGGCGTCGACCAGGTAGGCGGCGTAGGCGCCCGCGTCGCGCCGGAAGAGGGTGTTGGACAGCGAGCAGTCGCCCCAGGCGAACCCGGCCAGGTGCAGCCGCACCAGCAGCACCGCCAGGGCGTCCATCAGCCGGTGCATGGTCGCCGGGCGCATCGTCGTCTCGAACATCGATCGGTACGGCATGGACCCGCCCAGGTGCCGGGTGATCAGCACCGGCTCCAGGGGCGTGTCGTGGTCGTCCAGGCGGCCGGTGACCACGGCGAGCGGGTCCACCGCGGGGATGCCGATCCGGTCCAGGTCGCGCAGGAGTTCGTACTCGCGCAGCGCGGGGCGCTCGGCGAGTTCCTTCACGGCGATGACCTCGTCGCCCGCGCGGGCGTAGCGGACCACGTGCCGGGAGATACCGCGCGGCAGCGGTACGAGGTATTCCTCCGGCCACTCCTCCAGCGGCAGATGCCAGGGCAGTTCCAGCAGGAGCGCGGGGTGCTCCGGGTTGGTCGCGCTGATCTGGAGGGCCATGGCCGGGGTGTCCTCGTCTCGCCGTGCGGGGTGATCGTCACCTCACCCTAGACGGCCCTCTCCCGTGCCTGAAGTGCCGCTTCACCCAGTGGACAGCGGTGCGCGGGACCGTGGCCGGGCAGGAACATCTCGCCGTCGAGGGCGCCGAGCACCTCCAGGGAGGCGAGGGCCTGGGCGCGCTCGCGGTGGAACATGTCCGGCAGCAGGTGCGGGCCCTTGTGCGGGGACGTCGGATGGCCGCTGACGAGGGCGTCCCCGGAGATCAGTACGCCCTTGTCCGGGAGGTGGAAGGCGCAGTGGCCGTCGGTGTGCCCGGGGGAGTGCACCGGCACCGGCCGCCCGGGGAGGTCCAGCGGGGCGCCGAGGGCGAAGGCCTCGGGCTCGGCGACCGGCACGTGCGCGGTGCCGCCGGAGCGCAGCGCGTGCAGCGCCCAGGGCAGTACGCCCGGCCGCCAGCTGTTGCGCAGCACCGTGCCGACGGACACCTGGTGCAGGAACTCCCGCCGCGCGTGCGGCACTTCGGCCTCGTGCAGCAGGATGCGCGTACCGTGCCGGGCGCGCAGGTACTCCGCCGACCCGAGGTGGTCGTTGTGGGCGTGGGTGATCAGCACCGCCGCCACCGCATCCGCCGAACTCCCCACCTCCGCAAGGGAGGCGAGCAGCAGCTCCCGGTCCCCCGGGTACCCGGTGTCGACGAGGGTGACGGCGTCCCCCTCGGCCAGGATCACCCAGTTGGTGTGGGAGCCGTGTACGAGATAGGTGCCGTCGGCGACTTGCTGCATGTCCACGCGCATGGGGACAGCAAACCAGAACCGCCGGCGGGCCGGTTGTTCAGCGCACGCCCCGCGGCCGGAACTGGACGCTGATCCGCGGCCCGGTCGCGCGGGAGGCCTTCGGAATCGCATGCTCCCAGGTGCGCTGGCACGAGCCGCCCATGACGATGAGGTCCCCGTGACCCAGCGGCCGGCGCACGCTCTCGCCGCCTCCCACGGGACGCAGGAGCAGGTCCCTGGGCTCGCCCACGGAGACGATGGCGACCATGGTGTCCTCCCGTGCGCCCCGGCCGATCCGGTCGCCGTGCCAGGCCACGCTGTCCCGGCCGTCCCGGTAGTAGCACAGGCCCGCCGTGGTGAACGGCTCGCCCAGCTCCCGAACGTAGTGAGCGGTGAGGGCGTCCCGCGCCTCGGTCAGCACCGGGTGCGGCAGCGGGTCCTCGGTGCCGTAGAAGGCGAGCAGCCGGGGCACGTCGACGACCTGGTCGTACATCTTCCGGCGCTCCGCGCGCCAGGGGACCTCCGCGGCGAGCTGTTCGAACAGCGCGTCCGCTCCGCCGAGCCAGCCGGGCAGGACGTCGATCCAGGCGCCGCGGCCCAGGTCGGTCCGGGTGATGGCGTCCAACGGGCCGAGGCGCAGTTCGTCGGTCTGGTCGAAGAGGGAGCCCTGGAGGTGCGTGCTCATGCGCTCCAGCGTACTCCGTATTCGAAAATCTGTTCCCATGGTGCCGAGTGGTGCGCGACTCTTTCGATGCATTGATGTATTGGATACATTCGCGTATCGAACGAAGGAGCGGCCATGGGGGCGGAACGCACGCAACCGCGCGTGACCAGGCGTCGCGTGCGCACCCGGGCCAATCTGCTCGACGCCGCGTTCCAGGTGTTCGCCGGCAAGGGATTCGGGCGCGTCTCGATCGAGGAGGTCTGCGACGCCGCCGGCTACAGCCGGGGCGCCTTCTACTCGAACTTCGCCAGCCTGGACGAGCTGTTCTTCGCCCTCTACCAGCAGCGCGCCGACCTGATCGCCGAGCAGGTCGCGGGCGCGCTCGCCCAGGACGGGCCGCGCCTGGACGTACCGCAGTCCGTGGACCGGGTCACCGAGGTGCTGCTGCTCGACGTGGACTGGCTGCTGGTGAAGACGGACTTCCTGGTGCACGCCGCCCGCGATCCGGCCGTCGCCCACAGCCTGCTGGAACACCGCGAGCGGCTGCGCACGGCCATCGCCGACCGGCTCGCCCGCGCCACCGGCCACACCGAACTGCCCGCCGTGCTCGGCGGCATCGACGGCGCCGCCCGCGCGGTCGTCGCCGCCTACGACGGGGTCACCACCCAACTGCTGCTGGACAAGGACGTCGACAGCGCCCGCGCCTGGCTCAAGCAACTGCTCACCGCCCTGCTGACCGACGGCAGCGGCACCCCGATCACAGGAAGGGAACGGTCGCATGGACGCTGATGTCATCGTCGTCGGAGCGGGCCTCGCGGGCCTGGTCGCCGCGCACGAACTCACCAGCCGGGGCCGCCGGGTGGCCCTGGTGGACCAGGAGAACGCCCGCAACCTGGGCGGCCAGGCCTTCTGGTCCTTCGGCGGGCTCTTCCTCGTGGACTCCCCCGAGCAGCGGCGCCTGAAGATCAAGGACTCCTTGGAGCTGGCCTGGAGCGACTGGCAGGGCAGCGCCGGTTTCGACCGCCTCGACGACGAGGACTCCTGGGCGGTGCGCTGGGCGCGCGCGTACGTCGAGTGGGCGGCGGGGGAGAAGCGGTCCTGGCTGGAGGGGCACGGCATCAAGTTCCTGCCCACCGTCGGCTGGGCCGAGCGCGGCGACCTCAGGGCCCACGGGCACGGCAACTCCGTGCCCCGGTTCCACATCGCCTGGGGCACCGGCACCGGCGTGGTCGAGCCCTTCGTCGAGTACGCCAAGCAGGCGGCCCGCGACGGGCTGCTGACCTTCCACCACCGGCACCGGGTCGACGAGCTGATCGTCGAGGACGGGCACGCCCGAGGTGTCCGCGGCACCCTGCTCGCCGAGGACGACTCGGCGCGGGGCGTGGCCTCCAACCGCGACCGCGTCGGCGACTTCGAGCTGACCGCACAGGCCGTCGTCCTCACCACCGGCGGCATCGGCGGCGACCACGACATCGTCCGCCGCTACTGGCCCGAGCGGCTCGGCACCCCGCCGGCGCAGATGGTCACCGGCGTCCCCGCCTACGTCGACGGCCGGATGCTCGACATCAGCGCGGCGGCGGGCGCACGGCTGGTCAACCGCGACCGCATGTGGCACTACACCGAGGGCCTGCAGAACTGGGACCCGATCTGGCCGGGACACGGCATCCGCATCCTGCCCGGACCCTCCTCGATGTGGTTCGACGCCCTCGGCCGCCGCCTGCCCGAACCCTGCCTGCCCGGCTACGACACCCTCGGCACCCTCAAGCACCTGCGCACCACCGAGGACATCGCCGGGTACGACCACTCCTGGTTCATCCTCACCCAGAAGATCATCGAGAAGGAGTTCGCGCTCTCCGGCTCCGAGCAGAACCCGGACATCACCGCCAAGGACCGGGCGGCCTTCCTCAAGGAGCGCATCCTCGGCAAGGGCGCGCCGGCACCTGTGGACGCGTTCCTGCGCAAGGGGGCGGACTTCGTGACCGCGCCCACGCTGGAGGAACTGGTCGAGAAGATGAACCAGCTCACCGACAAGCCCCTGCTGGACGCGGCCGAGGTGCGCCGCCAGATCGAGGCCCGCGACCTCCAGCTCGGCAACACCTACAGCAAGGACGCCCAGGTCCAGGGCATCCGCAACGCCCGCCGCTACATCGGCGACCGCCTCGGCCGCGTCGCCACCCCGCACCGCATCCTGGACCCCGCCGCCGGCCCCCTGATCGGCGTCAAGCTGCACATCCTCACCCGCAAGACCCTCGGCGGCATCCAGACCGACCTCGACTCCCGCGCCCTCGGCACGGACGGCCGGCCACTGGAGGGTCTCTACGCGGCGGGCGAGGTCGCGGGCTTCGGCGGTGGAGGCGTCCACGGCTACAACGCCCTGGAGGGCACCTTCCTCGGCGGCTGCCTGTTCTCGGGACGGGCGGCGGGGAGGGCGGCGGCCCAGCAGACCGGCTGAGGTCTCAGCTCAGCAGCCGCGCCAGGACGGCCGCGTGACTCTCCTCGGGGGTCTTCGCGGCCGTCAGCAGCGTCACCGTGTCCTTCGCGGCCCGTCCCCGGAGCTGTTCCAGCAGTTCGGCGGCTTCCGGGGCCTCCAGTTCGGCCTCGTAGCGGCCCGCGAACTCCTCGTACGAGCCCTCGCCCGCGTGGTACCAGCGGCGCAGCTCCGTCGACGGGGTGAGGGCCTTGGGCCACTCGTCCACGCGGGCCGCCTGCTTGGACAGGCCGCGCGGCCAGAGCCGGTCGACGAGCACGCGCGTACCGTCCTCCGGCTCGGGGGGTTCGTAGACGCGGCGGATACGGATGCTCACGTTCGGTCCTTCCCACGTGGACTGACGGGTTCCAAACAAGTGTCCGCCAAGGTCGAGGCATGATCACGCCGAACCCGCGGGCCGCCGCACTCCTGATCGCCACCGTCCTGCTCGCCGGCTGCGGAGCCGAGACGGTCCGGACCGCCGCCGGGACGCCGGCGCGGCAGCAGTCGCAGTCGCCGGCCCCCGACATCACGATCGACGTGGCCCCGCAGCAACTGCCCGGACTCGGGCCCAAGACCTGGGCGCAGGTGCCGTCCGAGACCCGCCAGGCCCTGGTCGTGACCGGACGCGGCAAGGACTCCTCAAGCTCCGAGGCCGTCCTGTACGAGCGCACCGACGCCGGCTGGGAGGCCGTGAGCGAACCCTGGCCTGCGCACAACGCGCTGCGCGGCTGGACCGACCACCACCGCTCCGGTGATCTGCGCTCGCCCATCGGCGTGTTCTCCCTCACCGACGCGGGCGGACGGCTCCCCGACCCGGGCACCCGGCTGCCGTACGACCACGGCCCCGGCTTCACCATCCGCGGCACCGGCTTCGAGGGCGAGCCGCTGGAGGGCTCCTTCGACTACGTCGTCGCCGTCAACTACAACCGCAAGCCCGGGACATCGCCGCTGGACTGGACCCGCCCCATGGGCGCGGGCAGGGGCGGCGGCATCTGGATCCACGTCGACCACGACGGCCCCACCCAGGGCTGTGTGAGCCTCGCCGAGGAGCACATGAGAGCGCTGCTGAAGGCCCTCGACCCCGACCTCCGCCCCGTCGTCGTGATGGGCGACCGGGCCTCCCTGTCCCGCTGACGCTTAGGATCCGCCAGGTGTGCGCACACGTACTGGTCGCCGAGGACGACGAGATGCAGGCCGAACTGATCCGGCGCTCCCTGCTGGCGGAGGGCCACACCGCCACCGTCGTCCACGACGGCCCCGCCGCCCTGGACGCCGCCCGCAGACTCAGCCCCGATCTCGTCGTCCTGGACCTGATGCTGCCCGGCATCGACGGGTTCGGGGTCTGCCGGGTGCTGCGCCGGGACGACGACATCCCGGTGCTGATGCTCACCGCCCGCGCGGACGAGGACGACGTCCTGCTCGGCCTGGAACTCGGCGCCGACGACTACATGACCAAGCCCTACAGCCCGCGTGAGCTGATGGCCCGTATCCGCACGGTGCTGCGGCGCAGCGGACGCGGCGCGGAACGCCGGGAGGACCCGGTCGTACGGGCCGCGGGCCTGGCCGTCGACCCGGTACGGCACGAGGTGCGCTGCGACGGGGAGCCGGTGGAGTGCACCCCCGCCGAGTTCCAGATCCTGCTCGCCATGGCCGCCGAGCCGGACCGGGTGTTCTCCCGGCGCCAGCTGCTGGAGTGCACCCGGGGCACGGACCGGGCCTCCACCGAGCGGGCCGTGGACGTGCACATCATGAACCTGCGCCGGAAGATCGAGGCCGACCCGCGGCGCCCGGTCCGGCTGCTGACGGTGTTCGGCGTCGGCTACAAGCTGAGCGGAGGCCGCGGATGAGGTCCGGCATACCGCTGCGCAAACGGCTCCTGGTCCGGATGCTCATCACCTCGGTGCTCATCGCCGTGTGCTCGGTCGCGGCCACCGCCTGGCTCGCCGTGGAGACCACCACCCGCGCCCTGCGCGAGGAACAGGGCCAGGTCCTCGCCGACGACATGGACGTCCTCAACCGGCTCAGCGGCTACGCGGCCACCCACCCCGACTGGAAGGGCGTCGACGGCACCCTGCGCAAGCTGTCCGACAGGATCGGCAGGCGCATCGCCCTCATCGGCCGCGACCGGAAGGTGATCGCCGACTCGGCCGCCCCCGGCACCCCGCTGCCCCCGCGCGCCGCGGCCACCGTCGACCCGCTCACCGTCGACACCCACAGCGACCGCGGCGCCCAGCGCGACGGCATCGACCCACGGGTCGTCGGCCCGTACCGGCTGCCCAAGGCCGAGCGCGAGCGCCTCGACCTGCTCGCCGAGAAGCGCCGCGACTGCTTCGAGTACAACGGCGTCCAGGCGAGCGTCGTACGCACCCCGAGCGGGCGGC
Source organism: Streptomyces sp. NPDC110618 (assembly GCF_055657065.1). Taxonomy (NCBI): domain Bacteria; kingdom Bacillati; phylum Actinomycetota; class Actinomycetes; order Kitasatosporales; family Streptomycetaceae; genus Streptomyces; species Streptomyces sp. NPDC110618. The sequence continues at coordinate 58,142 of NZ_JBVKBN010000023.1, read as the reverse complement.
CGGTCCTCACCGACGACGACGGAAACACCCTCGACTACGTGCCCGAGCAGTGCGCCGACGGACTGCTCAACACCCCCACACCCACCGAGAAGAAGGCGCTGGCGGATCTGACCGAGCGCGCCGAGGACTGCCTGGACGGGCGGGCCCTCGACCTCCCCGGCCCGCTGGTCTTCTTCGTGGACGACCGGGGGCCGTCGGTGGACAGCCGGTACGTGATGGGCAAACTCCCCACGGGGGCGAGCGACCGGCGCCAGGCGCAGGAGTGCACCGACAGCGCCCTGCGCGCCCAGCTCGACCCCTACGTCGCCCCGCCCGCCGACCTCTACCTCGGCATCGGGGACCGCCCCGCCGTCCGCTTCGACCTGTCCCCGGCCAACTGGTCCAAGGTCGCCCTCGCCGCCGGTCTCGTCCTCGCGGTCACGGTGGCCGTGACCGCGGTGATCGCCACCCGGCTGGTCCGCCCGCTGCGCGCGCTCACCGCGGCCGCCCAGCAGCCGCCCGACCGGCACGTCCGGGTGCCCGTCACCACCCGCGACGAGACCGGCATCCTCGCCGCCGCCTTCAACGAACTCACCGACCGCCGCGCCAGACTGGAGGCCCAGCGCAAGGCCATGGTCAGCGACATCGCCCACGAACTGCGCAGCCCGCTGACCAACATCCGCGGCTGGCTGGAGGTCACCCGCGACGGCGTCGTGGCACCCGAACCGGCCCTGCTCGCCTCCCTGCACGAGGAGGCGGTCGTCCTCCAGCGCGTCATCGACGACCTGCAGGACCTCGCCGACGCCGACGCCGGCACCCTGCGTCTGCACCGCGAACCGGTCCGCGCCGACGAACTCCTCGACCAGGTCGCCGCCGCCCACCGCGTCGCCGCCGACGCGGCCGGTGTCACCCTGCGCACCACCGCCGACGGCACCCCCTGGCTGGACGCCGACCCCGTCCGGATGCGCCAGGCGCTCGGCAACCTGGTCTCCAACGCCCTGCGCCACACCCCGCCCGGCGGCACCGTCACCCTGGCCGCCCGCCGCGACGGCGACCAGGTCGTCCTCGACGTCACCGACACCGGCACCGGCATCGCCCCCGACGAACTGCCGCACGTCTTCGACCGGTTCTGGCGCTCCGAGAAGTCCCGCAGCCGCCGCACCGGAGGCAGCGGCCTCGGCCTGCCCATCGTCCGCCACCTGCTGGCCGCGCACGGCGGTACGGCCGAGGCGAGCAGCGAACCCGGCACCGGCTCGGTGTTCACGCTCCGGCTGCCGGCCGGGGAGGCGCCGGAGGAGAACTGAACGCAGGGGCCGACGCCCGTCGCCGCAACGCCAGCCGCTCGACCTCGCTCGTGCCGCCCCACACCCCCACGGCCTGCCCGGTCTCCAGCGCCCAGCGCAGACACCGCTCGCGCACCGGACACCGTCCGCAGACCGCCTTCGCCCGCGCCGTCTGGATCAGGGCCGGGCCGGAGGTGCCGATCGGGAAGAAGAGATCGGGATCCTCACGGCGGCATGCGGCACGGTCGCGCCAGTCGTCCATCGAAGTCACCTGCGATCGAAGTCGTACGTGCCCTTTCGGATGCTTTACTCCCTTTCGGGGTACGTGTCGATACGTGACTTCGGGTCATCTGCCGGTACGGGAGTGAAACCGCTGGTGCCGGGCCGCCCCTCCGGTCACTGCTCGCGCAGGCCCCACGGGGTGCCGTACTCGGTCAGCAGATCCAGGAACGGGCGGGCCGGGAACGCCTCCGGGCCGAGCACCCCGGAGCCCGACCAGGCGCCGGTGGCGAGGAGTTCGAGCGCGACGACCGGGTTCACGGCCGTCTGCCACACCACGGCCTGGCTGCCGTACTCGGCCATCGACCACTCGTTGTCGACGACGTGGTACAGGTACACCTCGCGCGGCGCCCCGTCCTTCGTGCCCCGCACCCAGGTGCCCGCGCAGGTCTTGCCGCGCATCCGGTCGCCCAGCGTCGCCGGGTCGGGCAGACAGGCCGCGACCACGTCCCGCGGCGAGACCTTCACCGGGCCGTCCGGGCCCGGTACGGTCACCGGCTCGGTGCGGTCCAGGCCCAGCAGGTGGAGCGTCTTGAGCGTGCTGATGAACTCCTCGCCCAGGCCGTACTTGAAGGTGACGCGGCGCGCGTCGACCCAGCGCGGCACCAGCAGCACCTCCTCGTGCTCGACGTTCACGCACTCCACCGGGCCGATGCCCTCGGGGAAGTCGAACACCTCGGGCTCGCTGAAGGGTTCGGTGGTGAACCAGCCCCGGTCGGCCTCGTAGACGACCGGCGGGTTCAGGCACTCCTCGATCGTGGTCCAGATGCTGAAGGAGGGCGCGAAGTCGTAGCCGTCGACGGTGAGGTTCGCGCCGTCGCGGACGCCGATCTCCTCGATCTCGTCGAAGAGCTCGTCGGCCGCGTACCGGGCGAAGACGTCTGACAGGCCCGGCTCCACGCCGATGCCGACCAGGGCGAGGGTGCCCTCCTTCGCCCAGTCGTCGGCCTCGGCGAACTGCTCGTCGCCGAGCTTGACCCCGCACTCCGCGTACGGGCGCTCGGGGTGCGGGCGCGACAGCGACATCGCCATGTCGAGATAGGTGGCACCGGCCGCCCGCGCCGCCCGGAACAGCGGCATCACGAAGCGCGGGTCGGTGGCGTTGAGCAGCACGTCGCAGGAGTGGCGGCGCAGCAGTGCGGTCACGCCCGCCTCGTCGCTCGCGTCGACACGCTCGGCGACGAAACGGGGGTCGCCGACGTGGGCGACGGCCGCCTCGGCCCGCTTCGGGTCGTAGTCGGCGACCACCATCGCCTCGAAGAACGGACGGCGGGCGGCGATACGGGTGACGGCGGTGCCGACACCGCCGGCGCCCACGAGCAGTACACGCATGATCGAGAACTCCCTGCTGGAGGTGGCGGAACGAGGGGCCCCTGGGAGAGATACAACGCCCGCGCCTCGGTTAAGGTCAATGGCGTTGGCATAAGCCGAACGGGTGAGAGGGAGCGGGCATGCCCAAACCGGTGGTCCCCGAGGAGAAGAGGCGCCGACGCCGCCCGACCAAGAGCGGCACCGTGCTGTCCGAGGCACTGATCGTGGAGACCGCGCTGCGCCTGCTGCGCGAGCACGGCAGCGCCGGGCTCACGGCCCGCCGCCTGGGCCTGGCCCTGGACGCCGACCCGAGCACCCTGTACCGCTACTTCCGCGGCATGGACGACCTCACCCTCGCCATCGGCGACGCGCTGATCGGCCAGGCGCTCAAGGGCTGGCGGCGCACGGGGGAGTGGCGGGCCGACCTCAAGGAAGTGGGCCTGCGCATCCACGCCGCCTACGTCTCCCACCCGCAGGCCGCCCTGCTCACCACCAACCGCGTCACCGGCCGCGCCAACGAACTGGCCGCCGACGAGGCCGTCCTGGACGTCCTGCGCACCGCCGGCTTCCCGCTGCCGGAGACGGTCCGGATCTACCACGCCTTCATCGACCAGACGCTGGCCTTCGCCGCCCTGGACGCCGCCTCCCTGACCCTGCCCAGCGCCTCGCAGCGCGCCGACGAGGAGATGTGGCGCTCGACGTACGCCCGGCTGCCCCGCACCACCCACCCGCGGATCGCCGAGGCCGCGCCCCTGCTGGCGACCCGCATGGTGACCAGCGCCTACCCGACGGCCCTGGAGATGCTGCTGGACAGCGCCGAGGCCCGGCTGAGGGCCCTCGGCGGGTAGCCGCGGGAGGCGAACCCACCCCACGCGTGGTGCCATGGGCTTGGAGGGCGGTACGGGGACGGTGGTGCTCGTGGCTGCGAAATTGACAGTGACGGCCGTGGACGCGGGACCCTTCACCATGCCGAAGGGCGACCTCATGTACGGGGCGACCGGCACGATCACCATCCCCTCGACGGTGGCCGTCATCGAGCACGCCGCTTACGGGCTGATCCTCTTCGACACCGGCATCAACCACCTGGTGGCCGACCCCGAGACCGCGAAGACCCACTGGGGCCCCGGCCTGCGCGAGGCGTACGGCGCCCAGGGCTTCACCCGGGGGCACGCCATCGATGCCCAGCTGGAGCGCCTCGGCCACCGCACGTCCGACGTCGCCTACGTGATCTACTCCCATCTCCACCTCGACCACGCGGGCGGCATGGGCTACTTCCCGGACGCCGTGCACGTGGTTCAGCACGACGAGCTGCGCCATGCCTGGTGGCCCGACCGCTGGACGGCCCGCGGATACGCCTTCAACGACATCCGGGACACACGCGGCTTCGACTTCCTCGAACTCGACGGTGACACCGACCTGTTCCTCGACGGCTCCGTGCGCGTGTTCCGCACCAGCGGCCACACCCCCGGCCACCAGGGCATCGTCCTTGACCTCGACCACCAGGGCCGGGTCGCCTTCCTCGGCGACGCCGCGCACCTGCAGGAAGCGCTGGACTCGAACGTCCCGATGACCAGCGACTGGAACGTCCAGGAGAAGCTGCTCACCTATGGCCGGCTGCGGGCCCTGGCACGGGCGGGCGTGCGCGTCTTCCTGTCCCACGACCCCGACCACTTCGCCGCCCTCCCGCACGACGGCGCGGTCTGGGACTGAGCCCCTTGGTCAGGTGCGGAGCGCCCGCTCCGCCGTCCGCGCCACCGCGTCCGCCACCGCGGCCAGCGCGGGGGAGTCCAGCTTCCACTGCTGCCAGTACAGCGGGACGTCCAGGGGCCGGTCCGGGGCGAGGGAGACCAGGCGCCCGGTACGCAGCAGTTCCCCGGCCTGGATCTCCGGTGCCATGCCCCAGCCGAGACCGGCCCGGACGGCGGCCAGGAACCCCTCCGAGGTGGGGATCTGGTGCCGCGGCCGCGCCGGAACGCCCCCGTCGGGGCGCAGCCGCCGCAGGAACCGGTCCTGGAGTTCGTCGCTGCGGTCGAAGGTCACCACCGGCGCCCTCGGCAGCGCCTCGGGCAACGGCCCGTCGAGGAACCGCTCGGCGAAGTCCGGGCTCGCGGCAGCCAGGTACCGCATCTTCCCCAGCGGCCGTACCGAGCACCCCGCCACCGGCTCGGACGCGGAGGTCACCGCCGCCATCACCAGCCCTTCCCTGAGCAGCGCCGCCGTGTGGGCCTCGTCCTCCCGGCTCAGCTCGAAGCAGAGCCGGGGCTCGGCCGGTACGGCGGTGAGGGCGTCCAGGAACCAGGTCGCCAGCGAGTCGGCGTTCACCGCGATCGACACCCGCGTCGTCTCCTCCTCGGCGCCGCCCATGCCCAGCTCGGCGCGCGCGTCCCGCTCCAGCCGGGCGAGCTGCCGGGCGAACCGCACCACGACCGCGCCGGACTCGGTGGGCCGCACCGGCTTGGAGCGCACCAGCAGCACGCGCCCGGTGCGCTGTTCGAGCGCCTTGACCCGCTGGCTGACCGCCGACGGCGTCACATGCAGGGCGGCCGCCGCCGCGTCGAACGTCCCCTCGTCCACCACCGCGAGCAGGGTCCGCACCTGGTCCAGCGGAAGCTCCGAAACCATCACGAGCGCTAATGGTACGTAAGAATCTTTAGCTGTACACATGATCCCGGCGTCCCTACCGTCGACACCATGTCCACCGCACTCGCCACGGCCGCCGCCGGATTCGGCACCGGTCTCTCGCTCATCGTCGCCATCGGCGCCCAGAACGCCTTCGTCCTGCGCCAGGGGATCCGCCGCGACGCGGTCCTCGCCGTCGTCGGCATCTGCGCCCTGTCCGACGTCGTCCTGATCGCACTCGGGGTCGGCGGGGTCGGGGCGGTGGTCGTGGCCTGGCCCGAGGTGCTGACCGTGGTCGGCTGGGTCGGCGGCGCGTTCCTGATCGCCTACGGCCTGATGGCGGCCCGGCGCGTGTTCCGTCCCGAGGGCGCGCTGAGGGCGGACGGGGAGGCGGCGGGCTCACTGCGCCGGGCGGTCCTCACCTGCCTCGCCCTGACCTGGCTCAACCCGCACGTCTACCTCGACACCGTCTTCCTGCTCGGCTCCATCGCCGCCGACCGGGGCGACCTGCGCTGGACCTTCGGGCTCGGCGCCGCCGTCGCCAGCCTGTGCTGGTTCGCCGCGCTCGGCTTCGGCGCCCGGCTGCTGAGCCCGTACCTGGCCCGCCCCGTCGCCTGGCGGATCCTGGACGGCCTGGTCGCCGCCACCATGCTCGTGCTCGGGGTGACGCTGATCGCCGGCAGCTGAGCCGACCCCGAACTCCCGGCGGGCGGTGCCATGGTGAATCCTGGTCCGGAAAAGATGTACTGGGCAACCAGCACTGCGACGAGCGACCAGGACGTCCGTGGACACCGAAGAACAGCAGACACCGCCCGCCCGGGCCCGGCGCGGCCCGCGCCGCTGGACCATGGACACCCGCCCGCTGCGCCGCCCCGCCTACCGGCGACTGTGGTCCTCGACGATCGTCACCGCGATCGGCAGCCAGCTCACCGCCGTCGCCGTGCCCAAGCAGATCTACGACATCACCGGCTCCTCCGCCTGGGTCGGCTACGCCAGCCTCGCCGGACTGCTGCCGCTGGTGGTCTTCGCCCTGTGGGGCGGGGCGGTCGCCGACAGCATGGACCGGCGCAAGCTGCTGCTGATCACCAACTCCGGCATCGCCGCCACCTCGGTGCTGTTCTGGCTCCAGGCGGTCTCGGGCCTGGACTCGGTGCCGGTCCTGATGCTCCTGCTCGCCGCCCAGCAGGCGTTCTTCGGACTGAACTCCCCGGCCCGCAACGCCTCCATCGCCCGCCTCGTCCCGCCGGACGAGCTCGCCGCCGCGAACGCCCTCGGCTCGACCGTCATGCAGACCGGCCTGGTCGCCGGCCCGCTGCTGGCCGGTGCCCTCATCCCGGTCATCGGCCTGCCGGAGCTGTATCTCCTCGACGCCCTCGCGCTGTGCGTCACGGTGTGGGCGGTGCACCGGCTGCCCGCGCTGCCGCCGCTGGGGGAGACCAAGCGCCGGGCGGGCGTGCGGGAGATCGGCGCCGGGTTCCGCTACATCGCCCTGCACAAGGTGCTGCTGCTGTCCTTCCTCGCCGATGTCATCGCCATGGTCCTCGGCATGCCCCGCGCCCTGTTCCCGCAGCTCGCCGCCGAGACCTACGGCTCCTACGGCGAGGGCCTCGCGCTCGGCCTGCTGTTCGCGGCGATCCCGGTCGGGGCGGTGCTCGGCGGGCTGTTCTCCGGCACCTTCTCCCGGGCCCGGCGGCACGGCTGGATGGTGATCGGCGCAGTCGTCGCCTGGGGCCTGGCCATCACCGGGTTCGGGCTGAGCCGCAGCCTCTGGTTGGCGGTGGCGTTCCTGATCGTGGCCGGGGTGGCCGACATGGTGTCCATGGTGTTCCGCGGCGCCATCCTGCTGTCCGCCGCCACCGACGAGATGCGCGGCCGGATGCAGGGCGTGTTCACGGTCGTCGTCGCGGGCGGGCCCCGGCTGGCCGACGTGCTGCACGGCACGGCGGGCTCCGCCTTCGGGGCCCGGCAGGCGGTCGCGGGCGGCGGTCTGCTGGTCGTGGCGGCCATGCTCGCCCTCGCCGTCACGGTCCCCGCGTTGCGCCGCTACCGCGTCTGACGTGACCTACAGGGCGGTGTGCCGGTGCCTGCCGTACTGCTCCAGCAGCTTGCCCCGGGTGGCCTCCAGCCGGTACGCGAGGATCTCGGCGACCTGGCGCAGCAGGATCATCCCGAGGTGCTGGTCCTCGTCGCACAGCCGCCGTACGGCCGCCGCGTCGAACTCGTAGGCCCGCACCGGGCTGAACGCCTCCGCGCCGAAGTCCCACGCGTACGGCGGGAACAGCCAGGACCAGCCGAGCAGGTCCCCGGCGCCGAGCGTGGCCACGGTGACCCGCTGCAGGGAGGTGACTTTCTGGTCGAGGGAGACGGCGCCGGAGCGGATCACCCAGAAGCGGTCGGCGACAGCGCCCGCCTCGAAGATCCGGGCGTCCTCCGGGAAGGAGACCTCCCTTGCCAGAGCCATGAGCCGCTCGCGCTGCGGCGGGGGAAGGGCGGGCAGCAGTTTCGTCGCTTTGGTCATGACACGGGGCTCCTCGCCGGCGTCGGGGTTCCGGGGCTTTCCCTACGCCCATTTCAGCCGTTGCCGGCGGGTAGGGCACCTCGGCGGACCACAGAACCGGTGGAGACTTGCCGGAGCATGTAAAAGCCCTGGCTGGACGGGGGAAGCCAGCCAGGGCCGTATGCGGGGTACGGGGGACGGTTGCGTCAACCCCGCGACCACGTTGTATGAACCGTAAACCATTTTTGGTGCTGGTGAGAAATCGCCACCGGGTCAAGTGACCTGATTCACTCCGCGGGGTCCGCCTCGGCCGCCGTCACCCGGATCGTGGCCAGATGCGGATCGCTCGGATCCGGAAGATTCATGCCCGCGTCCCGGCCGCTGAACAGATACCGCAGTACCGGCTCGGTGAGCCGTTCCCCGGGCAGGACGACCGGGATGCCCGGCGGATACGGCGTGATCATCTCGGCCGCGATCCGCCCGGCCGCCTCGTCCGCCGGTACGTCCTCGGCCGGTCCGAAGAACGCGTCCCGCGGCATCCGCACCTGTTCCAGCCGGAGTTGGCCGGGTCCGGGCACCACGACCCCGGGGACCGGGCGCAGTCCGGGGGCGGCCGCCGCCAAGTCGGTCAGCGCGGCGAGCAGTTCGCCGGTGGTCTCCTCGTCGTCCCCGTGGGTGATCTGTACGCCGAGCCGCCGGTGGTCGCTGAGGTGCACGTCGATCTCCCGGTACTGCCGCAGCCAGTCCGCCGCCCGGTACCCGGAGATGCCGAGCCCGTCCACCTCGATCATCACGATCAGCGGATCGAGATCGTGGGCGAGCCCGGGGCCGCAGAAGTCGTCCCAGCCGTTCACGTGCATGCCGTCCAGCCGCTCCACCGACTCCCGCAGCCGGGCCGTGAGTTCCAGCGCCCCACCCATCAACTCCTTGCCGTGCAGCGCCATCTGCCGCCGCCAGCCGTCCAGGCCGGCGTAGATCAGCACCGAGGGACTGGTGCTGCCCAGCAGGTCCGCGCGCGTCTTCAGCACCTGCGGCGGCACCAGATCACCCTGGAGATGGAAGACGGAACCCTGTTCCAGCCCGCTGCCCATCTTGTGCACGCTGGTCACGCAGATGTCCGCGCCCGCGTCCATCGCCCACGAGGGCAGATCCGGGTGGAACGGCAGGTGCGCGCCCCATGCCTCGTCCACCACCAGCGGCAGCCCCCGCCGGTGGCAGACCTCGGCCAGGGCCCGCAGGTCCGCGCAGGTGCCGTACGGCGTCGGGCTGGTGACCAGGGCGCCCTTGGCGCCGGGATGCGCCTCGAAGGCCCGCTCGAAGTCCGCCGGGGCCGGCGGATGCGCCAGATGCCGCTCGGCGTCCCAGCACGGCTCCACCCACACCGGCTCGATCCCGGCCAGGATCAGCCCCGACACCACGGACTTGTGGGCGTCCCGCCCGATCAGCAACTGCTCGTGCGGTCCGGCCACCGACAGCATCGCCGCCTTGACGGACAGGGAGGAGCCGCAGGTGGTGAAGAAGGTGTGGTCGGCGTGGACCACGTCCGCCATCAGCTCCTCGGCCCGCTGCAGCACCCGGCCCCGGGTGAGCCGGTCGTCGAGACCGCCCGACGCCAGCACGTCCCCGAGGAACACCGCGTCCCCCAGCACCTCCCGTACGGCGCGGTCCGCGCCGCGCGCCTGCTTGTGGCCCGGCGGCGAGAACGCCGTCCGCCCCCGGCGGTGGTACTCCGTCAACGCCTCCAGCACCGGCGCCCGTGCGTGGTCGTCGTTCATGCCCGCCGGGTTCCCGGCCTGAGGGCGTCGAATCCGGCCGTCCGCTCACGGCTCCTCGGTATGCGTTCCCGGCGTCAGAATCTCGTCCAGCACCCCGAGCACCACCTCGTACGCGAGCATCCGTACGGCGGCCTCGCGGGAGCCGTCCGGGTCGCTGGAGCGCAGGCCGAAGCTCCGGGTCCGCCAGGTCCGCTCCTCCTGCCGGGCCCAGGCGCGGGCACGCTGCATACGGCGGAGCAGTTCGTCCGAGTCCACGACTTCCGTCATGGGTTCCGCGTACCCCATCGCGGCCGGTTCGCGCAGGCTCGGCGGCGCCGGAAGGTTTGACCGGCCGTTCGAGGGCCACCAGACAAGGGAGAGACCCGTGGCGCCCGGAACGTCGCGAACGATCCACCCCTACACGGAGTCCGATGATGCGCGGGGAACACCTGACACCACCCGTACACGCCCCCGCCGAGGCACGCAGGGCCGTCGCCTGCGCGGTCGCCGAGCACTGCAGGGCCACCGGCACCCCCTGCGACGCCCAGGCCGTCCAGGACGCGCTGCTCGTCGCCTCGGAACTCACCACCAACGCGATCCTGCACGGCGGCGGGATCACCGACTTCCGCGTGGACCTGGTCGAACCCGGGGTCCGCGTCACGGTCAGCGACCGCAGCGAACGGCTGCCGATGACCACCGCACCCGGCGACCACCGCGTGCACCACCGTTTCGGCGGCCACGGCTGGCCCATCGTGTGCCGCCTCGCCACCGACGTCGAGGTCGCGGTGCTGCCCGCGGGCGGCAAGCGGATCAGCGCGCTGGTCCCCCTCGACTGACCCGCCTCGGGTGTGAACCGCGCGGACGGGGGTACTCGGCACAGTTCCCGTCCATCCGAGGAGTCCGATGACAGAACCCGATCATGCGTCCGATCATGCGTCCGAGCACGACGAACTGGAACGGCTGCGGGCCGAGGTGCGCGATCTGCGCGCCCGCGCGCTGACCCACCCGCTGATCGCCCACGCCCAGGGCATCGTCCAGGAGCGCTACGCCCTGCCCGACGCGGACAGCGCCTTCGCGCTCATCCGCCGGGCCTCCCAGCAGCGCAATGTCCGTATGCACACCCTGGCCGAAGCGCTGGTGACCCTGCCCCGGCCCGACGAGCGCGCGGGCCTGTGGTTCCCTCGCCGCACCCGCACCACCGAACCGGCCCTGACCTTCCCCACCGCCCGCGCCACCGGCACCGGCACCCGCGGCGCGGTCCTGCGGGCCGTACTGAGCCAGACGCTCTCGGTGCTGCAGACCCCGATGGGCAACGTGCAGATCGCCGACCGCGCACGGGGCGGACTGCGCCTGGAGCAGCACACCGGGCTCAGTGAGGAGTTCGTGGACTTCTTCGCGCACGTCGGCGCCGTGGGCACCTCCTGCGGGCAGGCCGCCGTGAACGTCGCCCAGATCACCGTCCGGGACGTGGGGACCGACCCGCTCTTCACCGACCGGGCCCGGGAGATGGTCCTCGCCGAGGGCAGTGTGTCCTGCCACAGCGTGCCGCTGACCACCGCGGGCGGCCTGTGCGTGGGGATGGTCTCCGGCCACCTCGACCACCGGATCGAGCCCCTGACCGCCGCAGAGACCAAGGCCCTGGACGTGGTCGGCGCCGAGGCGGGCCGCTGGCTCGCCTGGCACCAGCGCACGGTGGTCGTGGACGCCCTGGAACACCTGCACGCGCTGGGGCGGAGGAACGGGCGCCGCTGAAAGCCGCCCCGATCCGCCAGGTGAGAGCGGCCCGAACCTGGGCATCCGGTGTCCGGGAGGTCGAGATGAACCTGAGCATCATGGCGGGGCCGGGCCGCACACCGGCCCAGCCGAAGGTGGCCGCGCCGGCCACCGAGGCCGCCGCACGGGCCGGACTGGCCGCACAAGGAGTGATCTACCTGCTGGTGGGCCTGCTCGCCCTCCAGGTCGCCTTCGGGCGGCGGGACGCCGAGGCGGACCAGCAGGGCGCCCTGGCCACGCTCGCGGACCAGCCGTTCGGCGCCGTCCTGCTGTGGGCCCTCGGCATCGGCCTCGTCGGCATGGCCCTGTGGCGGCTCTTGGAGGCCGTCTTCGGCGGCGCCGGCCCGGACGGACGCAAGCCCCACATGCGGCTGCTCGCCCTGGGCAGGTGCCTGTTCTACTCCTTCGTGGCGTACTCCGTGCTGCGCTTCACGGTGAGCGGCGACGGCGGCGGCTCCGGCGACGAACAGTCCCGCGACATCACCGCCACCGCCCTCGACCTGCCCGCCGGACGCTGGCTCGTCGCCCTGGGCGGCGTGGTGATCGTCGTCGCGGGCGTGTGGATCGGCGTCCAGGCGGTGCGCCGGACGTACCGCGAGACACTCAAGACGGGCGAGATGTCCCCGGCCGGACGCCGGCTGGCGGACGTGACGGGCATCGGCGGGGGAGTGACCCGCGGCCTGGTCTTCGCCGCGATCGGCACGTTCGCCCTGCGCGCGGCGGTCGAGCACGAGCCCGACGAGGCCAAGGGACTCGACGACACCTTGCGCACCTTCGCCGACACCGCCCTCGGCCCCTGGCTGCTGGCCGCCGTCGCCCTCGGACTGGTGCTGTTCGGTGTGTTCTCCTTCGTCCTCGCTGCCCGGCGGCGTGTCTGAGACGCCGCGTACGGGGAACGCGGTGCCCATGAGCGACTACGAGCTTCCGCCAGACGGCCGGCCCGTGGACATCTATCTCGGCCTGCTGCGTTCGCGGATGGACACCGAGGAATTCCTGCGCCTGCTCGACGTGGTCGAGCCGGTCCTGCGCGCCATCGAGGAACGGCGCCTGCCACCCTCCGAGATCGCCCTGGAGGGCGAGGGCGCCGAGGCACTGCCCCAGGAGATACGCGACGAGGCCGCCCTGGTCATCGCCGCCGCGGTCACCGGCCGCCTCGACAACGAGGTGGTCGAGATCGACCTCGGCGACACCGGTTCGGTCCGCCTGGTCACCGACGCCGCCACCGCCGCGGACCCGGTCCGCCTGGGCGAGATCGCGACCTACCTCCAGGAACGCCGGCACGACGACGAGGTGCTGCGCGGCATCGCGGCGGCGAGCGGCCTGCCCACGGACTTCTGAGCCACGGCGCGCCGCCCCGGGCTACCCGGCCCGCGCCTCCTCCTTGCCCACCGGCACCCCCAGCGGCCGCGCCAGCCCCATCACCGACTCGTCCAGCCGCTGCAGATGCCGCAGCACCCGGTCCGTCACCCTGCCGTAGCGGGGGCTGCCCGGGAGCTGGGGTTCCAGCAGGGAGGCGATGCTCGGGCCGGTCCGGACGCGGGCCTTGGCCCGGTGGTCGGTGAGGTGGGCGGCGATGGCCTCGATGTTCGTGGCGATCCGGCGCCCGGCGCCGCGCAGCCGGGGGTCGGCGGCGATCGACGGGTGGGTGGGCAGCAGTTCGGCGGTCGCCGCCAGGGAGCGGGCGTGGTAGGCCGACGTCTCCAGCAGGGCCACCACATAGCGGGCCGTGTCGCGGCGGGCCCGCAGCGGGGTCACCGGGTGGGTCAGGGGCTGGATCGCCGCCCGCAGATCCGCCAGTGCCTGGTCCAGCTCGCGGGCCTGGTCCAGCAGCTCCACCGGCGGGCCGCCGCTGAGCTGGTCCACCGCCGTGGTCGTCACCTCGCGCAGCCGGTCCAGCACATCCACCAGCAGGTCGTTGGTCCGCCGGTCCGTCGCCACCGGCAGCACCACCGCCGCCGCGAACACCCCGCAGGCCGCCCCCAGCGCCGTCTCCCCGATCCGCAGCACCAGCACCGACAGGCTGTAGGTGTGCAGCAGCGTGTACAACAGCCCCAGCGCGGCCGTGACGAAGAACGACATCAGCGTGTACGACAGGGGCGCCACGTAGAACATCAGGAACACGAACAGCAGCACCAGCGCGAACGCCGTCGCGGTGTGGTGCCCGACCGCACCCGCCAGCACGATGCCCGCGACCACCCCGAACACCGTGCCCAGCAGCCGCCGGTAGCCCTTGACCAGGATCTCGCCGGTGGAGGAGGTGTTCACGAACACGATCCAGCACGTCAGCACCGCCCAGTACCAGCGGTGACTGGACAGCAGCTCCCCGCCCACGATGGCCATCGACGAGCCCACCGCCACCTGCACGGCGGCCCGTGTGGTCGGCCGCCGCAGCCCCGTCGGCTCCTCCACCGGGGTCTCCTCCGCCGCGTCGATGGCCGCGTCCTCGGCGTCCAGCTCCTCCCGGGAGCGGGCCGTGGACGGCGTGTCGTGCGACTCGTCCTGCGGCCCGTCGAGAGCGATCCGCAGCCCGAGTACCGCCCGCGCGGCCTCCCCGACTCCACGGAACACGTCCTGCACGGGCGGCGCGGCAGCGGGCAGGTTCTCCTCCTCGCGGTACGACAGCAGCCGGTTGCGCACCTGGGCCAGCCCGGTCCCGCCCGGGCGCCGTACGAGCACCCGCAGCGCCCGCAGGTCCCGCCGCAGCGCCTCCACGCCCTCGTCCCGCACCGGCAGCCGCCCGGCCTCCGGCACCGGCGCACCGGGCAGGTGCAGGGTCAGCGTGTCCGTCCGCTCGGCGCTGCGCGCGGTCAGCAGGAGCAGCCCGAGCCGCTCGGCGGCGATCTCCGCGTCCGCCACCCGCCGCTGCAGCAGCCGGGCCGTGTGCTCGTCGCCGGTGCCCTCCTCCAGCCGCCCCTGGATCAGCAGCGCCGTCTCGTGCAGCCGCGCATTGCCCTCCCGTACGTTCGCCAGCGCCCGGTCCGCGTCCTCCGGCCCCGCGTCCAGCAGCTCCAGCTGGGCCGCCACCAGCTGGGCGAACCGGGCCCGGAACGCCTCCCGCAGCCGCTCCAGCACCCCCGTCGGGGTCTGCGGCACCAACGCGAACCGCACCACGGCGCTGCACACCACCGCCGTGGTGACCACCGCGCACAGCACCCCAAGGCCGTCGACCGTGGCGCCGACGAACAGGGACACGAAGTACAGCTGGAACCCGAACAGCCCGAGCGCGGTACCGCGGTCCCCGAACCGGCGCGCGTAGACGGCCAGGAAGATCAGCGCGACGAAGAACAGGTCACCGGCGACCACATGGGAGTGCAGCAGCGCGGCCAGCGACACCGAGGCGAGCGCCACCGGCAGCCCCAGCGCGAGCGTGACGGCCTGGGCGCGCCGCTCCCGCTCCCGTACGGCGAAGTTGGAGACCATCGCCGCCATGGCACCCGCGACCAGATGCGGCACCGACGCCCCGAACAGGACGAGCACGACCAGGGTGAGCACGATCGAGGCCACCGTGCGCAGGCCCGAGGCCAGCCGCAGCAGCCCCGGATCCGATGCCGCGATCCGGTCGCGCAGCCGCGCCCACCGCGAGCCCGCGCCCACCCGGACCCGTGCCTATCCCCGGCCCTCCGCGCCCGTGATGTGCTCGCGAAGCTGCTCGGGGGTGAGATACGCGTCGGTGTACTCGAAGTCCTTCAGCTTGGCGGGCCTGCGCGCCTGGAAGCCGGTGCGCACGAAGTCGTCGCCCGCGATCGCGTTGAGCATCCAGTTCGTCAGGACCCGCGTCTTGGCGACGTTGGTGCGCAGCGCCGACCAGTGGTAGCCGCGTGCCACGAGCTGGGCGGGCAGTCCGTGCAGCTCCACCCCGAGCGGCTTGGACACCGCGTCCGCGCCGCCGAGGTCGACGACAAGACCGAGGTCCTTGTGCTCGTACGGCCGCAGCGGCCCGCCCCGGAGCGAGGCGATGACGTTGTCGGCGGCCACCTTGGCCTGCCGCATCGCGTGCTGCGCGGTGGGCGGGCAGACCGCGTCCTCGCCGGGCTTGGCCAGGTCCGGTACGGCCGCCGCGTCGCCGAGCGCGAACACCCCGTCGCGTCCCGCCAACGCCAGCTGCGGGGTCACCGCGAGCCGTCCACGGATCGTCTCCTCGCCGAGCGTGCCGATGAGCGGGCTGGCGACGACCCCGGCGGTCCAGATCAGGGTGCGGGTGGGCACCACCCGGCCGTCGGTGAAGGTGACCTCCTCCGCGCCCGCCTTGGCGATGGACACTCCGAGCGAGATCTCGATGCCGCGCCGGCGCAGGATCTTCTGCGCCTCCTGGCCGAGCTTGTCGCCCAGCTCCGGCATCAGCTTCGGCGCGATGTCGATCAGGTGCCACTTGATCAGCGCCGGGTCGATCCGCGGGTACCGCTTGACGGCGTTGTGGGTCAGCTGCTGCAGACAGGCCGCGGTCTCGGTGCCCGCGTAGCCGCCGCCGACCACCACGAACTGCAGCCGGGCCGCCCGCTCGTCCGGGTCGTGACTGGCGTCGGCCAGGTCGAGCTGGGAGATGACGTGGTCACGGATGTAGGCGGCCTCGGCGAGGGTCTTCATGCCGTACGCGTGGTCCGTCAGGCCCGGGATGTCGAAGGTGCGGGTGATGCTGCCGGGGGCCAGCACGATGTAGTCGTAGCGCTCGTTGACGATCTCGTCGGTGATCGTGCGGATGACACACACCTTGGCGTCGAGGTCCACGCCGACGGCGCCGCCCGGGATGATCCGGGTGCGGTACCGCTTGCTGCGGCGCAGGGACAGGGCGATCGACTGGGGTGTCAGCACCCCGGACGCGACCTGGGGCAGCAGGGGGAGGTAGAGCTGGTAGGCGAACGGCGTCACCAGGGTGACGTCGGCCTCGTCGGCGGTGAGCCTGCGCTCCAGGCGGCGCACGCACCCCACGCCGGCGAAGCCTGCGCCGACCACCAGGATCCTGGGTCGTGTCACGGTGTTCATCCCTTCTGCGGCTCCGGGCGGTCTGCTTCGGCGTCGCTCGCCTGCCCCGGGTCGCTGCCTCGCACCCCTTCGATCCCACCGCGCCCCCGGCCGCTCCGCCAGTCGGGTGCGGCAGGCAGATGAACGACGATTTCGAGCCAACACGCCTGTTCCGGCCACCTTGCCCCAAGGCAACCCCGCCCACACCCGGTTCGCCGATATCGGTCACCGGCTCACCAGGGCAGGAACGCGTGCACGTCCTTGCCGCGCTCATGGGTGAAGACCCCCACCTGGTGGCTGAGGGACTGCACCAGGTACCAGCCGATGCCCCGCCCCCCGCGCCCGGGATCGAACGACCGCGCCACCGGCACCTCGGTGCTGGTGTCCCGCAGGACCACATGCACCCCGTCGAAGGCACGGCGCAGCCGCAGTTCGAAGGGGCCGGGCGCGTACTCCACGCTGTTCGCCGCCAGTTCCGTGACCACCAGCAGGATGTCGTCGTAGTGGTCCGGTGAGGCGGGGGGCAGGACCCGTGTGAGGTCCCGCAGAAACGCCTCGGCCGCCAGCCGCGCCTCGGTCACGTCCCCGAGCGCGCCGGTGAAGCGGACGAGACGGTCCGCGATCTCCTGTGCACCCAATGCGTCGTCGTCCGTCTCTCCCCCCAACCTCTGAGGATGTCCGGCTTCCCCGCTCGCCGCGGTCTACTCACGTTGCCCTGAAGACGTTGTCGGAGTCGTCCCACACCGCGGGCTCGTCCGGCGCCGGATCGCGCCGGGTCTTCGGCCGCGCCTGGTACATGGCGTCGATCTCCAGCGCGTAGCGCTCCACGATCGCGTCCCGGCGCAGCTTCATCGAGGGCGTCAGCAGCCCGTTGGCGACGTCGAACGGCTCCGGCAGCACCCGGAACACCCGGATCGACTCCGACCGCGACACCGTGCTGTTGGCGGCGGCCACGGCCCGGGCGACCTCCTCGCGCAGCGCGTTCTCCTCCCGGGCGTCCCGGCTGCGCGGATCGGGGCGCGGCTCCAGCGTGCCGCGCCAGTACGCCAGGAAGTCCGGGTCCAGGGTGATCAGCGCCCCCACACAGGGGCGGCCGTCGCCGACGACCACCGCCTGGTGGATCAGCGGGTGCATCCGCAGCCGCTGTTCCAGTGCGGCCGGCGCGACGGACTTGCCGTTGCTGGTGATGATCACGTCCTTCTTCCGGCCCGTGATCGTCAGATAGCCGTCGGAGTCGAGCACCCCGAGGTCCCCGGTGGCCAGCCAGCCGCCGCGCAGCGCGTTCCGGGTCGCCGCGTCGTCGTTGATGTAGCCCTGGAACACCGACGGCCCGCGCACCAGGATCTCCCCGTCGTCCGCCACCCGCAGATCCATGCCGGGCAGCACCTTGCCCACCGTCCCCGACTTCTCCCGGCCCGGCGGCTGCGCGGTGACGCCGCCCGCGGTCTCGGTGAGCCCGTACCCGTCGTTCAGGTAGATCCCGATGCCCTCGAAGAACAGGGCCAGCTCCCGGTGCAGCGGCGTGCCGCCGGACGAGGCGCGGCGCACCCGGCCGCCCAGCGCCGCCCGCAGCCCGCGGTACACCGTGCGCTCGTACAGGGCGTGCTGGAGCCGCAGATCGAAGCCGGGCCCCGGCCCCTCGCCGAGCCGGTGCCGCTCCGAGGCCAGCGCGAAGTCCCGCGCCGTGCCCGCCGCCCGCTCGAACAGCGCGCTGCGCCCCGACTCCCGGGCGGCGCGCAGGAAGCCCTTGTAGATCCGCTCGTACACCGACGGGACCGCGCAGAAGTACGTCGGCCGGAAGGACCGCAGCGCCTCGCCGAGCGCCTCCCCGCCCGGGTCGCCCTGGTGGCCCATCAGGATCCCGCCACGGATGCACAGCCCCTGCACCATCAGCCCGTACACATGGGAGAACGGCAGGAAGGCGAGGACGGACGCCTGCTCGCCCGGCGGCACCACCTGGTGCCCCCAGCCCGCCAGCAGCGTGTCGCACGGGGCGGCCAGGTTCCGGTGGCTCAGCGCGCAGCCGAGCGGGCGGCCGGTGGAGCCGGAGGTGTAGGAGATCACGGCCGTGGAGTCCGGCAGCACGATCCGGCGCAGGGAGTCGACGGTGGTCACCGGCACCACCTCGCCGCGCGCCACCAGATCGTCCAGCGCGCCCGCGTCCAGCTGCCACACGTGCCGCAGCATCGGCAGCGAGGCGCACACCGAGCCGACGGTCATCACCGCCTGCTCGTCCTCCACCACCACGCCCACACAGGAGGCGTCCCGGAGGATCCACTCCACCTGGTCGCGGGAGGCCGTCGGATACACCGGGACGATTTCGGCGCCCACCGCCCACAGGGCGTAGCTGAGCACCGTCCACTCGTAGCGGGTGCGGGCCATGACGGCCACGCGGTGGCCCGGCGAGATCCCGGAGGCGACCAGGCCCTTGGCCAGGTCCACCACCGTGTCCCGCAGCTCCACCGCGCTGATCTCCGTCCACGCGGAGGAGCCCGGCACACGGCGTGCCAGGACCGGCAGTGTCGGTTCGAGCCTGGCGCGTTCGAAGACACTGTCGGCGAGGCCGCCGACCGGCGGCGCGGCGATGGAGGGAGCCAGGGCGAAGTCGCGCATGCGCAGCTCCTGATGTGTACGGGGTGTGACGCCACCGACGAGCAGGGTTATCGGCGGTGCTCGAATCTAGCCGAGGTACGAGCGAACCGTGCCCGAATCCGACAAGCCGAAGACCCTGATGATCTCTTGGAGTTCGGGCGACCCGGAAGACCCGGGTCACCCCGGGGCGCCGCGCGCGGTCCTACTCCTGGGTGCGCCGCACGCACTCGGTGACGACCTCCCGCAGGCTGCCGGTGCGCCGCAGCAGTTCGCGCTGCGTGCGGGCGCCGTTGCCGCGGGCCAGCAGATGGGCCACGCGGGCCCGCGCGGCGTCCAGGTCGCCGGTGTCCTCCAGCGCGTCCGCGACATGGTCCAGCAGCGCCCGCACGACGACCGGCGCCGGTGCGCTGCGCATGGTCACCGGGTGCAGCAGGGTGTCGTCGAGGCCGGCGCGGGCGGCCTGCCAGGCGGCCAGGCGCAGCACGCTCACGCCGTGCGCGGCCGGCGGCACACCGGCCCGCCAGTCCCGGGCCGCCGTCTCCACCAGCCCGCGCGCCAGGGTGGCGATCAGCACGGGCGTGTCGGCGTGCAGACAGATGTCCGACACCCGGATCTCCACCGTCGGGTAGTTCCGCGACAGCCGGGCGTCGAAGTACACCATCCCCTCGTCCAGGATCACCCCGGTGTCGACCATGCTCGTGACGACCTCGCGGTACCGTTCCGGGGACCCGAACACCTCGGTCGGACCCGCCGACGGCCAGCGCTGCCACACCCGGCTGCGGTAGCTGGCGTACCCGGTGTCCGTGCCCTGCCAGAACGGGGAATTGCAGCTCAGCGCCGAGATCACCGACAGCCAGGGCCGCATCCGGTCGATGACCGCGACGCCCTCCTCGTCGGAGTCCACCGCCACATGGACATGGCAGCCGAGGACGAGCTGTTCCCGGGTGGCGATGCCGAACTGCTCGTCCATCCACTGGTAGCGCTGGTGCGCGCCCACGCTCGGCCGGACCGGCAGCGGGGAGGTGGCCATGGCCGCGACCGCGCAGCCGATCTCACCCGCGTGCCGTGCCGCCTCCTTGCGGCAGCGGACGATCTCCCTGCCCAGAACGTCCATGTCGGACTGCGGAGCGGTTGCGTACTCCAGCATCTGCTCGTGCAGTTCCTTCTCGAACACATCCCGCCCGTCCGCGTTGTCCAGCGCGGCGCGGGCGACGATCGCGGCGGACAGCGGCCGCGGATCACCCGTCTCCGGGTCGACGAGGAGGAGCTCCTCCTCCACTCCGACGGTGCGCACCTGAGGCACCCCTTCTGTGGCCCGATGCGAGGACGACGAGGGTTTCGCCGTACGCCCCGACTGCCCCTTTCAGGGCATTCGGACACCTCGCACCGGGCCATGCGTCTCAGCAGGGGTAAGGCGTCAGCCAGACCGTGGCCAGTGGGGGCAGAGTGATCCGGATGCCGTCCTCCTCCGGCTTGATCGGCCCGGGGTTGGTGACATCGCCGCCGCCGTAGCGGGCCGCGTCGGTGTTGAGGGTCTCCTCCCACACCGGGCCGTCCTCGGGCACCCAGATCCGGTAGTCGTCCCGCACGACGGGGGAGAAGTTCGACACCGCGAGCAGGGGGGTGCCGTCGACCGCGTACCTGAGGAAACCGAAGACGTTGTCGTCGGCCGCGTCCCCGATCACCCAGCGGAAGCCGCCCGGGTCGGTGTCCCGCTGCCACAGTGCCGGGGTCGCCCGGTAGGCGGTGTTGAGATCACGCACCAGATCGCGCACACCCCGGTGATCGGCCTCGGCCCCGTACTCCGGATCGAGCAGCCACCAGTGCGGGCCCTCCGGCTCCGACCACTCGGCACCTTGGGCGAACTCCTGCCCCATGAACAGCAGTTGTTTGCCGGGGTGGGCCCACATGAAGCCCAGATAGGCGCGGTGATTGGCGCGTTGCTGCCACCAGTCGCCGGGCATCTTCGACACCAACGCCTGCTTGCCGTGGACGACTTCGTCATGGGAGATCGGAAGAACGTAGTTCTCGCTGTAGGCGTACACCATCGAGAAGGTCATCTCGTTGTGGTGGTACTTGCGGTGCACCGGCTCGTGCGAGATGTACTCCAGGGAGTCGTGCATCCAGCCCATGTTCCACTTCAGGCCGAAGCCGAGCCCGCCGCTGTCGGTGGGCCGGGTCACGCCCTCCCACGCGGTGGACTCCTCCGCGATCGTCACCACGCCCGGCGCCCGCCGGTACACGGTCGCGTTCATCTCCCGCAGGAAGGCCACCGCGTCCAGGTCCTCGCGCCCGCCGTACACATTCGGCGTCCACTGGCCCGAGTCACGGGAGTAGTCCAGGTAGAGCATCGAGGCGACCGCGTCCACCCGCAGCCCGTCGATGTGGAACTCCTCGCACCAGTACACGGCGTTGGCGACGAGGAAGTTGCGCACCTCCACCCGCCCGAAGTCGAACTCGTACGTCCCCCAGTCCGGATGCTCCGCCCGCCGCGCGTCCCCGGGCTCGTACAGTGGCTCCCCGTCGAAGCGGGCCAGCGCCCAGTCGTCCTTCGGGAAGTGGGCCGGCACCCAGTCCATGATCACGCCGATGCCGGCCCGGTGCAGCGAGTCGATCAGGAACTTGAAGTCGTCCGGTGTGCCCAGCCGTGCCATCGGCGCGTAGAACCCGGTGATCTGATAGCCCCAGGAGCCCGAGAAGGGGTGATGGGCGACCGGCATGAACTCCACATGCGTGAAACCGAGATCCTTCACATACGCCGGGAGCACCTCGGCCAGCTCGCGGTAGGAAAGACCGGGCCGCCACGACGGCAGATGCACCTCGTACACCGAGAACGGCGCCACATGCACCGGCACGTCCCCGCGGTGCGCCATCCACTCCGCGTCGCCCCACTCGTAGTGCGAGGAGTGCACGATCGACGCGGTGTCCGGCGGCACCTCCGCGTACCGCGCCATCGGGTCGGCCTTGAGGAAGCGGTGCCCGTGCCGGGAGTGGATCTCGAACTTGTACTTCGTCCCCTCCGCGACCCCGGGCAGGAACAGCTCCCACACGCCCGACGCACCGAGGGAGCGCATCGGGAACGCGGTGCCGTCCCAGTACGTGAAGTCCGCCGCCACCCGCACGCCCTGCGCGTTCGGCGCCCACACGGTGAACCGGGTCCCGGCCACACCCTGATGGACCATCGGCTCGGCGCCGAGCGCCCGCCACAACTGCTCGTGCCGCCCCTCCCGGATCAGATGCAGATCCAGCTCACCGAGCGCGGGCAGGAAGCGGTACGGGTCCTCGACCTCGTGCTCCCCGTCCTCGTACGCCACCAGCAGCGTGTACGCGGGAGTCTTCCGCCTGCGCGGCAGTACGCCGGAGAAGAGGCCGTCGCCCTCGGAGACCAGCGGGATCCGCTTGCCGTTGACCACCACACTCACCGCCCGCGCGAACGGGCGCAACGCCCGCACCGCGACCCCGCCCGGGACCACATGGGCCCCGAGCAGCGCGTGCGGATCATGATGCGCGCCGGCCAGCAGCCGACCGCGGTCGGTCGGGTCCAGCGGCGGCGCCGCCCCGCGCCGGGCGGCGCTGGTCGGCTGGGGCAGCGTGGTGTCACGCAGGGCCATGGGGGGTCAGCCTCCTCGTACGGCGAGTCGTTCGATCGCCGCCATCGGCACGGGCAGCCAGTCCGGGCGGTGTCTGGCTTCGTACAGCACTTCGTAAACGGCACGGTCGGTCTCGTAGGCGCGGAGCAGACCGTGTTTCTTTCGCGGGTCCCAGCCCGCGGCGGACGCGTAGCCCGCGCAGAAGGACTCCCGGCAGCGGCGGGCCCACTCGGGCCGCCACGGGCGGCGCTGGCGCGCCGCGTAGTCGAAGGAGCGCAGCATTCCGGCGATGTCCCGCACCGGGGAGTGCGGGCTGCGCCGCTCGGCCAGCGGACGCGACGGCTCGCCCTCGAAGTCGATGACGAACCAGTCGCGTCCGGCGCGCAGCACCTGGCCCAGGTGCAGGTCGCCGTGGATGCGCTGGGCGGGCGGGCCGGAGTCGCAGGTGGTGAGCGTGCCGAACGCGGACCGCAGGCCCGCGACGTACGGCCGCAGTGCGGGCACGCAGTGCGCCGCGGCGTCCAGCCGCTCGGTCATGGCGGCCGCCGTACGGTCGTTCTCGTGGGCCTTCTCGCACGGGAACGCCGAGGCCAGCGCGAGGTGGACCTCGGCGGTGGCCTGCCCCAATTGGTAGGCCTCGGCGGTGAAGTCGTCACCGGAGGCGAGCGCCTGGAGCGCCAGTGCCCAGCCGTCGGTGGCGTTCGGCAGGAACGGCTGGAGCACCCCGAGGGTGGCCTCCCAGGGGCGGGTGGTGCGGAACCAGGACACGGGCGCGGGCACCCGCGCACAGCCCTGCCGGGCCAGCGCGCCCGGCACCTCCAGATCCGGGTTGACGCCCGGCTGGATGCGCCGGAACACCTTCAGCACGAAGGCGTCGCCGTACACCAGCGAGGAGTTGGACTGTTCGGCGTCCATCAGCCGAGGTGTGAGCCCCGGCGGGACCGGTACGGAGAAGCAGGACTCGAAGCGCAGCGGACCGGCCGTCCCGGGGTGCCGCAGCCGGTCGAACAGCATCTGCGCGGAGCGCAGGTCCTGCAGCGCGTCGTAGACCGTCAGCCCGGCCAGCGGGCCCTCCTCGGCCCGTCCGACCAGACTGCGCCCGAGGCGCGGGGAGGGGTGTTCCCGTACGCCGAGGAGGAGTTGGTAGCAGTCGCCGGCCGGCGGCGCGGTGGTGCCGCCGGGCGCGGGCACGGGGACGTGGCCGGCGTGGATCAGCAGATGCAGACAGCCGGGGAACAGCTCGGTCATGGACAGCAGGGCCAGGTCCGTGACGGGCCGGTCCTTGCCCGCGAACCATCGCTGCCGCGGCAGCCACTGACGCAGCAGACCGCCTAGCGAGACCATGATGTCGGCGACGGCCGTGGGGCTCGGCCTGAGTGGTGCGGTCTTCGTCATGGTGACGCGTCCTTTCGTCGGCACACGCTCAAGGGCACACGTGCAAGGGGCAGACGCTCAGTGACGGCGGCCGATCCGGGAGGCGACTCGGGAGAGCCGGAACCAGTAGAAGCCGTGACCGCCCAGAGTGAGCAGGTACGGCAGTTCGCCGATGGCCGGGAAGCGGACCCCGCCGAACAGTTCGACTGGGTGCCGCCCGTCGAATTCGCGCAGGTCGAGCTCGGTGGGCTGGGCAAAACGGGAGAAATTGTTCACACACAGAACAAGATCGTCCTCGTACTCGCGGAGGAAGGCCAGGACCGCCGGGTTGGAGGACGGGAGTTCGGTGAAGGAGCCGAGTCCGAAGGCGGGGTTCTGCTTGCGGATCTCGATCATCCGGCGGGTCCAGTGCAGCAGGGACGAGGGGGAGGCCATGGAGGCCTCGACGTTCGTCACCTGGTGGCCGTAGACCGGGTCCATGATCGTGGGGAGGTAGAGGCGCCCGGGGTCGGCCGTGGAGAAGCCGGCGTTGCGGTCGGGGGTCCACTGCATGGGGGTGCGGACGGCGTCGCGGTCGCCGAGCCAGATGTTGTCGCCCATGCCGATCTCGTCGCCGTAGTAGAGGATCGGCGAGCCGGGGAGGGAGAGCAGGAGTGCGGTGAAGAGTTCGATCTGGTTGCGGTCGTTGTCGAGGAGGGGGGCGAGGCGGCGGCGGATGCCGATGTTGGCGCGCATCCGCGGGTCCTTGGCGTACTCGGCCCACATGTAGTCGCGTTCCTCGTCGGTGACCATCTCCAGGGTCAGCTCGTCGTGGTTGCGCAGGAAGATGCCCCACTGGCACCCGGAGGGGATGGTGGGTGTCTTGGCGAGGATTTCCGAGACGGGGTAGCGGGATTCACGCCGTACCGCCATGAAGATGCGGGGCATGACGGGGAAGTGGAAGGCCATGTGGCACTCGTCGCCGCCGCTGCGGTAGTCGCCGAAGTAGTCGACGACGTCCTCGGGCCACTGGTTGGCCTCCGCCAGCAGCACCGTGTCCGGGTACATCGCGTCGATCTCGCGCCGTACGCGCTTGAGGAACTGATGGGTCGCCGGAAGGTTTTCGCAGTTGGTGCCCTCCTGCGCGTAGAGGTAGGGCACGGCGTCGAGGCGGAAGCCGTCGATGCCGAGGTCCAGCCAGAAGCGCAGGGCGCCCAGGATCTCCTCCTGTACGGCCGGGTTCTCGTAGTTGAGGTCCGGCTGGTGGGAGAAGAAACGGTGGAAGTAGTACTGCCCGCGCACGGGGTCGAAGGTCCAGTTGGAGACTTCGGTGTCGACGAAGATGATGCGTGCGTCCGCGTACTGCTTGTCGTCGTCGGCCCACATGTAGTAGTCGCCGTACGGCCCGTCGGGGTTCTTGCGGGACTCCTGGAACCACGGGTGCTGGTCGCTGGTGTGGTTCATGACGAAGTCGATGATCACCCGCATGCCGCGCTGGTGGGCGGCGTCCACGAACTCCACGAAGTCGGCGAGGTCGCCGAACTCGGGCAGGACGGCGGTGTAGTCGGAGACGTCGTAGCCGCCGTCCCTCAGCGGGGACTTGAAGAACGGCGGCAGCCACAGGCAGTCGACGCCGAGCCACTGGAGGTAGTCCAGTTTGGCGGTCAGGCCCTTGAGATCACCGATGCCGTCACCGTTGCTGTCCTGGAAGGAACGGACGAGCACCTCGTAGAAGACGGCTCGCTTGAACCAGTCGGGATGCCGGTCCTTGGCCGGGGTGTCCTCGAAGGTGTCCGGGACGGGCTCATTGACAGTCATGACGCGGGAGACCCTCCGATCTGCGGCGAGGCGGGCGCTGCCTGGACGTGGAACACATGCGCCGGTGCCCGGCCGGGCTCCAGCCGCACATAGTTGTGCGTGCCCCACGCATAGGTCTCACCCGTCAGTTCGTCGTGCACGGACAGGGATTCGTCCCGGTCACGGCCGAGCTGCGGCATGTCCAACGAGACCGTCGCCTCCTGGGTGTGGTGTGGATCGAGATTCACCACCACCAGCACCGTGTCCTGCCCGGTGCGCTTGCTGAACACCAGAACGGCGTCGTTGTCGGCGTGGTGGAAGCGCAGATTGCGCAGCCGCTGCAGCGCGGGGTGGCGGCGCCTGATGGTGTTGAGCTTGGTGATGAGGGGGGCGATGGTGTCGGCGGTGTCCCAGTCGCGCGGGCGTAGTTGGTACTTCTCGGAGTCCAGGTACTCTTCGCTGCCCTCGCGCAGGGGGGTGTTCTCGCACAGTTCGTAGCCGCTGTAGATGCCCCAGGTGGGGGAGAGGGTCGCGGCGAGCACGGCGCGCAGTTCGAAGGCGGGGCGTCCGCCGTGCTGGAGGAAGGCGTGCAGGATGTCGGGGGTGTTGGTGAAGAAGTTTGGCCGCATGTAGGCCGCCGCCTCGCCCGACAGCTCGGTCAGGTAGTCGGTG
This sequence comes from Streptomyces sp. NPDC110618, assembly GCF_055657065.1. Lineage (NCBI taxonomy): Bacteria > Bacillati > Actinomycetota > Actinomycetes > Kitasatosporales > Streptomycetaceae > Streptomyces > Streptomyces sp. NPDC110618. The sequence goes on along the minus strand of NZ_JBVKBN010000023.1, from coordinate 31,684 downwards.
AGCTCCTGCTTGGTGTTGCGCCAGGTGAAGTAGGTGTAGGACTGCTGGAAGCCGATCTGGGCCAGGGTGCGCATCATCGCCGGGCGGGTGAACGCCTCCGCCAGGAAGATCACGTCCGGGTCGGTGCGGTTGATCTCGCCGATCACCCGCTCCCAGAAGACGACCGGTTTGGTGTGGGGGTTGTCCACGCGGAAGATCCGCACCCCGCAGCCCATCCAGTGCCGCAGCACCCGCACCGTCTCGGCGACCAGGCCGTCCATGTCCGCGTCGAAGGCGATGGGGTAGATGTCCTGGTACTTCTTCGGCGGGTTCTCCGCATACGCGATCGTCCCGTCCGGGCGGTGGTGGAACCACTCCGGGTGCTTGCTCACCCACGGATGGTCCGGGGAGCACTGCAGCGCGAAGTCCAGGGCCACCTCAAGACCGTGGCCGCGGGCCTGCTCGACGAACCAGGTGAAGTCCTCCAGCGTGCCCAGCTGGGGGTGCACCGCGTCGTGGCCGCCCTCCGGCGAGCCGATCGCCCACGGCACGCCGACATCGTCCGGGGTGGGGTCGAGGGTGTTGTTGCGGCCCTTGCGCCAGGTCGTGCCGATGGGATGGATCGGCGGGAGGTAGACGACGTCGAAGCCCATCCCGGCGATCGCGGGCAGGCGCCGGGCGGCGGTGCGGAAGGTGCCGTGCGGCTCCTCGGCGGTGCCTTCCGAGCGGGGGAAGAACTCGTACCAGGACCCGAACAGCGCCCGCTCCCGCTCCACCAGCAGCGGCAGCGGCTCGGAGGCGGTCACCAACTCCCGCAGCGGATACCGCGCCAGCACCCGCTCCACCTCGGGACGGAAGGCGGCCGCGAGGCGTGCCACGACCGGCAGGGAGTCGTCGCGCAGGGTCTCCACCGCGCGCAGCAGCGCCGGGCGGCGCTTGGCGGGTACCCCGGCCGCCGCGCGCTCCAGCAGATCGGCGCCCTCCTCCAGGACCACCCCGGTGTCGATACCGGCCGGCACCTTGATGCGGGCGGTGCGCTGCCAGGTGGTCACGGGGTCGCTCCACGCCTCCACGTGGTACGTCCAGTTGCCGGTGGCGGTGGGGGTGACCTCGGCGCCCCAGCGGTCGCTGCCGGGGGCGAGTTCGCGCATCGGGGTCCAGGGGCCGGGACGGCCCAGCGGGTCGCGCAGCACGACATTGGCGGCCACGGCGTCGTGCCCCTCCCGGAACACGGTCGCCGAGACCAGGAATGTCTCGCCCACGACCGCCTTCGCCGGGCGCCTGCCGCACTCCACGGCAGGCTGCACATGCCGTACCGGGATGCGGCCGATGGCCGCGGTTGCCTTCATGGTCTCGCCTCCGTCGTGCTGGTGGCCGGGCCCCGAACGAGGCCCGGCCGATGGAATCAAGCTGCGCCGGAAGGGCTCTGCCTTCCCGCCGGAGTACGTCGCTTGGCGGTCGGCGGCCCCCGGCGCGCGGCGCCCCCGGAGCGGGCGCGCTCACTCTGCTCGCGCAAGTACGCGCCGACGGTGCTGCGCAGGTACCGCTCGGCGGCCTCGGCCGCCTCGCGCGCACAGCGCTTGCCCATCAGCACGCACAGCGTGTACCCCGAGTCCTCGAAGGTGGCCCGCACCGATCGGTCGGACGGGGACGCGAGCATGACGCGCTCCCAGGCCCGGTACCGCCCAAGCTGGCGGGCTACTTCGGCTTTTGCCGGTAGCAACATGACGCCGTTCACCTCTCGGGATTCATGGCGCAGGCCACGGGCAGGACGGGGGGTGGCCATGCGCGGACACACGCAGGTTCCTCACGGGCGCGCGGGTCTTCACACATGGTGCACGTACGATGACTCAACGTCTTGTTAGAGCTTCAACCATGTCGCGTGTCGCACGATGCTCGTGTTGCACGGATGGCGTAGTGCTCTCACTCTTGAGGTGACTCAGAAGCGATCAACGCTCACGCTTCGTGTTCGGGGCCCGTCCCGCGGGGACGGAGGAAGCGCCGAGCCCTCGCCGGTGAGGAGCCAACGAGATGAAGACCGCAGTGCCCTGCTACTACCACCTCGACGTGGAAGTCAGCCCTGAACGGGTAGGCCAGGTCAGCCGTATCCTGGCCGCTCACCTCCGGTACTGGGACCTGGAGACCCTCGTGGAACCCGTCTGCGGCGGCGCCGAACTGCTGCTGACCGCCATCGACGAACACGCGACGGACAAGAACACGTCGATCGAGATGTGGTGGAACGGCCAGCACCTGATCACGGCCATCGGGGACCACGACCGCGATCTGCGTCCGGACCAGGAGCTGCGCGGCTGCCTGGAGCAGATCGCCGCCATCAGTGACGGCTGGGGCTGCTGCGCCACGGACACCGGCAGCAAGGTCATCTGGTTCTCCCAGCGGGCCCGCGCCGGCGAGCGCATGCCGCTGGTGCCCACCGGTCCGGTGCCGAGCCTGCGCGAGGTGCGCCAGGTGCCGCGCGAGATCCCGGCCGCCGCGCTGGCCGCCCCGGCGACCGAGCCCGAACGGGTGCTGGAGGGCGCGCGGTGACGGCGCGCAAGAAACGCACCGGGGTGTCCGCCTGGAGCGGGCACCCCTACCCGTTGGGCGCCTCCTACGACGGACAGGGCACCAACTTCGCCCTGTTCAGTGAGGTCGCCGAGCGGGTCGAACTGGTCCTGGTCGACCATGCCGGCAAGAGCACGCATGTGGAGCTGACCGAGGTAGACGGCTTCGTCTGGCACGGCTACCTGCCCGGCGTCGGACCCGGCCAGCGCTACGGCTACCGGGTGCACGGCCCCTGGGCCCCGGCCCTCGGCCACCGCTGCAACCCGGCGAAGCTGCTGCTGGACCCGTACACGCGGGCCGTCGACGGGCAGATGGACAACCACGCCTCGCTCTTCGAACGCGTCCCCGACGGGCCGTCCCCGGCCGACAGCGCCGGGCACACCATGCTCGGCGTGGTCACCGACCCGTACTTCGACTGGGGCGACGACCGCCCGCCGCGCCGCCCGTACGCGGAGACGGTCATCTACGAGGCCCATGTGCGCGGTCTGACCCGCACCCACCCCGACGTCCCCGCCGAACTGCGCGGCACCTACGCCGGACTCGCGCACCCCGCCGTCGTCGAGCACCTGACCTCGCTGGGCGTCACCGCCGTCGAGCTGATGCCGGTGCACCAGTTCGTGCAGGACGGCGTGCTCGTCGACCGGGGCCTGTCCAACTACTGGGGCTACAACACGATCGGCTTCTTCGCACCGCACAACGGCTATGCGGCGCACGGCACTCGGGGCCAGCAGGTCGCCGAGTTCAAGTCGATGGTCAAGGCCCTGCACGCGGCCGGCCTCGAAGTGATCCTCGACGTGGTCTACAACCACACCGCCGAGGGCAACGAGAAGGGCCCCACGCTGTCCTTCCGCGGCATCGACAACGCCTCCTACTACCGGCTCGTGGACGGCGACTGGTCGCACTACTACGACACCACCGGCACCGGCAACAGCCTGCTGATGCGGCACCCCTACGTGCTGCAACTGATCATGGACTCGCTGCGGTACTGGGTCACCGAGATGCACGTCGACGGCTTCCGCTTCGACCTCGCGGCCACCCTGGCCCGGCAGTTCCACGAGGTGGACCGGCTCTCGGCGTTCTTCGACCTGATCCAGCAGGACCCGGTGATCAGCCGCGTCAAGCTGATCGCCGAGCCGTGGGACGTCGGCGAGGGCGGCTACCAGGTGGGCAACTTCCCGCCGCTGTGGTCGGAGTGGAACGGCAAGTACCGCGACACCGTACGGGACTTCTGGCGCGGCACCGAACACGTCCTCGGCGACTTCGCGTCCCGGCTGACCGGCTCGGCCGACCTGTACCAGCACAGCAGGCGCCGTCCGCGCGCCAGCGTCAACTTCGTGACCGCGCACGACGGTTTCACCCTGCGCGACCTCGTCTCGTACAACGACAAGCACAACGAGGCCAACGGCGAGGGCAATCGGGACGGCGAGTCCACCAACCGCTCCTGGAACTGCGGCGTCGAGGGCGAGAGCGCCGACCCCGCCGTACTGGAGCTGCGCGCCCGCCAGCAGCGCAACTTCCTCGCCACGCTGCTGCTGTCCCAGGGCATCCCCATGCTCTGCCACGGCGACGAACTCGGCCGTACCCAGCGCGGCAACAACAACGCCTACTGCCAGGACAACAAGGTCTCCTGGATCGACTGGCGGCTCACCGAGGAACAGCGCGACCTCGTCGACTTCACCCGGTACGTCATCGGCCTGCGCGCCGCCCACCCGGTACTGCGCCGCCGCCGCTTCTTCCGCGGCGAGACCGTCACCCACGCGGGCCGGCACCTGCCCGACCTGGTCTGGCTGCTGCCCGACGCCCGCGAGATGACCGAGGAGGACTGGCGCCGCTCCGACGCGCACTGCGTCGGCGTCTTCCTCAACGGCGACGCCATCGCCGAACCGGACCGCCGCGGCCACCCGGTCGTCGACGACTCCTTCCTGCTCCTGCTCAACAGCTACTGGGAACCGGTCGACTTCCGCCTGCCGGGAACCGCCTACGGCGAACGCTGGACCGCGCTGATCGACACGGCCGACCCCCAGGGGATGCCCGACGAGACCGAGCACAAGGCCGCGACGACGGTCACGGTGACCCCGCGCAGCCTGGTTCTCCTGTCCCGCCCGTCACGAAGGAATGAGCGCCCGCGGCTCAGCGCTCGCGCCGCGACGTCACCGTGAACTGGGCGCCGTCGGGGTCGCGCAGTACGGCCTCGTCCTCGCTCTTGGACAGGACGCTGCCGCCGTTCTGCTCGGCGACGCGGGCGCAGGCCGTCACGTCCTGGACCGCGAAGTGCACCTGCCAGTGCGGGCGGATCGTCGGGTCGGGTGCCGCGCCCAGGGCGCCCGACACGATCCGGGCCACCACGTCGCCGCCGCTGCGCAGCACGACCTCCCCGCCCTCGTAGTGCACCTCGCAGCAGCCGGGGCGCTCGGTGGCCCAGTCGAGGACCTCGCCGTAGAAGATCGCGGCGTCGAAGGCGTCGCGGGTGTGCAGACGGATGAAGGCGGGGGTGGAGCGGCGCCAGGTCTCCCAGTCGCTGACCAGCTCGCCCTCCCAGATACCGAAGGTCGCGCCGTCCCGGTCGGCGAGCAGCGCCGCCCGTCCGGGCGGGAAGGAGATCGGCCCCACCGCGGACGTACCGCCCCGCTCCTGCACCCGGGAGACCGCCTCGTCGGCGCTGCGCACCGCGAAGTACGGCGTCCAGGCGACCGCCATCTGCCACATCGTGGCGACGGCGGCGATCCCGGCGACGGGCACCCCGTCGGCCAGGGCGATCCGGAAGCGGTCGCCGAGCTTGCCGGTCCGCCAGCGCCAGCCGAGCACGGCGCGGTAGAAGTCCTGGGTGGTCTCCAGGTCCCGGCTGGTCAGGCTCACCCAGCAGGGGGCGCCGTACACGGAGTGCGTGGAGACGACGTTCCGTGTGCCGGGGAGCTTCGTATCGTGGTTCATGACGTGTCGTGTCCTGGTCTCGCCGGGCCGGCGGCCACCGGTGCCTCTTCCCAGTGTCCGGCCGCAACCCCTGAGCGCGCCTGCCGAGTACCCCGGCCGGGCGCCGAAACAACGATGATTTCCACCGCTCGCGCGGTGGCATACCGCCGCGCGAGTGACGAGTATGGGATGCGTGACCCAGGTACCGCACGAACCCGTCGACCAGAGCGGCCGGATCGCGGAACTGCAGGAAGAGGTGGAGCAGCTCAAGGAGGCCGTCAGCTCGCATGCCGTCGTGGACCAGGCGATCGGGATGGTCGTGGCCCTCGGCAGGGTCGCGCCGTCCCAGGGGTGGACGGTCCTGAAGGACGTGTCCCAGCACACCAACATCAAGCTCCGCCAGGTCGCGGACCTGATCCTGATCTGGGGCCGGAACGGGGAGATGCCCCCGCAGATCCGCGAGGCGCTGGAGGCCGCCCTGGACCGGCACGGTCCCACGCAGGTTCCGGGCCGGTCCGGGGAGTCGTAGCCGCGTCAGGGCGTCGGCGCGTGCAGTTCCTCGCGCAGGTGCGCGAAGCAGCCGCTGAGCAGCCGGGAGACGTGCATCTGCGAGATGCCGAGCTGCTCGGCTATCCGGCTCTGCGTCATGCCGTCGAAGAACCGCAGGTAGAGGATGGTCCGCTCGCGCTCGGGCAGCTTCTCCAGACAGGGCCGGACGGCCACCCGGTCGACGACCGTGTCGAAGGCCGGGTCGGGGGCGCCCAGCGAGTCACCGAGGGCGTACCCGTCGGTGCCGGGCATCTCGGCCTCCAGCGACAGCGCGGAGAAGCAGTCCAGCGCCTCCATGCCGGTGCGCACCTCGGCCTCGGTCAGACCGGTGAGGTCGGCGATCTCCCGGACGGTCGGCGGTCGGCCCGGAATGGTCTGCGACAGCTCCTTCGCCGCCTGACGGACCCGGTTGCGCAGGTCCTGGACCCGGCGCGGCACATGCAGGGTCCACATGTGGTCGCGGAAGTGCCGCTTGATCTCACCGGTGACGGTGGGCACCGCGTACGCCTCGAAGGCGCAGCCGCGGTCCGGGTCGTAGTGGTCGACGGCCTTGACGAGGCCGAGGGCGGCCACCTGGTACAGGTCCTCCAGGGCTTCGCCCCGCCCCTTGAACCGGACCGCGATGCGCTCTGCCATGGGCAGCCAGGCGCTAACCAGTCGGTCACGGAGTGCCTTGCGCTCCTCACCCTCGGGCAGTTCGGCCAGCCGTCGGAAATCGGCGGCCGTGTCGGGGGCGTCGTCGTGCGGGTGTTGCTTGGTCTTCGCGACGGTGCGCATGAAGCGCACCTCCCTCGCTGGTGCTGGGGTGGGACAGTCACCGTGGGAGGCGCGCCACGAAAACCGCGGAGGACATCCGGGGCCCTGCTGGCGGGCTCCCACAGACGTGCCTCCGGTCCGAAGCACTTCATAGACGGTTCCCGGCCACACAGGGCTCGAAACAATTGTCAGGATATAAGGGAAAATGATGCACAATCCGAAGTCGGCTGGTCTCGGTGCGTGAGCCGCCCCGGGAAACAGGGCGCCGGACGTGATGTGCGGCACGCTGTCGCGGCCCCGTGCCGAGCCGCGTCGGGGGATTCCTGCTGGGCAGCGCTTGATCAGCGATCAAAGCGGGTGAATGTGCTGGCCACAGCGCATTCTGCTCATTTGACAGTGCGCTGAGCACACAGATAGGAAGCAGCTCTCTGAGGTCGAAGAGGTGCAGTGTGTGCGAGCCGAACGTGGTCGGGGACTGGCAGGAGTACGACGAGCATGCCGGTCTGCGCGTCCGCGTCCACCGTCTGGAGAACGCCGAGCCTCCGCGGGGACGTGATGACGCCGCCGCCGGGCTGACGTATTTCTTTCTCCGGGTGACGGTCGAGAACCGCGGCGAGCGGCACTACGGCATCCACCTGGAGGACGGCCAGATCGACATCCGGATCGGTCCGGACGGCGAGAGCGCGTTCATCGACTGGCGGAACTCGCAGTTCATCGAGGGCTTCGACGTGTACCCGCTGCGCCGGGCCACCGCCGTGATCTACGCGGCCGGTCCGGAGGCGAGCCTCGGCCAGGTGGACGTGCAGATCCAGCTGCGCGTCGAGGAGGAGTGGACCGACCGCCGGCTCTGGGCGGGCGGCATCGGGCTCGCCGAAGGTTCCTCGCAGCCGGGGGCCGGGCGCGAGTGCCTCGTCCACGAGATCAGCAACTTCCTGCGGGACCAGGCCGAGGAGGGCACCGCCTGACGCGGTGCCGCCCCTTCGTACGGGATCAGTGCGGGATGCCGTCGATGATCTCGCGGGCGCCCTGACGCAGCAGCGCCACCGCGACCGAGGTGCCCAGCGTGGCCGGATCCAGTCGCCCCGCCCACTCGTGGGCGTTGAGCCGGGTCTTGCCGTCCGGCGTGAACACGCACGCCCGCAGGGACAGCTCCCCGCCGTGATCCACGCGCGCGTACCCCGCGATGGGGCTGTTGCAGTGTCCCTGGAGCACATGCAGGAACATCCGCTCGGCGGTGGCCTCCCGGTGGGTGCCGGGGTCGCCGAGCCCGCTGACGGCGTCGATCAGCTCGGTGTCGTCCTCCCGGCACTGCAGGGCGAGGATGCCCGCGCCGATGGGCGGCATCATCGTCTCCGGGGAGAGGATCTCGCTGATCACATCCGTCCGCCCGATGCGCTCCAGCCCCGACACGGCGAGCAGCAGCGCGTCCGCCTCCCCCGCCGCCAGCTTCGCCAGCCGCCGGTTGGCGTTCCCCCGGAAGGGCACGCACTCCAAATGCGGATGGGTGGCGGCCAGCTGGGCGACCCGGCGCACCGAGGACGTACCGATCCGGGTCCCGTCCGGCAGTTCGTCCAGGGTGAGCCCGCCGGGATGGATGAGGGCGTCCCGGATGTCGTCGCGCTTGAGGAACGCGGCGAACACCGTGCCCGCGGGCAGCGGCCGGTCGGCGGGGATGTCCTTGACGCAGTGCACCGCGAGATCGGCCTCACCGGCGAGCAGGGCCGCGTCCACCTCCTTGGTGAACGCCCCCTTCCCCTCGACCTTCGCCAGGTCTCCCAGCCACTTGTCACCGGTGGTCTTCACCGGCACGACCTCGGTGCGCACCCCCGGGTGCAGCACCGCCAACTCGGCACGGACACGCTCCACTTGAGCGAGCGCCATGGGCGAGTCGCGGGAGACGATACGGATCAGTTCGGGCACGGACATGCGGGACACGATAGACCTTCGGGCCGGTGCTTCCGTCCACTACGGCTCGATTCGCCGACGGTCGCTTTCATGACTTCGTACGCCCCGCGACAGCGCCACCAGCGCCCCCGCCGTCAGCAGTCCCCCGGCGAGGAACGTGCCGCGCACGCCGAATCCCGTGAACACGGCGCCGCCCAGCAGTGCGCCCACGGCCACGCCCACGTTGAAGGCGACCGAGTTGGCGGCGAGGGCGGACTCGGTGCGGGCCGGGGCCCAGTGCAGGACCTGGCTCTGGGAGGCCGTGAAGGCCGGGGCCACCGAGGCGCCCAGCAGCATCAGCAGGGCCACGCAGGCCACTTGGTGGTGGCCGAACGCGTACAGGCCGAGCAGGGCTGTCAGTTGGGTGGTTATCGGTACGACGAGGGTGGCTTGGAAGAAGCGGTCCAGGAGGGGGCCCGTGGCCGCCACCCCGGCCAGGCCGGCCGCGCCGAAGGCCAGGAGCAACGGCCCGGTGGCGTCCGTGTCGAAGCCGCTCACCTCGTCGAGGAAGGTCGCGATGTAGGTGAAGGCCGTGAACACGCCCGTCACCGACAGGGCGGTCGTGGTGACGACCAGGAGGAAGCGGCGCCGGTCGGGGGTGACGCCGTAGGCCGAGTGGCTCTCCCGCGGGTGAGTGGTCGGCAGCAGGACGGCGACCGTGATCAGGGACAGCAGGGCCAGCGCGCCCAGGACCGCGAAGGGGGCACGCCAGCCCGTGTGCGATCCGAGCCAGGTTCCCGTCGGTACGCCGAGCACCGTGGCCAGCGAGCCGCCCACCGACAGCAGGCCCATGATCCGGCCCCGCCGTTCGGGCGGGTACAGGCCGACCGCGACCGGGCCCATCACCGCCCAGTACAGCGCCTGGGCGAGCGCGGTCGCGGCGCGGGCCGCGAGCAGGGGGCCGTAGGAGACCGCGTGCCAGGCCGTGGCCCAGCTCGCGGTGGCAAGCAGGGCCAGGAGGACGGTGAGCAAGGGGCGGCGGGGGATCGCCCGGGTGAGGTGGGCGAGGGGCAGGGAGACCACGACGACCGTGAGCGCGTAGCCGGTGACCAGCAGGCCCACGGTGGGCTGTGACACCCCGAGGTCGTCCGCCATCAGGGGCAGCAGGCCGACCGGGAGGTTCTCGGCGGTGTTGAAGGTGAACGCGGCCAGCATCAGCGCCGCGACGACGGCGCCCCGGGCCTTGTAGGAGACGGTGGTTGATCGGTAGTCGGTCATCAGGGTCAGCGTGCTGAGCCCGCCGGCGCCGCTCTACTCTTTCGTCCTGGGACGAATCACCCGCGGAGGCCGCCTTGCCCCTCACCCTGGACCTGGGCACCGACGACCTGCGCCGCTGCCGGTTCGCGATCTCGCCGCTGTGCCAGACCCACGAGGCGCTCCGGCTGCTGCGCCGCCCCGCCCGGCACGGCTACCACCGCGGCTGGCTGCGCCGCGTCCGCCGTACCGTCGCCGGGCTCGACCTGTCCCCGCTGTGGCTGTTCATCCCGCCCCCCGGCGGCTACACCCCCGACTTCCTCGGCCCGCCGCCCGCCGAGCCCTACCCCACGATCGAGGACGAACTGGCGCGGATGCGGGCCACCGACCCGGCCCTCGCCCACGCCGAAATGCTCCGCTCGCTCGCGGGACGGCCCGCCGCCGCGAGGTCCCCCGAGGGGCGCGCGGCACTGGACGATCCCGCCGCGACCGTGCGGCGGCTCGCCGACCTCACCGAGCGGGCCTGGCACGCCCTGCTCGCACCGGAGTGGCCGCGCCACCGCGCCGTCCTGGAGGCCGACATCGCCCACCGCTCCCGGCAGGCGGCGGACGGCGGACTGGACGCCCTGCTCACCGCACTGCACCCCGGCATCGACTGGTCCGGCCACACCCTCACCCTGCGCATGTACGGCAACCACGCGGACGCCCAACGCGCCGACGGCCGGGGCGTGCTGCTGATGCCGAGCGTGTTCGTCTGGCCGGACGTCGTCAGCGGCTTCGCCCGCCCCTGGCAGCCCACCGTCATCTACCCGGCACGCGGCATGGGCGGCCTCCACGACACCGCCCCGCCCGACCCTCCGCAGGCCCTGGCCCGGCTGCTGGGCCACCACCGCGCCGCCGTCCTCACCGGCCTGACCGCCCCCGCCTCGACCACAGAACTCGCCGTCCGCCACGGCCTCGCCCCGTCGACCGTCTCCGCCCATCTGTCCGTCCTGCGGGAGGCGGGCCTGCTGACCTCCCGCCGCGCCGGGTTCCACGTCCTGTACGCCCGCACCGAGTTGGGCGACGCGCTGGTCAGGAGTCCAGCGGGTCGCTGATCTCGATCGCCCGCCGCGCCGCGGCCAGCGCCTGTTCGTCGCCGACGTCCAGGGCGGTGTCGGCGAGCTTGATGACGTGCTCGTCGCCGTGGGCGAGCGCCTGCTCCATGACCTCCTCGGCGGTGAGCCGGGCGGCGGGGCGGTAGTCGACCGGCTCCCTCGGGGTGTACATCGCGGTGACGGCGGCGGCCGCCGTCCACGCCGCGCGCAGGCTCGGTGCCCACAGCTCGCGTGGCAGCGAATCCAGCGTGCGCAGCACGGCGTTGGGGGCCGTCGCCGCGTGCACGAGCATCGTGGGTTCGCCGTGGCCGTGGGTGGCGTAGCGGTGGGTGGTGGCCCGCACCAGCTCGGTGAGGTGCTCGCGCGCCGTGTCGGGGTCGGTGATGTCCTCGCCCCAGACGGGCAGTCGGTGCACGGCGGCGAGCCGGTTGCGGAACCCCGTGATGCCCGGCGTGATCGCCGGTACGGCCTCCAGCGAGTCCCGGGCGCTCGTCGCGCCCCGCAGTTCGGCGATGCCGGTCAATGGCTGGTGGCGGGCGGCCCAGTAGCCCAGGGCATGGGCGAGTTCGTTGCGCCGGGGCGCGGACTCGCCGGACTCCAGGGCGCGTACGGCGTGGCCGAGCCGGATGACGACATGCGTGGCGCCGCCGTACATCCCGGGCAGCAGCCGCGGCCACCACTCGGCGAGGACGTCCCGCCAGGGCCGTTCGGCGAGGGTACGGGAGAAGTGGTCCGTCCAGTCCGCGATCCGGCGCGGATCGCCCAGCGCCTCGGGCCAGTTGTCGTCGGTGACGGGGGCCAGTCGGCCGGGGAAGTCCTCCAGCCGGGCCCGGTACCGGTCCACCCAGCGGTGCACGGCCCCCGCGTGCCCGTGCGCGGCGAGCGCCTCGACGACCATGGGCGCGTGGTTGGTGAGCCAGCCGTCGCGTTCCGGTCCGGCCAAGTGGAGGCGTTCGAGGGCTTCTTCGAGCTGTCCGTTCGTGTCGGTGGTGGTGTTCATGCCGATCACGCTAGACAGCGGCCGGGGCGGGCGGATCGGGCCCGGGGCGGAGGCGCCGGACGGCGCTGGTCCTAGTCCCCGGGCCCCAGGCCCTACGCGTACGCGTCGAAGGGGATCCCGGACGGCTTGGCCTTGTTGAGGTGGTCGCTGAAGCTGGAGTCCTTCAGGCCGAAGTGGGCGCTGCCGAAGTCGTGGTTGACCAGCTTGTCGCGCAGTCCGGCCGGATAGCCGTTCCAGCCCACCAGCGGCGGGTACTGCCAGGTGCCCTTGTGGTTCTCGGGCGGCTCGTCATTGGAGTTGGCGAGCCGGAAGCAGTGCGTGCTGACGCCGTCCTTGTGGTAGACGACCTTCGCGTGCGTGCCCTCGAAGCGGACCGAGGACGCCGGACTCACCGTGAAGGAGCCGTGGTTGGACGTCGCCACGTACTTCACCGCGCCGTCCTGCACCCAGATCACGACATGCTCCCAGTCGTGCCGGTGCCCGCCGAGGCTGATGCCCGGGATGGCCTGGTCCTTCTCGAAGTACAGGCCGTACATGTAGGCGCACCAGCCGTTGTTGCACTTGTAGCGCGAATAGCTGTTGGTGTTGTCGAGGTCGGAGGCGTCCCGGCAGTTGCCGTTGAGGGCACCGGTCGGGTTCAGGCCGGAGTTGATGCTCCCGTCGGTGCCGATCGCGGGTGTGGCGTAGCAGCCGTCCTTGTCGTAGTCGAAGGCCGGCTGATAAGTGAACTCCGCGGCCTCGGCGTTGGCGGGCAGACCCGGCGGCGGGGCGGCGAACGCCACGCCGGGAAAGGCGATGACGAACACGGCTGCCCCGGCGATACCGGTGAGCCATCTCCTGCGGTGCTTCTTCGTCGACGGTGACGACACTGCGTCCTCCTCGTGATACGGGCGCAGCCCAACGGGCGTGGGGGAAAAGGAAGTTCAGCTTCCCGGTTTTCCATGTCCGCGCCAAGAGGAAGCAGTTATCACTACGGTTACGGGCGAGTAGGCAACGGGTTCAGAGGGCGTCGTCCGGCAGCTCGGCCGCCGACTCCTCCGGCGTCAGATCGGGCCGCAGCCGAAGCCACGACGGCTGACGCAGCAGCCCCGCCCGGGTCCGCGTACTGAACCGCACCTCGCCGACGAGCCGGGGCACCACCCAGTGAGCCCCCGCCACCATCGGCACCGGATCGAACGGGCATACGTCCGTCTCGGCGGCCCGGAGCAACGCACCCAGCTCCTCCCGCTCCTTCGCGCTCCACCCCGTGCCCACCCCGCCGACGTACCGCAGCCGCCCGCCCGCCCGCTGCCCCACCAGCACCGCACCCGGCAGGCCGGTGATCCGGCCCTTGCCCGGCAGCCAGCCGCCCACCACGACATCCACGCTCGTCATGTTCCGGATCTTGATCCAGGCCCGGGACCGCACCCCCGGCTCGTACACGGAGTCCAGCCGCTTGCACACCAGGCCCTCCAGGCCGTGCTCACGGGTGGCCGCCAGCGCCTCCCGGCCGTGGCCGACGAGGGCGGCGGGCGTCGACCAGTGCGGCCCCGCCAGCCCCAGCTCCTCCAGCCGCTCCCGCCGCCGTACATAGGGGAGCCGCACCAGGGAGTGCCCGGCGAGGTGCATGACATCGAACAGGACGTAGTGCACCGGCACCCGGGCGGCCCGGCGCGCGGCCCGGCCGGGGGAGTGGGCCAGGCCCATCCGGGACTGCAGCAACTGGAAGTCCGCGCGGCCCTGTTCGTCCAGCGCGAGCACCTCCCCGTCCAGCACCGCGGGCGTGCCGCCGAGGGCGGCGGCCAGCGGACGCAGCTCGGGGTAGGCGGCCGTCACCTCGTCGCCCGAGCGGGCCCGCAGCACCAGACCGCCGGCCCCGTCGACGTAGGCCACCACCCGCTGGCCGTCCTGCTTGGTCTCGTACGCCCAGCGCGCGTCCTGCGCGGCGGGCGGGAGGGAGCCGGGTGTGGCGAGCATCGGAGGGATCAGCGGCAGACTCACGGCTCAGTTCTCGACGCGGTGACCGGCCGTCACGCGCCCCGGCCTCGGGTTTCGCCTGAACGGCCGCCGCGCGGGCCGCGCCGGGGGCCCCGTAGGCTTCCGTTCCTGAGCAGACACCGCGCGGGCCGAGGGGCCGGTCCGGCGGGAGGAGCACCCGGCCCCGAAGTGGAGACGATCATGGCAGGCAGGGCGGTCCGGGCGGAGCAGGCCAGCGCGACCCGGGAGCTGCTCCTCACGGCGGCCGAGCGGCTGTACGCCGAGCACGGCGTCTACGCGGTCTCCAACCGCCAGGTCGGCGAGGCCGCGGGCCAGGGCAACAACACCGCCGTCGGCTACCACTTCGGCACCCGCACCGACCTGGTCCGCGCCATCGTCCGTAAGCACGCCGGGCCCGTCGAGGAGATCAGGACCGGCCTGGTCGCCCGCGTGACCGGCTCCACCGAGCTGCGCGACTGGCTGGACTGCCTGGTCCGGCCCGTCTTCGAGCACCTCGCCGCCCTCGGCAGCCCCACCTGGTACGCCCGCTTCTGCGCCCAGGTCATGGCCGACCCCAGCCTGCACCGGATCATGGTCGAGGAAGCCCTCGGCTCCGCGGCGCTCCGGGAGATCGTCGAGGGGCTGCGCCGCTGCCTGCCCGACCTGCCCGACGAGGTCCGGGCCGAGCGCGGCGACATGGCCCGCCACCTCATCGTCCAGATGGCCGCCGAGCGGGAACGGGCCCTCGCCGAGGGCGCCGCCACCCCGCGCGCCGACTGGCGGGACGCCGCGACCGGACTGGTCGACGCCCTCGTCGGCATGTGGCGGGCGCCGGTCACCGCGCGGGACTGACCGGAATTCGCCGGACCGAGCGGAACCCGCGCCTCTACTCTCCGGTAGCATCGCGCCGCATACGGCCCGACCACGGAGGGACAGAAGTTGAGCGCGCGTGTGGAGATCGGGGACACGGTCGAGGACTTCACCCTCCCCGACGAGACCGGCACCGACCGCAAACTGTCCGAACTGCTCGCCGACGGCCCGGTGGTGCTGTTCTTCTACCCGGCCGCGATGACCGCGGGCTGCACCGCGCAGGCCTGCCACTTCCGGGACCTGGCCGCCGAGTTCGCGGCCGTCGGAGCCCGGCCCGTCGGCGTCAGTGGCGATCCCGTGGAGCGCCAGCAGGAGTTCGCCGGGAAGCACACCCTCGGCATGCCGCTGCTGTCCGACACCGACGGTACCGTCCGTGAGCGTTTCGGTGTGAAGCGCGGCCTGTCGCTGGCCCCGACCAAGCGGACCACCTTCGTCATAGGGCAGGACCGCAAGGTGCTGGAGGTCGTGCGCAGCGAACTGCGCATGAACACCCACGCGGACCGGGCGCTGGAGGCGCTGCGCCGCCTCAAGGACTGAGGCCCCCGGGTCCCGGCGCGGTTGAGGCCCCGCGCCGGGGGGACCATTCTGGACACTATGGAGCAAGTCGCCGCGGCGGCGACCGTAGACGCGCACGGCATCGTGACGGCGTGGAGCGAAGGCGCCCGGACACTCACCGGATACCCGGCCGAGGAGGTCGTGGGGCATCCCGTGGCCGATCTGCTTGCCGAGGACGTGCCCTCCGAGGCGCTGGTCGCCCGCATCGGGCGGGTCGTTCTGCGCCACCGGGACGAGGGCACCGTCGCCGTCTGTGTCTGCGCGTGCCCGCTGCTCGGCCCGGACGGGGCCCGTACCGGCTACGCGATCACCACCGTGCGCCCCCGCGAGGGCCCGGAGGCCGCACTCGGGGCCCGCGCCTTCGAACAGGCGTCCATGGCGATGTCCGTCTTCGACACCCAGCAGCGCTATCTACGGCTCAACGCCGCCGCCTGCCGGATGATGGGCGTCCCCGAGCAGGCCCTGATCGGCCGCGCCTTCCCGGAGACCGTCGAGAACGCCGAGCCCAGTCACGGCCTGCACAGACATCTGCGCCAGGTCGCCGACACCGGCCGCCCGGTCCGCTACGAGAGCTTCATGACCGCGCCCGCGCTCAACCGGGAGCAGGCCTGGAGCATCGAGATCTGGCCGGTGCGCGACGACCGCGGCCAGGTCGAGGCGGTCGCGCTCGCCACCTTCGACAGCAGCGAGCAGTACGGGGCCCGGCAGCGGCTCGCCCTCCTCAACGAGGCCGCCACCTCCATCGGCACCACCCTGGACGTGGTGCGCACCGCCGAGGAGCTGGTCGAACTGCTGGTGCCGGGCTTCGCCGACTTCGTCAGTGTCGACCTGCTGGAGTGGGTCCTCGGCGCCGAGGAACTGCCCACCGTCGCGGACGGCGACGTCGTCCTGCGCCGTGTCGCCCACGGCTCCGCCCGCGAGGGCACCCCGGAGGCCGCGGTCCACCTCGGTGAGACCGACATCTATCCGGCCTTCTCCCCGCCCGCCCGCGCCCTGCACTCCGGGCGGGCGGTCCTGGCCCAGGCCGGGGAGCCCGACTTCGTCGGCTGGGTCGCCGAGCGCAACGCCAGGGGCCCCGCCGGACGGCCGTACCGCACCGGCGCCCACTCGGTGATCGCGCTGCCGCTGCGGGCCCGCGGCACCACCCTGGGTGTGGTCGTGGGGGTGCGGATCCGGCATCCGGAGGACTTCGGCGGGGACGACTCCGCGCTGGGGGAGGAGCTGGCCAGCCGGGCCGCCGTCTGCATCGACAACGCCCGCCGCTTCGCCCGCGAGCGCAGCACCGCCCTCGCCCTCCAGCGCAGCCTGCTGCCGCGCGGACTGCCCGGACAGGTGGCGGTGGACGTCGCCCACCGCTATCTGCCGTCCGGCTCACCCGCCGGCATCGGCGGCGACTGGTTCGACGTCATCCCGCTCTCCAGCAGCCGCGTCGCGCTGGTGGTCGGGGACGTGGTCGGCCACGGCATCCCGTCCTCGGCGACCATGGGACGGCTCTGCACGGCCGTACGCACCCTCGCCGACGTGGACCTGCCGCCCGACGAACTGCTCACCCACCTCGACGACCTGGTCAGCCACCTCGCCTCGGACGACCTGGACGACGAGACCGCCGAACTCGGCGCGACCTGCCTCTACTCGGTCTACGACCCCGTCTCGCGCAAACTGACCCTGGCCGCCGCCGGCCACCCGCCCCCGGCGATCCTGTTCCCCGACGGCACCGCGAGCCTCGTCCCGCTGACCGCCGGACCCCCGCTCGGCGTCGGCGGACTGCCCTTCGAGGCCATGGAGTTGACGCTGCCCGAGGGCGCGGTCGTCGCCCTCTACACCGACGGCCTGATCGAGGAACGGGACCGCGACCTCGACCACGCCACCGGTGAACTGTGCCGGGCGCTGGGCACGCCCACCGACTCCCTGGACGCCCTGTGCGACGTCGTGCTCAAGGCGGTCATGCCCGAGGAGCCGAGCGACGACGTGGCCCTGCTGCTGGCCCGCACCCGGGCGCTGGACACGGACCGGGTCGCCACCTGGGACGTGCCGCCCGACCCGGCCTCGGTGTCCGTCGCCCGGCAGGTGACCACGGAGCAACTGGCCGCCTGGGGAATGGAGGAGGCGGCCTTCGTCACCGAACTCGTCGTCAGCGAACTGGTCACCAACGCCATCCGCTACGGCGAACCCCCCATCCAGCTCCGCCTGATCCGCGACCACAGCCTCATCTGCGAGGTCTCCGACGCCAGTTCCACCTCCCCGCACCTGCGCCGGGCCCACGCCTTCGACGAGGGCGGCCGCGGGCTGCTCCTGGTCGCCCAGCTCACCCAGCGCTGGGGCAGCCGGCAGGCCGGGCGCGGCAAGACCATCTGGGCGGAACAGACACTGCCGCCCGGCTGACCGCCCGCCCGGGGCCACAGCCGCTCACTCCGCACAGTCCTCCCAGGCTAGGGTGAGAGTGATCAACCGGTGGGCGGGGACAGAGGGCGGCGGACGGCATGGGCGCAGGTGAGGACAGGCAGCCGACGGGGGCCGCACGGCCCACGTCACGGGATGTCGCACGGCTCGCCGGGGTGTCCCACACCGCGGTCTCCTTCGTCTTCAACGGCCGCGCCGAGGGCAACCTGTCGCCCGCCACCCAGGAACGCATCCGGCAGGCCGCCGTCCAGCTCGGCTACCGGCCCGACCCCGTCGCCCGCGGCCTGCGCCGCCGCCGTACGGCCGTGATCGGCCTGGTCACCGACGAGATCGCCTCCTCGCCCTTCGCGGGCCGCCTGCTGCGCGGCGCGATGGAGACCGCCTGGGCCGACGACCACCTGGTGCTGACCGTGGACTCCGGCGGCGACCCGGCCAAGGAGGACGCGGCCGTCGCCGAACTCCTCGACCGCCGCGTCGACGGCATCATCTACGCGGCCATGTCCCTGCGCCGGGTCCGCGTCCCCGAGGGACTGCACCGCACCCACTCCGTCCTCGCCAACTGCCTGCCCGAGGACGACTCCCTGCCCGCCGTCATCCCCGCCGATCGCGCGGGCGGCCGCACGGCGGCCCGACTCCTGCTGGACCAGGGACACCGCCGCATCGCCCACATCGGCGGCAGCGACGACATCGCCTCCGTGGAACGCCTGCGCGGCTTCCGGGACACTCTGCGCGCCGAGGGCATCACCGTCCCCAGGCCCTGGGTGGTCCGCACCGGCGGCGAGATCTCCAGCGGCTACGAGGGCGCGCTCCGCCTCCTGGAGAACGTTCCCGCCGACGAGCGCCCGACCGGCGTCTTCGCCTACAACGACCGGGTCGCGGCCGGCATCCTGCACGCCGCGACCCGCCTCGGCCTCACGGTCCCCGCCGACCTGTCGGTCGTCGGCTACGACGACCAGGAGCACATGGCGGCCCACCTGGCCCCGCCCCTGACGACGGTGGCGCTGCCGCACCGGGCGATGGGGGAGGCCGCCGCCCGCCTCCTCCTCGACGCCATCGAGACGGGCCGCACACCGCCGGCGACGGTTCGGCGGTTGGCGTGCGGGGTGGTCAGCCGGGAGTCGGTGGGGCCGGTTCCCGGCCTGTGACGGTGGCGGCCGCGTGGGTCGTCTCCGGTTCGTCGGTGGGGCGGTTGGCGTGCGGGGTGGTCAGCCGGGAGTCGGTGGGGCCGGTTCCCGGCCTGTGACGGTGGCGGCCGCGTGCGTCGCCTCCGGTTCGTCGGTGGGGCGGTTGGCGTGTGAGGTGGTCAGCCGGGAGTCGGTGGGACCAGTTCCCACCCCGTGACGGCGGCGGCCGCGCCGGTCACCACCAGCTCGGCCACGTCGTCGGGGCGGCGGTAGACCCGTTCGGTGATCGTCGCCCGGTCGCCGACGAACAGCTCCAGCAGCGAGCCGTCCACCAGCACCCGCAGCTCCAGCGCCGGGCCACCCGGCACCCGCGCCTCAACAGGCCCCTCGCCGCCCGTCCGGGGCCAGCCCGAGCGGTCCAGGGTCACCAGCCCCGCCGCCGGGTCCAGCCGTACCGTCAGCTCCGCGCCCGTGGCGGAGCGGAGCAGGGTCACCGTGGTCGGGCTCTGCGCGGTGACGGTCAGGTCGTAGGAGACCGGCAGCATGGCCGTGCCCGGCGTCCGTACGAACGGCTTCTCCGCGCGCAGCGACTCCAATTCCGGTGCCGGGAAGACCCGCAGCGCCCCGTCCGCGTGCACAGCCACCACCCTTGGCGCGGTGAGGACTCCGGCCCACCCGGCGCGGTCCACCTCGGCCTGCTCGCGCGCCTCCCACGACCAGCCCCACATCAGGGCGCGGCCGTCGCTCTGGAGGACGGCGGGGGCGTAGAAGTCGCGACCCAGGTCGAGACGGCCGGCGTGCCGTGGGTCGAAGACCAACCGAACGTCCCCGTCAGGGAACAGACGACCCGTCACATACCCGGTCGCCCACGGTTCGCCGTCCCATAGGGAGACCACCAACACCCAGTCCCCGGCGTCCGTCACATACATCTGCGGGCACTCCCAGCCCACCGCGCGGTCGCCGAACGCGCCCGCCGCCACCGGGTCGTTGCCGTCGAGCAGGACTCCCGCGAACCGCCAGTCGGTCAGGTCGTCGCAGGCGTAGAGCAGCACCGACGCGGTGCCGTCGGCGTGGCCCGCGCCGAGCAACGCCCAGCGTCGGCCCCCGTGGCTGAAGACGAACGGGTCGCGGAACATCACCACGTCCAGACCGGCGGGCGGCCCGGAGACCACCGGCACCGGCACGGGCCGCCACCCGTCGAGCGCGGGGTCGGTGGCGCGGGCCAGGCAGACCGTGCCGAGGCCGGAGTGGGCGCGGTCCACGCCCGTGTAGACCGCCGTCGGCACGCCGTCGTCGTCCACCACACCCCCCGACCAGCAGCCCGCCTCGTCGGGACCGCCCGGGGTCGGGGTGAGCGCGATCGGGTGGTGCTCCCACGTCACCAGGTCGGCGCTGGAGACATGGCCCCAGTGGACGTTCGCGTGCACAGGTGCGTCCGGGTTGTGCTGGAAGAACAGGTGGTACCGGTCACGCCAACGGAACGGCCCATTGGGATCGTTGACCCAGTTGGCGGGCGGACGGACCCGGAAACGCGGTGCGTTGGGGTCCAGGGACGCGGGGGCGCGGCTCAACGGTTGACTCCTGCGGACGTGATGCCCTCGCGCAGAGGGCGCTGGCCGACGACGAACACGGCGACGGCGGGGATCATGGAGAGGACGACTCCGGCGAGCACCACCGAGATCGACCCGGTGCCGAGGTTGCCCTGGAGGGAGACCAGGCCCAGCGGGAGTGTGTAGTTCTGCCCGGAGGTCTCCAGGATCAGAGGACGGAAGAACTCGTTCCAGTGGTAGTTGAAGGCCAGCACGCCGACGATCGCCAGACCGGGCGTGGCCAGCGGCGCGTAGACCGACCGGAAGGTGCGCCAGGGCCCGCAGCCGTCCAGCATGGCCGCCTCGCCGAGGTCCTTCGGCATGCCGAGGAAGTACTGGCGCATCAGGAACGTGCCGAAGGCGGTCGGGAAGGCCGGGATGATCAGGCCGAGCAAGGTGTCCGTCAGGCCCATCGACTTCAGGACCAGGAACACCGGCACGATGGTCACCTGGAGCGGCACCATCATGGTCGCCAGCACCAGTGCGAACAGCGGCTTCTTGAACCGGAACTCAAGGCGCGCGAACGCGTACCCGGCGAGTCCGGCGGTGATCATCTGCCCGACCGCGATCAGCGCGGTCACCAGGGTGGAGTTCAACGCCAGCAGCCAGACGTCGATCTGCTCGAAGACACCTCGGTAGGAGTCCACGGTGGGATCCGTCGGGATGATCTTCGGGGGCAGGTCGAAGGACTCGGCGGGCGTGCGCAGGGACGTGGACACCGTCCACACCACCGGCCCGAGGGTCAGCAGGGCGCACACGGTCAGTCCGGCGATGCGCGCCCAGGGCGCGAGGCTGTGCCGGGCACGGCTGAGGTTCACTGTGGCTTGGCTCAAGGGACTCACCCGGCTCACTGGTAGTGGACGAAACGCCGGCTGAGCCGGAACTGGAGGGCGGTGACCGCCATGATCAGTACGAACAGCAGCACGCCCACCGCGGACGCCTCGCCGAAGCGGAGCTGTTCGAAGGCGCTCTCGTAGATGACCATTACCACCGTGCGAGTGGCGTCGCCCGGCCCGCCGTTGGTGAGGACGTAGGGCTGCTCGAAGACCTGGAGCGCGTTGATGATGCCGACCACGGAGGCGACCAGCAGAGTGGGGGAGAGCAGCGGCAGCGTGACCGTGAGGTGCTTGCGCAGGCCCGTCGCACCGTCCAGCGCGGCCGCCTCGTGGATCTCCTTCGGGATGTTGTTGAGCCCGCCCACGAACAGCAGGAACGAGAACCCGAACTGCTGCCACACATAGACCAGAACGACCGCCGTCATCGCCGCGTGCTCCGAGGTCAGCCACGGCACCGGCGCGATCCCGATCAGCCCGAGCAGCCAGTTGACCACCCCGAAGTCCTGGTTGAACAGGTACTTCATCATCACTGAGATCGACGCCGCCGACAGCACCAGCGGGAAGAAGAAAGCCGACCGGAACACCGAGCGCAGCCACATCGGCATCCGCCCGTTCACGGCGAGGGCCAGCACCAGCGCGATCAGCAGTTGCAGCGCGACCGCGAGCACCATGAAGACGAGGGTGTTGCGGAACGACACGAGCACCGTCGAATCGGTGAACACCTCACGGTAGTTGGCGGTCCCGGCGAACTCCGGGTCGTCGATGACGTTCCAGTGGAACAGGCTCAGCACGATCGATCCGGCGATCGGTACGACGGTGAAGACCACGATGCCGACGACGGTGGGCGCCAGGAACAGCGCGGCGAGCAGCCGGGTGCCCCGGTCGCGGGCGGACGCCTTCGGCGGGGGCGCGACGGGGGTCGCCGCTCGCGGCCGTACGACCTGGACCTGGGGGATCTTGGTGTCCGTCATATCTCACGCTCCATGGCTCGCTCCAGGTCGCTCTGCATCCGGCGCAGCGCGGGGCCCACCGAGCGGCGCGAGGCCAGGGCCGTGCCGGTGTGCTTGAGCAGTACCTGCTCCACCTCGGCGACCTGCGGCGGCGCGGGGATCGGCCCGGTGTCGGGGAACTTGTCGAGGGTGTCGTAGAAGACCTGCCAGTGGCGCGGTCCGGTCTCCCGGTAGCGGTCGGCGGTGAGCATCGAACGGCGCGCCGGGGTGGTCTGGTTGGTCGCGAACAGCCGCATCAGGGTGTCGCGGCGGGCGGCGTACTTGATGAACTCCCAGGCCTCTTCCTGCCGTTGGGAGGTGCGCAGCAGGGCGTAGCCGGCGGCGCCGAACTGCATGCGCTGGGTGCGCCAGCGCGGGAAGTACTGGACGTCGTAGTCCCTGGCCCTCATCCCGGCCAGATGCAGACCGCCCGCCCAGAAGCCGCCCGCGGGGGTGACACCGACCCGGCCGGTGGAGAACACACCGACCAGGTTCTGGCCGTTGCCGCCCTCGGGGCGGGTGCACAGGTCCTCCTGGATGAGGGAGGCGAGGTAGTCGTACGCCTCCTCCACCCGTACGTCGGTGGCCTGCGGGGTCGTCCAGCGGAACCCGCCGCCGCGGCCCCGGCGTTCGGCGGCCGGGTAGAAGTCGTTCCACAGCCACTCGCCGCCCGGCGCCCTGGACTCGGCGAGCAGGTTGGTGCCGTTGGCGAACAGCCAGGGCACCACACCGCCCCACAGGCGGTTGGTCCAGAAGTACGGCGTGACCTGCGATCCGCTGGACCGCTTCATCTCCCGCAGCAGCGCGGTGAAGTCGTCGCGGGTCCAGTCGGCGGCGGGGAAACCGGCCCCGGCGCGGTCCAGCACCTGCCGGTTGAGGTACATGTCGGCGGCGTTGAACTCGACGGGCAGCTGGTACAGGCTCCCCTCGTACATCATCGACTCCACCAGCGAGGGGTGGACGTCGGCGAAGTACTCGCGCAGCTCTTCCGCGTCCCGCTTCACCCACGTGTCCAGGGCCACCCCGAGGCGCTCGGCGAAGAGCTGGACGCCCTCGGTGGCGACGTAGACCAGGTCCGGGGCCGTACCGGCGGCGATCTGGGTGAGGATCTTGGCGAAGAAGTCCGACCAGTCGACCGCCTGTACCGCGTTGATCCGCAGCTTGATGTCGGGATGGACCTCCTTGAAGCCCTTGGTGAGGGTGCGTACGGCCTCCGGGCCGTAGGCGGGGCCGAGCGTGGCGACGACGAGGGAGCCGTCGTCACGGCCCGGGATGTCGGCTCCGGTGAGCCGGTCCCAGGAGGCGGCGGTCCCCGCCAGCGCGGCGGCTCCCGCCCCGTAGGCGCCGTACCGCAACAGCGTGCGGCGGGTGAGGTGCGCGTCGGTCATCGGACGGGCCTAACTCGTGTTAGTCGAGCAGTGACGCCCCAGATGATGTGGAGGTCGCGCAGGGGCTGTCAAGGGTCGTGCGCGTGTTGACCTTTAACGAGTTAGGTCAGGTAGGGTCGGGCGCCGCTCGGTGGTGGGGCCTACGCGGTGGGGTCGACGTTCCACACGGGAGGCAGCTCGCCGCCGCAGAAGACGCAGACGTAGTCGTCCTCACGCACGATGCTGTGCTCCTGGCAGTCGCCGCACCGCCGGAACACCACCTCGTAGGTAAAGCCGGAAGGCCGCCGCAGCCCCACGGCGTCCAGCGCACGGGCGACCGCGGACCAGGAGGTGAGGTCAGGGCAGTACCCGGTCGATTGATTGCTGACCTCGCCGACACCCCACCGGCCGGCCACCCGCACGAAACCGATCTCCCCGGCGCCGAGCACCCGGCCCCCGCCGGCACAGGCCACGTGCTCGCTCCGCCGCGCCGCCGGCCGCAGCACCCCGTCCATGCCGACGACGTACGTGAACGGCTCGCCCAGCTCCGCCGCCGACTGCTCCCCGACCCAGGCCTCGAAATCGGCCGCCGAGCCGATCCGACGCCCGCCGTCACCGGCCCGGACGGCGGAGCGCGGCTCGGCGGGTCCGACGTACCGATAGCCCTGCTCGCTCACGCGGCCAACCCAGCCGAGACAGGCGCTCTCGCCACGCCCGCCTGTTCCTGTCACGATCTTGGGGACCGGCGGCCACCGGAGCCGCCGCCGAGGAGGGACGGAGTGCGGATGACGACCGACCGGGCCACGGCGCAGGGAGCGGAGCCGATCGCGGGGATCGAGGTGAAACCCGCCGCCGGGCACATCGGCGCGGAGATCACGGGCGTGGACCTGGCCGCCGACCTCGACGACGCCGTGGTCGCCGCGATCAGGGCGGCGGTGCTGCGCTGGAAGGTCGTCTTCTTCCGCGAGCAGCGCCTCGACCACGCCGGGCACATCGCGTTCGCCCGCCGCTTCGGCACCCCCGTCGTGCTGCCGCGCCGCGGCAAGGCCTCCCCGCCCGACTTCCCGGAGGTGGAGACCACCGCGGACCGCCTGGAACTGGGCGGCCGGTTCGGCATGGACCACGAGGAGTGGCTGCACCGCCGCAGGCACACCCTGCTGCGCGGCTGGCACTGCGACCACGGCGCCCGCGTGGACCCGCCCGCCGCGACCATCCTGCGCGCCGAGACCGTACCCCCTTACGGCGGCGACACGACGTGGTCCAACCTGTCCGCCGCGTACGCGGGGCTGTCCGCCCCCATGCGGGAGTTCGTGTCGACACTCCGGGCCGAGCACCGCCTGGGCGTCGGCTACCAGCCCCGCCCCGGCGACGACGCCTACGTCCGCCACCTCCTCGACCACCAGATCGCCACCCACCACCCCCTGGTACGGGTCCACCCCGAGACGGGCGAGCGCATCCTGTACGCCAACGGCTACTACGTGGACCACATCACCGGCCTCTCCCGCGCCGAGAGCCAGGCCCTCCTCGACCTCCTCATCGCCCAGGCCGTACGTCCCGAGTACACGGTCCGCTTCCGCTGGGAGCCCGGCAGCGTCGCCTTCTGGGACAACCGCGCCACGATCCACCTGGCCCCGGGCGACACCGCTCACCTGGACCATCCGCGGATCATGCACCGGGTGATGCTGGCGGGGGAGGTGCCGGTGGGCGTGGACGGGAAGCCGTCGGAGGCGCTGGTGGGGAGCGAGCCCGGGGTCTGGTGAGACCCTGCTTCGCGGCGGCTACGGGGCGTCGCCCCCGCCCCCGTCGCTCCGCCGGTTCCGGTCCTCGACCAGCACCGCCCCGATGATCACCGCGGCGACGACGGCCGCGGAGACGACGATGAGCCAGGACAGCAGGGTGAGGATCAGGCCGAGGGAGCCGTACTCGGCGAGGGCGCGGTTGAGGGCGTTCGGGATGTAGACGCGCGCCGTGAGCGCGAGCGCGCTGGTGGCGCCCGCGGCCAGCAGGGCGCCCGGCAGCAGTGACAGCCAGGGCACGCGTCCGGCGAGCAGAAGGTGCTGCGTCCAGAGCCACAGCCCGGTGCTGACCAGGAAGTACAGGATCACGCCGAGCCACAGCCCGGCGCCGAATCCGTCGCGGATGGGGCCCTGGAGCAGCACGACGAGCACGATGACGAGGAGCCACACCACCCACCGCCAGGCCGCGATCCTGGTCCCCGCCCGCGGCAGCCGCCACGCCCGCTCGCAGACCCGGGCCATGGCCCGGCTGAAGCTGGTGGCGCCGGCCAGCACCACGACCAGCCCGATGACGCCGGTGGTCTGTTGCACTCCTTCGTCACCGGGCGGGTGCTGAAGAACCTTGTCCAGCTCCCGCTGCGACTCACCGGACAGCCCGAACACGGCGCGCAGGGAGTCCTTCATCTGGTCGCGGATGCTCTGCGGGGCGAAGGCGGCGACGGCGAACAGCAGCGGTACCGCGGCCAGGAACGCCTGCGCCGCGATCCGCGTCGCGGAGTCCAGCAGATTCGCCGAAACCAGGCGCCCGGTCAGATCGCTGAGCACGGGGAAGCGCTCCTCGGCACGGACGTGCAACTGCTTCAGCCGCGCCGTCCACGCCATGCCGCCTCCCGCTCGAACACCGAGCCGTCGAGGTCAGTCAAGGCGGGGCGGTGGCGTGCGTCGAGCGGTACTGGGCCGATCGGGGTGCCGGCGGTCCGCGCCGTCAGCCCGCTTCGTGGCGACCCCCGTGCCGGAACCACTCCGGCGCGAGGATCGACATCACCGTGGCGTCCACCCGCTCGCCCTCCCACAGCAGCGCGTCACGCAGGACGCCCTCGGCGACGAAGCCCACCTTCTCGTAGGCCCGGCGGGCTCGCGGATTGAACGCGTAGACCTCCAGGGCGATGCGATGCAGCCCCAGCTTCTCGAAGCCGTACCCGACGACGAGCCGGGTCGCCTCCGTCCCCAGACCGCCGCCGTACGCGCCGGGCGCCAGGGCGATGCGGAAGCCGCAGCTCTCGTTCGCCGGGTCCCAGCCATTGAGGACGACCTCTCCGACCACGTTCCCCGTCGCACGCTCCACCACGGCGAGGTCCAGCCGGTCGTCCTGCTCCCCACGACTGCCGTACCAGGCCCGCAGCCGCCCCTCGTCGAGCCCGCCGTCGTCATGACTCCCGGTCAGCCGTGACACCTCGGGGTCCAGGAACACCGGCATCAGCGCGGCCACGTCATCCGCGGTGACGGGCCGGAGCAGTACGCGCTCCCCTGTCAGCGTGGGCTTGATGCGGAAGTCCGGGCGTGGGGCGGTCCGAGCAAGATCAACCATCGGTGCATTGTGTCTGCCGGCCGGCGTCGATGTCGATGGCCGGCAGCATTCCGTACGGGCAGGAAGGCGACACTCCCCGTACGACGGCTTCGGACATTGCCCTCGTCCAGCCCGTAGCTGTCCGTCGGCGCGTGGCACACGGCGCTCATCAGGTCGGTTCAGTCCCCGTCCCGGGACGGAAGCGGTGAGTAGCGAGTCGGCCCGGGGGTCGTGCCCTCCGGCGGATAGTCGCAGTCGAGGCTGCTGATCTCGTAGTCGTCGCCCTCGCTCTGCTCCTGGTCGACGACCACCGCCGCGGTGCAGACCCGGCCGTGCTCGTCGGTGAACGTGACGATCTCGCTGTAGTCCGTGGGCGGGCTGCATCCCGTCAGTACCGCGGCCGCCACCCCGGCAGCCAGCGCCACAGCCCCGAGTCCCCAACGCGTACTCATCCTCAAACCCCCGTCCGAAGACAACCGCCGCATTCGAACACGCTCGAACCTCCTTACTGGTTCCGGAATTGACGGACGATCAGAGAGCCGCGGGACAGGCGTCTCGTAGCAGATCCGCCTATACCCGCACAAGCGACCTTCCGCGCATGTGCCGCCCCTGCCGTCGTCGCCACAATTCCCCTGTCATCACCGGCAGTTCATGGGGGAGGAGGCCGGTATGTCCAGCGAAGTCACCCGGTTCCAGGTGGTACGCGCACCGCAACGGCAATGCCCGCGTGTTCAGGGGCGACCCGTTCTGCGCCTGGACGCATGGCTCGTCGAATCGGCGTTACCGGACAGGCTCCTGGCCGCCCAGGAGGACGCGGCGCGGGACATGGCGGTGAGCGTCGTCCCGGTCGTCGATCCCGCCGGGCCGCCGCTGACCTCGGTGGCCGACACCGGCGTACCCCAGTGCGAGGCGCTCGCGAGGCTGGACTCGTGGCTGCTGTGCGGCGACAACCGCGCGACCCCGGAAGAGGTACGCGCCGCCGTGCACCGATTCTTCGACCGAGACCCGGTCGAGCAGGAGGTGGACGGCTCCGCCGACCCGCCGAGCATCCCGGTGGGCGACGGCCTGTACCCCACCGCGCTGGCCCTGGCCGAGCAACTCGTCGCCCTGGCCCACGTCGACGCCGAGCCCACCACCCAGCTCGTGGTGCAGCGGGCCGTCCTGGTCCTCGGCCTGGTCGAACTGGTCCTGTTCAACGACGGTGTGCTGCGCCTGCCGGAAGATGTCCTGTGGGCGCTGCGCGACCGGATCGTGCTGCTGCCGCACAAGCTGTTTCCCAGGCCCGTGCGGGCCGCGCTCGTCCGCAAACCCGGCTTCGCCGACCTCTACGTCGTCCGCCAGGAATGGAACCGCTACGTATCCGGCGAGCTGGCCCACATCGAGAACATCCTCGCGCACGAGATGAAGGAACGCGTCCTGACGCGGCTCGACGAGACAGAGTCCACGCTGATGGTGAGCACCGAGCGGGGCGAGACGCAGGAACGCGACAACCAGTCCACGGCACGTTTCGAACTCTCCCAGGAATCATCGGAGTTGACCGCGTCCAAGGTGCATCTTGAGGGCCAGGTCGACACCTCCGGGCAGTACGGGCCCACCCAGGTGACCACCCACCTCGGCGGCAGCCTCGACTTCTCCGCCGAGGAGTCGACCCGCCAGGCCCTGCGCCAGGCCACCGAGCTGGTGAACCGCGCCGTGCACCGGGTCGAGGAACGGGTCAGCGAGCAGCGCACGACGCGTACCCTCACCCGGACCGAGTCCAAGGACACCCACCAGGTCAAGGCCGAGGACGCGTCCGTGTGCGGGATGTACCGGTGGGTCGACAAGGTCGTCAGGCTGCGCACGTACCGCTATCCGCACCGGTTCCTGCTGGAGTTCGAGATCCCCGAGCCCGCCGCGTACGTACGGTGGTGGGACAAGCGCGGGACCAGCGAGGGCTACGACACCCCGGAGCCGACCCCGTTCACACTCAGCGGCAACCCGGCTGAGGAACACCCCGCCGCACTGCTCCCCACCGACATCTCGGAGAACCCGGCGGACCCGGGGTACTACCTGGAGCTCGCCGCCCGCTGGCACGCCGTGGGCATCACCGCGCCCCCGGCGGACGAGGTCGTCGCACACGGCTATCTGCATGTACCGCAGACCGACCCCAGCGGTGACAAGACCTCGCACGACGTGTGGCTGACCCCGCTGGAGGGCTCGACGAGCGGCACCGGCGGAGTCGAGGGCGCCCCCGTCACCGTCCCGCCCGGATACCGGGCCGAGGACCGGTGGTCGGGCTGGGTCGTGGCCTGGGACCAGGACGACTGGGTCAAGCCCGGCTGGAACACCTCCGATTACTCCTCCTGCGACATCGTGCCGCCCGCCGCCGTGATCACCGTCGGGGACAGCGCGAACGTGCCGCCGGAGTCCGATCCGGACCCGGTCAAGAACCGGGTGATCGCCTGGGGCGAGCGCAGCTGGATCTCCAAACCGATCGGCGGCCAACTGGACGGCCGACGCACCGGCAAACTGCCGATCACCGTGCTCGCCGCCAACTACGGATTGTTCTCCGTACAGGTGCGGGTGGTGTGCCGGCGCGAGGAAGCGGCGCTGCGCGAATGGCGCGCCACCACCTACGAGAAGCTGCGCACCGCCTACTTCGAGCTGCTGCGCGCCCACCGCCAGGAACGCGACGAGCGGGCGGTACGGGCCGGCATCCGGATCGAGGGACGCAGTCCCGCGGAGAACGCACGGGTCATGCGCGAGGAAATCAAACGCCAGGTCGTCGAGTTGTTGCTGGGCGAGCGCTACAAGGGCTACGACGGCCTTGAGTTCGACGCCACCGACGGGCGGCCGTGGACCCACATCGCCAACGCCCGCAAGCACGCCGCGATGATCCAGTTCCTTGAGCAGTCCTTCGAGTGGGAGAACCTCACCTACGTCCTGTACCCGTACCTGTGGGCGGCCGGGGACCGGTGGGACGAGCTGCGCGGCATCGAATCCTCCGACCCGGACTACGCGCGGTTCCTGCGCGCGGGCTCGGCACGTGTCGTGCTGTCGGCCCGGCCCGGGCACGCCCGCCAGGTGCTGTACTTCCTGGGCACCGGCAAGCCCTGGGGCGGCGGCCCGGCACCCGCGCCCGGCAGTGCCGCGTACGTGTCCGTGGCCAAGGAGATCCAGGCGCAGACCGGCGCGCCGGACGACGGGGAACCGGTCGGTGACTCCTGGGAGGTACGGCTGCCCACCACCCTCGTGTGGCTCGACCCCGACCCCGTCCTGCCCAAGACCAACGCCGAGGCCAAGTTCCCGGACCCGCCGCAGGCCAGGCCGCTGGGGGCGGGTCCGGTGCCGAGCACGATGGAAGTGGGTGGGGCATGAGCGACCCCGAGCCGCGCCGGAGGCTTCTCAAGGACGACGTCCGCTATCTCGTAATGGAGGGCGGCGGCGGCAAGGGTCACGCCTACCTGGGCGCCGTGCGGGCCCTGGAGGAGCTGGGTGTGATGCCGAACATCCGGGGCTTCGGCGGGGCTTCGGCGGGCGCCATCACGGCGCTCATGCTGTCCACCGGCATGGACAGCAAGGCGATCGACCAGTACATGGAGATCACGAAATTCGACAAGTTCTTCGAGCCGCCGCAGCCCCGGTGGCGCCCGGAAGCGGGAAGCGGAGGGCAGCGCGTCGAACCGGACTGGACCAAGATCGAAAGGACGGTGCAACTCGCGCTGTCCGTCTCCAAGTTCTCGCTCAAGCGGCTGCTGCCGCTGCTCGGTTCCGCCTTCGCGCCGGAACTGTGGGAGGAGGTGAAGGGCCACCTGCACAAGCAGCCGTACAAGATCCTTCTGGAGCACTGGCCGACGTACGTCGCCTTCCTGGGCCGGGACATGGGCCTGTTCTCGGGGATGGAGGCGCGCAACGCCTGGGAGTCCCTGCTCAGGGAGCGGATGCGGCTGCGCGGGCGCAGACCGTCCGGCGAGGCCGTCACCTTCCGGGAACACCGTTGCGTCTTCGGCAAGGACCTGCTGATGACCGGGTCCAATCTCTCGACCGGCCGCACCGAACTGTTCTCCGCCAAGTACACGCCCGACTTCCCGGTCGCCGACGCCGTCCGCATCTCCATGAGCCTGCCCTTCATCTACAAGCCGTACGTGATCAAGGGCAAGCGCGACGGCTGGCCGCCCTGCGGCACGTACGTGGACGGCGGGCTCTGGAACAACCTGCCGTTCCGCGAGTTCGAGCGGGAACCCGAGCCGGTGCCGCCGGAACAGCGGGTCTGCGCCGCGGTGCCGACCGGACCGCCCCGTCCGCGCACACTGGCTCTGCGCCTGTCCATCGACCCGCCGACCCCGGTGCGCAATCTGGGTCAACTGCTGTGCCGCATCGGCGAGATCGGCCTGTTCGGCTCGGGAGAGTCCCAGGTGCTCGCCCCGTACGAGGACCAGACGATCCCGCTGGTCACCAAGGGTCTCGACCTCGTGAACTTCACGCCTCCGCCCCGGCACCGGGCGCTGGCCGTGATGCGCGCCCACCGAGCCGTCTACCACTACTTCCACGCACCTTTGAAGCCGGAGGACCAGCAGCCCTGGGACGACTTCTACATCGAGATGCTGTACGAGGCGAGCCGGGCCTGCCCCTAGTAGGGCTTGGTCATCTTCATCCGTGAGCGGCGTGTCTGTTGATGCCTGGGTGTCGTTGGGGTGGTGTGACACCTGAGGAGATGGCCGGGGT
>NZ_JBVKBN010000022.1:0-136259 GCF_055657065.1 Streptomyces sp. NPDC110618 | reverse complement strand
CCGAGTACGAACGCGACTACTGGCGAAGACTGGAGCAACCCCCGCAGTCCGCCTGAAACAAGACCACCGGACTCCACGAAACCCGGGGCACTTCAAGCCGCTGCAGCACGAACTCTCCAACAACGGCGGCAAGAAGACCTGGGTCACCAACACCTACGAGTGGGGCACCCAGGGCCTGGCCACCTCCCGGGTGGACCGTCAGGACGTGCCGGGGGTCGACCGGCTCAACAGCTACCGCTACGACCAGGCGGGCAATGTCCTGTCCGTCTCGGACGTGTCCCGCTCCGGCACGGACACACAGTGCTTCGACTACGACTACCTGCGCCGGCTGACGACGGCCTGGACCCAGCCCACGGCCACCTGCGCCGCGGCCCCGAGCGGCCAGACCGTCGGCG
Source organism: Streptomyces sp. NPDC110618 (assembly GCF_055657065.1). Lineage (NCBI taxonomy): Bacteria > Bacillati > Actinomycetota > Actinomycetes > Kitasatosporales > Streptomycetaceae > Streptomyces > Streptomyces sp. NPDC110618. The sequence continues at coordinate 135,864 of NZ_JBVKBN010000022.1, read as the reverse complement.
GTCCCGCGCCGTACTGGCACTCCTACACCTACGACAAGGTGGGCAACCGCAAGACAAAGACCCTGCACGACGTCACCGGTGACACGGCGAAGAACACCGTGCGCACCTACGACTACCCGGACCCGGGCGACCCGCGTCCGCACGCGGTGAAGACGATCACCCAGACCGGTCCCGGCGGCACCGCGCAGGACTCCTACGGGTACGACGTCGTCGGCAACACCGACACCCGAACCCTCGCGGGCACCACCCAGGACCTGGACTGGGACGCCGAGAACCACCTGGTCAAGGTGGTCAAGCCGGTCGAGGGCAAGCCGGACGACGTCACCGAGTACGTCTACGACGCCGACGGCAACCGGCTCATCGCCCGCACCTCCAAGGAGAACACGCTCTACCTCGGCGCCACCCGGATCACCGTGGCCAAGGGCAGCAGCACGGCCAAGGCCGAGCGCACGCTGGACCTCGGCGGCGGGCACCAGGCCGTGATCGGCAACGACGGCTCGGTCTCGTTCACCATCGCCGACCACGTCGGCACGGGCCAACTGGCGATCGACGCGGCCAACCAGCAGCTGACGCAGCGGCGGACCCTCCCCTTCGGCGGAATCCGCGGCACGAAGCCGAGCGCATGGCCCGGTGTACGGGGCTTCGTCGGCGGCGTGGACGACACCGAGTCCACCGGTCTGCAGCACCTGGGCGCACGCGAGTACGACCCGGCGACGGGCCGCTTCATCTCGGTCGACCCGCTGCTCACCCCGGAGGACCCCCAGGCGCTGAACGCCTACGCGTACAGCAACAACAGCCCGCTCACCTTCAGCGACGCGAGCGGCCTGGGCTGCATCCACGGCGCGCCGGGCGGCGGTGCCGACGGCATCTGCGCGGGTGTCGAGGGCGACACCGACGGCGTCATCGACGGCACCTCCAACAACTGCCAGCGGACGCAGTCCTGCTACGGCACCGCGGTCAAGATGTCGCGGCAGGCCAAGCGCAACGGCACCTACGGCAAGAAGCCGATCATCATCCAGCCCAAGGGTGACTCGATCACCATCCAGGGCACCTACATCCCGACGCAGGCCGAACTGGCCGCGAATTTCCCGTATTACAGCGAGCGTCTGGATTACCAGCACAACCTGCAGAACTGGGTGCGAGCCAAGTGCTCGGTCCTCGATGCCGGGGGCCCAGCGCTTTCTGCAACGCGGTCGGCGAACTCGGCTGGTTCGGGGACCAGGACGGTCCGGGCATCCTGGAAGTCCTCGGCATCGACGACTACGTCGGCTGCGCGAGGGGCTCCGGCAGCTCCTGCAAGGCCGCCGCGATCGATGTCGGCATCGCGGCGGGCACCGGTCTGCTCGGCAAGGGCGCCAAGGCCGTCTTCAAGGGCTTCAAGGCCGCCTTCAAGAAGGCGGACTCCGTGCCCATCCAGTGCCTGGTCCAAGGGGCTCACAGCTTCACGCCGGGCACGCTGGTCCTGATGTCCGACGGGTCGACCAAGCCCATCGAGGACGTCAGGATCGGCGACGAGATCGTGGTCACCGACCCCAAGAGCGGTCTGACCACGACGCGGACCGTCGTCGCCACGATCGTCACGGAGGACGACAAGCACTTCGTCGACCTGACGGTCTCCACCAAGGGCTCCGACAGCACGTCCTCGCTGACCGCCACCACCACTCACCCGTTCTGGTCCCCCTCCGAGGGCGCCTGGGTGAACGCGGGCGACCTCAAGCCGGGCATGACCCTGCGCACGGCTTCGGGCACCACGGCCGAGGTCGAGCGGACACACCAGTACAGCAGGATGCAGCGCACCCACGACCTCACCGTCGACGGCATCCACACGTACTATGTGCTGGCGGGGGCCACGCCTGTTCTCGTCCACAATTCGGGTGGACTCTGTCCGGAAATCCTGGACGAGACCTACAAGTCGGCGAGTACGCCAGCAAAGCTGGAGCATGTTATCGATCCGGAAAAGCACGGCTTCGCTGACCTAGTCGCTCGTTCTGGCGGCCGTGAGCAGGAAATGCGACGTATCGTGGACAGCCTGGGCGATGTAGACGACCTTCCGGCAGCGGGGCGATTTGAAGTGGGTCGAGTCATTGATGGTGAGAACGTGACTATTCGAGGAGCTGTCGTAAACGGCGTTCCGCGAATCGGCACGGCGTTCAACCCCGATAAGTTCCCTGGAGGTAAGTAGATGCGGGTTCCCGTTGAACCCCGCCCACTGACCGCCAAGGAGCGGGCGGTAGTGGAGCGGATTCTGCAAGTGGATCTCCCTGGAGCGGCAGAGCTCCGTCATCAACTTGATCAGGTTCGAGTGGTGGCCCTATGGGGATCCAATTCTGCGAGTGTTGACCTTCGAGTCACCGATGACGCACCTCGTGCTCCTATCCCAAGTGGGGTTGTGCCGGTAACTTGCACGGTTATCGAAGAGGGGGGTGAGCTTGTTGGTGAAGTCATTCTCTGGACTGAATCGGGAATGTTGTCCGGCCTCGAATACGCCTGGTATGGCGATGAACCACCGACTTCACTCCCAGAGGTGGACCGAATAGTCATTTCATAGAATCTGATCGGATCTACTTCCGAGCATGAACGGGAAGCCCCGCCGGATTTCGTTCCGGCGGGGCTTCTGCGTGGTCTGACGGTCACACCGAATACGACGACGATCTGACAGGGCGTCCAGGGAACTTCACCCTGAGGAGGACTGATCACATGTGCCCATGGGCAGCCCGCTCCGCGGGCAAGCAGGTTGGTGGCACGGTGCGCCGGCGGCTTGCCGCCCCTGACAGGTGGTGACCATGGCGACTCCGGGCGCCGAGATCAGTCGGATGCTCACGGGCGCCGGCGTCCGATCCATCGGAGGCTTGGCGGGCCTTCGTCCGTGGTGGTGATCACTACGGGTTCCCGCCGACGACCGTCTGAGGCGGTCCGGTAGCGGCACCGCGGCCCCCTGCTCCCGGGGTGTCCGGGAGCAGGGGGCCGCCGTGTTGTGCCGCCAGCCCGGAGGCGCCGTCAGCCCGGGGGCGCTGCCCGCAACGCCCCCGTTTAGAGTGATCCGGTGAACGGCGACTGGCTCATACGCGGCCGAGACGGCCGCCTCTGCGTCTACTGGCACACCGAGGACGCCGTGCTGTGCCGTGCGGAACGTGTTCCGGGAGGCGCCTGGGAGGCGCCCCGCCGGGTGGGCGGCGAGCAGCAGGTGCAGCCGGGGTTCGCGGTGGGGCAGGGGCCCGACGGGTACGGGCATCTTGTCGCCTGGCGGCCCACCCGGGCGGGTGAGTCGGGGCTCGTGCACTCCACGCACTTCCGGCCGCTGCTCGCACCCCTGGACTGGAGCCCTGTCGGGCACCCCAACAAGGCGGGCAAGCGCACCGGCGACCCCGCCGTCGCCGTGGACGCGGAGGGCCGCGCCTATCTCTTCGTACGCAACCGGGGCAAGGGCATCCACACCGTCAACCAGAAGGAGCGCGGCGGCTGGAACGCCTGGCACGACCTGAAGGGCAGCAAGGTCGGTGAGGAACTCGTCGCCCTCACCGGTGAGTCGGGGCTCGTCGAGGTGTACGCCACCACCCCGACCGGCGTGCTGCGGTGGATCCAGGAGGAGCCCGGCGCCCGCCCCCTCGCCGCCGACCCGCTGGCCGCGCGGGTCGAACCCGGCACGCTCAGCGCGCTGCCGACCTCCAAGGAGCACACCACGCTCTTCTACAGCGACCCCGAGGGCATGCTGCACGCCTGGCGCCCGGACGGCGAACCGATTCCGCTGATCCCCACCGCCGGGCCGGGGCCCGTCTCGGCCGTCCGCTGCGAACTGGACGGCCACGACTGCACGTTGCTCGCCCAGCGCTCGTCCTCCGGGCGGGTGGCGTTCGCCGCGTACCCGACCGAGCAGGAGTCCGCCGGCCTGTGGTGGACCGAGTCCGGTCCCGCCCTGCCCGCAGGTACCCGCGTGGCCGTCGCCGAGGACGCCCAGGGGCGTGTCGTCGCCGCCAGCCTCACCCCGGACGGCGTCCTGCGCCTGGCCCGGCAGAAGGACGAACCGGGGCTCGCGCTCGCCGCCTGGCAGGAGCTGTAGACACGGCAGTGCCCCGCACACCACGCGGGCGTACGGGGCACTGACAGGCGCTGTTACGCGGGGACCGAAGCCACGCCCGGCGCCAGGAACTTCTTGCCGTTCACGCGCTCCGAGACACCCTCACGGTCCAGGTACGGCGTGATGCCGCCCAGGTGGAAGGGCCAGCCGGCGCCGGTGATCAGGCACAGGTCGATGTCCTGCGCCTCGGCGACGACACCCTCGTCGAGCATGATGCCGATCTCCTGCGCGACGGCGTCCAGGACGCGGGCGCGGACCTGCTCCTCGGTCAGGACGACATCGCCCTGCTTGAGGAGGGCGGCGACCTCCGGGTCCAGCTCCGGCTTGCCGGAGTCGTAGACGTAGAAGCCGCGCTTGCCCGCCTCGACGACCGCCTTGAGGTTCGGGGAGACCTTGAAGCGGTCCGGGAAGGCCCGGTTGAGGGTCTCCGAGACGTGCAGGCCGATCGCGGGGCCGACCAGCTCCAGCAGGACCAGCGGGGACATCGGCAGACCGAGCGGTTCGACGGCCTTCTCGGCGACCTCGACCGGCGTGCCCTCGTCGATGACGTTCTGGATCTCGCCCATGAAGCGGGTCAGGATGCGGTTCACGACGAACGCCGGGGCGTCCTTGGTGAGGACCGCGGTCTTCTTCAGCTTCTTGGCGACGGCGAACGCCGTGGCCAGCGAGGCGTCGTCGGTCTGCTCGCCGCGGACGATCTCCAGCAGCGGCAGCACGGCGACCGGGTTGAAGAAGTGGAAGCCGACGACCCGCTCGGGGTGCTTCAGCTTCGACGCCATCTCCGAGACGGAGAGGGAGGAGGTGTTCGTGGCGAGGACGGCGTGCGCCGGGGCGACCGCCTCGACCTCCGCGAACACCTGCTGCTTGACGCCGATCTCCTCGAACACGGCTTCGATGATGAAGTCCGCGTCCGCGAAGCCCTCGGCCTTGTCCAGCACACCCGAGACCAGGGCCTTGAGACGGTTGGCCTTGTCCTGGTTGATCCGGCCCTTGCCGAGCAGCTTGTCGATCTCGGAGTGGACGTAGCCCACACCCTTGTCGACGCGCTCCTGGTCGATGTCGGTCAGCACGACCGGCACCTCAAGGCGGCGCAGGAAGAGCAGCGCGAGCTGGGAGGCCATCAGACCGGCGCCGACGACACCGACCTTGGTGACCGGGCGGGCCAGGTTCTTGTCCGGGGCGCCCGCGGGACGCTTGCCGCGCTTCTGCACCAGGTTGAACGCGTAGATGCCGGCGCGCAGTTCGCCACCCATGATCAGGTCGGCGAGCGCCTTGTCCTCGGCGTCGTACCCCTGCTGCAGGTCGCCGTTCTTGGCGGCGGCGATGATGTCCAGGGCGCGGTAGGCGGCCGGGGCGGCACCGTGCACCTTGGAGTCGGCGATGAAGCGGCCCTTGGCGACGGCCTGGTCCCAGGCCTCACCGCGGTCGACGACCGGGCGCTCGACCTCGACGTCGCCCTTGAGCACCTGGGCGGTCCAGTTCAGCGACTGCTCCAGGAAGTCCGCGCCCTCGAAGAGGGCGTCGGCGATGCCCAGGTCGAAGACCTGCTGGCCCTTGAGCTGCTTGTTCTGGTTGAGGCTGTTCTCGATGATGACCTGGACGGCCTTCTCGGCGCCGATCAGGTTCGGCAGGATCGTGCAGCCGCCCCAGCCGGGGACCAGACCGAGGAAGACCTCGGGCAGCGAGAACGCCGGGAGCGCCTTGCTGACGGTGCGGTAGGAGCAGTGCAGACCGACCTCGACACCGCCGCCCATCGCGGCGCCGTTGTAGTACGCGAAGGTCGGCACGGCGAGCGCGGCGAGGCGCTTGAAGACCTCGTGGCCGCCCTTGCCGATGGCGAGCGCGTGCTCGTGCTCCTTCAGCAGCTCGACGCCCTTGAGGTCGGCGCCGACCGCGAAGATGAACGGCTTGCCGGTGATGCCGACACCGACGATGTCGCCGGCCGCGGCCTCGGCCTCGACCTGGTCGATGGCGGTGTTGAGGTTCGCCAGCGACTGCGGTCCGAAGGTGGTCGGCTTGGTGTGGTCGAAGCCGTTGTCCAGCGTGATCAGGGCGAACCGCCCGGCGCCGAACGGCAGGTCGAGGTGGCGTACGTGCGCCGAGGTGACGACCTCGTCCGGGAACAGCTCGGCGGCGCCCTTCAGAAGCTCAGCGGTGGTGCTCACTTGTTGCCTCCGGCGTCCTTGTGGTGCGGGTTCTCCCAGATCACGGTGGCGCCCATGCCGAAGCCGACGCACATCGTGGTGAGGCCGTAGCGGACCTCCGGCTGCTCCTCGAACTGGCGGGCCAGCTGCGTCATCAGACGCACGCCGGAGGAGGCCAGCGGGTGACCGAACGCGATGGCGCCGCCGTACTGGTTGACGCGCGCGTCGTCGTCGGCGATGCCGTAGTGCTCCAGGAACGCGAGCACCTGGACGGCGAAGGCCTCGTTGATCTCGAACAGGCCGATGTCGTCGATGGACAGGCCCGCCTGGGCGAGGGCCTTCTCGGTGGCCGGGATCGGGCCGTAGCCCATGACCTCCGGCTCCACACCCGCGAAGGAGTAGGAGACCAGGCGCATCTTCACCGGGAGGTTGTTCTCGCGGGCGAAGTCCTCGGAGGCGATCAGGGAGGCGGTGGCGCCGTCGTTCAGACCGGCCGCGTTACCGGCGGTAACCCGGCCGTGGACGCGGAACGGCGTCTTGAGCCCCGCCAGGTTCTCCAGCGTGGTGCCCGGACGCATCGGTTCGTCGGCGGTGACCAGGCCCCAGCCGGTCTCGCCGGCCTCGGGGTTGGTGCGGCGCACCGAGATCGGCACCAGGTCGGCCTGGATCTTGCCGTTGGCGTACGCCTTGGCGGCCTTCTCCTGGGAGCGCACGGCGTACTCGTCGGCGCGCTGCTTGGTGATCGTCGGGTAGCGGTCGTGCAGGTTCTCGGCGGTCATGCCCATGAACAGGGCGGACTCGTCGACCAGCTTCTCGCTGACGAAGCGCGGGTTGGGGTCCACGCCCTCACCCATCGGGTGGCGGCCCATGTGCTCGACACCACCGGCGATGGCGATGTCGTAGGCGCCGAAGGCCACCGAACCGGCGACCGTGGTGACGGCGGTCAGGGCGCCGGCGCACATACGGTCGATGGAGTAGCCCGGCACCGACTGCGGCAGGCCCGCGAGGATGCCCGCGGTGCGGCCGATGGTCAGGCCCTGGTCGCCGATCTGCGTGGTCGCGGCGATGGCGACCTCGTCGATCTTCTTCGGGTCGAGACCGGGGTTGCGGCGCAGCAGCTCCCGGATCGCCTTCACGACGAGGTCGTCGGCGCGGGTCTCGTGGTAGATGCCCTTCGGGCCCGCCTTGCCGAACGGGGTGCGGACGCCGTCGACGAAGACGACGTCCCTGACGGTACGAGGCACGATGGCTCTCCTCCAGGGTGCGGGACTGCACTGCTGCCGGCACGCTGAGCGCGCGCTCAGGCCCATGCTACTTACGAGTAACGTACCTGCCCAGTCCCGGGGCTCTTAGCGGCGAAGGTCACACCTTCGGCGGAGCCGTTGACCCCCGGGGCGTCAGTACCGGAGTGGCCACGGGATGCGACTCGCCCCCCTCCCCGGTGATGACGCCGAACAGGGTCCGTGCCACATCCGCCCCGAATCCGTGCACGTCATGGCTCATCGCCGACAGCGTCGGATGCGTCAGCCGGCACAGCTGCGAGTCGTCCCAGGCCAGCAGCGACACATCCGCCGGCACCCGCAACCCCATCTCCGCCGCCACCGACAGCCCCGCCACCGCCATGATGTCGTTGTCGTAGACGATCGCCGTTGGCCGGTCCGGCGCCGCCGCCGTCAGGAGCGACCGTGTGGCCCGCGCCCCCGCGTCCCCGGAGAAGTCCGTGGCGACCTGCCACGCCCCGGCCAGCGCCAGCGACCGCGCCGCCTCGTCGAAGGCCGCCGTACGGATCGCCGTGTGCCCGAGCGCCGCGGCGCCGCCCACCCGGGCGATCCGCCGGTGCCCGAGCGCCGCCAGATACCGCACGGCCTCCGCCATCGCGGTCGCGTCGTCCGTCCACACCGAGGCCAGCCCCCCGGTCAGATCGGGATGTCCTACGGCGACCACCGGCATCCCCAGCCTCCGCACCGCCGCCGGCCGGGGATCGTCGGCCCGGAAGTCGACCAGGATCGACCCGCCCACCTGCCGCCCCCGCCACCAGGCCTCCTGGATGCCGACCTCCTCCTCCACCGTGCGCACCAGCCGCAGCAGCAGCGAGCAGGAGTGCTCGGCCAGGACGCTCTCCACGCCCGAGACGAACTCCATGTAGAAGGGTTCGAGCCCGAGCAGCCGCGCCGGCCGGCAGATCGCGAGCCCCATCACGTCCACCCGGGCCCCCGCCAGTGACCGCGCGGTCAGGTTCGGCGCCCAGCCCAGTTCCCGGGCGGCCTTGAAGATCCGGTCCCGGGTCGCCTCGGAGAGCCCCGGTTTGTGGTTGAAGGCGAGGGACACCGCTCCTTTGGACACACCGGCGCGCGCGGCGACGTCCTTGATGGTGACGCGGGGACCGGAAGATGAGGTCATCGGGCAGGCTCCACGCAGTAGAGGGCACGACGGGCGGACTCCGGATCCGGAGTCTTGCAGCCGGACACCCCGATGGTCACCTCTTCCCCGGGCAACAAGGTCACCAGCCCCCGGTCGGCGCGTGCGTCGGGGTCCAGCCGGTCCGCCTGCAGCAGCAGGTCCCGTACCAGCGTCCGGGCCGTCACCCGCACCCCGCCCGGCACGACGGCGACCTCGAACTCCGGCCGGGGATACGGGATCTCCCGGTCGGGCGCGGGAAAGCGCAGGGCCCGCAGTCCGTCGGCGTCGGCGACCAGGAACTCCTTCGCACCGGCCGGCACCAGCTCCCGGGGCACGGCCACGAGCCCCACGGCCCGCCGTCCGGCCACCACGGGGACGCTCGCCTCCCCGAGGACCGCCCCGTCGACCGACATCCGCCGCAGCCGCACCTCCACGGACCACACCCCGGCGCCCTGGTTCACCGCGGCCAGCACCAGCCCGCCCTCCTCCGGGCGCAGGGTCAGCAGCCGGTCCGCGTACAGCCGCCGCAGCTCGAAGTAGAGCGGCTTGGGCCGCCCGTCCCCGTCGATCGCGGCCCAGGAGGTCACCGGCCAGCAGTCGTTGAGCTGCCAGAGCACCGTGCCCGCGCACACCGGCCAGTGCGAGCGCCAGTGCTCGACCCCGGTGGCCACCGCACGCGCCTGGTTGACCTGCGTGAGGTAGTGCCAGCGGTCGAAGTCCCCCTCGGGGAAGGCGAAATGGCGCTCAAGACCGCGCCGCAGCTTGCCGTTCCCGTCCGCGGCCTTCTGGTGGTGCAGCATGCCTGGCGAGTCCGGCGCGAGCACCTCGCCCGGCAGCGCCCGCCGCAACGTCGCCCAGGCGGGCGGCGCCTGCCAGCCGAACTCGGCCGTGAACCGCGGCACATCGGCCCGGTAGCGGGTGTAGTCCTCCCGGTTCCACACCTCCCAGGAGTGGTGCGTGCCGTGCGCCGGATCGTTCGGATGCCGCTCCCAGGACCCGGACCAGGGAGAGCCCGCGGTATAGGGCCGCGTCGGATCCAACTCGGCGACCACACGCGGCAGTACGCCCAGGTAGTACCCCTCGCCCCAGGACTCCCCGGCGAGCCGCTCCTCCCACCCCCAGTCCCAAAAGCCCCACAGGTTCTCGTTGTTGCCGTTCCACAGGACCAGCGAGGGGTGCGGCATCAGCCGTACGACGTTCTCGCGGGCCTCGGCCTCCACCTCCCCGCGCAGCGGCTGCTCCTCGGGGTAGGCGGCGCAGGCGAAGGGGAAGTCCTGCCAGACCATGAGCCCCAGTTCGTCGCAGGCGTCGTAGAAGTCCTCGCTCTCGTAGATCCCGCCGCCCCAGACCCGCACCAGGTCCACGCCCGCCTCCGCGGCCTGCCCGAGCCGTTCCCGGTACCGGTCCCGGGTCACCCGGGAGGGGAAGACGTCGTCCGGGATCCAGTTCACGCCCCGCGCGAAGAGCCGCTCGCCGTTGACGACGAAGGTGAACCCGGTGCCGTGCGCGTCGGGGGAGCGGTCCAGATCCACGCTCCGGAAGCCGACCCGGCGCCGCCAGACGTCCAGCGGCTCGTCCCCGTGCAGCAGCGTCAACTCCACGTCGTACAGCGCCTGTTCGCCGTACCCGCGCGGCCACCACAGCCGCGGCGAGGGCACGTCGAGGCGTACGGTCCCCCGCGCGCCGTCGACCTCGGCACGGGCCCGGACCCCGCCGACCGACGCCTCCACGGTCAGCGGCGCCTCGACCCGCGTCCGCTCCACGTCCACCGCCAACTCCACCCGCCCGAGCCCCGGTTCGACCGTCACCAGCGGACGCACCCGGGAGATCCGCGCCGTCGACCAGTGCTCCAGCCGCACCGGGCGCCAGATCCCCGCCGTCACCAGCGTCGGCCCCCAGTCCCAGCCGAAGGAGCAGGCCATCTTGCGCAGGTACGCGAAGGGCTCGGCGTAGGCGGCCGGGCGCTCGCCCAGCCGGTCGCGCACCGCCTCGGCCTCGGCGTACGCGGACCGGAACCGCACCGACAGGCGCCCGGCGAGACCGGTCACGTCGAAGCGGTACGAGCGGTGCATATTGCGCGTGCGGCCCAACAGGCGCCCGTCCAGCAGGACTTCGGCCACCGTGTCCAGACCGTCGAAGACGAGGTCGGTCTGCTCCGCGCCGGAGGCCGCGTCCAGGTCCCGCTCGTAGGTCCAGTCCCGTCGGCCCACCCAGGCGACCTCGGTCTCGTTCCGCCCGAGGAACGGGTCCGGGACGACCCCGGCCGCCAGCAGATCGGTGTGCACGCACCCCGGCACGGCCGCGGGCAGCGGCTTCCCCTCGTGCCGCAGGATCCATCCGTCGCCCAGCGGTGTGGCCTGAAGCATGCGCACTCCCTTGAACCGGTCAACCCCGAAGCGGGGCAGGCTTTTGGCGTCGTTGGCGGGATAGGGACTTTACCGGTCGAGAAAGCGCTGTCAGAGTTCCGAACCAGCCAACCCGCAGTGCTCGTCCGTCACGTGATGAACGGAGCTGATGCACATGTACCGCCGTACAGTCCTGGCCATGGTCACCGGTGCCGCCCTGCTGCTCGGGGCGTGCACCGGCACCGGAGGCTCCTCGAAAGGGGCGGACGCCAAGGCGCCCACCGACCCGGCCGAGGTCAGCGGAACCATCAAGGTCCTCACCGTGCGCACCGACCTCGTGCAGGACGGCACCCTGGACCGGTACGCCGCCGCCTTCAACAAGACCTATCCCAAGGTCAAGGTGGAGTTCGAAGGGCTCACCAACTACGAGTCCGAGGTCAAGATCCGGATGAACACCGAGAACTACGGTGACGTCCTGCTGATCCCCGCGGTCATCAAGAAGGCCGACTACCCCAAGTTCTTCGCCTCCCTCGGCACGGTCGAGGAGCGCGGTGAGAAGTACCGCTTCACCGACTTCACCGCCGTCGACGGCAAGGTCTACGGCCAGAGCCCGGTCGGCGTGACCCCCGGCTTCCTCTACAACAAGCGGGTCTGGCGCGAGGCCGGCGTCACCGAATGGCCCACCACCCCGGCCGAGTTCCTCACCGCGCTGAAGTCCATCAAGGCGAAGACCGACGCCGTGCCCTACTACACCAACTTTGCCGCCGGCTGGACGCTCACCTCCTGGACGTACGTCAACGGCTCCGTGCACTGCGACCCGCAGGCCACCACCAAGCTGGCCGAGGGGGACCCCTGGGCGCCCGGCGCGGACCTGCGGGTCGGGGACACCCTGCTGCACGACATCGTGGCGCGGGGCCTGTCCGAGAAGGACCCGACCACCACCAACTGGGAGGAGTCCAAGGCCCGTACCGCCAGGGGCGAGATCGCCACCCAGTGGCTCGGCACCTGGGCGATCGTGCAGTTCCGGGACGCCGCGGAGAAGGCCGGCGCCGACCCCGACGACATCGGCTTCATGCCCTTCCCGTCCCAGACGGACGGCCACTTCTGCGCCGCGATCTCCCCCGACTACAACCAGGCCGTCAACGTCCATTCCGAGCACAAGGAGGCGGCCCGCGCCTGGATCGACTGGTTCACCGACGAGTCCGGCTACGACAGGGACAACCTGGCGATCTCCCCGCGCAAGGACGCCCCGCTGCCCGAGGTGCTGAGGCCCTACGAGGAGGCGGGCGTGGAGTTCATCGAGGTGGACGACGCCAAGGGCGCCGAGGTCAAGCGGATCGACAGCGAGTCCGAGACCGGCATCTACGCCCCCGAGTACCGGCAGAAGCTGGTCGACCTCGCGCGCGGCGCCGCCGACGGCAACCTGGAGGACTTCTTCGCCGACCTCGGCGAGCGCTGGACCGAGGCGCAGCGCTGATGACCACCACCGCGCGACGGGCGGTGGAGAGGACGGCCGCGGGGGCGCGCCCGGGTGCCCCCGCCCGGCGCAGGCGTGGCCGGCGGGCCCTGACTCCCTGGCTGTTCCTGATCGCCCCGCTCACGCTGCTGATCGTCTTCACCTACGCGCCGATCGTGAACATGGTCGCCTACAGCTTCACCGACTGGGACGGCGTGAGCCCGGAGCTGAACTACACGGGCATCGGCAACTACACGGAGATCTTCACCCGCGAGGACCTCTTCCGGGTCTTCTTCGTCAGCGGCTACTACCTCGCGGCCTCGGCCGTGCAGATCGCCGCGGCGCTGTACTTCGCGACGGTCCTGAGCTTCAACGTCCGCTTCCGGAACTTCTACAAGGGCGTGCTCTTCTTCCCGTACCTGATCAACGGGGTCGCGATCGGGTTCGTCTTCCTCTACTTCTTCCAGGACGGCGGCACCCTCGACTCCGTGCTGAGCCTGTTCGGCGTCGACACCGACCATGCCTGGCTCGGCACCCCGGCCTCCGCCAACACCTCCCTCGCGGGCGTCTCCGTCTGGCGCTACCTGGGTCTGAACTTCGTGCTCTTCCTGGGCGCGATCCAGTCCATCCCGGGGGAGCTGTACGAGGCGGCCGAACTGGACGGGGCCAACCGCTGGCACCAGTTCCGGTACATCATCGCGCCGGGCATCAAGCCGGTGCTGAGTCTGACGGTGATCCTGTCGATCTCCGGGTCCCTGTCGGTCTTCGAGATCCCGTACATCATGACCGGCGGCGCCACCGGCACCGAGACCTTCGTGATCCAGACGGTCAATCTGGCCTTCCGGTTCAACAAGACGGGGCTCGCCTCGGCCGCCGCGGTCGTCCTGCTGCTGATCATCCTGCTGGTGACCTGGGTCCAGCGGCGGCTGGTCCCCGACGACAAGGTGGACCTCGTATGACGCGCCGTGTGCCGGCCCGCGCCCTGGTGCACCTCTCCCTGATCGGCGCGACCGTGGTCGTCCTGCTGCCCCTGGCCGTCGTGGTGCTGACGTCCCTGAAGACCGAGCGGGAGATGACCGAGGGCGGCGGCGCGCTCTCGCTGCCCGGCAACCCGCTGAACTTCGACAACTACGTGACCGCGTTCCAGGACGGCCGCATGCTCGCCGCCTTCGGCAATACGGCCCTGATCCTGGTGGTGGCCGTCGGCGGCACCGTGCTGATCGGGTCGATGACGGCGTACGCGATCGACCGCTTCCGGTTCCGCCTCCGCAAGCTCGTACTCGCGCTGTTCCTGGTCGCCGCGCTGGTCCCGGGGGTCACCACCCAGGTGGCGACGTTCCAGATCGTCACCGGACTCGGGATGTTCGACACCCTGTGGGCGCCGATCGCGCTCTACATGGGCACGGACATCGTCTCGATCTACATCTTCCTGCAGTTCGTCCGGTCGATTCCGGTCTCGCTGGACGAGGCGGCCCGGCTGGAGGGCGCGAACGCCTTCACCATCTACCGAAAGATCATCTTCCCGCTGCTGAAGCCCGCGACGGCGACGGTGGTGATCGTGAAGGGGATCACCGTCTACAACGACTTCTACATCCCCTTCCTCTACATGCCCTCCGAGGACCTTGGCGTGATCTCGACGTCGCTGTTCCGCTTCCGCGGGCCCTACGCGGCCCACTGGGAGACGATCTCGGCAGGAGCCGTGCTGGTCATCCTGCCCACGCTGATCGTCTTCCTGTTCCTCCAGCGGTTCATCTACAACGGCTTCACGCGCGGGGCGACGCGATGAGTGCCTCCACGGAGTGCCCTTATGCGGACAGCGCCGCCACCAGCACGGGGGTCACCTGCTCGATCTGCCAGGGCCGCGCCCCATGGCCCGCCAGAGCCGCGGCAACGGTGTCAGCGGTCACCTGCTCGGGCGGCTCCCAGCACACCCGGCGCACGGTGTCCGGCGTGATCAGGTTCTCCTGCGGCATGTTCAGCCGTTCCGCCAGCGCGGAGACCCCGGCGCGGGCCGCCGAGAGCCGGGCCGCGGCGGCCGGGTCCTTGTCCGCCCACGCGCGGGGCGGCGGCGGACCGGTGACCGGCTGGCCCGGCTGCGGCAGCTGCGACTCGGACAGCGCCTTGGCGCGGTCCACCGAGGCCTGCCACTGCTCCAGCTGCCGCCGTCCCATGCGGTGCCCGAAGCCGTTCAGCGCGGAGAGCGCGTGCACGTTCGCCGGGAGGGCGAGCGCGGCCTCCACGATCGCGGCGTCCGAGAGCACCTTGCCGGGCGACACATCGCGCCGCCGGGCGATCTTGTCCCGCGTCTCCCACAGCTCGCGCACCACACCGAGCTGCCGGCGCCGGCGCACCTTGTGCATACCGGAGGTCCGGCGCCAGGGCTCCTTGCGGGGCTCCGGCGGCGGCGCGGAGGCGATCGCGTCGAACTCCTGCCGGGCCCAGTCCAGCTTGCCCTGCCGGTCCAGCTCCTTCTCCAGCGCGTCGCGCAGGTCGACCAGGAGCTCCACGTCGAGGGCGGCGTAGCGCAGCCAGGGCTCGGGCAGCGGGCGGGTCGACCAGTCGACCGCGGAGTGGCCCTTCTCCAGCACGAACCCGAGCACGTTCTCGACCATGGCGCCGAGCCCGACCCGCGGGAACCCGGCGAGCCGCCCGGCCAGCTCGGTGTCGAAGATCCTGGTCGGGACCATGCCTATCTCCCTGAGGCAGGGCAGGTCCTGGGTGGCGGCGTGCAGCACCCACTCCGTGTCGGCCAGCACCTCGCCGAGACCGGACAGGTCGGGACAGGCGACGGGGTCGATCAGCGCGGTGCCCGCGCCCTCGCGGCGCAGCTGCACCAGATAGGCGCGCTGTCCGTAGCGGTACCCGGAGGCCCGCTCGGCGTCCACGGCGACCGGGCCGGTGCCCGCGTCGAACGCGGCGATCACCCGGGCCAGGGACTCCCCGTCGGCGATCACGGGCGGAATGCCGTCGCGCGGCTCCAGCAAAGGAACCGGCTCGGGACCCGGCTCGGAGCCGGTATCAGGGCTCGAAGCCCCGGCGGGCGCCCCCGTAACAGAAGATCCGCCGTCGTCCGGAGGGGCGCCTCCGGTGGTTCGCAGTGAACTGTCTGCTGCGGTGTCTTGGGCGTCGGTCACCTGTCAAGGGTATCCGTGTGTGGACAGCGCCCGTCGACGGAACGTTCCGTCGACGGGCGCCTGGGGGTCGCAAACCAGTCAGGTCGGTGAATCGTCCGGTTCACGACGTGGGGGGTGGGGGACGGAGCGGACCGGGGACCGGTCCGTTCACGTCCGTGAAGGGTGGGGGGAGGGGGTCAGTGGATGATGCCGGTGCGCAGGGCCACGGCGACCATGCCGGCGCGGTCGCCCGTACCGAGCTTGCGGGCGATACGGGCGAGGTGGCTCTTCACGGTCAGTGCGGACAGTCCCATCGAGACGCCGATGGCCTTGTTCGACTGGCCCTCCGCCACCAGCCGCAGCACCTCGACCTCGCGGCCGGACAGCTCGCGGTAGCCGCCCGGGTGGCTCGGGGCACCCGGGGGACGGCGGTGCATACGGGCGGCGGCGGAACCGATGGGGGCGGCACCGGGCCGGGTGGGGAGCCCGACGTTGGTGCGGGTGCCGGTGACGACGTAGCCCTTCACGCCGCCGGCGAGGGCGTTGCGGACGGCGCCGATGTCGTCGGCCGCGGAGAGGGCGAGCCCGTTGGGCCAGCCCGCGGCGCGGGTCTCCGACAGCAGGGTCAGGCCGGAGCCGTCGGGCAGGTGGACGTCGGCGACACAGATGTCGCGCGGGTTGCCGACGCGGGGACGGGCCTCGGCGATGGACGACGCCTCGATGACATCGCGGACACCGAGTGCCCACAGGTGTCGGGTGACGGTGGAACGGACTCGGGGATCGGCCACGACCACCATGGCGGTGGGCTTGTTGGGCCGGTAGGCGACCAGGCTTGCGGGCTGCTCAAGGAGAACGGACACCGGGCCTCCTGGGGTGCGGGACGGCTTGGAAGGTCACAGTCGTCTTCGGCACCGAGCCGGGAGTCCTTTAGAGAATGATCACGATCTAGTGAGTAACAATTAGTGCAATTCGGACGTACGGTCGATCGTTCGGTGAGCGAATCGGTTCGTTCGAGTGCCCGCTCATGACTGAAAGTGGTCGTATCGACAAAGTGATGCCCACGATCCCGTGACTCATGCCGCGCTCCCGTAACTCCGGTGCCCCAGGTCGCCCGCGCTAGCGCGACTGCGGTCCCCTGCGCTGCGGCAGCGTCACCACCGCCGCGTCCCCGGGACCGGCCGGCGGCAGCCCCGCCACCTGCGCCAGCAGATCCGCCCACGACGCCAGATGCGCCGCCGTGTCTGGTACCCCGCCCAGACCCTCACGGGGCGTCCAGGAGGCGCGGATCTCGATCTGCGAGGCCGGCGGACGCTCCGCCAGACCGCCGAAGTAGTGGGAGCTCGCGCGCGTGACGGTGCCGCTCGGCTCGCCGTACGTCAGCCCGCGCGCCTGGAGCGCCCCGGTCAGCCACGACCAGCACACCTCCGGCAGCAGCGGGTCCGCCGCCATCTCCGGCTCCAGCTCCGCCCGTACCAGCGTCACCAGTCGGAACGTGCCCCGCCAGGCGTCGTGCCCGGCCGGATCGTGCAGCAGCACCAAGCGCCCGTCCGCCAGATCCTGCTCCCCGTCGACGACCGTGGCCTCCAGCGCGTACGCGTGCGGGGCCAGCCGCTGGGGCGCCCTGGTCGACTCCACCTCGATCTGCGGCCTCAGCCGACTGGCGCGCAGGGCGTCCACCGCCGCCCTGAAGACCGGGGGAGCCGCACTGTGCCTGCCCGCCTCCCCGGAGTCCTTCGCGTCATCCATTCCACCCGACAGTCGTCCCTGCGCCGCAGCCATGCGGGAAGGTTAAAGGGAATCCGGGCTTGGCGCGGGTCTAGACACGGGAGACGGAACCCGCGCCAGGGGCGGGCGCCGGACGGGGCACCGCCCGGCCCGTGGGAGACTGACCACCGTGAGTGCCAACGACACGCAGCCGACAGCGACGTACGACTCCGCCTTCCTCAAGGCGTGCAGGCGCGAGCCCGTGCCGCACACCCCGGTGTGGTTCATGCGGCAGGCCGGCCGCTCCCTGCCGGAGTACCGCAAGGTGCGCGAGGGCATTCCGATGCTGGAGTCCTGCATGCGCCCCGAGCTGGTCACCGAGATCACGCTCCAGCCGGTGCGCCGCCACAACGTGGACGCGGCGATCTACTTCAGCGACATCGTCGTCCCCCTGAAGGCCATCGGCATCGACCTCGACATCAAGCCCGGCGTCGGCCCGGTCGTCGAGCAGCCGATCCGCACCCGCGCCGACCTGGCCCGGCTGCGCGACCTCACCCCCGAGGACGTCTCCTACGTCACCGAGGCCATCGGCCTGCTCACCCGCGAACTCGGGTCCACCCCGCTGATCGGCTTCGCGGGCGCGCCTTTCACCCTCGCGAGTTACCTCGTCGAGGGCGGTCCGTCGCGGACGTACCAGAACGCCAAGGCGATGATGTACGGCGATCCGGAGCTCTGGGCCGACCTGCTCGACCGGCTCGCCGACATCACCGGCGCCTTCCTGAAGGTGCAGATCGAGGCCGGCGCCTCCGCGGTGCAGCTCTTCGACTCCTGGGTCGGCGCGCTCGCCCCCGCCGACTACCGCCGCTCGGTGATGCCCGCCTCCGCCAAGGTCTTCAAGGCGGTCGAGAGCTACGGCGTCCCGCGCATCCACTTCGGCGTCGGCACCGGCGAGCTGCTGCAGCTCATGGGCGAGGCCGGCGCGGACGTCGTCGGCGTCGACTGGCGGATCCCGCTCGACGAGGCCGCCCGCCGGGTCGGTCCCGGCAAGGCGCTCCAGGGCAACCTCGACCCTACGGTGCTCTTCTCCACCACCGAGGCCGTCGAGACCCGCACCCAGGCCGTCCTGGACTCCGCCGCGGGCCTGGAGGGACATGTCTTCAACCTCGGCCACGGCGTCATGCCCGACACCGACCCGGACGCCCTGACCCGGCTCGTGGAGTACGTCCACACCCGCACCGCGCGCTGACTCACCACGGCTCCCGGGGCCGCGCCCGCCTGCCGAACAGCAGGCCGGGCGGCTCCGGGGGCGGCGGTGTGCCCGGCTTCAGCGGCCAGGCCAGCAGCATGCCGACGAGGAAACCGACGACATGCGCCGTGTACGCGACGGTGCCCGCGTCGGTGACGCCCTCGCCGGAGGAGTACACCGCCTGCAGCGCGAACCAGAACCCCAGCACCAGCCAGGCCGGCAGCCTCAGCGGCAGGAAGACCAGGAACGGCACCAGGACCCACACCCTGGCCCTCGGATAGAGCACCAGGTAGGCGCCGAGCACCCCCGCGACGGCTCCCGAGGCGCCGATCAGAGGGTCGCCGGAGTCGGCGTTGAGGAACGCGAAGCCGTACCCGGCCGCGTACCCGCACACGACGTAGAACAGCAGAAACCGCACATGTCCCATGCGGTCCTCGACGTTGTTGCCGAAGATCAGCAGGAACAGCATGTTGCCGAGCAGGTGCAGCCAGCCGCCGTGCAGGAACAGCGACGTGAAGACCGACAGCACCGGCGACTTGTCGTAGCCCGGCTCCCCGATGACACAGCCGGGGCCCTGCGCGCCGACACCGACCTCGCCGGTCGGGACCAGCCCGGGCAACTGGCCGTGCACCAACTCCCGGGGGACCGCCGCGTAATGGTCCAGGAACGCGTGCAACTGGCACAGCTGCGACAGACGGCTCTCACCGGCGGCGGCGAAGGTGCCGGGCATGGCGAGGAAGACGACGACGTTCGCGACGATCAGCCCGTACGTCACCCAGGGGGTGCGGCGGACGGGGTTCACGTCATGGACGGGAATGACCACGATGTCCTCCTTCCCCGGACGCGGCCGCGGAATCGGTGAACGCCGTCGGCCTCCCGCCCGTATGGCTTCTCGACCGGGAACTACCGGGACTGTGCGGTCTATGTGAGGACAGGCGATGAACGATCGAGTGACCCCCGCGATGCACGCCCTGCCCGACGGCGAGGCGGAACTCTCCCTGGTGGTACGGCTGCCCTGGGAGGACGTCGCCCGGCTCGGCCAGGAGGCCGGACGGCTCGCCGCGCAGACCGGCCGCCCGGTCACCCTGGACGAGGCCGTCAGCAACCGCCTCCGCTCGGTCCGCGCCTCAGCGGCCCACGCCAAGCCCACCACCAGTACCAGCACGACCGCCGGCGAACAGCCCCAGGCGACGGGCGGCGGGTCGGTGGCGTCGCTGCCGCCGCGGATCAGCGGGACCGCCTAGGGCGTGTTTCGAAAGTCCCGCCTGCCCTGCGACGCCTGGCACGCATGCTCGCGGCGTTGCCGGAACGCCCGAATAGCTCCGCTATTAGGGCGCTCCGGCGCCTTGCGATCGCACGCACCAGACGCCGCAGGGCCCGCCCTTCGGGCGGACGACGGGACTTTCGAAACACGCCCTAGCCGCCGTGGACGGCCTTCGTCGCCTTCCGCGCCGCGACCAGGACCGGGTCCCAGACCGGGCTGAACGGCGGGGCGTAGCCGAGGTCAAGGGCCGTCATCTGATCCACGGTCATGCCCGCGGTCAGCGCCACCGCGGCGATGTCCACGCGCTTGCCGGCGCCCTCCCGGCCGACGATCTGCACGCCCAGCAGACGGCCCGTGCGGCGCTCGGCGAGCATCTTCACCGTCATCGGTGAGGCGCCGGGGTAGTAACCGGCCCTGCTCGTCGACTCGATGGTCACCGTCACGTACTGCAGCCCCGCCCGGCGGGCGTCCTTCTCGCGCAGGCCGGTGCGGGCGATCTCCAGGTCGCAGACCTTGCTGACGGCGGTGCCGACCACGCCGGGGAAGGTGGCGTAGCCGCCGCCCGCGTTGGTGCCGATGACCTGGCCGTGCTTGTTGGCGTGGGTGCCGAGCGCGATGTACCGCTCCTGTCCCGAGACCAGGTCGAGGACCTCCACGCAGTCCCCGCCCGCCCAGATGTTCTCGTGGCCGCGCACCCGCATCGACCGGTCGGTGAGCAGCCCCTGGTGCGCGCCGAGGGGGAGTCCGGCGGCCCGCGCCAGGCTCGTCTCCGGGCGGACGCCGATGCCGAGGACGACGACGTCGGCCGGGTACTCGGCGTCAGCGGTGGCCACCCCGCGGACCTGTCCGTCGTCGCCGGTCAGGATTCGGGTGACCTCGGCGTCGCCCACCATCGTGACGCCGAGCCCGGTCATCGCCTTGTGCACCAGCCGGCCCATGTCGGGGTCGAGCGTGGACATCGGCTCGGCGCCCCGGTCGACGACCGTCACCTCGTAGCCGCGGTTGATGAGCGCCTCGGCCATCTCCACGCCGATGTAGCCGGCGCCGACGACGACCGCGCGCCGCCCACGCGTGCGTGCCAGCGTGTCGATCAGCGCCTGCCCGTCCCCGAGCGTCTGCACCCCGTGCACACCCGGCGCGTCCATGCCCGGCAGGTCGGGCCGGATCGGCCGGGCGCCGGTCGCGATCACGAGCTTGTCGTACGACGTCCAGGACTCGGTCCCGGACGTCACGTCACGCGCGCGTACCCGCTGCCCGGCGACGTCGATCTCCACGACCTCGGTGCGCATCCGCAGGTCGATGCCCCGCGCCCGGTGCTCCTCGGGCGTACGGGCGATCAACTCCTGCGGCCCGGACACCTGACCGCCCACCCAGTACGGGATGCCGCACGCCGAGTAGGAGGTGTAGTCACCCCGCTCGAACGCCACGATCTCCAGCGCGTCGGGGTCCCTCATCCGCCGCGCCTGGGATGCCGCGGCCATCCCCGCGGCATCCCCACCGATGACGACCAGTCGCTCCCGCCCACCGTCCATACCCATGCGAACACGCTACGGGCATCGATCATTTCGGGGCGGCCTGCCGTCAGTCCTCCTCCGAGGCCGGGCTCGATCCCGGTGCCGGTGCCGGGTATGCGGTGGGCAGGGGGCCCACGGGTGTCGCGGGGGTGCGCTCGCGGCGGACCGCCAGGCGGGGGTGGACCAGGCGGAGCCAGAGGAAGATCAGAAGGGCCGCGCCCGCGGCGAACGGGAGGACTGCCGCTGCCGCCATGACGATCCAGCGGAGCACCGTCAGGAAGGCGCCCCAGCCGCCCGTCAGCGCGTCCAGGACACCGGGGTCGTCGTCCTCGGCCGCCGCCTTCTTCACCGGCGTCTCCGACAGCGACAGGGTGATCGTGGCGAGGCTCGTACGGTCCTTCAGGGCCGCCTGCTGGGCAAGGAGGGACTCCAGGTCCGCCTGGCGGGTGCTCAGTTCGCCCTCCAGGACCACCACATCGCTGAGCTTGGTGGCCTCGTCCATCAGGGCGCGGATGCGGGCGACGCTGGCGCGCTGCGTCTTGATCCGGCTCTCCACGTCCACGACCTGCTCGGTGACGTCCTGCGCCTTGGCGGTGCGCTCCAGCAGCTTGCCGGTGCCCTCCAGATCGGCGAGGACGTCCGCGTAGGAGGCGACGGGTACCCGCAGGACGACCCTGGTGCGCTCGCGGCCCTTGCCGTCGCGCGTGGTCGTCTCGTTGCCGACGTAACCGCCCACGTCCTCGGTGACCGCGCGGACCTTGTCCAGGGCCTTGGGCACGTCCTTGACCTGCACGGTCAGCGAGGCGGTACGGATGATGTGGCTCGCGGTCGCCTTCGGCGGGGTGTCCGCCTTCCGCCCCTTCTCCGCGCTGTAGTCCCCGGCCGCCGGGCCCGCCGCGGCCTCGCCCCCGGACTGGGCGGCGGCCTCCTTCGCGGTGTCGGAGCTTCCCCCGCTGTCGTCGCCGGCGCCGGAGCAGCCGGTCAGGGCCAGTGCCGCGGCCAGCAGCAGGCCCGCGAGGGCCGGGCCCGGTCGTACGGAACGTCGTGCGTGCATGGGATGTACCCCCCGAGGGTCGTGACTCGTGACGACGTGACGCTCCTTCGACGCCGGAGCGGGCCCGGACGTTGGACCCCGCCGGTTCCGAACCGGTCACGGTCGGGACTCGGACCGGGCACGCGGTCCCGCCGCGCGGGCCGACCGAGGGCCGAACGGCCCTGGCGGGAATGTCAGTGGCGTTTGAGAGAGTGGGATCATGCACGCAGCGGACACTCCAGCGGATCACGGACATGTCGTCGTCGTAGGTGCCGGTATCGCCGGCCTCGCGGCGGCCCACCGGCTGCTCGCCGAGGGCAGACGGGTGACCGTCCTGGAGGCCGCCGAGCGCGTCGGCGGCAAGCTGCTGCCCGGCGAGATCGCGGGCGTCCGCGTCGACCTCGGCGCCGAGTCGATGCTGGCCCGCCGCCCCGAGGCCGTCGACCTGGCCCGCGAGGTCGGCCTCGACGAGAAGCTGCAGCCCCCCGCCACCGCCACCGCCTCCCTGTGGACCCGCGGCGCCCTGCGCCCCATGCCCAAGGGCCACGTCATGGGCGTCCCCGGCACCGCCGACGCGGTCGCCGGAGTGCTCTCCGCGGACGGCCTCGCCCGGATCGCCCGCGACACCGAACTGCCCCGCACCGAGGTCGGCGACGACATCGCGGTCGGCCGGTACGTCGCCGAGCGGGTGGGCCGGGAGGTCGTCGACCGCCTGGTCGAGCCGCTGCTCGGCGGGGTGTACGCGGGCGACGCCTACCGCATCTCGATGCGCTCGGCCGTCCCCCAGCTCTTCCAGGCCGCCCGCACCCACCACTGCCTGACCGAGGCGGTCCGCGAGATCCAGGCCAAGGCCGCCGCCAACCCGCAGACCGGCCCGGTGTTCATGGGCATCGAGGGCGGCATCGGCACCCTCCCGCTCGCGGTGGCGGAGTCGGTACGCGCGCGAGGCGGCGAGATCCGCACCGGCACCCCCGTGACCGCGCTGCGCCGCGGGACGGACGGCTGGACCGTCGTCACCGGCGACCGGACCCTGCACGCGGACGCCGTCGTCCTCGCCGTGCCCGCCACGACCGCCGCCGGTCTGCTGCGCGCCGAGTTCCCCGCGGCCGCCGCCGAACTGGCCGCCGTGGAGTACGCCTCCATGGCCCTGATCACCCTCGCCTACCGCCGCGCCGAGACCGATCTGCCCGAGGGCAGCGGCTTCCTGGTGCCGCCCGTCGACGGCCGCACGATCAAGGCCTCCACCTTCGCCTCCCGCAAATGGGGCTGGATCGGCGAGGAGGACCCCGACCTGCTCGTCCTGCGCACCTCCGTGGGCCGGCACGGCGAGACCGAGATCCTCCAGCGCGACGACGCCGAGCTCGTCGAGGTCTCCCGGCACGACCTCAAGGCGGCCACCGGCCTCGACGCGACCCCCGTCGCCACCCGCGTCACCCGCTGGACCGACGGACTGCCCCAGTACCCCGTCGGCCACCACGCGCGCGTGGCGCGTATCCGCGAACACCTCGCCTCGGCGCCGGGCCTGGCCGTGTGCGGCGCCGCCTACGACGGCGTGGGCATCCCCGCGTGCATCGCGAGCGCGTACGCCGCCGTCGACCAGATCCACGGTGACCTGCGCGCAGTGCGGGAGCTCACCGCCAACCCGGTGCAGAGTCTGCACGGAGGAGCAGGAGAATAAGGGACATGAGTGACGACGCCCCCACCACCGAGTCCGGCAGGATCCCGAACAAGGGCAAGCTGGCCAAGGACCTCAACGAGGTCATCCGCTACACCCTCTGGTCCGTCTTCAGGCTGAAGGACGTGCTCCCCGAGGACCGCGCCGGATACGCCGACGAGGTCCAGGAGCTGTTCGACCAGCTCGCCGCCAAGGACGTGACGATCCGCGGCACCTACGACGTGTCCGGGCTGCGCGCCGACGCCGACGTCATGATCTGGTGGCACGCCGAGACCAGCGACCAGCTCCAGGAGGCGTACAACCTCTTCCGCCGCACCAGGCTGGGCCGCGCCCTGGAGCCGGTGTGGTCGAACATGGCGCTGCACCGCCCGGCCGAGTTCAACCGCTCGCACATCCCGGCGTTCCTCGCCGACGAGACGCCCCGCGACTACGTCAGCGTGTACCCCTTCGTGCGCTCCTACGACTGGTACCTGCTGCCCGACGAGGACCGCCGCCGCATGCTCGCCGACCACGGCAAGATGGCCCGCGGCTACCCGGACGTACGCGCCAACACCGTCGCCTCGTTCTCGCTGGGCGACTACGAGTGGATCCTCGCCTTCGAGGCCGACGAGCTGTACCGCATCGTCGACCTGATGCGTCACCTGCGCGGCTCGGAGGCGCGGATGCACGTCCGTGAGGAGATCCCGTTCTTCACCGGCCGCCGCAAGTCGGTGAGCGAACTGGTCGCCGGGCTCGCCTAGTCAGGAGACCCTAGGAACCGGTCTCGGGGCGCGGCTCCGGGTGCGGTGCGCAGGCCGCGCGCCGCCCCGGAAGCCGCCCCTGGAGCAGATACGCGTCCAGGTGGGCGTTGACGCAGGCGTTGGGGCCGCCCCCGATGCCGTGCGTGCCCGCGTCCCGCTCGGTCACCAGGACCGAGTGCCACAGCCGCCGGTGCAGCTCCAGCGCGCCCTGGTAGGGGGAGGCGGCGTCGCGTTCGGCGGCCAGGATCAGCGTGGGCGCAAGTTCGCCGGGACCCGTGCGGACGTCGAGCGGCCGCTGCCGCGGCACCGGCCAGTAGGCGCAGGGCAGGTTCGTCCACACGTTGTCCCACGTCTCGAAGGGGGCCACGCGGGCGAGCCGGGTGTTGTCCCGGTCCCACACCCTCCAGTCCGTGGGCCAGGGACCGTCGTTGCACTCGACGGCCGTGTAGACCGCGCGGCTGTTCTCCGCCTCGGCCGCCGCCTCCGTGACCGGGGCCGCGATGTCGATCAGCGGCTGCGGGTCGCCCTTCAGATACGCCGACAGCGCGTACGCCCGGAAGGGCCAGTAGTCGTCGTAGTACCCGGCCAGCAGGAAGGCGTTCTGCAACTGGCCGGGGCCCACCTTGCCGCCCGCGGGCCTCCCGGCGAGCCGGGTGCTCGCCCGCTCGTAGCTGCGCAGCACCTTCGCCGGGGTGTCGCCGAGTCCGTAGACCTTGTGGTGCTTGGCGATCCACTCCCGCATGTCCGCCCAGCGGGCCTCGAACGCGGCCGACTGGTCGAGGTTGTTGCGGTACCAGATCTGGTGGGGATCCGGGTTCACCGCCGCGTCGAACACCATGCGGCGCACATGCGAGGGGAAGAGGGTCGCGTACAGCGCGCCGTAGTAGGTGCCGTACGAGGCGCCCATGAACGTCAGCTTCTCCTCGCCCAGCGCGGCCCGCAGGACGTCCAGGTCACGGGCGTTGTTGAGGGAGTGGTAGTGGCGCAGGGCGCTGCCGGACCGCTTCGCGCAGCCCTGGGCGTACGCCTTGGCCTGCGCGATCCGCTCGCGCTTGTAGGACTCCGAGGGGTAGGTGGGTGCCTGCGCGGGCCCCTTGTAGAACTTCCGCGGGTCCTGGCAGGACAGCGGGGCGCTGCGGCCCACCCCGCGCGGGGCGTAGCCGACGAGGTCGTACGCGGCGGCGATGCGCTTCCATTCCGGCATCAGGCCGATCAGCGGGAAGTACATGCCGGAGGCGCCGGGGCCGCCGGGGTTGAACACCAGCGCGCCCTGCCGGGGCACCCGCCGCTTGCTGTTGTTGGGGTCCTTGTGGGTGGCCTTGACCCGACTGACCGTCAGCTTGATCTGCTTGCCGTACGGATCGGCGTAGTCGAGCGGCACGCTGACGGTGCCGCACCGCATGCTCCCCGGCATCTCCCCCTCGGCGGAACAGGACCCGAACCTGATCCCGCCAGCCTCGGCCCGCGCGACGGCCACGGCGACACCCCGCGCCTCGGCCGCGCCGGGCAGGACCTCCGCACCCGAAGCGGGCGCCGCACCGACCCCGGCCAGCAGCAGCGACCCGACGGCCGAGTAGAGAACGGGAACCCTCATCACGTGTCCCTTCGGTGCGCGTACGCAACAAAGGGGATGTTTCGTCCCGGGGTTGCGGAAGGCAAGCACCACTGGGCCGGTGTCGGGGCCAATGCCCCCTGTGCGCCCCCGCGCGGGTCAGTCGCGCCAGGCCTGCTCGCGGTGTTCGAACGCC
Source organism: Streptomyces sp. NPDC110618 (assembly GCF_055657065.1). Classification (NCBI taxonomy): domain Bacteria; kingdom Bacillati; phylum Actinomycetota; class Actinomycetes; order Kitasatosporales; family Streptomycetaceae; genus Streptomyces; species Streptomyces sp. NPDC110618. Next base: position 109,407 of record NZ_JBVKBN010000022.1, on the reverse strand, counting down.
GCTCGCAGGTCCGGTTCGCCGATGGCCCGGATGCCGTGGACGGCGACCGTGGTGAGGTAGGCGCGGTCGCCGGCACCCCGGTGGCGGGTCAGGGCGGTGAGGAGGCGCTGGCCGGCCGGGGAGGCCCAGCGGGAGTAGGGGTGGATCTCGACCCGGGCAATGGCCAGGCAGCTCAGGGTGAGGGTGAGCGGGAGGCCGAACCAGAGGGCGACCAGGTGGCGGGGGAGGTCGGAGGCGCCCGGCAGCAGCAGGGCGGTGGCGCCCAGAGCGAGGACGACCACCGCGGCGAACTGCACCTGGCGTACCGCCGCCGCGATGCTCGTACGGGCTCCGGCCGGTACCGCGAGGCCCGCGCGGACCAGGCGCTCGGCGAGGGTGCCCACCGCCTCGGCATCGGCCGCCGCGTCCCGTACCGGCTCTATGCGGGACTGGCCCTCGGGGCCGATCGCGCCTATGACGGACCGTTCGATGTCGTCCCGGCCGCGCGGGTCGACGACCGTCGCCCAGCCCGTGCGGGCGAGCAGCAGCCGGCGCTGGCGGGCCATGGAGACCAGGGTCAGATCGGCGACCCGGCGGGGGCCGCCGGACAGGAACGCGGCCTCGTACAGCGTCAGATCGTGTCCCCGGCCCGTGTCCGTATCCGAGTCCACCGCCGCCGAGTGGACGGCGGCCAGGCACAGCCGGGTACAGGCGGTGCCGGCGACGGCCCAGGCCAGGAGCAGGAGAAGGACCCAGAACATGCCGCGTTTCTATGCCAAAGGCGCATGAGACGCCATGCCTTGTTCAGTATCCGGACCGAGCGTTGTCGGTATGTGACGTTCCGTTCGAGCTTCGAGGGGGTCTGTCACGATTCCGGTGGGCGGCTCGCCGCGGGCGGGAGCGAGTACGTGGGCTGCCGCGACGGGGTCACCGGGAGCGCGGGGGACGGGTCCGTCACGGGTCCGGGCGGCGCCGGGGTGTGGGTGAGCGGGGGAGTCCTCCCGGCGGCCATCTCCCGGGCCAGGGCCTCGAAGTCGACGTACCCGGTGTCCTCCAGGACCTGGATGTGGTCCAGCACGGTGGTGCCCGCGTCCTCGGCGAGCTTGCGCACCAGCGTGTTGCGGGTGCTCGCGCGGACCTCGGCGACCAGCGAGAACACCTTGCCGTGCGCCAGCCGCAGCAGGTTGGCGAACTGCCAGTCGTAGGCGGAGCCCTGGGTGGAGTCCAGGGTCCGCAGCCACTCCCGCTGCTGCTCGGTGGGCTCGTTGGGCAGCTGGAGGGAGAGCTTGGCCGCGACGTCGCGGACCCGCTCGTCCAGGAAGGTGTGCCCCTCGACGAGATGCTCCCCCGCCTTCTGCACGGCCGCGGTGTTCCCCTTCAGCCGGGCCTGCTCACCGGCGGGCAGCTCCCACAGCCCCGCGAGCCGGACCTTGGTGATGAAGTCGCGGTCCAGGCCCGACAGGGGGCCGTACTCCGTCGACACGGTCTCGGCGTTGAGCAGCGCCTCACCGGTCCCGCCGCGGTCGGCGTACGACCACACCGGGAAGACCAGCGCCGCGAGGGTCGCCGTGAGGCCGGTGATGATGAGTCCGGTTCCGCTGAGGATGCCCCGGCCGGGGGCGGGCGGTCGCGGTCGCATGGTGCCTCCTGGTACGGCACCGCACGTCAGTGCGTTTTCGAGGGGTGGGACAGAATCGGCATATTAACCACTGGCCCGAGCCCTTCGTTCACCGGCGGGTCAGTGACCGCCGTATCCGCGCCAGCCGTGACGGCGCCGGCGGCACCGGGCCGGAACGCTCCTGCCACCACCGTGTCAGCTCCTTCCGGGCGCGGGTCTCCAACCCCCCGTCCGCGTCCAGCAGTTGACCGGCGAAGTCCAGTGCGTCGCGGCGGTAGCCCCCGGTCATGGGGGTGCGCCGGGCGTAGGCGAGGAAGTCCTGCCGGTAGCGCGGGCCCAGGATGACGGGCAGTTCCGGTGCGACCTTCGCCACCACGTCCGCCCGCTTCCCGGCCAGCGCCCGCGCCTGCACCTTCAGCCGCGCCCGGTCGAAACCCTCGGGCGCCGGCGTCCCCGCGACCAGGGCGGAGAGCAGCGCCGCCTGCGCGAGGCCGAGGCGCTCGCGTGCGTCGTCGCAGGCGGCGGGCTCCGGGGCCGGGCGGGACACCGTGGCCGGTGCCTTGGGCCTGCCGCCGCCCTTCTCCACGGCCGCCCGGATCTCGGCCAGTTCCCGCTCCAGCTCGGCCGGTTCGGGGAAGTGCTCGTCGCGCTCCAGGAGCACACCGGGCGGGTCCACACGGGAGGCGAGGTCGGTGAGGATGTCGAGCACCGGGCGCGGGACCGGGTGGGCGTGGCTGTCGTGCCAGACGCCGTCCCGCTCGAAGCCGCCCGCGACATGCACGTACGCGAGCGCCTCCAGGGGCAGCGCGGCGAGCGCCTCGGCGGGGTCCTCGCCCCGGTTGACGTGGTTGGTGTGCAGGTTGGCGACGTCGATGAGCAGCCGCACCCCGGTGCGGTCGGCGAGGTCGTAGAGGAACTGGCCCTCGGTCATCTCCTCGCCGGGCCAGGAGAACAGGGCGGCGATGTTCTCCACGGCGAGCGGTACGGGGAGGGCGTCCTGGGCGATCCGGACGTTCTCGCACAGCACCTTCAGCGCGTCCCGGGTACGCGGTACCGGCAGCAGGTGGCCCGCCTCCAGGTGCGGGGAGGCGGTGAGCGGGCCGCCCGCCCGGACGAACGCGATGTGCTCGGTGACCAGCGGCGAGCCCAGCGCCTGGGCCCGCTCGGCGAGGGCGGTCAGCCGTCCCTGGTCGGGGCGGTCGGCGCCGCCCAGACCGAGGGAGACGCCGTGCGGCACGACGGTGACACCGCGCTCGCGCAGCCGCAGCAGCGACTCCGGCAGATGGCCGGGGCACACGTTCTCGGCGACGACCTCGACCCAGTCGATGCCCGGCATCCGCTCCACGGCCTCGGCGATCTCAGGCCGCCAGCCGATCCCCGTCCCCAGTCGCGTCATCACCGTCCCCCTCCCGCGTGTTCTCCTGCGTGCAGGGGGTATGGCCCCTGCCCGCGGGGGTGAATCCACCCGGTGCGTGCTTCAGAGCAACATTTGAGGTTGGCCCGGGGCCGCCCGCTCAGCGCAGGGCGGGGTGGTCGGCGACGACCGTGCAGGAGCCGGGGGCGATCTCGGTGAACCCCGCGTCCCGTACGAGAGGGAGCCCACTGGTGGTGAGCCCCGGCCAGCGGTCCTCGGGCGCCGTCCGCACCGCGAGCGGGAAACCGGCGTCGCGCCAGGCCGCGCGCCGCTCCCCGTCCAGCGCCCACCAGGCGAGCTGCGCGCCGTGCCCGGCCTGGGCCATCGCCTTCCCGGCGGACATGTTCAGCTCGGGGTTGAGCCAGAGCACCGGCGCCGAGGGGTCGGCGGCGGCCGGGGGCTCGGGGTCGTCGAGGTCGGTGCCGGAGACCTGCAGCCGGGCCAGATCCTTGGGCCAGCCGTCCAGCGGTACGGGCGGGAAGACCCGCACCTCGGCGGACTTCCCGGTCACGGTGATCCCGGGCAGGGCCTCGGCCCGCCGCCACTCGGCACCACGGGCCCGCCGTACGACCTTGCGGATCCGCCCGTCCTGCCAGTCCCGCACGGCCTCGGCCCACTCCCCGTCCCCGCCCGCCCGCTCGTCCGCGAGCAGCTCCAGCACGGCCCGGGCGGCGGTCTCCAGCGCGTCGGTACGCCCGGGAGGCGCGGCCCGCTCGATCCGCACCACCAACGGCAGTACGAACTGCGGCGCGAGATCGCGGTCACCGGGCTCGGAACGGAAGGGGCTGTCGGCGGGGGCGGATTCCTGGCTCACCCGTCCCAGTCTGCCAGCCGGAAGATCGGTGTCGCGCGGGGCGTATCAGCCCGAGCAGGCCGTGCGTTCCGCCTCCCGCCACTCGCACACCGGGCAGAGGGTGATGCCCTTGTAGGACTCGGGGTACTCCGTGGGCTCGCGGCACTGGACGCACTCGGCGTAGGGCGGGCCGTCCGCCTTCGGGGGGCGGGGGGTCTCGGCGATCATGCAGTAGTCGCTGTCGCTCATGGGTCCAGCGTAAAGCGTTCAGCGGTGCCGGCCCGCCGCGGTGATCAGGTCGGACACCTTCACGAAGCGGTAGCCCCGGCGGCGCAGCTCGGGGACGATCGTGCGCACGGCGCGTTCGGTGGCGGGGGCGGCGCTGCGGGTGCAGTGCATGACCACGACCGAGCCGGGCCGGACCGCGTCCAGGACCTGCCGGGCCACCGCGTCCGCGTCCGCGGCGAAGGCGTCCCCGCTGACCACGTCCCACTGCACGGCCGTGACACCGGCGGAGGTCAGCGCCTTCAGGGCCGTACGGTCGTAGCAGCCGCCGGGGAAGCGGAAGTACGGCATCGGGTCGGGCACGCCCGCTGTGCGGAACGCCCTGTACGCCCGTTCCACGTCTGCCCGCATCCGCGGCTCCGGGAGCCTCGGCAGGCCGTAGCAGTCGCCGGTGAAGGCGTAGTGGCTGTACGAGTGGTTGGCCACCTCGAAGAGCGGGTCCCGGCCGATGCCCCGCGCCTGTGCCGGGTACTCCTCCGCCCAGCGGCCCGTCATGAACACGGTCGCAGGGACCTTCAGCTCCCGCAGGGCCGCGATCAGCTCCGGGTTGTCGAAGCGCTCGCCGCGCGCCGCCCGTGGCCCCTGGTCCGCGGTCATGTCGGCGTCGAAGGTGAGGGCGACCGTCTTCGCCGAGGCGCGGGCGGCGCTTTCGAAGACGGGCGTCAGCCCTTCCGGACCCGGGGCCAGGGTCGGGGGCCCGGACGGGGACGCCGAGGGGGACGCGGGGTGTGCGGCCCTGGGTGCCTGAGGTGTCGCGCAGGCGGCCAGGGCCGCGGCCAGGGCGCAGGTCGCGGTGACAAGTCGTACGCGTGCGATCACCGCATGAACATAACGGGATCAATCAGACAATCCTCGGATTGCTTCCCGCGCCCCGGCCCCGCGTCACCCCCGCCAGGGGCCCCGCACCGCGAACGTCGTCCCCGGGTTGTAGCAGTTGACGTACATCGTGCGGCCGTCGGGGGAGAAGGTGACCCCCGCGAACTCGCCCCACTCGGGGTCCTCGGGGGTGCCGAGGTTCTGGGCGTTGCGGGCCACGGCGTAGACCTCGCCGCGCCGCGTCACGCCGTAGACGTGCTGTGCGCCCTCGCCGTCCTCGCACACCATCAGACCCCCGCTGGGGGCGAGGCAGATGTTGTCGGGGGAGTCGCCGGGGAGCTGGACATCGGTGTCGGGGCCGAACACGATCACCAGGGTGAGCCGGCGCCGGCCGGGGTCGTAGCGCCAGATCTGGCCGTAGTGGTCGGCCGCCGAGCCCTCCGCGCTGCGGGCGAAGGAGGAGACGAAGTACACCGAGTGGCCGCCCCAGTAGCAGCCCTCCAGCTTCTGCGCGTGGGTGATGCCCTTGCGGCCGAAGTCCTGGAAGCGGATGGGGGTTTCGGCGGCCAGCGGGTCCGGTACGTCGACCCACTCGATGCCGTCGAAGCTGGTGCCGGTCTCCTGGATCGACGACAGGTCGGGCACGCCCGGCACCCGCATCGCCTGGAGCCGGCCGCCCGCGCGCAGCGAGCCCGGGCCGCCGCGCGGGTGGCGCGGGAGGAAGCGGTAGAAGAGGCCGAAGGGCCGTTCGAAGGCGTCCTCGGTCTCGTAGACGACGCCGGTTCTCGGGTCCACCGCGATCGCCTCGTGCTGGAAGCGGCCCATCGCGGTCAGCGGTACCGCCCCGCTGCGGTGCGGGTCGGCGGGGTCGACCTCGAAGATGAAGCCGTGGTCCTTGGTGTAGCCGTTGGTCCCGGCCTTGTCCTCGGTCTCCTCGCAGGTCAGCCAGGTGCCCCAAGGGGTGGGCCCGCCCGCGCAGTTGACGGCGGTTCCGGCGATGGCGACCCGCTCGGAGAGGACCTCGCCGTGCGGGTCCACGGTGAGCGCCGTACAGCCGCCCTTGCCGGCGGGGTCGTAGGTCAGCCCGTCGACGGTCGGCACGCCGATCCGGCCGTTGTGCCGGTTCTCGTGGTTGCGCACCAGGTGGACGCGGCCGTGGCGGCCGGGCAGGGCCGTCATGCCGTCGTGGTTGGAGGGCACCTTGCCCTCGCCGGAGCGCAACTGGTCGCCCTCGCGGGACAGGACGCGGTAGCGGAAGCCCTCGGGAAGGTCGAGGAGGCCGTTCGGGTCGGGGATCAGAGGGCCGTAACCCGTGTGGCCCAGGGTCTGCGCGGCGGCGGTGCCCGCGAAGAGTTCGGTGAGGTTGCCGGCGAAGGCGATCGAGACGCCCAACGCGCCGGTGCGGGCGAGCAGTTGACGGCGGCTCTGGGTGCCGTGCTCGGACATGGGGGGAACCTTCCTGCTGGTGGACAGGACAGTGTCGAGCCGTGTCTACCATCTGGTTCCCGTCTGGTGAACCACGCGCGTAGAGCGTGTTCAGCCTCCCTCGGGGCGTTCGAGCGGCTGCTGCTGGGCCTTTTCCAGGAATCTCAGCAGCTCCACCGGGAACGGCAGCACCAGCGTGGAGTTCTTCTCGGCCGCCACGGCCACCACCGTCTGGAGCAGGCGCAATTGGAGTGCGGCGGGGGTGTCGGCCATCTGCTGGGCGGCCTCGGCGAGCTTCTTGGACGCCTGGAGTTCGGCGTCGGCGTTGATGACGCGGGCGCGGCGTTCGCGGTCGGCCTCGGCCTGGCGGGCCATGGACCGCTTCATGGCCTCCGGCAGGGAGACGTCCTTGATCTCGACCCGGTCGACCTGCACGCCCCAGCCCACGGCCGGACTGTCGATCATCAGCTCCAGGCCCTCGTTGAGCTTCTCGCGGTTGGAGAGCAGGTCGTCCAGCTCGCTCTTGCCGATGATCGACCGCAGCGAGGTCTGGGCCATCTGGGAGACCGCGAACCGGTAGTCCTCCACCTTGATCAGCGCGCTCGCCGGGTCCACGACCTTGAAGTACACGACCGCGTCCACCCGCACGGTCACGTTGTCCCGCGTGATCCCCTCCTGGCCCGGGACCGGCATGGTGACGATCTGCATGTTCACCTTGTGCAGCCGGTCCACCACCGGAACGATCGTCGTGAACCCCGGCTCCCGCACGTCGCCCCGGAGCCTGCCGAGGCGCAGCACGACCCCGCGCTCGTACTGCTTGACCACCCGGGCCGCGGCGGCGAAGTAGACCGCGCTCGCCGAAGCCGCCGCGACGGCCGCCACCAGGACTGCTTCGAGCATGACGAGCCTCCCGCCCAGAGCCCCGCAAGGCACCCCACTTGCCACGATATGCCCGAATGGGGGTAAGGCGGTCCGCGCGGCCGGATTTCCGGGATCCGGTGGCCCGCCGGGCGTCAGGGCGCCTCGGTGAGGCCCTTCGCGTCGCGGGCCAGCGCGGTGAGGCGGGAGATCGCGCGGAAGTACTTCTTGCGGTACCCGCCCTTCAGCATCTCCTCGCTGAACAGCTGGTCGAACGGCAGGCCCGAGGCCAGGACCGGCACCTCCCGGTCGTAGAGCCGGTCCGCGAGGACGACGAGCCGCAGGGCCGTCGACTGGTCCGGGACCGGGCGCACGTCCGTCAGGCACACCGCGCTGACCCCGTCGGTCAGGGCGCCGTACCGGCTGGGGTGGACCCTGGACAGGTGCTCCAGCAGGCTCGGGAAGTCGTCGAGGGAGGCGCCCGGCGTGGCGTACGCGGCCTTCGTCACCTGCTCGTCGCTGAACGGCGCCGGTGCCTCGGGCAGGCCCCGGTGCCGGTAGTCCTCGCCGTCGATGCGCAGCGGCCGGAAGTGCGCCGACAGGCCCTGGATCTCGCGCAGGAAGTCGGCGGCCGCGAACCGGCCCTCGCCGAGCTTGCCGGGCAGGGTGTTGGAGGTGGCGGCGAGCGCGACCCCGGCGTCCACCAGCTTGCCGAGCAGGGTGGAGACCAGCACGGTGTCGCCCGGGTCGTCCAGCTCGAACTCGTCGATGCACAGAAGGCGGTGCCCGGAGAGGGTCTTCACCGTCTGCTGGAAGCCCAGGGCGCCGACCAGATTGGTCAGCTCCACGAAGGTGCCGAACGCCTTGAGCGCGGGCTCGGCCGGGGTGGCGTGCCACAGGGAGGCCAGCAGGTGGGTCTTGCCCACGCCGTAGCCGCCGTCCAGGTAGACGCCCCGGGGGCCGGGCGCGGCCTTGGGCGCCTTGGAGCGGCCGAAGCCGAAGAAGCCGCGCTTGCCGCCGCCCACCGCGTGCGCCCCGCCGAGGCCCGCCGAGAACGTCTCCAGGACCTGGACCGCCTCCGTCTGGCTCGGCTGGTCCGGGTCGGGGATGTAGGTGCCGAAACGGACCGAGTCGAAGCGGGGCGGGGGAACCATCTCGGCCACCAGCCGGTCCGCGGGGACGTGCGGCTCGCGGGAGCAGAGGGAGACGGGGGTCGCTTCGGCTATGGATGTTTCGCCGGCGGTGGGAGTGGAGGACACGTTCACCGATTTTAGGGGGTGGCCGAGAAGCGCGGTCCGGCGTGCGGCGGCGGGCGGACCGGACGGGTGCCGCCCTCGTGGGGCCTTGTCCCCCTCACCGTGGAACACTTCCGGCATGCGACAGCTGTTCCCTGTGACCGATCAGACACTCGAACGCGCGACGACGGACCGGGAGTGGAGCCTGGACGAGCTGGCCGAGGCCTACGCCTGTCCGGACACCGACGGGCCCTTCCTGCGCGCCAACATGGTGTCCACCCTCGACGGGGCGGCCCAGCACGACGGCAAGTCGCAGCCCATCTCCTGCGCCGCCGACATGCGGATCTTCGGCACCCTGCGGGCGCTGGCGGATGTCGTGGTGGTGGGTGCGGAAACGGTACGGCAGGAGGGGTACCGGCCCGCCCGGGCGCGGGCGGAGTTCGCGGAGCGGCGACAGGCCGCCGGGCAGGCGCCCGCCCCGGCCGTCGCGGTCGTCACCGCGGGCCTCGACCTGGACTTCTCGCTTCCGCTGTTCACCTCGCCGCTGGTGCCGACGGTGATCCTCACCGGCGCCGGGGCGGCCCCGCACCGGGTCGCCGAGGCGGAGAAGGCGGGCGCCAGGGTGGTGTTCGCCGGGGACGGCGTCGGCGTGGAGCCCGCACGCGCGGTGCAGGGGCTCGCCGGGCTGGGGTACCGGCGGCTGCTGACCGAGGGCGGGCCGAGGCTGCTCGGGCAGTTCGTGGCCGCCGATGTGCTCGACGAGCTGTGTCTGACGGTGTCCCCGACGCTCACCGCCGGGGACGCGCAGCGGATCGCCGGGGGGCCGGGGGTCGAGGTGCCCCATCGATTCGCACTGGTGTCCCTGCTGGAGGAGGAGGGGTTTCTGTTCACCCGGTACGGGCGGAGCCGACGGGCCTGATCAGGGGATACGGGCGGAGCCGGCAGGCCTGAGCACTGGATACGGGCGGACATGCCGACCTGCGGGTGACGGCTTCGACATCTGTTCCCGACAACGGCGGAATGGGTCATTCCGTTTAGTCACCGGACGGCACACTAAAACTCGTAGTCCCCGTGCGAGCACGGGGCAGGATGGTTTCCGCGGGGCCGCGACCGGTCCCGCGGGAGAAGGGGCGCCTGGTGTTCAGAAGCGTTTTGATGATCGAGAAGGCCCTGACGTCCGCGGACGTGGAGTTCGTCACCACCTTGCACGGGGACGAGCAGGTCTCCTTCCACGTGCTGCTCCAGCCGCGTGGTGACCAGGCCGATCGCCTGCTGCGGGCCATCGACGACGTGGCGCTCGGTGAGCTGGACGAGGCGGCGCGCGAGGGGGACACCCCGGAGGGCGAGGAGGCGAAGAGCTTCGGTGAGCGGGCCCTGGAGGTCTCCCTGCAGGCACTGCGGGCCTCCGGCAGCGAGGCGGACGGACGTCTGGTCGAGGACCACCCGCTGGACGCGCTCAGATCGCTGGTCGAGGAGACCGGGGCGGACGAGGTGATCGTGCTGACCGATCCGCACTACGTGGAGGAGTTCTTCCACCGCGACTGGGCCTCCCGGGCCCGGCACAAGGTGGGGGTACCCGTGCTGAAGCTCTTCTCGCACAGCAAGGAGTAGCCCGACCGGCTCTCCCGGCGCCCCCGAGGCTCGGCGCGCCCCGCTCCCGGCACCCCATAGGCTTGGGGCGCGACCGCTCGCGGGCGCCTTCAGTCGTCGTACCGGATCTTGGGAGATATGCACATGGCACCCGGCCTTCCCTCCGCCATGGACCGACCGCACTTCATCGGCATCGGCGGCGCCGGGATGTCGGGCATCGCGAAGATCCTCGCGCAGCGCGGGGCCGCGGTGGCCGGCAGCGACGCCAAGGACTCCGCGACCGCCGAGGCGCTGCGGGGGCTGGGCGCGACCGTGCACATCGGGCACGCCGCCGAGCACCTCGCCGACGACGCGAGCTGTGTCGTCGTGTCGTCGGCGATCCGCGCCGACAACCCCGAGCTGGCCCGCGCCGCCGAGCTGGGCATCCCGGTGGTGCACCGCTCCGACGCGCTGGCCGCGCTGATGGACGGGCTGCGGCCGATCGCCGTGGCCGGTACCCACGGCAAGACCACCACCACCTCGATGCTGGCGGTCTCGCTGGGCGAACTGGGCCTGAACCCGTCCTACGCCATCGGCGGCGACCTGGACGAGCCCGGCTCCAACGCCCTGCACGGCGAGGGCGAGATCTTCGTCGCCGAGGCCGACGAATCGGACCGCAGCTTCCACAAGTACGCGCCCGAGGTGGCGATCGTGCTCAACGTGGAGCTGGACCACCACGCCAACTACGCCTCGATGGACGAGATCTACGAGTCCTTCGAGACCTTCGCGGGCCGGATCGTCCCCGGCGGCACGCTGGTGATCTCCGCCGACCACGAGGGCGCCCGCGAGCTGACCCGTCGCGTGCGGGACGTGCGGGTGGTGACGTACGGCGAGGCGGCGGACGCCGATGTGCGGGTGCTGTCCGTGGTCGCGCAGGGCCTGAAGAGCGAGGTGACCGTGCTGCTGGACGGCCAGGAGCTCACCTTCACCGTCTCCGTCCCCGGCCGCCACTACGCGCACAACGCCGTCGCCGCCCTCGCCGCGGGCGCCGCCCTCGGCATCCCCGCCGCCGAGCTGGCCCCCGCGCTCGCCGCCTACACCGGCGTCAAGCGCCGCCTCCAGCTCAAGGGCGAGGCCGCCGGAGTGCAGGTCATCGACTCCTACGCGCACCACCCGACCGAGATGACGGCCGACCTGGAGGCCATGCGTGCCGCCGCCGGGGACGCCCGCATCCTCGTCGTCTTCCAGCCCCACCTCTTCTCCCGCACCCAGGAGCTGGGCAAGGAGATGGGCCAGTCCCTGGCGCTCGCGGACGCCTCGCTGGTCCTGGACATCTACCCGGCGCGCGAGGACCCGATCCCCGGCATCACCAGCGAGCTGATCATCGACGCGGCGCGGGCCGCCGGCGCGGACGTCACGCCGGTCCACGACAAGGCGGAGGTGGCCGGAGCGGTGGCGGGAATGGCGAAGCCGGGCGATCTCGTTCTCACCATGGGCGCGGGTGACGTGACGGAGCTCGGCCCGCTGATCCTTGACCGCCTGTCGCAGTGAGGAGCTGAGGCTCATGTCGTACGACGTCGAGAAGCCGGACGAGCAGTGGCGCGCGGAGCTGACCCCGGCCGAGTACGCCGTACTCCGGCAGGCCGGCACCGAGCCCGCGTTCACCGGTGAGTACACCGACACCAAGACCAAGGGCGTGTACTCCTGTCGCGCCTGCGGTGCCGAACTGTTCACCTCGGACACGAAGTTCGAGTCCCACTGCGGCTGGCCCTCCTTCTACGACCCGAAGGACACGGACGCGGTGGAGCTGCTCACCGACACCTCCCACGGCATGGTCCGCACCGAGGTCCGCTGCGCCCGCTGCGGCTCCCACCTCGGCCATGTCTTCGAGGGCGAGGGCTATCCGACCCCCACGGACCAGCGGTACTGCATCAACAGCATCTCGCTGCGACTGACGCCCACGCAGGAGTGATCCGGCGGCCCGGAAGGGCCGAAACTCGGTCGACCCGGCCCGTACCGCTGGATACTTGACGGCGTATCGGTGTCGGGGTGACCAAGGAGTGGGCCGGTGAATTCTGCCGTGCGGGCGGGACGTTCGGGTGGACGGCATGCGGTGGTCGTGGGCGGCAGCCTCGCGGGGCTGCTCGCGGCGCAGGTGCTGGCCGGGCATGCCGACCGGGTGACCGTGATCGAGCGGGACCGGTATCCCGAGGGACCCGAGCCACGGGCGGGGGTGCCGCAGGGGCGCCACCCCCATGTGCTGCTCCAGGGCGGGCAGTCGGCGCTGGAGGCGCTGCTGCCGGGCTTCCTCGCCGAACTGCGGGAGTCGGGCTCGCCGTACGTGGGCATGCCGTCGGACATGGTGCTCTGGCAGGCCGGGCGCTGGCTGCGCCGGCTGCCGGCCCAGGTGTACATCTACACCGGGTCCCGGGCACAACTGGAGGACCTGGTTCGACGTCGGGTTCTCGCCAACCCGCTGATCGACACCGTCCAGGGCACCGAGGTGGTCGGGCTCCTCGGGGACGCCTCGCGGGTGCGGGGCGTGCTGGTGCGGGAGCGGTCCGGTGAGGCGCGCGGAGCCGAACCCCGGGCGCTGGAGGCGGACTTGGTCGTGGACGCCTCCGGCAGCGGTACGAAGGCCCCGCAGTGGCTGGCCGGGATCGGCGCGGTACCGCCGCACGAGGAGACCCTCGACACGGGGCTGGCGTACGCCTCCCGCGTCTACCGGGGCCCGAAGGGCGTGCTCGACGGCGGGACGACCGGTTATTACGTCTACCCCAGCCCGACCCAGACGAACAGCGGCGGTGCGCTGCCCTTGGAGGACGGCAGCCACCTGGTGATCGTCTCCGGGCTGCGCGGCGACGAACCGCCCACGGACCCGGACGAGTTCACGGCCTACGCCAAGCGGCTCGGCCACCCGCTCCTGGACCGCTGGATGGCCGAGGCCGAGCCGCTGTCCGCGCCCTTCGGCTACCGCCGCACCGCCAACATCCGCCGCCGCTACGACCTGCCCGGCCCGCCCGCCGGGTTCCTCGCCACCGGCGACGCGCTGTGCACCTTCAACCCGATCTACGGCCAGGGCATGGCCGCCGCCGCGATGAGCGCGGTCGCCCTGCGCGACGCGCTCACCGACCCGCGCCGCACGCCCACGACGCGCCGGGTCCAGCGGGCACTGCTCGCGGCGTCCCGGCAGGCCTGGGACATCTCGGCGGGGGCGGACCGGAAGATGCCGGGCGCGCTCGGCAACGCCGTCGACGGCGGCTCCGCGGACCGCTTCGCGGAGTGGTACCTGCGCCGCGTCCAGGAGCGGTCTCCTGGTGATCCGGTGGTGGGCGCGGCGTTCCGGGAAGTGCTGTCCCTGTCCCGCCCGGTCTCGGCGCTGTTCGCGCCGAGGGTGGCGCGGGCGGTGCTGTTCGGCCGGCCGCTGCCCACGCCGACCGAGCCGCCGGAGGAGCCGGAGACGGGGGTCTGAGAGGGCACCCCCTGGAGGTCTAGACCTCTAGGGGATTTGTCCGGCATGATCAAGGCATGGAGAGAGACTGTCTGCCGACCACCGAGGCCGCTGTCCAGGCCATCCGCGCGATCGCGGAGGAGTTCGGGGTGAGTATGGCCGTCACCGACGACATCGGGGCGGACCGGACTTCGCGGCGGACGTCGGCGGAGCTGTTCGCCGTACTGGACCCCGACGGATCGCTGCCGCACGAGGCGTTGGTGGAGCTGGGCGGGGCGCCCGACGTGGACGTTCGGCTGTTTCCGGAGGGCGACGCCCGGATCACCGTCGAGGGGGTGGAATTCCACGACGTGCCCCGGGACTCCGTTCCCGCGTTCCTGACCTCCCTGTACCGCGGGCTCGCCCGGGTCAAGGGGCGGCTGTTCCCGCCCGGGCAGTGGCTCGTCGTGCCGCTGCCCGGGGACGAGACGTACAAGGAGCTGATCCCGGGCGTTCACCTGACGCCCTGGCTGGCCGGTCGCGTGGGGGCGTGATCAGGCCTTGCGGCCCACACCGCAGTAGGCGTCCACGGCGATGTCCTCGGGGCCCGTGCCGTCCGGGCGCCACTTGGTGACCTGCACGACGCCGGGATCGACCAGGTCGAGGCCGTCGAAGAAGGCGGCGATCTCCTCGACCGGGCGGACGTAGTACGGAACGGCGCCGCTGGAGTTGTAGGCCTCCGACGCGGCGATCATGCCCTCGCTGGTGGCGGTGCTGTCGCTGATCACCAGGTAGCTGCCCGAGGGCAGGCCCGCCATCAGCTGCTGGATCAGCTCGACGGCCTTGGCGTGCTCCTCGACATGGCCCAGGGTGTTGAGGATCATCAGCGCGACCGGCTGGGACAGGTCCAGGGTCTCCGACGCGGCCTCCAGCACCGACTTCGGGTCGTACAGGTCGGCGTCCAGGTACGCGGTTTTGCCCTCCGGGGTGCTGGTGAGCAGGGCGTTGGCGTGGGCCAGCACGATCGGGTCGTTGTCGACGTAGACGATCCGCGCGTCCGGCGCGACGCGCTGGGCGACCTCGTGGGTGTTGTCGGCGGTGGGCAGGCCGGTGCCGATGTCCAGGAACTGGCGGATCCCCTGCTCCCCGGCGAGGTGGCGCACCGCGCGGCCCAGGAAGTGCCTGCTGGTGACGGCTACGTCGACCAGCCCGGGGAAGATCTCCTTGATGTGGTCGCCGATCTCTCGGTCGACCTCGTAGTTGTCCTTGCCGCCGACGAAGTAGTTCCAGAAGCGCGCCGAGTGCGGCTTCGTCGTGTCGATGCGGGCGCGTATCTCCATCGACGCGCGGATCTGGGGATCGACGTCCGACACGGTGCTGCCTCCTGCTGTGGCGTGGTGATCGGCTGATGGTGATCAGGTGGTGCCCAACTTAAGCGAACTGACTTTCCTCGCACGCCCCTTGGACAGTAAGGGGGCCGAAGACAGTCGATTTTCGGCCACTCCCGTCCATTCGTCGACAGAACAGGTCGGGAACCCGTCCGGGGCGGCATCGGGCGGACAGGCGCACACTGGGTATGTGCTGTCGGTGCTCTCCAGGGGGTGTCGGCCAGTGGCTGAGACACGGTGCGAGCGAGTACGGATGTGGCGGTGGCGGCGCAGTCCGCTCAGGCGGCGCTGCGATCTCGTCGAGGCGTGGGTGGTGCTGGCCGGATGGCTGCTCGCCCTGGTGGGCGGGGTGGTCGCGGGCCTGGCCGCGGTCGGCGCGGTGGAACGGGCCGCCGAGGAGCAGCGCGAGCGCAGTCGGCAGGTGTCCGCGGTGCTGATGGAGGACACGGCCGGCAAGGCGCCCGCGCGGGTCCCGGCCGACTACCGGGTGTGGGCGACGGTGCGCTGGACCGGCCCCGACGGGCGGACCCACACCGACGAGGCACGGGTCCTGCCCAACGCCAAGAAGGGGGCCACCGTCGAGGTCTGGACCGATGACAGTGGCCGGATCACCTCCGAGCCCCTGAGCGGCGGCGAGATCGCGCTGCACTCCGCCTCCGGGGGCACCCTGGCCGCCCTGTGCGCCTCCGGTGTCGTCCTCGGCTGCCTCTGGGGCGTCCGGCAGCTCATGGAGCGCCGCCGGCTCGACCAGTGGGAGGCCGAGTGGGCGCGCGTCGACACCCGCAACGGCTGGAAGACCGGCTGAACAGGGCGTACGCAATGGCCGGAAGGCCGGTTGAGCAGGGCGTACGCAACGGCAGGGGGAGCGGTTGAACGGGGTGTGGCGCGCGGGCCGGTGCTCGGTTCCCGCCCGCGCGTCCACCCGCGCGCTTCTCAGCGCACCGTGCCGCTCGGGTTCGGCTGCGGGGAGGCGGTGTTGATGTTCAGGTCCGGGCGAGGCTTGAGCACGAGGACCGGAGAGCCGGGCTGCGGAGGGGGCGGGGTCGTCTGGTCCTGCGGCAGCTTCGGGTCGGCGGTCTGCTGGAAGATGACCTGCTCCTGATTGACCAGACCGGTCTTCTCCAGCACCGTGATGTGGTCCAGAACCGTGTCATTGGCCAGGTCCGCGAGCTGCCTGACCAGCGTGTTCTGGGTGTTGGCGCGGATCTTGGCGATGGCCGGGAAGATCTGGCCGTGCGTGACGCGCATGATGTTCACGGCCGTGGAGTCGAACTCCTTGCCGTTCTTGGAGTCGATCGTCGCCACGAACTGCTGCTGCTGGGGGCTGGCCTGGTTGGGCAGCGTCACGCCCAGCTCGGGCGCGATCTTTCGGCACAGTTCGTCCAGGCCGGCGTGTCCGACGACCAGGTGCTTGCCCGCCTCCTTCATCGCCGCCGTGGTGCCGCGCTCCATCGCCATCTCGCCCAGCGGGTACTCCCACAGCCCGGCCGACCGCACCTTCACCACGAAGTCGCGGTCCGCCTCCGTCAACGGCCCGTACTGGGTGTTGGCGATGATGCGCGAGGTGTCGGACGACGTCTTCTGCACCCCGAGCATCGTCGGATAGGCGAGGGCGGAGAGGGTGAGCACCAGGGCGCCGCCGACGAAGACGGTTCCCGCCGTGCTGCGCGACAAGCGCATTTGACCTCCTGAGGCGTAAGGCTCGGACGTCAAGAGATACGTGCGGACCGCGCGGAACAATCATTCGTGCGGGTAAAACTTCCGGCGATCACACGTGTCCTGCGTCACAGGACCTTCACAGCGGTGAACCCCGGCCCGCAGATGACAATGAGATTCATTATCGATTAGCGTGTGCGGCGCACAGCCCGGCC
This sequence comes from Streptomyces sp. NPDC110618, assembly GCF_055657065.1. Taxonomy (NCBI): domain Bacteria; kingdom Bacillati; phylum Actinomycetota; class Actinomycetes; order Kitasatosporales; family Streptomycetaceae; genus Streptomyces; species Streptomyces sp. NPDC110618. The sequence continues at coordinate 92,726 of NZ_JBVKBN010000022.1, read as the reverse complement.
TCCCGCCCCGAGCGGGGGCTCGCTCGGGCTGCCTCCAACCGCGCCGTGAAAAGGGGAGCCGTGGGTCATCTGCTGGTGGTCGAGAGCTGGGTCGGCTCGATGAGCAGGCTGCTGCCGCGTGCGATACGGGAGGGCGGACACGAGTTCACGTTCCTGACCAGGGACCTGCACCACTACCTGCGCGAGGCGCCCGAGGGGACCGCGCACCCGCTGCTCGGCGCCCGCCATGTGATCACCGCCGACACCAACGACGCCGACGCCCTGCTCGCCGTCGCCGCGCGGCTGCACGGCGTGCTCGGCTTCGACGGGGTGCTCACCTCCTGCGACTACTACCTGCCCACCGTCGCCCGGCTCGCCGCGCACCTCGGCCTGCCCGGACCGCGCCCCGAGGCGGTGGCCGACGCCTGCCGCAAGGACGCCACCCGCCGTGTCCTCGCCGCCGCCGGACTGCCGCAGCCGCGCCACGCCGTCCACCAGGACTGGCCCGAACTCGCCCGTGCCGCGAAGGAGATCGGCTACCCGCTGGTCGTCAAGCCGGTCGACCTGTGCGCGGGGATGTACGTCCGCCGCGTCGACGACGAGGCACAGCTCGCCGACGCCGTACGCGCCCTCCACGCCTTCCCCGTCAACGCGCGCGGCCAGGAACGCTCGCCCCTGGTCCTCCTGGAGGAACTGCTCGACGGACCCGAGGTGAGCGTGGAGACCGTCTCCTGCGGCGGCGCGGTGCATGTCGTCGGTGTCACCGACAAGAGCCTCGGCGGCGCCCCCGCCTTCATCGAGACCGGCCACATGTTCCCCGCCGACCTCGCCCCGGCCGACACCGAGGCGATACGGCACACCGCCGTGGCCGCGCTCACCGCGCTCGGCCTGACCGACGGCGTCGTCGCGCACACCGAGATCAGGCTCACCGCCGACGGACCGCGTGTCGTCGAGGTCAACCCTCGCCCGGCCGGCAACCGCATCACCGAACTCGTCCGCCATGTCACCGGCGTCGACCTCGCCGCCGCCCGCGTCGACCTCGCCCTCGGCGACACCCCCGACCTGCGCGGCGCCGACACGGGGCTGCGCAGTGCCGCCATCGGCTTCCTGGTCCCCGACCGCACCGGCACCCTCGAAACGCTGGCCGCGGACGGGCTCGCCGACGCGGACGGGGTGCTGGAGGTGCAGCTCGCCGAGCCGGGGCGGGCCGTACGGGCGGCGGGCAGCAACAACGACTACCTCGGGCATGTGATGGCCGGCGACCCCGAAGGGCTCGGCGCCCGCAAGCGGGTCGAGGCGCTGCTCGCCGGGGTACGGGCGGGGCTGGTCGTCCGATGACGCCGTACTCCGCACTCCTCGACCGCGTCCGCGCGGGCGCCCTCGGGCCCGATCCGGCGGACCTGCGGATCGCCGTCGCCTTCACCACCCGGCAGGCCGTACGGCACGACGGGCGGGGCACCGGCTACCGCAACGAGGTGCTCAGCCTGCGCCTCGCCGGGGCCGTCGGCTCCTGTGCCGTCGAACCCGGGGCGCTGCCCGAGCACGCGCTCGACGACTGCGTCGGCGCCGATGTCGCCGGGCTGCTGGACCATCCGCTGGAGCCGGTACGGGTGGCCGCGCTGGACGCCTACCTCATGCACACCGTCCCGCACACCCCGGCCAACGGCGCCGACAGTGTGCCGCTGCCGTCCGGGACCTCGCTGGAGAAGTCCCGGACGCGTGCACGGGCCGTCGTCGAGCTGCTCGACCTGCCCGCAGGGGACACGGTGCTCGTCGTCGGTGTCGTCAACTCCCTGCTGGAGGCGCTGCGTTCGCGCGGACTCGGCTATGTGCCGTGCGACCTGAAGGGCGGCACGACCGAGTGGGGTGAGCCGGTCGTCCGGGACGCCCTGGCCGCCGCCGACGGCTGTGACGCGCTGCTGGTCTCCGGGATGACCCTGGGCAACGGCACCTTCGAGCCGTTGCGGGAGCACGCGGTGCGGCACGGAAAGCAGTTGGTGATGTTCGCCCAGACCGGCAGCGCGGTGCTGCCGCACTTCCTGGGGCACGGCGTGAGCGCGGTGTGCGCGGAGCCGTACCCCTTCTTCTGGCTCGACGGCGGGCCCGGTGTCGTCCACCGGTACCGCGGCACGGGAGGCCGACGATGACCGCGCTGACCGCGACGGCCGTACGGCCCACGGGGCGGCGGGAGTTGCTCGACCTGGTCGGGCGTACCCCCGTCGTCCGGATCACCGCCGAGCTGCCCGCGGCGCACCCCGGGTTCTGGGCCAAGCTGGAAGGGCTCGCAGCGGGCGGCATGAAGGCGCGGGCCGCGGTGTCCATGCTGCTCGGGGCGCGCGAGCGCGGCGAACTGGCGCCGGGCGCACCGGTGGTGGAGTCCACCTCCGGCACCCTCGGGGTCGGGCTCGCCTTCGCCGGGCAGGCGCTCGGGCATCCGGTCGTGCTGGTCGGGGACGCCGAACTGGAGCCGTCCATGCGGCAGTTGCTGTGCGCGTACGGTGTCCGCCTGGAGCTGGCCGAGCGGCCCGCCGCGCAGGGCGGCTGGCAGGCCGCGCGGCTCGCCCGGTTGCGGGAACTCCTCGCCGAACTCCCCGGCGCCTACTGGCCCGACCAGTACAACAACCCCGACAACACGGCCGGATACGCCTCCCTCGCCGCCGAACTCGGCACCCAGCTCGACCACTTGGACATCCTGGTGTGCAGCGTCGGCACCGGCGGCCACAGCGCGGGCGTGATCGGACCCCTGCGCCGCCACTGGCCCGCGCTCAGGCTCATCGGCGTCGACGCCACCGGCTCCACCATCTTCGGGCAGCCCGCCAGAAGTCGGCTGATGCGCGGCCTCGGCAGCAGCATCCACCCGCGCAATGTCGCCTACGACGCCTTCGACGAGGTGCACTGGGTCGGCCCCGCCGAGGCCGTCGACACCTGCCGGCGGCTGGCCCGGGGGAGCTTCGTCAGCGGCGGCTGGAGCACCGGCGCCGCCGCCCGCGTCGCCGCCTGGGCCGCCCGGGTCAACCCCGGCGCGGTCGTCGCGACCGTCTTCCCGGACGGGCCGCACCGCTACCTCGGCACCGTCTACGACGACGACTTCGCCGCCGCGCACGGCCTGGACCTGTCCGGCGCGGCCACCCGGCCCGTGGAGATACCGCACCCGTACGCCGCCGAGGCCGTCGGCTGGGCGCGCTGCACCCGGGTCACCGACCCCATGAAAGGCATACGGTGAAGGCCTGTTCGCGCACAGTACGGCTCGAACTCGCCGAGCCGCTGCGCATCTCCCGCTCCACCATGACCGCCCGCGACGCCGTTTGGCTGACCGTCGAGCACGACGGCGTCCTCGGGTACGGCGAGGCCGTCAGCAGTGCGTACTACGGTCTCGACGCGGGCACCCTGCGGCGGCTGCTCCACGGCGTCGGCCTCGATCGGTTCGCCGACCCGGAGAGCGCGCTGGAAGCCCTGCGGGAAGGGGAGTGGACGCCCGCCGAGACGCCCGCGGCGGTTACCGCCGCCGTGGAGGCCGCGCTGCTCGACCTGGTCGGCAAGCGCGCCGAAGTGCCCGTGCACCGGCTGCTCGGCACCGCCGTCACACCGGTCGCCGCCACCGCCCGGACCATCGGCATCACCTCGCTCACCCGTGCCGCCGCCGAGGCCCGCGGGCTCGCCGCGCGCGGCTTCGGGATCGTCAAGGTCAAGGCGGGCACCCCCGATCCGGAGGAGGACATCGAGCGGGTGCGCGTCATCCGCGACGCCGCACCGGGCGTACGACTGCTGCTGGACCCCAATGGGGCGTGGAGCCCGGCGCAGGCCGCCGCGCTGCTGCCGCGCTATGCCGCCCTCGGCGTCGAGGCCGTCGAGCAGCCGATCCCGCCCGGCGACCCCGACGCGCTGGCCGCGCTCGCCGCGAAGTCGCCGCTGCCGGTCATCGCGGACGAGGACGCCGTGAGCCTCGACGACGCCCGCAGGCTGGCCGGACGGGTGCACGGCGTCAACGTCAAGCTCGCCAAGTGCGGCGGTGTGCACGCCGCGCTGCGGATCGCCGACGCCCTCCGGGGCAGCGGCACGGAGCTGATGCTCGGCTGTCTCACCGCCAGCAGCCTCGGTCTGGCGCCCGCCGTGCACCTCGCCGACCGCGCCCGCTGGGCCGACCTCGACGGCCATCTACTGCTTGCCCACGACCCGTGGACCGGCATCGGCGGCGCCGACGGACTCGTCCGCGCGAGCGGGCGGCCGGGGCTGGGGGTGACGTGTGAAGACCTGGCATGAGATACGCCGGTTCCCCTTCGCCGTACGCCTGTTGCTGGTCAATCAGCTCGGCGTGAACACCGGCTTCTACCTCCTCGTCCCCTACCTCGCCACCCACCTCACCGACCATCTGGGCCTGTCGGCGGCTGTCGTCGGGGTGGTCCTCGGGGTGCGCAACCTCAGTCAGCAGGGCCTGTTCGTCGTCGGCGGCTCGGCAGCCGACCGGCTCGGCGCGCGCGGGATCATCATCGCCGGATGCGCCCTGCGGACGGTCGGCTTCGGCCTGTTCGCGCTCGGCGACTCCCTGGCGGTGCTGCTCGCCGCGTCCGTGCTCAGCGGGCTCGCGGGGGCGCTGTTCAACCCGGCCGTCCGGGCCTACCTCGCGCAGGAGGCGGGGGAGCGGAAGGCGGAGGCCTTCGCGCTGTTCAACGTGTTCGCCACGACCGGCGCGCTGATCGGGCCCCTGCTGGGCAGCGCGCTGCTTTTGGTCGGCTTCCGCGCCTCCGCGCTGACCGCCGCCGCGATCTTCGCCGTCCTGACCGTGGCACAGGCCCTGGTGCTGCCCTCCCGTGACGTGGCACCGAGCGAGCGCGGGGTCCTCGGGGACTGGCGCGAAGTGCTCGGCAACCGGGCGTTCCTGGCCTTCGCGCTGGCCACGGTCGGCATGTTCACCCTGGAGAACCAGCTCTACCTGCTGCTGCCCGAGGGCGCCCGCCGGGCCACCGGCTGGGACGGGGCGGCGGGACTGGTCTTCCTCGTCGGCACGCTCGCCAACCTCGCGCTCCAGATGCGGATCACGCGCTCCCTCAAGTCCCGTGGTGACAGCACGCGTTGGATCGCCGTGGGCCTCGCGGTGATGGGCCTGGCCTTCCTCCCGCCGCCGGCCTTCCTCCCGCCACTTGCCGGCAGTCCGCTCGCGGTCCTGCTGAGCGCCCTGCTGCTCTACCTCGGCCTGATGATCGCCTCCCCCTTCGTCATGGCCCTCATCCCCCGCTTCGGCCGCCCCGAGCTGACCGGCACGTACTTCGGTGTCTTCTACGTCGTCTCCGGCATCGCGGCCGCGGCCGGCAGCGCGGGCGTCGGCTGGGCGATGGACACCGGCGAACGGCTGCCGTGGCTGTGCTGCGCCGCCCTCGGACTCGCTTCCGCGGCCGGGGTGGCCCGGCTGTACCGACGCGGTGTGCTGCCTGCCGAGACGGAACGGAGTCGCGTGTGAGCGGCGGAAATCTGCTGACCGATCACCCGGCCCTGTACGAGGCCCGGTTCCCCGACCCCGAGCGGCTCGCCGGGCGGTGGGCCGAGGACTGCCTGCGCCGCCACGGCGCCGGGCCGCGCGTGCTGGACATGGGCTGCGGCACCGGCCGCGACGCCGCCCACCTGCACGCCTGCGGCCGTGTTGTCACCGGCGCCGACCGCTCCGAGGCCATGCTCGCGCACGCCCGCGGCCATCACCCCGGGCCCACCTATGTCCGGGCCGACCTGCACGGCTTCGACTTCGGGCGGGCCGCCCACGACGCCGTGGTCTGCCTGGACAGCACCCTGCTGTACTGCCACACCAACGCCCAGCTCGACGGCTTCCTCGCCTCCTGCCGCCGCACCCTGGAGCGGGGCGGGCTGCTGGTCGCCGAGATGCGCAACGGGGCGTACTTCCTGGGGCGCACCGACCTGCTCGACCGGACCGCCGCCGACTCCTTCCGGTGGCAGGGCACCACCTACCGGTCCAGGACCACCCTGTCCGTCGACCGCACCGCCCAACTCCTGCGCCGTACCCGCGTCTGGACCACCGACGACGGCGCGCCGCCGCTCGTGCAGCACTCCGCCTGGCGGCTGCTGTTCCCGCAGGAGCTGCGGCACTTCCTCACCGCGCACGGCTTCGACGTGCTCGAACTCCACGACGGGCCCGGCCCGCGCACCGAACCCCCTTGGCGGGAGGGCCGGTTGCCCGGCTCGACGACCGACGCCGACCGGCTGCACCTGGTCGCCCGCCTCCGTACCGCCTGAACAACCCCCAGAGGACACAGACATGCACGACGAACGCCTCCCCGGCCTGCGCCGACGCGGCTTCCTCGCCGCCACCGCAGGGGCCGCCGCCCTGACCGTCGTCGGCTGCGACAGCGGCGGCGACACCGACCCGAAGAACACCAGGCGGGGCGGCCGGCTGCGGGCCGCCTTCGCGGGCGGCGGTGCGAGCGAGACCCTCGACCCGCACAAGGCGAACCTGTTCGCCGACGCCGCCCGCGCCAAGGCCCTCTACGACAAGCTCGCCGACTTCGGCGCCGACCTGTCCGCGCGGCCCCGCCTCGCGGAGAAGTGGGAGCCCGACAAGGGCCTCGACCGCTGGCAGGTGACGCTCCGTCAGGCCACCTTTCACAACGGCAAGCAGGTCACCGCGCGCGACGTCCTGCACAGCTACCGCCGGATCGCCGACCCGAAGCAGGCGTTCCGCGCCAAGGCCTCCCTGGAGCCCATCGACCTCGACGCCAGCCGTGCCGTCGGGGACCGGACCGTGGAGTTCGTGCTGAAGCGGCCCACGGCCGAATTCCCCAATGTCCTCGCGGCGTTCGGGGCGTACATCGTGCCCGAGGGCGCCGACGACTTCGACCGCCGGCCGGTCGGATCCGGGCCGTTCCGGTTCGTGTCGTTCGCGCCCGGACGGTCCGCGCTCTTCCGCCGGTTCGACGACTACTGGGAGGGCGCCCCCCACCTCGACGAGCTGGAGATCGTCGTCGCCAACGAGGAGTCCGCCCGCGTCAACGCCCTGCTCGGCGGACAGGTCGAGTACGCCCACGAGCTCAACCCCACCACCGCCCGCGCCCACCAGGGCCGCGGGCGGATCGAGATGGTGCGGCTGCGGGGCAGCGCCATGCAGGCCTTCTGCATGAAGACCGACCGCCCGCCCTTCGACGACAAACGGGTGCGCGAGGCGTTCTTCCTCATCGCCGACCGCAAGGAGCTGGTCGACGGGGCACTCTCCGGCGCGGGGCAGATCGGCAACGACCTCTTCGGCAAGGGGTACGAGTACTACGCCGACTCCCTGCCCCAGCGCACACAGGACCTCGACCGGGCCAGGGCGCTGCTGAAGAAGGCCGGCGCCGAGAAGCTCCGGGTCAGCCTCGACACCTCCGCCGTGGCCGCCGGATTCACCGAGGCCGCCGGGATCTTCCGCGACCAGGCGGCGAAGGCCGGCGTCACCGTCGACGTCCGTATGGGCAGCAAGGACTCCTACTGGAGCGACATCCTCGACTCCGGCACCCTGTGCTGCTACCGGTCCGGCGCCATGCCCATCGAGGCGCACATCTCCCAGCGGCTGCTGACGGACTCCACCACCAACGCCACGCACTGGCGGCACGCCGACTTCGACACCCTCTACCGCCAGGCGCAGTCCACCCGGGACAAGGCCGAACGCGCGGCCCTGTACGAGCGGATGCAGCGCCGCCTGTACGCCGAAGGGGGCTTCCTGATCTGGGGGTTCGCGGACTGGATCATCGGAACGGCGAAGAACGTCAAGGGTGTTGAGGCGAACGCGCCCGCCAACACGCTCGACTGGGCGCGGTTCGACAAGGTCTGGCTGGCGTGAGTGCCGGTTCCTTCGTGGCCCGGCGGCTGCTGCTCGGCGCGGTGCAGACCGTGGCCGTGGTGCTGCTGGTCTTCGGGCTCACCGAGGCGCTCCCCGGCGACGCGGCGATCGCCCTCGCCGGGGACCAGCCCGACCCGGCCCGGATCGCCGCGCTCCGCCAGACCCTGGAGCTGGACCGGCCCGCCCACGAGCGGCTGGCCGACTGGGCGGCCGGGCTGCTCCACGGCGACCTGGGCACGTCCCTCACGTCCGGCCGCCCGGTGACGCGGTACCTCGCCGACGGGTTCGGCCCGACGCTGCTGCTCGCCGGGCTCACCCTGGCCCTGCTGGTCCCCGTCGGCTTCGGCCTCGGCGTCCTCGCCGCCCGCCGCGCGGGAGGCGCCCTGGACCGGCTGATCAGCTCCGTCTCCCTGGCCGTGTACGCGGTGCCCGAGTTCGCCCTCGGCGTGCTCCTGGTGACGGTGTTCGCGCTGAGACTGGCGTGGCTGCCGCCCACCGCCGTCGGCTACGGCACCGATCTGCTCGGCCACCCCGCCGCCCTCGTCCTGCCGGTCCTGGTGCTGCTCGCCCGCCCCGTGTGCTCGCTCAGCCGTCTGGTCAGGGCCGGGATGGTCGACGCCCTCGCCGCGCCGTACACCGCCCACGCCCGCCGCTACGGCATCCCCGAGCGCCGCATCCTGTGGCGGCACGCCCTGCCCGGGGCCGCCGCCCCGGCCGTGCAGCAGCTCGCCCGCACCGCGGACTGGCTGCTGTGCGGGGTCGTCGTCGTGGAGGCCCTGTTCGTGATCCCCGGCCTGGGAACGGTCCTGTTGAATGCCGTCGCCGAACGCGACGTGCCCGTCGTGCAGGGGCTCGCCGTGGTGTTCGGGGTGCTGACGGTCGTGCTCAACCTGGGCGCGGACCTGATCGCACACCGGTTGACGCCGAGGGCGGAGGTGGCGGCATGACCGGCCGCCGCTTCGTACTCGGCGGGGTCGTGGTCGCCGTACCCCTGGCGCTGGCCCTTCTGGGCCCCCTGTTCGCCGGTCCGCCCGGTCCGCGGACCGTGTCCTTCGCGGTCGGCGACGGCCACTGGCTCGGCACGGACTTCGTCGGCCGGGACGTGTGGCGGCAGGTGCTGCTGGGCGGCCGTACGGTCGTGGTGACGGCGCTGGCGGCGACGGCTCTGAGCTACCTGGCCGCCGTACCGGTGGGTCTCCTCGCCGCGCTCACGCACGCGCGGTGGCTGGAGGAGGTGCTGATGCGGCCCCTGGACGTGCTGCTCGCCGTGCCGTCGCTGCTGCTGATCCTGCTGGTGGCCTCCGTGACCGAACCCGGAGCGGTGGGGCTCGCCCTGCTCGTCGCCCTGGTCAACGTGCCCGACGCCGCCCGCATCGTGCGCGCGGCGGCCGGTGAGGCGGCATCCCGGCCCGCCGTCGAGGCACTGCGCATGCAGGGCGAGAGCTGGTGGCGGGTGGCGGTCTCCTACGTCACCCGCAGTGCCCTGCGCACCCTCGCCGCGGATGTCGGCGTCCGGCTGACGGGAGTGCTGTACCTGGTCTCCACGGCGGCCTTCCTCGGCGTCGGTGTCGCGCCGGACGCGGCGGACTGGGCCGTCATGGTCGACCGGAACCGCACGGGCCTGTTCGTCCAGCCGTGGGCGGTGGTGGTGCCCGCGGTGCTGGTCGTGGGGCTCACGACCGGGGTGAACCTGCTGTTCGACGCGGCGCTGGAGAAGAAGGGCCGGGTGCGGTCATGAGCCGAGAGCTGGTCGCCGAGATCCGGGATCTGCGGGTCGAGGTCGGTGGGCGTGCCCTCGTGGACGGGGTGCGTCTGCGGGTGCCGCCCGGCCGGGTCGTCGCGCTGGTCGGGGCCTCCGGGAGCGGGAAGACCACCACCGGGCTCGCCCTGCTGGGCGAGTACCCGGCCGGGGCGCGGGTCAGCGGGGAGGTGCGTCGGGCGCCCGGTGCTGTGGGGTATGTGCCGCAGCATCCCGGTGCCGTGCTCCATCCGGCGCTGCGGGTCGGGGTGCTGCTGCGGGACATCGCCCGCGCCCACGGCCGGGACCGCGGCGACATCGAGCAGGCCCTCGCCGACGCCCGGCTCCCGGAGGGGGAGGCGCTGCTGCGGCGCTATCCGCACCAGCTCTCCGGCGGACAGCAGCAGCGGATCGTGCTGGCCCAGGCCCTGCTGCCCCGGCCCCGGGTCGTCGTCGCCGACGAACCCACCACCGGGCAGGACCCGGAGACCAAGCGGCAGATCGCGGAGCGGTTCGCGGCGGTCGCGGCGCGCGGAATCGCCGTCGTCCTGCTCAGCCACGACCTCGACGTGGTGCGGGCACTCGCCGACGAGGTGCTGGTGATGCGGGCCGGGCGCGTCGTCGAGTCCGGGCCCACCGAACGGCTGTGGCGGGCCCCCCGGCACGAGTGGACGCGGCGGCTGCTCGACGCAGAGGGGGGCCCGCCCGCGGGCGGTGGCGGGATCGGGTGTGGCGTTGAGAGGGTCCTGCCCGCGGATGGTGGCGGTGTTGGGCGCGGCGCTGAAGGGGTGCTGCCTGTGGGTGGCGGTGTTGGGCGCGGCGCTGAAGGGGTGCTGCCTGTGGGCGGTGGTGTTGGGCGCGGCGCTGAAGGGGTGCTGCCTGTGGGTGGCGGTGTTGGGCGCGGCGTTGAGGGAGTGCTGCCCGTGGACGGTGGCGGGATTGGGCGCGGCGTTGAGGGGGTGCTGCCCGTGGGCGGTGGCGGTGGCGGTGGCGGTGGCGGTGTCGGGCGCGGCGTTGAGGGAGTGCTGCCCGTGGACGGTGGCGGGATTGGGCCCGGCGCTGAAGGGGTCCCGCCCGTGGACGGTGACGGCATCGTGTGTGGCGTTGACGGGATTCCGCCCGCCGACGGCGACGGCATCGGGCGGACCGTGCTGGAGGTGCGGGAGCTCACCGCCGTGCACGGCCGTACCCCCGTGCTGCGCGTGCCCCGGCTTGCCTTGCGGGCGGGCGAGTGCCTGGCCGTCGTCGGGCGGTCCGGGAGTGGCAAGACCACCCTCGGGCGGTGTCTGGCGGGCCTGCACCGGCACCATGACGGCACGGTCCTGCTCGACGGCGTCCCGCTCCCGCGCAGTCTGCGGCACCGGGACCGGGAGCGGCTAGCCGCCGTCCAGTACGTCTTCCAGGACGCCCGCGCCGCCTTCGACGAGCACCGCCCGGTGCTGGACCAGGTCGCCCGTACCGCCGTCCGCCTGCGCGGCACCGACGCGCACGCGGCGCGTGCCGAGGCCCTGGACACCTTCGCCCGGCTCGGGCTCACCCACGCCCTCGCCCGCCGCCGCCCCGGTGCCCTCTCCGGCGGTGAGCTGCAACGCGCCGCCCTTGCCCGCGCCCTGCTCGCCCGGCCCCGGGTCCTGGTCTGCGACGAGATCACCTCCGGGCTCGACACGGTCACACGGCGTGCCCTGCTCGACCTGCTCGCCGGGCTGCCCGCGGACCGCCCCGGACTGTCCCTCGTACTGATCACCCATGATCCACAGACCGCTCGGCTCGCGCATCGGACCGTCGTGGTGGAGGCTGGGCACGTCACCGAGCGGGCCCCCGGCCTGCCTCACCGTCTGTTGTGAGGTGGGTCACAAAGGGTCTAGGGTGAAATCGCTTGAGGGAAGTGAGGCCGTTGTCCGTCGCCTGGGACGACATTGGCGGACTCGTCGATGCCCATGAACGATTCCTCGCCGGCGCCCGCGTCGACTCGGACGTCCGGGACCCCGTGCTGGCGTCCTGGAAGCGGTGCCGGGCCGCCGGTCTGGAACCGGGGCGGCTCTACATCCCCTACGAGCCCGACGTGGCCCTCGACGAGCGGTTCATGCGCGCCGCCGAACCCGTGCTGCGCAAGCTCGCCGACTCCCTCTCCGAACTCGGTACCACCGTCGCTCTCTGTGACGGACAGGGCTGGATGGTCAAGCGCCTCGGCGGGAACCGGGAGCTGCTCGCCCGGCTCGACAGCGTGCACTTCGCCCCCGGCTTCGACATGTCCGAGGAATCGGCGGGCACCAACGGCGTCGGCACCGCACTCGTCGAGCGCGGGCCCGTCCAGGTCGTCGGGCGTGAGCACTTCGCCGACTGTCTGCAGCCCTTCGCCTGCGCGGGCGCCCCGATCCGGGACCCGCTCAGCGGGCGCATCGAGGCCGTCCTGGACCTGAGCTGCCTGCGCGACGACGGCGACGCGATCATGCTCCGGCTGGTCAAGGAGGCCGCCCAGGCCATCGAGGCCCGGCTGCTGGAGGCCTCCACCGAACGGGAGCGGGCGCTGCTCGCCGCCTACCGGCAGGCCACCGCGGACACGGGCGCGGGCCTGGACGGCGTCGCCGGACTCGGCCGGATCGACCTGGCCGTCCTGCGCGAGAAGGCCGAGGCGCTGCTCGCCTCGCCGCACCGCACGCTCGACGAGGTGAACCTGACCGGCGGCCGGTCCGCCATCCTGCTGCGCCGGCCGGTCGTCGGCGCGTCCGGGGAGTCCGGTGTCGTCGTCGAGGCCCGCATCCTGGGCCATCCCACCCCGGTCGACCTCGGTGTCGGCACCAGGGCCCCGGCCGGGCATCCGCCGGGCCCGCACACGCCCGGAGGGGGGAGCCACAGCCGCGTCGCCGACCACACACACCGGATGGCGTGGGCCGATCCGACCGCGGACCTCGCCCAGGCCCTCACCCCGCACCCGGGTACCGCGCATGTCGTGTCGTCCCCGTCTGCGGGTGACACCCCCGGGCGACTGGTCCTCGTCGGGGAGCCCGGCGTCGGACGGCTCGCCCTGCTGGCCCGCCGTCGGCTGGAGCTGCTGCACGAGGCCGGGATCCGGATCGGCGCCACCCTCGACGTCACCCGCACCGCCGAGGAGGTCGCCGAGATCGCCGTGCCCCGCTTCGCCGACTTCGCCGCCGTCGACCTGCCCGACGCGGTGCTGAACGGCGAGGAGCCGGAGGTGCTCGGCGGGGACAGCCCGCTGCGCCGGGTCGCCCTGCGCAGCCGCAACGACGAACCGCGGCTCTACCACGTCGGCGACGCCTTCTCGTACGTCAGCTCCACCCCGCAGGCGCGCAGTCTGGAGAGCGGGCGGGCGGTGCTGGAGCCGGTGCTGTCGGAGGCGCTGGGCTGGTTCGCGCAGGACCCGGTACGGCTGGAGCGGGTGCTCGCGGCCGGGACGCACTCCCTGATCACGGTGCCGCTGCGGGCCCGCGGCGCCACGCTCGGCGTGGTCAGCTTCTACCGGTGCGCCAACCCCGAGCCCTTCGAGGGCGACGACCTCTCCCTCGCCCAGGAGCTGGGCGGGCGGGCCGCGATGTGCATCGACAACGCCCGCCGTTTCACCCGCGAGCACAACACCGCCCTCACCCTCCAGCGCAGCCTGCTGCCGAGGGGGCGGCCCGAGCAGAGCGCGGTCGAGGTCGCCTACCGGTACCTGCCCGCGCAGGCCGCGGTCGGCGGTGACTGGTTCGACGTCGTCCCGCTCTCCGGGGCCCGGGTGGCGCTGGTGGTCGGGGACGTCGTCGGGCACGGGCTGCACGCCGCCGCGACCATGGGGCGGCTGCGGACGGCCGTGCACAACTTCTGCGCCCTCGACCTGCCGCCCGACGAAGTCCTCACCCACCTCGACGACCTGGTCGGACGGCTCGACCGGGGCGAGGGCTGGGCGCTGGAGAAGTCCTCGGCGGAGAGCTGGAGCATCGGCGCGACCTGCCTGTTCGCCGTGTACGACCCGGTGTCCCGGCGCTGCACCCTCACCCGCGCCGGGCACCCGCTGCCCGCGGTCGTCGCCCCCGACGGCACCGTGGACTTCGTCGACCTGCCGTCCGGGCCACCGCTCGGGCTGGGCGGGATGCCGTTCGAGACGGCCGAGCTGGAACTGGCCGAGGGCAGCCAGCTGGTGCTCTACACCGACGGGCTGGTCGAGGACCGGCACCGCGACATCGACGCCGGGCTCGACCGGCTGCGCACCGTGCTCGCCCACCCCGGCCGCAGCCCCGAGGACACCTGCGAGGCCGTCCTCGACGCCCTGCTCCCGGCCCGCCCCGGCGACGACGTGGCCCTGCTGGTCGCCCGCACCCACGTCCTCGGGTCCGACCGGGTCGCCCAGTGGGACCTGCCCAGCGACCCCTCCGTCGTCTCCCGGGCCCGCGCCATGGTCACCGAACAGCTCGCCGCCTGGGGCCTGTCCGACCTCGCCTTCACCACTGAACTGGTCGCCAGCGAACTGGTCACCAACGCCATCCGGTACGCCACCGGCCCCCTCCAGCTCCGGCTGCTGCGCGACCGTGCCCTGATCTGCGAGGTCTCCGACGGCAGCAACACCTCCCCGCGGCTGCGCCGCGCCCGCACCGAGGACGAGGGCGGACGCGGTCTGTTCCTGGTGGCCCAGCTCACCGAGCGCTGGGGCACGCGGTACACCCCGCACGGCAAGATCATCTGGACGGAGCAGCCGTTGCCGTAGGGCGTCACCAGCCCGTGAACAGCAGGTGGTTGATCAGCAGCGCCAGGTTCGCCTGGGCCGCCAGCCAGGCGCGCGGGGACGGCAGGTGGGCGCAGGACGGGATGAGCCACAGGGCGAACGGGAGCCAGATGCGTTCCGTCTCCGCCTTGCTCATGCCCGACAGGTCCGCGACGAGCATCGCGGTCAGGGCGGCGGCGGTCAGGAGGGCCAGGCGGAACCGGGGGCCGCGTTTCTCGTGCAGGAGTGTGGTGGCTGTGCGGCGCAGGCCCGCCGCTGTCGCCAGGCCCGTCACCAGGACCTGGCAGGCCAGGTTGGCCCAGACCCAGTAGGACTGCGGGCGGACTCCGCCCGCGCCCTGGTAGTAGCGGGTGACCAGGGTGTCGTAGGCCTCCCACCAGAAGAAGCCGAAGCCCGTGAAGAGCAGCGGGATCACCAGGAAGCCGGGGATCGCGTACAGCAGGGGGCGGGCCCGGGACCGGCCCAGCAGCAGGACCGTCGCCGCGAGGACCGCGTACAGGGTCAGGCCGTACGACAAGTACAGCGTCAGGCCGAACAGCAGGCCCGAGCCGAAGGCCGTCCACGGGGTGTGCCGGCCGGTCACGGCCAGCGCCAGCAGCGCCACCGCCCAGGTCGCCACCGCCGCGAAGTACGCGTCCGCCGACGCGCCCAGCCACACCGCGCCCGGGGCCAGGACCACGAACGGCGCCGCGCGGCGGGCGAGTTGTTCGTCGGCGAGGGCGCGGACGGTGACCAGAATCGCGACCGCGGCCGTCGCGCCGAGCACGACGCACCACATGCCCGCCCAGGCACCGCCGCCCAGGCCGATCCGGTCCAGGTAGACGAAGGTGAGCGTGGCGGCCGGGGGATGGCCCGCCACATGCGCCGGCCAGTTGTCGGGGGAGCCGAGGAGGATGTGGTCGGTGAAGGTGCGCAGTGTGGCCGGGATGTCCTGGAAGCGGTCGATGACCTGGAGATATTCGTAGCGGGTTGTCAGGCGGCGGGCGATGCCGCGGTGCCAGCCGTCGATCAGGGCCAGCGAGAGGATCCACGCCGTGCCCGTGCCCCAGGCCGTGAACAGCAGGCCCCGCCACGGCAGTCGGGCGGCGAGCGGTGGGCCGTACACCACCACCGCCACCGCGACCGCGAGCGCCGCCGGGGTGCCGGGGCCGAGATGCGGGTCCCAGCGCGCCAGCAGGGGCGGCCAGTTGACGCGGAGGGTGCCGTCACGGTGCTGGATGGCGGTGCCGAGGACGGCGGCGACCGCCACGAGCAGCGCGGCGGCCCCGGCGGCGTACAGGTCGCGGCGGAGGTCACGGGAGGGTTCACGGATCACGTCAGCACGCTAGGACCGCGGACGGCGACCGGACGGCTGACAGGCGGTGATGTCAGCGTTTCGTCATGGTTCGCAGCCCCTTCAGGGGCCCTTTTCCGGCCTACGGTCGCAGCATGAAAAGGTCCCTCGGGCGTTCCCTGGAACGGTCTCCCTTCTCACCCGGCTTCTGGCGCAGCCCGCTGCGCGGTCCCTGGCTCACCTCGGTGCTCGGCATGGTCCTGCTCGGCGGGATCACGGTGCTGTTCGTGACGGGCCTGCTGTCGTACGCGGCCTACAACCCCGATCTCGCGCCGGTGAACGACAAGACCCCGGACAAGGGCATCCTCGGCTTCTACCTGTTCTCCTGGCCGACCGATCCGCACTGGCTGTACCGGCTCAACCAGGGCGTCCACGTCACCCTCGGCCTCACCCTGATCCCCGTCCTGCTGGCCAAGCTGTGGTCGGTCGTGCCGCGCCTGTTCACGCTGCCGCCCGCCCGGTCCGTCGCCCACGCCCTGGAACGGCTCTCGCTGCTGCTCCTGGTCGGCGGCGCGCTGTTCGAGTTCGTCACCGGCGTGTTCAACGTCCAGCTGAACTACGTCTTCCCGGGCTCCTTCTACCCCCTGCACTTCTACGGCGCCTGGGTCTTCTTCGCCGCCTTCCTCGCCCACGCCGCGCTCAAGATGCCGACGGCGCTGCGCAATCTGCGGCAGATCCGGGAGGAGAAGAACGACCTCGTACCCGAGAGCCCCGCCGAGCCGACCGTCTCCCGGCGCGGCGCCCTGTGGTTCGTGGGCGGCGGCTCGGCGCTGCTGTTCGTCACCAGCGTTGGACAGAACACCGACAGCCTGCGCTTCACGGCGCTGCTCGCCCCGCACGGCCCCGCCGACCCCGGCGACGGCCCGAACGGCTTCCAGATCAACAAGACCGCCGCGTACGCCGGTATCCGCCCCGCCGACACCGACGACGAGGCCTGGCGCCTGGTCGTCGTCGGCCGCACCGGCACCGTCCGGCTCAGCCGCGCCGACCTGCTCGCCATGGAGCAGCACAGCGCGGCCCTGCCCATCGCCTGCGTCGAGGGCTGGTCCACCTCCGACCAGTGGTGGCGCGGGGTACGGCTGCGCGACCTCGCCGCGCTGGTGGGCTACGAGGACTCCGTCCCCGATGTGTTCGTGGAGTCGCTGCAACAGCGCGGCGCCTTCCGCCGGGCCGCCCTGCGCGCCAACCAGGTCGCCGACCCGCGCTCCCTGCTCGCCCTGACCGTCAACGGCGAGGACCTGTCCCCCGACCACGGCCACCCGGCCCGGATCATCGTGCCCGCCGCGCCCGGCGTGCTCAATACCAAGTGGGTGGCCAAGCTGACCTTCGGAGACCTGTGATGCGATCGAGGATCCCGACGCTTCCGCTGGGGAGCCCGCTGCAGATCCTGCTGCTCGCCTGCTCGTTCGCGCTCGCCGGATACGCGGGCGTACGGCTCCTGGACGGCGACTGGTTCCAGATCGCGCTGTGGTTCGTGGGCGCCGCCGTCCTGCACGACCTGGTGCTGCTGCCGCTGTACGCGGCGGCGGACCGGGCGCTCGGGGCGGCGGCGGGACGGCACGTGATGTACGTACGGGTGCCCGCCGCGCTCTCCGCGCTGCTGCTGCTCGTGTGGTTCCCGCTGATCACCGGTCAGGTCGCGGACCGCTACCGCTCGGCGACCGCGCTGTCCCCGGACGGCTTCCTGGCCCGGTGGTTGATCGTCACGGCCGTGCTGTTCGGCGGTTCGGCTCTGCTGTTCGTGCTGCGGTTGCGCAGGGCGGCGAAGGAGCGTCCGCCGACCGTCCACTGACCCTCGGCCCGCCAGCCGGCCCGCTGTGCCAGGCGCAGCAGGGCCGGCGTGCCGAGCCGGGCCCACGGGAACGGGGTGCCGGTGGCGCCCCGGGCGTCGGTCACCCTCACCAGCACCCGCTCGTCGAGGTCCAGACCCGGCACCGTCTCCACGATCAACAGGCCGTCCCCGCACAGGAGTTGGGACATCCGGTCGAGGAGGGCGGCCGGGTCGCCGCCGATGCCGACGTTGCCGTCGATGAGCAGGGCGGTGCCCCAGCGGCCCTCCGCCGGCAGCGGGTCGAAGACCGAGCGGCGCAGGGCCTGTCCGCCGAGCCGCACCGTGCGCGCCACGGCCTCCTCGCTGACGTCGATGCCGAGCGCGGGCACCCCTTGCGCGCCCAGTGCCGCCACCAGCCGTCCCGGTCCGCAGCCGACGTCCAGCACGGCGCCCTCGCAGCGGCGCAGCACCTGAAGGTCCACCGCGTCGGCCGCCGCGCACCAGCGCTCCACGTCCAGCGGCAGCAGCCAGCCGTCGGCGCGGCACAGGAACAGCGGGCCGCGGCCGGTACGCAGGGCGGCGGCGTAGGGATCGCCGTCGGACCAGGCACCGGCCTGGGCGCGCGGCCGTACGACCCGTACCGTGCTCATCGGCGGCCCGCCGCGGTCAGCGTGCCGAGCAGCGAGGCGAACCGTCCGCCCGCCGCTTCCCGGGCCACCGAGTGGGCGTCGGAGGCGGTGTCCACGTCCCGCAGCACGGGCAGTTCCCGTACCCGCAGTCCCGCGAGTCGGTCGCGCTGGGCGGCGCCCGTGTGCGGGGTCGACATCGGCACGCCGCGGACCAGCGACGGGTCGGGCGCGGCCAGGCCCAGCGCCCAGAAGCCGCCGTCCGCGGCCGGGCCGAAGAAGGCGTCGCAGCCGTCGAAGTCGACGCTCAGCAGCTCCGGGGTCACCTGCGGGGTGTCCATGCCGATGAGCAGGGCGGGGCCCGTGCACCTCGCGAAGGCGGCGGCGAGGCGTTCGTCCAGGCCGCCCGCGCACTGCGGGACGACCTCGAACCCGGCGGGCAGCCAGGGTCCGGGCTCACCGTCCAGGACCAGGACCCGCCGCTCGGCGGGTGTACGGGCCACCGCGTCCAGCGTGTCCGCGAGTGCGGCCTCGGCCAGCGCGGCGGCCTCCTCGGGAGTGAACGGCGGGGTGAGCCGGGTCTTCACCCGGCCGGGGCGGGGTTCCTTGGCGATCACCAGCAGTGTGGTCACGCGTGCGCCTCCTCCCGCTCCGCGAGCACCCGGCTCATGTCCCGCACCGCCTGCCAGGTGCCCCGCCAGGTGCCGGTCACCTTGGAGGCGCCGGTGCGCGGCAGGTACGGCACGTCGTACTCGGCGATCCGCCAGCCCGCGTCGGCGGCCCGGACCACCATCTGCAGCGGGTAGCCGCTGCGGCGGTCGGTCAGGCCGAGGCCGAGGAGGGCCTCGCGGCGGGCGGCGCGCAGCGGGCCGAGGTCGTGCAGGCGCAGGCCGGTGCGGCGGCGCAGCAGGTGGGACAGGGCGAGGTTCCCGGCGCGGGCGTGGGCGGGCCAGGCACCGCGGGCCCGCGGGCGGCGCCGGCCGAGCACCAGGTCGGCCTCGCCGGAGCGGATCCGGTCCACGAAGGGCACCAGGTCGGCGGGGTCGAGGGAGGCGTCGCAGTCGCAGAAGCAGACCACATCGGCGGTGGCGGCGGTCAGGCCCGCGTGGCAGGCGGCGCCGAACCCGCGCCGCTCCTCGCGTACGACGGTCGCGCCGAGCGCGGCGGCGACTGCGGCGGAGCCGTCCGTGGAGCCGTTGTCGACGACGAGCGCGCGCCAGCCGGGCGGGATGCGCTCCAGCACCCACGGCAGGGCCTCGGCCTCGTCGAGACAGGGCAGTACGACATCGACGGACACCGGGTCCGGATCTGAAGGGGGAGAGGTCGTCACACGGCTCACCCTACGAGCGCGAAACGGGTATAACGGACAGCGGCTTCTTACGAAACGCGGACGTCGGCCTGCCGCGCCGACTTCTTACGAAAGCAGGACGTTCCCTGGTGACGGGGGCATTCGCGCGCGCGTGGTGCGACGCTGGCGGCATGGAACAGCAGCAGCCCCGGATCCTCGTCGTCGACGACGACCCGACCGTCGCCGAGGTGGTCTCCGGGTACCTCGACCGCGCCGGATACGCCGTGGACCGCGCGGGCGACGGCCCCGACGCCCTCGCCCGGGCCGCCGAGCACTGGCCGGACCTCGTCGTCCTGGACCTGATGCTGCCCGGCATGGACGGCCTGGAGGTGTGCCGCCGGATGCGCGGACAGGGCCCGGTGCCGGTCATCATGCTCACCGCGCGCGGCGACGAGGACGACCGCATCCTCGGCCTGGAGGTCGGCGCCGACGACTACGTCACCAAGCCCTTCAGCCCCCGCGAACTCGTCCTGCGCGTCGAGTCCGTACTGCGCCGGGTGCGCCCCGCGCAGCCCTCGGGACTGCTGCGGGCGGCGGGTCTGACCGTCGATCCCGATGCCCGCCGCGCCCAGAAGGGCGGCACCGAACTCGCCCTCACCATCCGTGAGTTCGACCTGCTCACGTTCTTCCTCCGGCACCCCGGGCGGGTGTTCAGCCGGGAGGACCTGATGCGGGACGTGTGGGGCTGGGACTTCGGCGACCTGTCGACCGTCACCGTCCATGTGCGCAGGCTGCGCGGCAAGATCGAGGACGACCCGGCCCGGCCCCGGCTGATCCAGACCGTGTGGGGCGTCGGCTACCGGTTCGAGGAGGGCTGACCGTGCGCGACACGCTCCTCATCGCCCTGTTCGCCTTCCTGGGCGCCACCGCGGCCGGGGTCCTGGGCGCGGCGGTCCTGCTGCTGATCCGGCGCCGCTCCCTGGCCGTGCACCTCACGGTCGTCGCCGCCGTCGCGGTCACCGCGATGCTCGCGGGCACCCTGGCGGTCGCGCAGGCGATGTTCCTGTCCGAACACGACCTGAAGGTGGTCACCCTGGTCGTCGCCATGGCCGCCGTGGTCTCCCTGGCCACCGCCCTGCTGCTGGGCCGCTGGGTCGTCGCCCGCAGCCGCGCCCTGGCCGACGCCGCCCGCTCCTTCGGCGACGGCGGCGCCTTCACGTCGCCGGACGGACCGGCGACGGCCGAACTGGCGGCGCTGAGCCGGGAGTTGGAGGCCACCAGCGCCCGCCTGGCCGAGTCCAGGGAGCGCGAGCGCGCCCTGGAGTCCTCGCGCCGTGAACTGGTCGCCTGGATCTCCCACGACCTGCGGACCCCGCTGGCCGGTCTGCGCGCCATGTCCGAGGCCCTGGAGGACGGGGTGGCCGCCGACCCCGACCGCTACCTCAAGCAGATCCGCACCGAGGTGGAACGCCTCAACTCCATGGTCGGCGACCTCTTCGAACTCTCCCGCATCCACGCGGGCGCCCTGGCCCTGACCCCCACCAGGATCTCCCTGTACGACCTGGTCGGCGACGCCCTGGCGGGCGCGGACCCGCTCGCCCGCGAGCACGGGGTCCGCCTGGTCGGCGACCGCGTGGAACCGGTGCCGGTGGAGGTGGACGGCAAGGAGATGAGCCGCGTCCTCGGCAACCTCCTCATCAACGCCATCCGCCGCACCCCCTCCGACGGCACCGTCGCCATCGCCGCCGAACGCGTCCCCGACGGCGTCCTCCTCTCCGTCACCGACGGCTGCGGGGGCATCCCCGAGGAGGACCTGCCCCGCGTCTTCGACACCGGCTGGCGCGGCACGGACGCGCGCACGCCCCCGGCGGGAGCGGGACTCGGGCTGGCGATCGTCCGCGGCATCGTGGAGGCCCACCAGGGCCGGACGACGGTACGGAACATCCCCGGAGGGTGCCGGTTCGAGGTGGTACTGCCCACGGCGGACGCCTAGGTACGGCCCCGTAGCGGTCACTCCTCCCGCGCGAACTCCCGCATCCCCTCCGCGAAGGACACCTCCGGCTTCCAGCCCAGCTCGGCCCGCAGCCGGGCGGAGTCGGCCGTGATGTGGCGGACGTCGCCCAGGCGGTACTCGGCGGTGGTCACCGGGGCGGGACCGCCGTACGCCGCGGCCAGGGCCCGGGCCATCTCGCCGACCGTGTGCGGCTCGCCGCTGCCGGTGTTCAGGGGGAGGAGGGTGCCCGGGGGCGGCGGGGACTCCAGGGCGGCCAGGTTGGCCCTCGCCACATCCCGTACGTGCACGAAGTCCCGGCGCTGGCGGCCGTCCTCGAAGACCCGGGGAGCCTCACCCCGGGCCAGGGCCGAGCGGAAGAAGGACGCGACTCCGGCGTAGGGGGTGTCGCGGGGCATGCCCGGGCCGTAGACGTTGTGGTACCGCAGCGAGATCGCCCGACTGTTCGTCACCCGCGCCCAGGAAGCGGCCAGATGCTCCTGCGCGAGCTTGGTGGTGGCGTAGACGTTGCGGGGGTCGGCCGGGGCGTCCTCGCCGACCAGTCCCGGTGCCAGTTCGGCCCCGCACCGGGGGCAGCGCGGTTCGAAGCGGCCCGCCTCCAGGTCCGGCACCGCGCGCGGGCCCGGGCGGACGTCGCCGTGCCGGGCGCAGGTATAGCGGCCCTCGCCGTAGACCACCATCGAACCGGCCAGCACCAGGCGCCGTACGCCCGCCTCGGCCATGGCGGCGAGCAGGACCGCCGTGCCCAGGTCGTTACGGGAGACGTACTCCGGGGCGTCCGCGAAGCCCGTGCCGAGGCCGACCATCGCCGCCTGGTGGCACACCGCGTCCACCCCGGCCAGGGCCCGGCGCACGGCGTCCGGGTCGCGTACGTCCGCGGCGGGGTCCGCCCGCACGTCGTACACCACGGGCTCGTGGCCGCTGTCCGCCAGTGCCCTCACGACATGGGATCCGATGAAACCGGCACCGCCGGTGACCAGTACGCGCATGTCCTCACGCTAGGGCGGGGACCGGGACGGAAGGGCGCGCTGCGCCCGCGCGTCACGGGTCCGTAAGATCCGGCGGCCCGGCGGTCGGGAGCGACACCGTGAAGACCGTCGCACCCGGCTCGCTCGCCAGGTCGATCCCGCCGCCGTGCGCCCGCACCAGCGACGCCGCCACCGCCAGGCCCAGACCGCTGCCGCCCCGGTCCCGGCTGCGGGCCTTGTCCACGCGGTAGAAGCGGTCGAAGACCCGATCCCGGTCCGCGGCCGGGATGCCCGGACCCGCGTCCGCGATCCGGATGCGGGCCGTGCCCTCCGCGGCCGACACCGCCACCGAGACCTCCGTACCGGGCGGGGTGTGCACGGAGGCGTTGGTGAGGAGGTTGTCCAGGACCTGCCGGATGCGCTGCGGGTCCGCCCGCGCGGTCAGCGTCGCCGGGCCCGGCAGCACGGTCAGCGGGTGGTCCGGGTGGCTCGCCCGGAAGGCGTCCGCCGCCTGCTGGACCAGCTCCACCAGATCCGTCTCACGGGGCCGCAACGGCGTCTGCACCTCCGCCGCGTCCAGGCGCGCGAGCAGCAGCAGGTCGTCCAGCAGGAACCCCATCCGGGCCGCCTCCGCCCGCAGCCGCGCCAGGTGCTTGTCGCGCTCCTCGGGCTCGTTGGCCGCCGCGTACTGGAAGAGGTCCGCGTACCCGCGCACCGACATCAGCGGTGTGCGCAGCTCGTGCGAGGCGTCCGCGACGAAGCGGCGCAGCCGCTGCTCGGCCTCCGTGCGCACCGCGAGGGACTCGTCGATGTGCTCCAGCATCGTGTTGAACGCGGTCCGCAGTTCCTCCACCTCGGGCCCGCCGCCGCGCGCGGCGTGCCGCACCGGAAGCCGCGCCGAGTCCGTCAGATCGTGCGAGGTGATGCCCCGCGCGGTGCTCGCCATGTCGCTCAGCGGCTGCAGCCCGCGCCGCAGCATCGACCGCCCGGCGACCACCAGCGCCAGCAGCGCCAGACCGAACGTCACCGCCTGAATGGTCGCCAGCTCCGTGACCGTGTCCTCGATCTCCTCCAGCGGCGCCGCGCTGACCAGCACGGTCCCGGGCTTCACCTCGCACGCCCGCAGCCGGTACAGGCCCGCGCCCTTGAGCCACTCGGTGCGCAGGATCTCCTCTCCGGCGTCCACCCGGGCCCGCGCCGCTGCGGTGAAGTCCTCGACGTCCTCGGGCAGATCGGTGTCCGCCTCCGGCTTGCGCAGTTCGGGCGTGCCGCCGGAGACGTCGTACACGGCGTAGTACCAGCCGTAGTACTTCTTGTTCTGCAGCGAGCCGTAGTCCACCAGGTTCTTGGACTGCGCGGTCTGCGCGTGCGCCAACTGCGAGTCCAGCTCGGCCGACAGATAGTCGCGCATGTACGTCGTCAGCGCCGTCCCGACGACCGCGAACACCACCAGCGCCAGCACCCCGAGTCCCAGCGCGAGCCGGGTGCCGAGCCGGAGTCTGCCGTACGCCCGCCGCAGCCGTCCGATCACTGGGCGGCCTGCCGGATGACGTACCCGAAGCCGCGCACGGTGTGGATCATCGGTGGGCCGGTGTCGTCGAGCTTGCGGCGCAGCCGGCTGACCACCAGCTCCACCACGTTGGAGCGCCCGCCGAAGCCGTACTCCCACACGTGGTCCAGGATCTGCGCCTTGGTCTGCACGGTCGGCGACTTGCGCATGAGGTAGCGCAGCACCTCGTACTCGGTCGGGGTGAGGGAGATCAGCTTCTCGCCGCGGCGGACCTCGCGGGTGTCCTCGTCCATCGACAGATCGCCCACCCGCAGCACCGAGCGCTGGAACCCGGGCCCGGCGCTGCGCCGCAGCACCGTGCGCAGCCGGGCCATCAGCTCCTCCACCGCGAACGGCTTGACCAGGTAGTCGTCACCGCCGCGAGTCAGCCCCGCCACCCGGTCGGCGACCCCGTCGCGGGCGGTCAGGAACACCACCGGCACCATCGTCCCGGAGCGGCGCAGCCGGTCCAGCACGCCGAAGCCGTCGAGGTCCGGCAGCATCAGGTCGAGCACGACGATGTCCGGGTGGAACTCGGCGGCGCGGCGCAGCGCCTCCTCACCGGAGTTCGCGGTGACGGCGTCCCAGCCCTCGTACCGGGCGACCGTCGCCACGAGGTCGGCGATCGGCGGGTCGTCGTCCACTACGAGCAGTCGTACTTTTTCCACCCGCTCATACTGCGGCACCCGGCCCCCCTCGCCCAGACCGGGTCCGGCCCCCGAAAAAGATCGACAGTGACTTGTAAGACGTACGACAGGTGATCGACAGCTTCCGCCGGACAAGCTCGTATCCCGGCCCCGACCCCCACGAGGAGCTGCCGACCGTGACGACCGTCCAATCACCTCCCGCGCCCCCCACGGCGATACGCCCCCGGGCAGTGGCCCGTACCGGCCTGTACGCCGTGCTCGCCGCCAACGCGGCCGCGGTGACCTACTTCTTCGCCGACGCGGGATTCGGCGCGTCCAACACCCTGGTCGTCCTCGGCCGGCTCGCCGGGCTCTACGGCGCCCTGCTGATGGCGTTCCAGCTGCTGCTGGTGGCCCGGCTGCCCTGGCTGGACCGCCGGATCGGCATGGACCGGCTGACCTCCTGGCACCGGTGGACCGGCTTCGGCATCCTGTGGACGCTGCTCGCGCACGCCGTGTTCATCGTCTTCGGCTACGCCGACTCCTCCGGGCTCGACCCGGTCAACCAGCTCGTCGACCTCGCCGAGACCGTCGAGGGCGTGCTGCGGGCGGTCGCCGCGCTGGTGATCGTCATGGTCGTCGGGGCGGTCTCCGGGCGGGCCGCGCGGCGCAGGCTGGCGTACGAGACCTGGCACTTCATCCATCTGTACACCTACCTCGCGGTGGTGCTGGCCTTCACCCACCAGGTCGCGGTGGGCACGACGTTCACCGCGTCGTCGGCCGCGACCGCCTACTGGTACACGCTGTGGGCGGTCGCCCTGGGCGCGGTGTTCACGGGCCGGCTGGTGCTGCCGCTGTGGCGGAACCAGCGGCACCGGCTGACCGTCTCGGCGGTGGTGCCCGAGTCGCACGACGTGGTCTCGGTGTACATCACCGGCCGCGACCTGGACCGGCTGCCCGCCCGCGCCGGACAGTTCTTCCTGTGGCGGTTCCTGACCAAGGACCGCTGGTGGCAGGCGAACCCGTTCTCCCTGTCGGCCGCCCCCGACGGCCGCACCCTCCGGCTCACCGCGAAGGCGGCCGGTGCCGGAAGCGCGGGACTGCGTCATCTCAAGCCCGGCACCCGGGTGTTCGCCGAGGGCCCCTACGGCGCCTTTACCGCCCTGCACCGCACCCGCCCCGAGTCCGTCCTCATCGCCGGCGGTGTCGGTGTCACACCGATCCGGGCGCTGCTGGAGGAACTGCACGGACACGCCGTGGTCGTCTACCGGGTCGCCGCCGAGCGGGACGCGGTCCTCTACGACGAGCTGCGCGAACTGGCCCTCGCCAAGGGCGCCGAGCTGCACCTGGTGACCGGTCCGGTCCACCCGGACAAGCTGGCCCCGGCCGAACTGGTCCGGCTGGTCCCGGACATCGCCGAGCGGGACGTCTTCCTGTGCGGGCCGCCGCCGATGATGCGCGCGGTGCTGGGCAGCCTGCGCGAGCTGAACGTGCCCAAGCAGCAGATCCACTTCGAGCGATTCGCCCTCGCGGGCTGAGGGGGACATCGTGAAGCGAGCCATACCCGTACTCGTCCTGACCGCCGTCGGCCTGGTCCCGCTGTGGCGCTACGAGCCGTCGACGGCGGAGTCGAGCGGCCAGGTGTCGGCCCCCGCCCGGACGGTGACGCCCACACCCTCCGCCTCGTCCTCCGGCGGCTCCGGTGACTCCGGCGGCTCCGGCAGCTCGGCCCTGGTCATCGAGGGCTCGGTGGTGAACACCGAGAAGGGGCCCGTGCAGGTCGAGGTGACCTTCGAGGGCGACGCGATCTCCTCGGTGCGGATGCTGCAACAGCCGGACCATCCGCAGACCACCGCGGCCGTACCGCAGCTCATCGAGGAGACCCTTCAGGCGCAGAGCGCGGACATCGACACGGTGTCCGGGGCGACGATCACCAGCGACGGGTACAAGGAATCCCTCCAGGCGGCCCTCGACGCGCGGGACGCCTGACGTGCGGCGCGTCGAGCAGGTGATGGGGTTCCCGGTCTCGCTGCGGGTGGACGACGAACGGGTGCCCGGCGCGGCCGTGTCCGCCGCCTTCGCCTGGCTGCACGAGGTCGACGCCCGCTTCAGCCCGTTCCGGCCCGACAGCGAGGTCTCCCGCCTGGACCGCGGCGAGATCGGCCCCGGCGAGGTCAGCGCCGACCTCGCCGAGGTCCTCGCCCTGTGCGCGGAGTACCGGGTGGCCACCGGCGGCGCCTTCGACGTACGGCTGCCCGGACGCGGCCTCGACCCGTGCGCGGTGGTCAAGGGCTGGTCGGTCCAGCGGGCGGCGGAATTGCTGCGCTCCGCCGGGGTGGAGCGCTTCTGCCTGAACGCGGGCGGCGACGTGGTCACCGCGGGCGGGCCCTGGCGGGTGGGGATACGGCATCCGGAGCGCGCGGACCGGATCTGCGCGGTCCTGAACATCACCGACGCGGCGGTGGCGACCTCCGCCTGCTACGAGCGGGGCGCCCACATCCTGGACGGCCGCACGGGGCTGCCGGCAACGGGCCTGATGAGCGTCACAGTTGTCGCCCCGACCCTGACGGAGGCCGACACGACGGCGACGGCGGCCTTCGCGCTGGGCGAGGAGGGCGTGGCCTGGGCCTCGGCCCGCCCGGGGTGCGAGGTGTTCGCGGTGGACTCGGCGCGGAGGGTCCTGCGGACGGGACGGGTGCCGTTGGCGGCGTAGTCCGGCGGTCTGCGCCCGCACGACGCGTACTACGGACGAGGCGGGTGCCGTTGGCGGCCTAGGTCCGCACCCCGCGCACCACCCAGGCCCGCGCCGACAGGGTGATCGTGCCCTCCGGGTCGTGCGGGACCGCCTCCGCGAGTGCCGTGCGCAGGCGGTCCCGCTGGTCGGGGCTCAGGCCCGTGACGTACGTTCCTGCCGGGCCCTGGCCCGCCAGGAACGGGGACCACAGGTCCGTCACGTCGGCGAAGGGGGTCGGGACGACCAGCGGGGTGACGCGGACCTCCGTCAGGCCCGCCTCCGTCCACAGGGCGTGCAGGGGGTCCGGCCGGCAGAGCGGGAAGCGGTGGGCCTCGTCCAGTTCCGCCGCCGCCGGGTCCACCGCGGTCGCCGCGTCCCAGAAGTGGCGCAGCACCTGCATGCCGTCGGCGTAGTCCCAGACGTACGCGGCGACCTGGCCGCCCGGGCGTACCGCGCGGGTCATCTCGGCCACTCCTTCCGCGGGCTCGGGAAGGAAGTTGAGCAGCAGCCCGCTGACCGCCACGTCCCAGGAGGCGTCCCGCACCGGCAGGGCGCGGGCGTCCGCCACCGCGAAGCCCACGGGGCCGTGCGCGGTGTCCCGGGCCGTGGCCACCAGCTCCGCCGACCGGTCGCAGCCCAGGACCACCGCCGGCCGGCACCGGGCGGCCAGCACCGAGGTCAGGGCGCCCGTGCCGCACCCCACATCCAGCCAGCGCAGTCCGTCGGCGTGCCCCTCCAGCGCTGCGAACCGCTCGGTCACCCGGCGGCTCCACCGCCCCATGAACCGCTCGTAGCCGGGTCCCGCCTGCCAGACGTCAAAGCGCCGCTGCTCGCTCATGAGACCACCATGCGGGACGCGGGCGCCTTCGGCCGACATCCCGCACACAATCGGGAAAACGGGTCGTTCCGTACGTGGGCCCCGGACCGGAGTCGTCCTCCGGTGGGCCGTCTAGACTCTGTCCGCAACTGCTTGCTCAATCCCGGCCGGAAGCGGGCGACTTCTGCCAGACCCGAAGGGTATTCGGCGCTTTGATACGGATAGATTCAGTCACCAAGCGGTACCCGGACGGCACGGTGGCGGTCGACCGGCTGTCGCTGGAGATACCCGACCGCGCGATCACCGTCCTCGTCGGCCCCTCCGGGTGCGGCAAGACCACGACCCTGCGGATGATCAACCGGATGGTCGAGCCCAGCGAGGGCACCATCCTCCTCGACGGCAAGGACATCCAGCAGCAACCCGTCAACACCCTGCGCCGGTCGATGGGTTACGTCATCCAGAACGCCGGTCTCTTCCAGCACCGCACGATCCTCGACAACATCGCCACCGTGCCCCGGCTGCTCGGCTGGGGCAAGGAACGCTCCCGGGCCCGCGCCCGCGAGCTGATGGACCGCGTCGGACTCGACGGCACGCTCGCCAAGCGCTATCCCTACCAGCTCTCCGGCGGCCAGCAGCAGCGCGTCGGCGTGGCCCGCGCCCTCGCCGCCGACCCGCCGGTCCTGCTCATGGACGAGCCCTTCTCCGCCGTCGACCCGGTCGTACGCAAAGGACTCCAGGACGAACTCCTGCGCATCCAGGAGGAGTTGGCCAAGACCATCGTCTTCGTCACGCACGACATCGACGAGGCCGTCAAGCTCGGCACGATGGTCGCCGTCATGCGCACCGGCGGCCGGCTCGCCCAGTTCGCCCCGCCCGCCGAACTGCTCATCGACCCCGCCGACGCCTTCGTCGAGGACTTCCTCGGCACCGACCGCGGCATCCGGCGGCTGTCCTTCTTCACCGCCGCCGGACTCGACCTGCTCACCGCGCCGATCGTCGCCATCGATGCCACCGCCGAGCAGATCGCCGCCCGCGACACCGCCGACGTTCCCTACCTCCTCGTCACCGACCTGGACGGCAGGCCGCTGGGCTGGGCCGAGTCCGGCGAACTGACCGCCGGGAGCATCGAACCGGACCGACTCCTCCCGCACGGACGCCCGTTCGCGGCCGGCACCGACTCGCTGCGCGCCGCGCTCGACTGCGCCGTGCTCTCCCCGACCGGCTGGGCCGTCGCCGTGGACGGCGAGGGCCGGGCCGCCGGAGTGGTCTCCCAGCAGACCATCGCCGAGGCCATCCGCGGCGCCCACGCCAGCAGCGCCCGCACCACCCAGAAGGTCGCCCCATGAGCGGCCTCTTCGACATGCCGAGCTACCTGGAGTACAGCTACTTCGGCCTGGTCGGCCTGCACCTGCGCGAGGCGCTGATCCCGGTCGTGGCCGGACTGCTGGTGGCGCTGCCGCTCGCCCAGCTCTGCGTCCGGGTGCGCTGGCTGTACCCACCGGTGCTGTGGGTGACCACCATCCTCTACGCGATCCCCTCGCTCGCCTTCTTCGTGGTCCTCATCGACTACACCGGCCTGAGCGAGACCACCGTGATGATCCCGCTCGCCGTCTACTCCCTGGTCGTGCTGGTCCCGGCCATCGTGGACGGCGTCCGCGCGGTCCCGCAGGAAACCCTCGCGGCGGCCACCGCCATGGGCTTCGGCCCCGTACGCCGTTATCTCCAGGTGCAGTTGCCCATCGCCGCGCCCGCCATCATCGCCGGACTGCGGGTGGCGTGCGTCTCCAGCATCTCCCTGGTCAGCGTCGGCATGCTGATCGGCAACCAGGGCGCCCTCGGCAACATGCTCGACGCCGGGCTCAAGTACGACCAGCCGCGCCTGGTATGGCTCTCCGTCGTGGGCACCGCCGTCCTCGCCACCGCCGTGGACGCCGTGCTCATCGGACTGCGCCTGCTGCTGACACCGTGGATGCCCCGGGGCGCGCGCACCCCCGCGGTGAAGGAGGCCACCGGGTGAACATCCTCAATTACATGGCCGACTTCCTCGGCGACGGCGCCCACTGGACGGGCTACGACGGCATCCCCACGCGCGTCGGCGAGCACATCGGCTACACCCTGATGGCCCTCGGCATCGCCGCCGCCGTAGGACTGCCGGTCGGCCTGCTCACCGGTCACACCGGCCGGGGCGGCAACGCGCTCGCGCTGATCGCCACCATCGGCCGCGCCCTGCCCAGCTTCGGCCTGATGGTGCTGATGTTCCTGCTGCTCGGCCTGGGCATGGCCCCGGTGCTGATCCCACTGGTGGTGCTGGCGATCCCGCCGATCCTCGTCACCACCTACGAGGCCATGCGCTCGGTCGACCCCGCCCCCGTGGACGCCGCCCGCGGCATGGGCATGGGCGAGCCGGAGGTGCTGTTCCGGGTCGAACTCCCCGTCGCCCTCCCGCTGATCCTCAGCGGCCTGCGCTCGGCGGCCATCCAGATCGTCTCCACCGCCACCATCGCCGCCTATGTCAGCTTCGGCGGCCTCGGCCGCTACATCGTGGACGGCCTCTACCAGCGCGACTACGAGAAGGTTGTCGGCGGGGCGACCCTGGTCGCGGCCATGGCGCTGGCGACACTGGCCCTGTTCTGGGCCGTGACGAAGCTGACGGTCTCCCGCGGGGTGCGCGGGGCGGGCACCGGCTGAGCCCGCCTCACGCCTCGGTGCGGGCCAGCGCCTGTTCCAGTACGGTCAGCAGCGCGTCCCGCACCGAGCCCCGCTCCCGGGCGTCGAACACCACCACCGGCACCCCGTCGCTCACGTCCAACGCCCAGCGGACGTCGTCCAGTTCGTGCTCCACCTTCCCGTCGAAGGCGTTCACCGCCACCGCGAACGGGATCTGCTTGTGCTCGAAGTAGTCGACGGCCGCGTAGCAGTCGTCCAGCCGCCGGGTGTCCACGATGACCAGCCCGCCGACCGCGCCCTCGACGATGTCGTCCCACATGAACCCGAACCGCTCCTGACCGGGCGTGCCGAACAGATACAGCTTCAGCGTCGGGTCGATGGTGATGCACCCGAAGTCCATGGCGACCGTGGTCGTCGTCTTGTCCGGGGTGTGGCTGAGGTCGTCGACGCCCGCCGCGACCTCGGTGATCGACGCCTCCGTCGTCAGCGGCTCGATCTCGGAAATGGAGCCCACGGCCGTGGTCTTGCCCACGCCGAAGCCTCCCGCGATCACCATCTTGACCGGCAGCGGCGGTCGTACGGCGGCGGCCGGTTCAGTCGGTGTCACGGAGTACCCCCCGGGAGTCGGGGATGGCGCGCAGGCCATCGATCACTCTTCGCAGTACGGATGAATCGTGGACGGCATCGGCGCTGGGCACATGCACGGTCAGCCGTCCCTCGGCCCGCAGGTCCTCCGCGAGCACCCGGACGACGTTCAGATGCAGCCGCAGCCGCGCCGCGATCTCCGCGATGGACTGCGGCTGCCGGCAGGCCGCGACGATGTCGTGCTGCTCGAAGGAGAGCAGGTCGAGCGCGGCGAGGCCCTCGGCGGTGGCCACCACCTGGGTCTCGACCGGTATGGGCCGGCCGGTCGCACTGGGCACCACCCGGCCGGCGGTGACCAGGAACGGCCGGACGGCCGGGGCGGGGCCCACCGGGTCGTTGCCCGGGGGTGGGGTGCCGTCCGCCATCTGTTCCTTACCGTTCTTCTCGAATCCCGGTTGTCGCCCCGTCAGCGGGCCGACGCGGCACCGACGCTGTTCTTCAGCTCCAGCACCAGCTGCGGACTGAGCGCGGCACCGGCGCGGTTGGCGAACAGGGTCATCTCGTAGGCGATGTTGCCGAGCTTGGCCTCCTTGTCGGTGACCACGCCGAGCACCGCCCCGCTGCCGATCGCGGAGACCAGGACGTGCCCGCCCTCCAGATCGATGATGACCTTGTTCAGGCCGCCGAGGCCGTAGTTGCCGGAGGCCCCGGCGGCGAGGCTGGTGATACCGGAGACGATCGCGGCGAGCCGCTCGGAATCGGCGTGCTCACGCAGTTCGGAGACCGCGATCAGCAGTCCGTCCGAGGAGACGGCGATGGCGTCGACGACGCCCGCGGTCTCGGTCGCGAAGCGATTCAGCAGCCAGGTGAAGTCGGCTGCGGCCGCCTGGAGTTCGGCCGGCGTGGTGCCGCCTGTGGACGTGCTCACTGCTCCGCTCCTTCCGGGAGGTGGTTCTGGTGGTGCGGGTCGGGGGTCGGTGTCTCTTGGGTGCTCTCGCTGCCGCTGTCGCGGTGCGCGCGCTCCACGGCCGCTTCGAACTCCTCCAGCGCGGACCGTACGGCGTCCGCGTCGGCGGGGCGGGGGGCCCGGCGCAGCGCCTGCTGGGCGCCGGAGTCCTGCGCGGTGCGCAGGGTGGCACCGCGGACCCGGCGGCGCAGCGGGCGGGAACCGGAGGCGTGGTCCTTCGGCGACGCCTCGGGCTGACCGGCCCGGGCGTGGTCGTCGGACGGTACGGCGGGGGCGGGAGCCTCGCGGCGGGGGAGCCGACGGGGCAGGGGGCCGGCGTCGGCCGCGACGGAGGGGAGGGGGCCGGTGGGTTTGGGGGCCGGCGTCCCGGCGGATACGGACGCGGGAGCCTTCGCCGATTCCGGAGTCCGGGCGGACGCCGGCTCCTTCACCTGTTCCGGAGTCCGGGCGGACGCCGGCTCCTTCGCCGGTTCCGGCGCTTCCGGTACCGGCAGCAGCAGCGACGACGGCACGTTGACCTCGGCCGTGACACCGCCGCCCGGTGTGCGGGTCAGCGTCACGCCGATCTCCCAGCGGCGCGCCAGCGTGCCGACCACGAACAGGCCGAGCACCTTCGTCGGCACCAGGTCCAGGCGCTCGCGGCGCACCAGACGGG
The DNA here is from genome assembly GCF_055657065.1 of Streptomyces sp. NPDC110618. NCBI lineage: Bacteria > Bacillati > Actinomycetota > Actinomycetes > Kitasatosporales > Streptomycetaceae > Streptomyces > Streptomyces sp. NPDC110618. The sequence goes on along the minus strand of NZ_JBVKBN010000022.1, from coordinate 59,876 downwards.
CGTTCTCCTCGGCCAGCCGCTCGGCGCTCATACCGAGCCCGTGGTCGGCGATCACGATCGACGCGGACTGTCCGTCCTCCCCGGCCACCACCGTCACCTCGACGGGGGAGCCCGCGGGCGAGAACGACACCGCGTTCTCCAGGAGCTCGGCCACCATCAGGGTCAGGTCGCCGATCACGTCCGGCTCCACCGCGGCCTCGGAGCGGGCCTGGAGCCGCACCCGCTGGAAGCCCTCGATCTGGCCGAGCGCGGCCCGTACGACGGTGGTCAGCGCCAGCGGGCCGGAGCCGATGCCGGACTCGCGGATACCTGCGAGCAGCATCAGGCTATCGGCGTTACGGCGCAGGCGGACCGCGATGTGGTCGATGCTGTAGAGCCGTTCCAGCAGCTCGGGGTCGGTCTCCCCGCGCTCCACCGCGTCGATCAGGGCCAGCTGGCGGGTGGTCAGGTTGCTGACCCGGCGGCCCACGTTGCCGAACATCTCGGCGACGTTGCGGCGGCTGAGTACCTGGCGTTCCAGCAGGGCCGCGGCCGTGGTCTGCACCCGGTTGAAGGCCTCGGCGAGGTCGCCGATCTCGTCGCGTGCGGTGACCGGCACCTCGCGCAGCCGGGGCGGGCCGTCGTCCTCGGCGTCGTCGTCGGCGACCCGGGCCAGCTCTCGGTCCGCGATCTCGGCGACCTCCCGGGCGGCACCGGTGAGGGCCTGCACCGGCCGCACCACCGAGCGGCGGACCAGTACCGACAGGACGAACCAGAGGGAGAAGCCGAGCAGGGCGAGCGCCAGCAGGAGCCCGGCGCGCCAGGCGGCCTCGCCGGAGGCGTCGTCGGCGCGGTCGGCGATCTGGTCGATGAGGGAGGCGGTGACCCCGAGCCGGATCTCGGCCTGCTCCCGGTAGGCGGGGTAGGAGTCGAGCGCGGCCTGGAAGGACCGCCGGATCTCGGCGGGGGAGTCGGACTGCAGTCCGCTCGGGTCGATCTGCAGCTCGGCGAACTGCTGGTTGATCCTGGCCTGCGGGGAGCTGTGCTCGATACCGCGCAGCTCCTCGGCCTGCTTGCCGGTGGCGAACCGGGTGAACCGGTCGGCCTGGTAGGTGTACACCTCGTGGGAGCCGACCGCGCCGATGAACTCGATGAGCGCGTTGGAGTCGCCGGTGGAGGCGGAGAACACCCCGGTCTCGAAGGCGCTGTGGGCGGCGTCGGCGCGCAGCAGCGAGTCGAGCAGGTTGCCGGTGAAGGTGGCGGCGAGGCCCGCGTTGCGGTCCAGCTCCAGACCGTCGATGACGCCGTTGGCGGCGCTGGTGTACGCCGGGTCGATGTTGTCGGCGGGCAGATAGCCCTGCTCGATGGTGTCCCGGAGGCTGCCGAGCGCGCTGATCTCGCGCAGCGCGCGGGCCTCGCCCTCCGGCAGCCGGTCGCCGAAGGTCTCCCGGACCTTGATCACCTGCCGGTCCACCGCGGACTGCGCCCGGTCGTAGGCGTCCGTGGAGGGCGGGGCGGCCCCCTCGCCGCCCGCCTCGTGCCGTACGGAGAGCAGGATCGCCTGCTGGTGCTCGGCCTCCACCCGGTCCACCAGGGTCGCGACTTCGGTGCTGGCCCGGACCAGGCGGGCGGCGTCGGCGGCGGCGGCGGACTGGCTGAGCTGGTCGGTGATGAGGTAGGCGAGCAGCACGGCGACCACCGTGAGCGGCACACCGACCAGGAGGTTGAGCTTGCGCCGGAAGGGGCGGCTGTCGATGAAGCGCCGTATTCCGAGGGGGGAACCGTGTGTCGCGGTGGACGCGTCCACCTCGTTCGTGGACACCTTTCCTCCTCGTGAGTGAGCGGACTCATGGCGTCAACTTGCGTGGAGAGTACCGCCTCTTGATGCATACGTCTTCACATGCGATCACAAATGACTACTCATTGAGGCCAATCGGTTACCCGGATTCCCTTGACTGGGCAAGAAGCCGGTGGATTGGATCAGTTGACGTAACGAAGAACAACCGTCCCACCCCCAACACAGTCCGGAACGGGAATCGTGACTTCTACCGCCGCACGCAGCAGGAACCTCGTCGCGCTCGCCGCCACCGCGGCCCTGCTCGCCGGATGTGGCTCGTCCGACGACGAGAACGACAACCCCCTGGCCGGGGACAAGGCGAGCGGCGACACCGTTGTCGTCGGCTCCAACAATTTCGCCGAGTCCATCCTTCTCGCAGACATCTACGGTGAAGCCCTGAAGGCGAAGGGCATCAAGGTCACCTACAAGCCCAACATCGGCAGCCGTGAAACCACTTACGGCCTGCTGAAGAACGGCTCCATCACGGTGCTCCCGGAGTACAACGGCTCGCTGCTGGCGTACCTGGACCCGAAGGCGGAGCAGAAGAGCGCCGACGCCGTGAACGCGGCCGTGAAGACCAAGCTGGACAAGAAGCTGACGCTGCTCGATTCCTCGCCCGCCGAGGACAAGGACTCCGTCAGCATCAACGCGGCCACGGCGAAGAAGTACAACCTGACCGGCGAGTCCACGCTGGCGGACCTCAAGGACATCGCCCGCGAGCTGGTCATCGGCGGTTCGCCCGAGTTCCAGACCCGCCAGCAGGGCCTGGTCGGCCTGAAGGACGTCTACGGACTTGAGTTCAAGTCCTTCAAGGCGCTCGACGCCGGCGGTCCGCTGACCCAGGCGGCGCTGGCCAAGAACACGGTGCAGGCCGCGGACATCTTCACCACGGACCCGACCATCACCAAGGAGAAGTTCGTCGTCCTGAAGGACCCGGAGAACCTCTTCGGCTTCGCCAACGTGACCCCGCTGGTCTACAAGTCGGGCCTGCCGCAGGAGGGCGTCGACGTCCTCAACCAGGTCTCCGCCAAGCTCGACACCGAGACCCTGCTGGAGCTCGACTCCCAGGTCCAGCTGGAGAACAAGGACCCGCTGGACGTGGCCAAGGAGTGGCTGAAGACGGCCGGCCTGAGCTAGCCGACACACCTTGCGGGGAGGGCGGGGGAGCCGGGTTCAGGCCGGTTCCCCCGCCTCCTGTCGCGCCGCGCGCCGCCGCTGCCGGCGGCCGGGGCGCGGCTCCTGGTCCGGGAGCCAGCCGAAGGCGAGGCAGCTTCCCGTGAGGCCCAGGAGCAGACCGAGGAAGAAGCCGCCGAGGTTGGACGTGAGCCAGGTGCCCAGCGACAGCAGCAGGCCGGTGATCGAGTAGAACAGGCGCTGCGCGGGGTTGAACAGGATCAGCAGACCCAGCAGCAGCATCAGCGTGGGCAGCAGATACCCGGCCAGGCCCTGCATCCCCAGGTGCAGGACGACCTTCAGCGACGCCTTCTCGGTGAGCAGGATCTCCGCGCCGCCCAGGGCGAGCAGCAGCCCGCCCCAGAACGGCCGCTGACCCCGCCAGCGCCGGAAGCCCGCGCGCGACGGACGGCGGAGACCGGGGCGCGTCATCAGCAACCCGACTCGCTGAACCGCAGCTTGAGGCCGGGCAGCTTGAACACACCGGCCGTCGTGGCGTAGTTGGTCTGCCGCAGATTGGCGATGCGTACGGTGTCGGCCTGCTGGCTGAAGACGCCCTTGGGCCCCTGCACCCCGGCCTTGGTGAGGGTGCTCGCGTCGTTGCCGATCTCGATGCCGTTGAAGGCGGCGTCGCCGGACAGTTCCGTGGAGTCGGTGGTCAGATCGCTCGCGGTGACCTTCTCCGCTCCGCTGCCCGCCGTGATGAGCAGGTTGATACCGCCGAGGTCGACGCTCTGGCAGAGCTTGCTCAGTGTCGCGTCCTTGATGACGGACGTGACGACCAGGACCTGACCTCCGGTGTCGCCCTCGTTGGGGCTGCCCGGTGCCATGTTGTCCAGCCCGCCGAACTGCTCGAAGCCGGTGCCGTTCAGCTCGGTGGCGGTCACCGTGAACGGCATGCCGGAGATGGCGAACTGCACGCCCAGGGCGCCCTGCGCGGTGAGCACGGCGAGTCCGGCGAGGGCGAGCGTGGCGGGGACCGCCATGACGGCGGCGCGACGGGCGCGGACGCGTCCGGGTCTGGGGGTGGTACCGCTTTCCAAGTCTGCTCCCGGTGTTCGGGCACGTTGTCCTGGCGCGGACAGCGGGCGGGTGAGGGGTGGCGTGAAGGGCTTTCTCCGTACTGCCCAGTAGCGTGCGAGGAAGTTACCGGGGGTTACATTTGAGGGTCAAGACAGTTGTGAAAAAAGGGTGTTGAACCTGCGTCAGTTTTGCGCCGCGGTTGCGGGAAGCCCCAACTCCCGTTCAAACCCTTGACGTTGACGAGACGTCAGGTCTACAACTCAACCTGGCCGTACCGGAATCCGTGGCGCCGGATCGGACGGCCCCTCTCGCGGCCATCAGCCCGCGTCTCCCCATGGCACCCCGCACGGCCGGTCCTCCCTGCGGCCGTGCGCGGTACCCCCCACCCCCCGCTTCGAAAGAAGAGGCACCCGCATGCGTACTCGCACCCTGCTCACCCTCGTCACCGCCGCCGCGGCCTGCGCACTCCCGCTCGCCGGACCCGCCTCGGCGGCCGACGACGTCCCGGTGCTCACCACCGGCGGCGCCGGCGGCACCCCCGTCGCCGTCGGGGACGTCCTGACCGCCCAGCTGGCCAGTGGCACCACCGCCACCCTCTACTCCAGCGCGACCGGCACCAGCGGAGTCTCCTGCACGTCCTCGCAGTTCACCGCGACCGTCACCGACAACCCGGCGGCACCGGGCACCGCCACCGAGTCGCTCGACGCGCACTCCTTCGACAGCAGCAGCTGCACCAGCAACGTCCTCGGCGTGCGCGCGGTCAACAGCATCACCGTCGACAACCTGCCCTACACCACCACCGTGACCTCCGACGGCACCGTCACGGTGGCCCCGGCCGGCGGCGCCGTGCAGACCACGGTCCGCCTGAGCACCCTCCTCGGCACCATCACCTGCGTCTACCAGGCGCCGAGCCTGACCGGCACGGCGAGCAACGACGACAACAGCATCACCTTCACCGCCCAGCAGTTCACGAAGGTCTCGGGCTCCTCGCTCTGCTTCGCGAACGGATACTTCACCGCCAAGTACGCCCCGGTGACCGACGGCGGAGTTCCCGTCTTCGTCAACTGAGGGACGTCGCGCCTGAGTTCACCTCCTTCGCAGGCGCGCGACCAGGGCGGCGCCCCCGGTGAGCACCAGCACCGCGGCGGCGCCGCCCGCCACCAGCGGGGCGGACGGGCCGGAGTCCGGCGTGGAGTTCGCGCCCACATTGCTGGTGTCCGGCGTCGGCGTCGGCGGCGGCACGGGCGTACGGCGCGGCTCGGCCTGAGCGGTCCTGGAAGGCTCCGGAGACTTCGAGGGCGAGGGCTCCGCCGGGGCAGACGCCTTCTTGTCGCTCTCCGCGGGCTTCTGCGCGGCGGCCGTCTCCTTCTCCGGGAACACCACGTCCGAGCAGGAGTAATACGTGTCCGGCGTACTGCTGTTCTGCCACACCGTGTACAGCACGTGCCGTCCCGTGCGGTCCTTCGGCAGGGTCATGCGGATGCGGTAGGCGCCGTCCGTGAGTGCCGGGTCGCGTACCTCGGCGAAGGGCTGGTCCGGCAGGTCGGACCAGGTGAGCGGCTTGGCCGGATCGTAGCCCTGCTCGGTGAGGTAGAGCCGGAAGGTGCCGGTGTGCGGGATCGTCGAGACGTACCGCATGGTCAGCGTGGCGCCGGGCGCCAGGCGTGTCGAGGGCCAGTCGGAGCGGGCCAGGTCCAGGCCCCGGTAGGCGGGCAGGCCACCGCTGCACAGTTTCCCGTCGGGGACGACCTGCCGGTCACGTCCGTTCACATTCGCGATGCGCAGGTTGTCCCAGGCCGTGAAGGGCGCCCCGTTCGCGGCGACCGCCGCCCGGCACGCCGCCGTCCGCGCGTCGGCGCCGCCCTCCGGGGAGCAGGCCCGCACCCGGCTCACCGGGTCCGTGGGCGCACCGTGCGCGGCGGCCGGTCCGGCCGCACCCAGGGCGAGCAGCAGCGGGGCCGCCGTGAGAGCGGCGGCGTGCCGGGCGCGAATCCGGGTCATGTGAAGCGTCTCCTCGGCCGGTGCGGGACGGGCGGTGCGGGACCGCATGCTTCTGACCAGTACGGGCCGTGGGCCGTGTGCGTTCAGCGGGGTGCGAGCCGCCGCATAAACGGACACAAGCGGTCAATCAGTGGACGCCAAGGGTTCGTTTCCAGCCTGATCGAGGGTTTCCCCTGTATCCCTATGACCGTCTGTTTGCCTATCGTTCCTGCACAGCCGACCCACAGGTAACCCCGCAGGGGTCGGTCCCCACCGCGCCTGGCCGGCCTCAGCGCAACGCTTTTCGGTTCTCGGTTCGCCCCCCTCCGCTTCGACGACGAAGCGACAGACCGCCGCTCCGACGCTGCCCGGAGTCCGGCCACGAAAGGCATTCCCTTGCGTACCTCCCCCTCCGTGCGACGGAGACTGATATCCGTCGCCGCGGTCTCCGCCGCGCTGTTCACGGCCGCTACCGCCACCGGCGCCTCGGCCCAGGAGACCGCCGCCCCCCAGCAGGCCCCCACCGCCGCCCGCACCGAGGCCGCCCCCGGCGCCCCGGCCGAGCGTCTGATCGTCGGCTACAAGTCCGGCGCCGCCGAGGCGAAGTCCAACAAGGCCGCCGACGCGGACGCCGTCGCCAAGGGCAGGAAGGCCGGCGAGTCCCTGGACTTCGAGCGCCGCCTCGGCACCGGCGCCGCCCTCGTCGACCTCGGCGAGGACCTCAGCAAGGCGGACGTCGCCGACGTCATCGCCGAGTACGAGGCCGACCCGCAGGTCGCCTACGTCGTACCGGACCGGCTGAACAAGCCGCTGGCCACGCCGAACGACACCGAGTACACCAAGCAGTGGGACCTGTTCGAGGCCACCGCGGGCATGAACGTGCCGGGCGCCTGGGACACCACCACCGGCACCGGCGTGACCGTCGCCGTCATCGACACCGGCTATGTCGCCCACTCCGACCTCGCCGCGAACATCGTCGGCGGCTACGACTTCATCTCCGACGCCGCCGTCGCCAACGACGGCGGCGGGCGCGACAGCAACCCGGCCGACCCGGGCGACTGGACCGCCGCCAACGAGTGCGCCTCCGGCGACCCGGCCTACGACTCCTCCTGGCACGGCACGCATGTCGCGGGCACCATCGCCGCGGCCACCGGCAACGGCAAGGGCGTCGCCGGTATCGCGTACGGCGCGAAGATCTCCCCGCTGCGGGTGCTCGGCAAGTGCGGCGGCTACGACTCCGACATCATCGACGCCATCACCTGGGCGTCCGGCGGCACCGTCTCCGGCGTCCCGGCCAACACCAACGTCGCCAAGGTCATCAACATGAGCCTCGGCGGTGGCGGCGCCTGCACCACCGCGACCCAGAACGCGATCAACGCGGCCGTCGGCCGCGGCACCACGGTCGTCGTCGCGGCGGGCAACAGCAACGCCAACGCGGCCAACTACTCGCCGGCCAGCTGCAACAACGTGATCAGCGTCGCGGCCACCGACCGGCAGGGCAACCGCTCCTACTACTCCAACTACGGCTCCGTCGTCGACATCGCCGCCCCCGGTGGCGAGACCAACTCCGTCACGACCAACGGAATCCTGTCGACGCTGAACTCCGGTACCAAGGGCCCGGGTGCGGAGAGCTACGAGTACTACCAGGGCACCAGCATGGCCGCCCCGCACATCGCGGGTCTCGCCGCGCTGATGAAGTCGGCCAACACCGCGCTCACCCCGGCCCAGATCGAGTCCGCGATCAAGACCAACTCGCGTGCTCTGCCGGGTACCTGCTCGGGCGGCTGCGGCGCGGGCCTGGCGGACGCGGCGAAGACGGTGCAGGCGGTGAGCGGGTCCGGCGGCTCCACGGGGGGCACCACCTTCACCAGCACCTCGTCGGTCGCCATCCCGGACAACAGCACGGTCGAGTCCCCGATCATCGTCTCCGGCCGCAGCGGAAACGCCCCCTCGGCGCTCCAGGTCGGCGTGGACATCAGCCACACCTACCGCGGCGACCTGGTGATCGACCTCGTCGCCCCGGACGGTTCGACGTACCGGCTGAAGAACTCCAGCTCCTCGGACTCCGCGGACAATGTCGTCACCAGCTACACGGTGAACGCCTCCAGTGAGGTGGCCAACGGCACCTGGAAGCTGCGGGTCCGGGACACGGCGACGCAGGACACGGGCCGGATCAACAGCTGGAAGCTGACCTTCTGACCAGAGGAAAGCCAGAAGGCGAGTCCTTCACATGAGCGGGCGGGTCGGCCGGTGCGGATGGGGCATCGGCCGGCCCGTCGTCATGCGCCGCCAGTGCCAACCCGTCGTCGTTCACGCGCCGCCAGTGCCAACCCGTCGTCATTCATGCGCTGCCTGTGCCGACCAGTCGTCGTTCATGCGCCGCCGTCGCCGCGGAAGGCGTCCAGCCGGTCCAGCGCCCACTGCCGGTAGCTCCCGGCGGGCCGCCCCAGCAGCTCGGCGACGGTCGGGTCCACGTCCGACTTGGCCCCGGCCCGGCCCCGCAACGCGCTCTCGGCGAGCGCCTCGGCGATCGGCGCGGGATACCGTACGAGCAGCCGACGCCGTGCCTCCTCCTCGGTCAACTCCTCGAAGACCAGCGGGCGTTGGAGCAGATCGCCGAGGATCTTCGTCTGCTCCACGGGGCTGATCGCCTCCGGCCCGGTGAGCGGGTAGGCCCGTCCGGCGTGGGCCTCGGGCGCCAGCAGCGTCAGGGCCGCCACCTCCGCGATGTCCCGCGGGTCGATGGTGGCGTTGACAGCGTTGCCGCAGGCGGCCCGTACGACACCCTCCGCGCGGATGGAGATGGCCCAGCCGAGCGTGTTGGACATGAAGGCACGCGGCCGCAGCGACGTCCACAACAGACCGGAATCAGCGAGCAGTTGCTCGTTGCCGCGCTGCCAGGTCGTGATCAGGTCGGCGGCGCCCGGGTCGGTGACCGCGAGCGCCGACAGCTTCACCACATGCCGGACCCCGCACGCGCGCGCCGCCGCCAGGAAGTGCTCGTCATGGGCGTGCGTGAGCGGGTTGGCGGTGACCAGCAGCGCGGCGGTCACCCCGGTCAGCGCCCGGCGCAGACTCGGCGGATCGTCGAAGTCGCCGCCCACCACCTCCACCCCCGGTCCGGCCAGGTGCGCGGCCCGGTCGGGGCGGCGGGTCAGCAGCCGCAGGGGAGCGGCACCGCGCAACCGGCGTACGGCCAATGATCCGACGGTGCCGGTCGCGCCGGTGAGCAGGATCATGGCTCGGCCCTCCGCATCGGCTCCTCCTCCTCGCCGAGCAGGGCGAGGATGCGCGCACCCCGGTCCGGCGCGGTGTCGAGCCTGCCGATCAGCCCCGGCACCGCGATGCTCGGCAGGACGTGCGCCCACATCACCGACAGCCGGTGGCCGAGATCCGCCCGCCCGGTCAGCGCCCGCGACATCAACTGGATCCCGGCGAACGAGCCGACCAGCAGCTCCACCGTGTCCCGCGGCACCACCGTGGGCAGCAACTCGCCCTGCTTGTCGGCCTCTTCGAGCAGTTCCACCACATGGTCCGCCCACTGCCGGAACGGCCCGGAGTGGTCGACGCCGGGCGGGGTGGCCTGGTCCACGGTCAGCCGCACACTGCCCTGCAGCAACGGGTTGTTCAGCAGCCGCCGTCCGTAGACGAAGCTCATGTCCACGATCTCCTGGAGCTTGCAGGGCTGCGGCGGCACCGAGCCGAAGGGCACCTGCTCGTCCAGGACGGCCTGGGCGAGGGACTCCTTGGAAGGGAAGTGGAAGTACAGGGCACCTTTGGTGACTTCGGCCCGCTCCAGCACCATGGAAATCGTCGTCGAGGCGTAGCCGTGCTCGTCGAACACCGCCCCCGCGGCTTCCAGGATCGCTCTGCGCGTCCTGATGGCGCGTTCCTGCTTCGCCATAAGGGCCCCTCCGTTGCGCCGAGTTGACGGGATGGCCATGGTGCGAGGGCCCGGAGGCGCACCCGGTCCTGGTCACCCTGGTCTCATTGAAAACAAACCGGTCGGCTCGTACTCTAGCGCTCACGGCACGGGCACCTCGCCGTCTGTCAACACTGTCGGGGGAGCCAGGGAGAGACATGCCTCAATTGCCGCAACTCGCTGATTTCCCTACGGCGTCCGAGGCGCTCACGTCCACCGTGCCCCGCCAGCTGGTCCACCGCGCGGCCGTCGCCGAGACCCTCCTGACCGGCTGGAGCCGCATCGGGACCGACCGGTTCAGGGTGGCCGCGCAGTGGCCGCGAGCCCACCAGTTGCATGTGTCGAGCGACCGTACCGCATACGAGCCGCTGCTCGTCACCGAAACAGTCCGCCAGGGCGGCACCCTGATCGCGCACACCGAGTACGACGTACCGCTGGGCCACCGGTTCGTGCTCCAGGAGCTGCGTGTCAGCACCCGCCCCGAACACCTCCGGGTGGGCCCCCTGCCCGCCGAACCATGGGTCGACATCAGCATCCTCGACATCCGCAGGCGGGCCGGGAAGGTCACCGCCTTCGACGTCGAAGCGGCCGTCTTCCTGGAGAACACGCAGGTCGGGAGCGCGTACTTCGCCGCGTCCTGGACCAGCGACCCCGTCTACCGCAGGCTGCGCGGCGGCCGTACGCCGGAGAACGTCACCCCGCTGCCCCTGCCGCCGGGACTCACGCCCGCCGACGTCGGCCGCACGGTCCCCGGTGATGTCGTCCTGGCTCCCGCCGACCGCCGGGACCGCTGGCAGCTGCGCGTAGATACCGCGCATCCCGTTTTTTTCGACCATCCTCTCGACCATGTGCCGGGGATGCTGCTCCTGGAGGCGGCCGGGCAGGCGGCCCGGGTCGTGCACGGCGGGCGGCGCGTCCCGATGTCGTTCCACGCGACCTTCGATCGGTATGCCGAACTGGACCTGCCCACGTGGATAGAGGCGGTGCCCGGTCCCGAGGGGCTGGTCCAAGTCCTCGGCGCGCAAGGGGATTCGGCAGTCTTCGCATGCGGGGTAGGCACGGTCGCGCAGTGAGCTATGGTGTTCGGGGAGCAGAAAACAAACGGCATGACCCGTTCTTTTCCCGGCCCAGGAGAGAGTCGAGCCGATGGCGAGGCAGTTACGCGCAGAACAGACCCGCGCGACGATCATCACCGCTGCCGCTGACCTTTTCGATCGTCGCGGCTACGAGTCGACCAGTCTGAGCGACATCGTCGAACACGCCCAAGTCACCAAGGGCGCCCTGTACTTCCACTTCGCGGCGAAGGAGGACCTCGCGCACGCGATCATGGAGCTGCAGTCGAAGGCGTCGCGTCAGATCGCCTGCGAGATGGAATCGCGCGGCTACTCCTCGCTGGAGACGCTGATGCGCACCATGTTCGGCATCACCCGGCTGTCGGTGGAGGGCCCGATCCCGCGGGCCGGACTCCGGCTGGCCACCGGGCCGGTCCCGGTGAAGGCGCCGATGCAGCACCCGTTCGCGGAGTGGCTGGACATCGCCACCCGCAAACTGGTCGGCGCGGTCAAGGAGTCGGACCTCCACCCGGACGTCGACATCGACGCCGCGGCCCACTCCCTGGTCTGCTTCTTCGTCGGCACCCGCGTCGTCGGCCGCTCCGTCGAACCGGTCGTCCGTCAGCCCCGCAGGCTCGCCGAGATGTGGCACGTCCTGATCCGCGGCATGGTCCCGGTACCCCGCCGCCCGCGCTACCTCACCCTCGCCACCCAGCTGGAACGGGAGGCGCGGCTGAGTCAGCGGGAAGCCGTCGGGTGACCGCGATACCGTCGCCGCATGGACGACACCCCGCCCGTGATCCTCGGCGACGTACCCGGCTCCTTCCCGCACTCCGTCCTGACCGAGCGCCACCCCGCGATCATCGAGCAGGTGCGCGCGGCCGTCCCGTACGGCCCCGAGCAGCGCTCCGCGCTCGACGCGCTGCTGCACGAAGGCACCAAGGGCGTCGTCGAACCGCTCCCCGACGGCGCCCACGACCGGGACCGCTGGCAGGACTGGGGCATCGCCGACCACGCGGGCCGCCCCTGGACCGACGCCCCCTGGCTGTGGGCGGAGAGCTACTTCTACCGCCGGCTCCTCGACGCCACCGGCTACTTCACCCCCGGCGCCTGGCAGGGCATCGACCCCTTCCGCCCCGCCAAACTCGCCGAACTGGACTCCCCGGAGACGGACGAGGAACTGGCCGCGCTGGACGGCCTCGCCGTGCTGTCGCCCGCCGAGCGGGACCGGGCCCTGCTGCACGGCTCCCTGTGGGGCAACCGCGCCGACCTCGGCTTCCGGCTGTCCACCGCCGACGGTACGAGCCCCTCCGGCACCCCGCCGCTGGTGGCCGACGACAGCGGCGCCCTGTGGTCCCTGCTGCCGCCCGGCCGGACCGCCCCGCTGCTCTGCCTGATCGCCGACAACGCGGGCCGCGAACTCGTCCCCGACCTCCTGCTGATCGCCCACCTCCTCGACCAGGGACGGGTGGCCCGAGCCGTCCTGCACGTCAAGCCGTACCCGTACTTCGTCTCCGACGCCACCCCCGCCGACGTCCTCGACGCCCTGGGGCGGCTCCGGCAGGCGCCGGGCGCGGCGCGGGCGTACGGCGACACCCTGTGGGCGGCGCTCACCGACGGACGGCTCACGATCCGCGCCCACCCCTTCTCCTGCGCACCCCTGCCCTACGAGCGGATGCCCGACGACCTGCGCGCGGAACTGGCCGGGGCCACGGTCACGATCCTCAAGGGCGACCTCAACTACCGCCGCCTGGTGGGCGACCGCCGCTGGCCCCCGACCACTCCTTTCGCCGACGTCACCCGCTACTTCCCCGGCCCCGTGGCCGCCCTGCGCACCCTCAAGTCCGAGGTGATCACCGGCCTCGACGCCGACACGGTGACCGCACTGACCGCCGCGGAACAGGAGAGCTGGCGCACCAGCGGCACCCACGCCCTGATCCAGGTGCGCCGCTGAAGGCTCACGGCACTGTGCTCACGGCACTGTGCTCACGGCACCTCGACCGGCAGCGACTTGATGCCGTTGATGAAGTTCGACACCAGCCGCCCGGCCGGACCGGCGGTGCGCAGGACCGGCAGGGCCCGCAGCGACTCCCGGTACAGCACCCGCAGTTGCAGCCGCGCGAAGTGCGCGCCCAGACAGACGTGCGGACCGTCGCCGAAGGAGACGTGCGGATTCGGGGAGCGGGTCAGGTCGAGCCGGTCCGGCTCGGCGAACACCCGCTCGTCGCGGTTGGCGGAGGCGTGGAAGACCACGACCTTGTCCCCGGCCCGGATCCGCTGCCCGGCCAGCTCGGTGTCGACGGCGGCGGTCCGGCGGAAGGTCAGCACCGGCGGATGCCAGCGCAGCAACTCGTCCACCGCCGGACCCAGTTCGACCTCCTCCGCGCGCAGTCGCGCGTAGCAGTGCGGGTGCTCGGCCAGCGCCAGCAGGCCGCCCGGGGCCGCGCCGCGCACGGTGTCGTTGCCCGCGATCGTGAGCAGGAAGAAGAACATCTCCAGCTCGGGCGCGGTGAGTTCGGCGTCATGCGCCAGGATCGTCATCACGTCGTCGGCCGGGTACCGCCGTTTGTAGACGGCCAGTTCACCGGCGTAGTCGAACATGTCCCGCAGCAGCGCCGGGGAGCGCGGGTTGACCGGCTTGCCCGTCGCGTCGCGCACCGTCGGCCCGGACTCGTCGGGGTCCTGGTAGCCGATCACCCGCCGCGTCCAGTGCAGCAGCAGCTTGCGGTCCCGCTCCGGGACGCCCAGCAGGTCGGCCAGATTGAGCAGCGCGTAGTCGTCGGTGACGGCGGTGACGAGATCGACGGTGCCGTCCTGCTCCCGCGCGGTCTCCAGGGCCTGCGCGAACAGGTTCCGGGCGCGTGTCCCGGCCAGCGCGGTGAACCGGTCGATCCGCTTCGGGGTGAACGCCCGGCTCACCAGGCGGCGTAACCGCCCGTGCTGCGGCGGGTCCTGATTGAGCATCATGCGCCGGATGAACGGCAGGTCCTCCGGGTCGGGGTCGCGGATCTGGGTGGCGCCCAGGTGGGAGGAGTACGTCAGGGCGTCCTTCAGCACCCGCACCACGTCCGCGTGCCGGGTCACCGCCCAGAAACCCGGCCCGGCCGGCCAGCCCAGCACCTCGGGCTCCTCCTGCCAGGACACGGGATGGTGGTCGCGCAGGACGCGGTAGGCGGCGTACGGCACGCCTTCGGCGTACTGCCGGGGATCGAAGACATCGGGGGCGGACGGGGACGGCCGGACGGTCACGCCTGCTCACCCTCGGCCGCCCAGGACCCGTCCGCGTAGTCCAGGTCGTTCAGCTCGTCCAGGTCGTCGGTGTCGTCCTCGTCGTCCGCGTCCAGGAACGCCTCCACCGCCTGGATCAGCTCCAGCGGGGACTCGTCCATCGCGTAGTGACCGGCCGCCGACAGCTCCCGCACCTCGCCGTACGGGTACCAGCGCCGCCAGGTCTCGCGCAGCAGGGCCGCCGACAGCGCGGGATCGAGCCGGCCCACCAACGCCAGGGCGGGCACCCGGACGCCCGCCACCTCGGTGTGGAAGTCCTCCCCGGCCCAGGAGTCCAGCCAGGCCCGGAACGCCTTCGGGTCGCTCACCGCCAGCGAACGGGCCACCATGCGCTCCAGCCAGGCCGCGGGCCGCACCCCGCCCGTGGTGAAGTCGATGATCGCCCGGCGGTTCTCCGGCAGGTGCGCCGCGTCCGCGAACAGCTCCCACTGCTCCGCCGGGAGCGGCAGCCCCGAGGCGGGCACCGGGGAGACCCCCACGATCCGCCGCAGCCGCTCGGGCGCCAGCGCCAGCAGCCGCTGGGCCACCGCGCCGCCCATCGAGTGCCCGACCACCGAGAAACGCTCCCAGCCGAGCCGGTCGGCCAGCCTCAGCAGGTCCTGGGCCGCCTCGGCCGTCGTATACGCCCCCGCGGCGTCCTTCGCCTCGCCGTACCCGCGCAGATCGACCAGCGCGTAGGTGAAGGACAGGACGTCGAGGTCCGGCAGGACGCTCGCGTACGCGGACCGGTCCGCGAACCAGCCGTGCACCGCGAACACCTTGTGCGCACCGTCGCCGTGCAGCTCATGGGGGAGCGTGAAGGAGGTCATGCGAACACGGTGGCGCCACCGCCGGGCCTCGGCAAGAGCACCCGGCACGGCGGACCGTAACCGGAACACCACAGTACGCATGCGGAGTTGGCCGGTTTCCGGCGCTTTCACGCGATGGTGTGATCATGTCCCGGCGTGCGGATGCCTACCCGGGGCCCCGGGTAGGGCCCGGCCATGACGCAGCAGCCCTTCGAACTCCCGCACTTCTACATGCCGTATCCCGCGCGGCTCAACCCGCACGTCGACGAGGCCCGCGCCCACTCGACGGCGTGGGCGCGCGAGATGGGCATGCTGGAGGGATCCGGGATCTGGGAGCAGTCCGACCTCGAAGCACACGACTACGGCCTGCTCTGCGCCTACACCCATCCCGAGTGCGACGGCCCCGCCCTGTCGCTGATCACCGACTGGTACGTGTGGGTCTTCTTCTTCGACGACCACTTCCTGGACATGTACAAGCGGACCCAGGACCGCGCCGCCGGCAAGGCCCACCTGGACCGGCTCGCCCTGTTCATGCCGATGGACCTGTCCACCCCGATGCCCGAGCCGGAGAACCCGGTGGAGGCCGGACTCGCCGACCTGTGGAAGCGCACCGTCCCGGCCATGTCCGTGAACTGGCGGCGCCGCTTCGCCGTCGCCACCGAGCATCTGCTCAACGAGTCGATGTGGGAGCTGTCCAACATCAACGAGGGGCGGATCGCCAACCCCGTCGAGTACATCGAGATGCGGCGCAAGGTGGGCGGCGCCCCCTGGTCCGCCGGTCTCGTGGAGTACGCGCAGGCCGAGGTGCCCGCCGCCGTCGCCGGGTCCCGGCCGATGCGGGTGCTGATGGAGACCTTCTCCGACGCCGTGCACCTGCGCAACGACCTCTTCTCCTACCAGCGCGAGGTCGAGGACGAGGGCGAACTCAGCAACGGCGTCCTGGTCCTGGAGACCTTCTTCGGCTGCACCACCCAGCAGGCCGCCGACATGGTCAACGACGTCCTCACCTCCCGGCTCCACCAGTTCGAGCACACCGCCCTCACCGAGGTCCCCGCCCTCGCCCTGGAGAAGGGCCTCACCCCGGACGAGGTCGCTGCCGTCGCCGCCTACACCCAGGGACTGCAGGACTGGCAGTCCGGCGGCCACGAATGGCACATGCGCTCCAGCCGGTACATGAACGAGCGCGCCCGCACCGACCGGCCCTGGCACGGACTCACCGGCCCCGGCACCTCCGCCGCCGACATCGGCGCCCTGCTCGCCTCGGCCGGCTCCGAACGCCTGCGCGCCCACGCCCATGTGCCGTACCAGCAGGTCGGACCGTCGCTGATCCCCGACTTCTACATGCCCTTCCAGGTGGAGCTGTGCCCGCACCTGCCGGGCGCCCGGCAGCGGCTCGTGGACTGGTCCCACCGCATGGGCATCCTCCAGGAGGGCGTCTGGGACGAGGACCGGCTCAACGCCGCCGACCTCGCCCTGTGCTCGGCGGGCCTGGACCCCGACGCCACCCCGGAGGCCCTGGACCTCAGCGCCCACTGGCTCGCCTGGGGCACCTACGGCGACGACTACTACCCCCTCGTCTTCGGCCACCGCCGCGACCTGGCCGCGGCCAAGCTCACCACCGAGCGCCTGTCCGCCTGCATGCCCGTAGACGGCGAGGAGGCCCCCCTCGTCCCGTCCAACGCCATGGAACGCGCGCTCATTGACCTGTGGGCCCGCACGACGGCGGCGATGACGCCCGAGCAGCGGCGCACCTTCAAGGACGCGGTCAACTCCATGACCGAGAGCTGGCTGTGGGAGCTGCACAACCAGTTCCTCAACCGCGTCCCGGACCCGGTCGACTACCTGGAGATGCGCCGGTCCACCTTCGGCTCCGACCTCACCATGGCGATGTGCCGCATGGGCCACGGCCCCGCGGTGCCCCCGGAGGTGTACCGCAGCGGCCCGGTGCGCTCCCTGGAGAACGCCGCCATGGACTACGGCTGCCTCATCAACGACGTCTTCTCGTACCAGAAGGAGATCCAGTACGAGGGCGAGGTGCACAACCTCATCCTGGTCGTGCAGAACTTCTTCGGCTGCGACTACCCCGCCGCCCTCGCCGTCGTGCACGACCTGATGACCCAGCGGATGCAGCAGTTCGAGCACGTGGTCGCACACGAACTACCGGTCGTGTACGACGACTTCCAGCTCACCGAAGAAGCACGGGACGCGATGGCCACGTACGTCGGCGACCTGCGGAACTGGATGGCGGGCATCCTGAACTGGCACCGCGAGGTCGACCGCTACAAGCCCGACTACCTGGCCCGCCGCGCCCACGGCTTCCTGCCCGACCGGTCCCCGGCGGCGGGGCTGCCGGTGTCCCTGGGCTGAGGGCCGGATGCGGGGCTCCGGGGGCCACGGGTTCCCGGGGCCCGCGTGTTCGGCCGCCGGTTTCACCCCCGGCCTGTCCGAACCTCCGGCCGCGCGCCTGTCCGACCGCCGACCTCACCCCCGCCCGCGCGCCCGTTCCACCGCCGCCCTCGCCCACGCCGTGATCATCGGGTGCGGGCGGGAGCCGTCGCCGGAGAGTTCCGGCTGGAAGAGGGAGGCCAGGAAGAAGGGGTGGTCCGGGAGTTCGGCGATGCGGACGTGGCCGTCCTCGTCGTGGCCCGAGAAACGGAGGCCGTGCGCGGTCAGGGTGTCGAGGTGGCGGGTGGGGCCGTAGGCGCAGAAGTAGCGCTCGACGGTCCGCTCCGCGCCGATCACCGTCCGGGCGAGCGAGTCCGGCTCCACCAGGACCGCGCCCTCGTGGCCCACCAGGGAGCAGGCCAGCGGCTCGATCAGCGGGTCGGCGGCGTCCGGGTCGTTCTCCGCGTGTGCGGCGCCGGTCAGGCCGCAGACCTCGCGGGCGTACTCCAGCAGGGTGTGCTGGAAGCCGCCGCACGTCCCGAGGAAGGGGATGCCCCGCTCGCGTGCGGCGCGGATCGCCGCGAGCACCCCGGCCTCGCTGCGGTACGGGCTGCCCGGCACCACCCACACCGCGTCGAAGCCGTCCACGACGCCGGGCTCGGCGGCCTGCTCGGAGGGAATCCAGTACGCGTCCAGGAGCAGCCGCTCACGGTCGGCGAGCGTGTCGAGGAGGAGCGGCAGCCGGGTGTGGGACACGACGTTGGGGGAGCGGTCGCCGACCAGGGCGACCCGCGCGAGGGGCTCGGTCATGGCGTTCATCCTGGGCGCCGTCGCGAGTTCACGTCCAACGATGATTCCTGCACTCTCCATAAGCGGTACTGATGTCATCCTGGTCGCCATGGACCCGCACCTGCTGCGCACCTACGTCACCGTCGCCCGCCTCGCCTCCTTCTCCGAGGCCGCCCGCGCACTCGGCTACACCCAGTCGGCGGTGTCCCAGCACATCGCGGCCCTCGAACAGGACCTCGGCGCCCCGCTCCTCACCCGCCGCCCGGTCGCCCCCACACCGGCGGGCGCGCGCCTGATGGAGCACGCCGAAGCCCTGCTGCTGCGCCTGGACGCGGCCCGCGCCGACGTCGTACGGCTGGCCGCGGCGCCCGCGCGCGGGCTGACGCTCGCCGCCGCGCCCACCGCCCTCGGCCCCGCGGTCCTCGCCGCGCTCCCGGCGGCCGGGGTGACCCTGAAGGTGCTGCCCCGGGACGGCATCCCGGCGGCCGTCGCGACCGGCGCCGCCGACCTGGGCCTCGTCGACGGCCTGGCCGCCCCCAGCGACCCGCTGCGGATGCCCGACGTGGCACCGCTGACCACACGCGGCGCGGGCGAGGAACCGGTGTGCGTCCTGCTGCCCGAGGCCCATCCGCTGGCCCGGCGCCCGGGGCTGCGTCTGCACGACCTCGTCGACGCCCGCTGGCTCGACGCCCCCGGGGCGGGCCTCCCGCTCGACCGGCTCCGCGCGGCCGTCGGCGGAAACGGCTTCCGCCCGGCCCTGCGCTACGAGGGCACCGACGTACGCGCCCTCACCGCTCTCGCCGCCGCGGGCCACGGCCTGACCGTGCTGCCCCGGTCGGCCGCGACCGGGGTGCCGGGCGCGGTCGCGGTTCCGGTCACCGAGCCCCGGCTCGTCCACCGCACGGAACTGGTGCACGCGGGCGCACTCCGGGGCGCGGCACAGGAGCTGGCGTTCGCACTGACGTCCGAGCAGGGGCCGGACTTCCGCTCCTGAGCGGGCGTCAGTCTCACTCGTTCGTGGCTCGTTGTGCGCCGGAGCGCCGGGTAGTCCTCAGCCGGAGCCGGACCGTAGCCCTCAGCCCGAGGTCGACCGCGGTTCTCCGTCCGGAGGCGATCCATGGAACACACCGCGTTGCGCCCCAAGCCGATGCCCGGCCAGGAGCCCGGCGACGGCCCGCGCACGACACCCACCCCGCGACCGCGCGCCGCGCGCCGGCGCGGACGCCGGTTCACCACCGCGCTGTTCGCGCTGTTCGTCGGCGCGGTCCTGGTGCTGTCCGGCGTCGGACTCGGCACCGTCGGCGCCACGGTGATCGGGATGAGCAAACTCGCCGAGGCCCAGCAGGCCCAGCAGGCGAGCACCCGCACCCACGCCGCCCCCTCCGCCTCGCTCGGACCCCGGCCCGCCCCGGCCGCGACCGCCGCCCGCGCGACGCTGGGCGTGGAGGCGGTGGACGCCGAGAAGGCGGGCGCCCGCCTCGTCGGCGTCCACGTCCCGGGCCCCGGCTACGCGGCGGGCCTGGTGCGCGGCGACATCCTCCTCGCCTTCGGCAGGACCCGGATCGACACCGCGACCGACCTCGCCCGCGCGGTGGCGAAGGCCCGCCCCGGCACCGAGGTCACCTTGACCGTGCGGCACGCGAGCGGGGGGTACCAGCAGCTCGTCGTGGTGCCGGGCGTGGTGACCTGAGGCCCGAGGACACCTCGGAAACAACGTCGACCGGCTCGCGCCGCCCTCTGCATGCGGGCAGGATGCTCCCCGTAGTCACTTCACCCGCCCAGGGAGGCACGGATGAGCGCCCCGACGCCCGCTCCCTTCACCGCCGAGGAATATCGAACCCGTATGGAGCGCGCCGCGCGGGCCGCCGCCGACGCCGGGCTCGCCGGACTGCTCGTCGCGCCCGGGCCCGACCTGGTGTGGCTCACCGGATACGCGCCCCCCGTCACCGAACGGCTCACCCTGCTCGTCCTCGTCCCCGGTCGCGACCCCGCGCTCGTCGTGCCCACGCTGGAGGCGCCGGACGCCGCCGAGGCACCCGGCGCGCCCGCGCTGAGCCTGCGGGACTGGACCGACGGCAAGGACCCCTACGCCGTGGCCGCGGCCCTGCTGGACCCCGGCGGCCGGTTCGGGATCAGCGACAACGCCTGGGCCATGCACCTGCTGGGCCTCACCCACACCCTGCCCGGCTCCTCCTACGCCTCCCTCACCGAGGCGCTGCCGATGCTCCGCGCGGTGAAGGACACGGTGGAGCTGGAGCGGCTCGCGGCCGCGGGCGCGGCGGCGGACGCCACGTACGAGGAGATCCGGCAGGTGCCCTTCGCCGGGCGCAAGGAGGCCGACGTCGCCGCCGACCTGGACCGGCTGCTGCGCGCGCACGGCCACTCCCAGGTCGACTTCACCATCGTCGCCTCCGGCCCGAACGGCGCCAACCCGCACCACGGGGCGGGCGAGCGGGTCATTGAGCGCGGCGACATGGTCGTCCTCGACTTCGGCGGGCTGCTCGGCGGCTACGGCTCCGACACCTCCCGCACCGTCCACGTCGGGGAGCCCACCGACGAGGAACGCCGGGTCCACGACATCGTGCGCGCGGCCCAGGAGGCGGGCTTCCGGGCCGTACGGCCCGGCGTGGCCTGCCAGGAGGTCGACCGGGCCGCCCGCGCGGTGATCGAGGACGCCGGGTACGGCGAGTACTTCATCCACCGCACCGGGCACGGCATCGGCGTCACCACGCACGAGCCGCCGTACATGGTCGAGGGCGAGGAACAGCCCCTGGTGCCCGGGATGTGCTTCTCCGTGGAGCCCGGCATCTATCTGCCCGGCCGGTTCGGGGTCCGCATCGAGGACATCGTCACGGTCACCGAGGACGGCGGGAGGCGCCTGAACGACACCACCCGCGAGTTGGTCATAGTGGACTAGTGGACCGGCGGGAAACTCTCGGCGGTTCCGGCACCTCTTCAGCGACAACGGCTCTAGTGACTACGGCGCGACCCATGACCCAGGCACCGACACCCACCGCGGACACGGTCCGCAGACTGGTCCGTTCCCTGCTCAAGGACGGCGCGGACGACACCGCGGGACCCGAGGTCCGCCCCGTCGCGCCCGGCGACGAGGCCGTCACCTGGTGGGTCGGCGCCCGCCATGTGCTGCGCCTCGCGCCCGACCGCGACGGCACCGTCCGCCAGCGCCGCGAGATGCGTCTGCGCGACCTGGTCCGGACGCACCTGCCGGTCGCGGTGCCGACGAGCGTCGCGCACGGCGAGTGGGCGCCCGGTCTCGCCTACACCCTGGACACCAAGCTGCCCGGCGGCTCGGCCGAGGTGCACGACGTGTCCGCGGTCGGCGAGGCGGACCTCGCGGGATTGCTCACGGGGCTGCGCGAGGTGCCGGTCCGGCAGGCCGAGGCGCTCGGCGTGCCGCGCACCGGCCCGCGCTCGCTTGAGGCGCTGCGCCGGGCCGCCGAACGCGCCGCCGCCCGACTCGCCGAGGCCGACGAGTTCGACCCGGCCCGGCTGCACCAGCTCACCCCGCCGGCCGCGGTCCAGCTCGCCGCCCAGCCCGGCACCGCCGTCCTCGTCCACCACGGGCTGACCGGCGAGCACCTGGTGGTGAGCGCCGACGGACGGGTGCGCGGCGTCCTCGGCTGGACCGACGCGGTGGTCGGCGACCCCGCCGAGGACATCGCCGGTCTGGCCCGCGCGGTCGGCTCCCCGGCCGCCGTCCGCGCCGCCACCCTGGCGGGCTACGGAGCCCGCCCGTGCCTGCGCGGCCTGTGGCTGGCCCGCTGCGACACCGTCGTCCACCTCGCCGAGGCCCTCGACAAGCCGGGCCGCACCTCCCTGCCGGAGCTGCGCCGCCGCCTCGAACTGGCCTGGGAGGCGATCCTGCTGGAGCGGGTCACGGAGCTGCGCGAGGACGACGACCCGGACGAAGGCCCCTGAGCGTCACTCCTGCAGCAGCACCACACCCGACTCCCCGGGCAGGTGCAGCACGCCGTCCTGCCCCGGCACCTCCACCGGCTCCCACGCGGCCAGCACGCGCGCGTGGCGCGGGCCCAGCGGGATCTGCGCCGGGTCCTTGCCGAGGTTCACGGCCACCCGGACATCGCCGCGGCGGAAGGCCAGCCAGCGGTGCCGCTCGTCGAAGGCGACCTTGGTGTCGGCGAGGTCGGGGTCGGTCAGATCGGGCTGCTCGTGCCGCAGGGCGATCAGGCGCCGGTACCAGTCGAGCACGCGCGCGTGGGGCTCGCGTTCCGGCTCCGACCAGTCCAGGCACGAGCGGTCCCGGGTCGCCGGGTCCTGCGGGTCGGGCACGTCCTCCTCGGCCCAGCCGTGCGCGGCGAACTCCCGTCGCCTGCCCCGCCGTACCGCCTCCGCCAGCTCGGGGTCGGTGTGGTCGGTGAAGAACTGCCAGGGCGTGCCCGCCGCCCACTCCTCGCCCATGAACAGCATCGGCGTGAAGGGCGCCGTCAGGACCAGAGTCGCCGCGCAGGCCAGCAGGCCGGGGGAGAGGGTGGCGGAGAGCCGGTCGCCCTGGGCGCGGTTGCCGACCTGGTCGTGGGTCTGGCCGTAGCCCAGCAGCCGGTGCCCGGCCACCCGGGAGCGGTCCAGCGGCCGCCCGTGGTGCCTGCCCCGGAAACTGGAGTAGGTGCCGTCGTGGAAGTAGCCGCCGGTGAGCGTCTTGGCGACGGCGGCCAGCGGGGCGCGCGCGAAGTCGGCGTAGTAGCCCTGGGACTCGCCGGTCAGAGCGGTGTGCAGGGCGTGGTGGAAGTCGTCGTTCCACTGGGCCTGGAGCCCGAGTCCGCCCTCCGCGCGCGAGGTGATGATCCGCGGGTCGTTCAGGTCCGACTCCGCGATCAGGAACAGCGGGCGGCCCGTCTCGGCCGCGAGGGCGTCCACCGCGGCCGACAGCTCCTCCAGGAAGTGGCACGCGCGCGTGTCACGCAGTGCGTGCACCGCGTCCAGCCGGAGCCCGTCGATCCGGTAGTCCCGCAGCCAGGCCAGCGCGCTGCCGACGAGGTAGGCGCGCACCTCGTCGGAGCCGGGCGCGTCCAGGTTGACGGCGGCGCCCCACGGCGTGTGGTGGGTCTCGGTGAAGTACGGCCCGAAGGCGGGCAGGTAGTTGCCGGACGGGCCGAGGTGGTTGTGCACCACGTCCAGCACGACCCCGAGCCCGAGTTCGTGCGCCCGGCCGACGAAGCGCTTCAGCGCCGCGGGCCCGCCGTACGGCTCGTGCACCGCCCACAGCGAGACGCCCTCGTACCCCCACCCGTACCGGCCGGGAAAGGGGCACACCGGCATCAACTCGACGTGCGTGACGCCCAGTTCGACCAAGTGCCGGAGCCGCTCGGCGGCCGCGTCCAGCGTCCCCTCGCGCGTGTACGTGCCCACGTGCAGCTCGTACAGGACCGCCCCCGGCAGCGGGCGGCCCGCCCAGTCGGCGCGCCACGTGTACGCGCCGTGGTCCACGACCGCGCTGAGCCCGTCGGGGCCGTCCGGCTGGCGGCGCGAGCGCGGGTCGGGCAGGACAGGGCCGTCGTCCAGCGCGAACCCGTACCGGGTGCCGTCCTCGGCCTCCGCCTCCCCCTGCCACCAGCCCTCCCGCTCCGGATCGCGCTCCAACGCGCGCGTGGCGTCCCCGTGATGGAGCGTGACACGGTCGGCCTGCGGTGCCCACACCTCGAACTGCACGGACGGTTCCCCTTCGTCTGCTCACCGTGATGTAGCCCGTCCATGGTGCTTCAAACGAGATCAATCCGCGTTGGCATCCTCCCTTTTGCCGCAGGTGTCGCCGGATGTACGCACCTGGCTACGGTTTCCTCGATTTCTGGACACCCCGCCCCCGCTGACCGACAATCACCAGCGTGACGTCGTCCTTCGAGTTCAACACGTACCCCGCGCGGCTCTCCGACGCGGAGCGCGACCACGCGCTGAAGGCGCTGCGGGACGGCGTCGCCATGGGCCGGCTCTCGCACGACACGTTCATCCGGCGCATGGAACTGGCCCTCGCCGCCCGCCGCTCCGACGAACTGGCCGCCCTCACCGCCGACCTCCCCCAGGAGAGCCGGCTGTCCCGGCTGGTGTTCGGCACCGTCGAGGCCGTCTCCGGGTTCGGCGTACGGCTGCGCAGCGCCTGGCGGGCCGAGCGGCTGCCGAAGCTGCTGCTGCCGCACCCCGGCGGCGAACGCCCGCTGCGGATCGGCCGGGACCCCGCCAACGGGCTGCGGCTGACCCACGAGACGGTCTCCCGGGTGCACGCCGAGCTGTCCCGGCAGGGCGGCATGTGGGTGCTGCGGGACCTCGGTTCGACCAACGGCACGACGGTGAACGGCCGCCGGGTCATCGGGGCCGCCGTGGTCCGCGAGGGGGACCAGGTGGGCTTCGGGCAGATGGCGTTCCGGCTCTCCGCGAACTGAGCGGACCGCCCCCCGGACTAAGCACCACCTTAGCTCTGGCCTGGGCTTTACCGGGCGAGGTGGATGATTGCCTTTACATGCGCGGGTGTTGACGTACACCCGCTCTCCGTGACTGACTGTGCGTACCCCGTGTACATCAAGTGAACCGACGGCACCGGCTCGCGGAGGTGCGCCCTGTTGCCACTTCTCCGCTACCCGACCGTCGACGAACTCGGCGCCCGGGCGGCCGCACTCGTCACCCGCCACCCCTCGCGGGCCAGGCTCCGGCGCGCCGGGACCTCCCGAGCGGGCAACCCCCTCTGGCTCCTCTCCGTGGGCCACGGCAGCCGCCAGGCCCTCGTCGTCGCGGGCCCGCACGCCAACGAACCCGTAGGCGGCGCCACCGCCCTCCGGCTCGCCGAACGCGTCCTGGCCGACCCCCGCCACCAGCAGGACGCCACCTGGAACCTGCTGCTCTGCCTCGACCCCGACGGACTGCGCCGCAACGAGGGCTGGCTGCAAGGCCCGTACACCCTCGGCCGCTACTTCCGGAACTTCTTCCGCCCCGGCTTCCTGGAACAGCCCGAATGGCTGCCGGACGGCGCCGACCACGCCGCCCTGCCCGAGACCCGCACCCTGCTCGCCCTCCAGGACGAGCTGCGCCCCTTCCTGCAGTGCTCCCTGCACGGCGTCGACGTCGGCGGCGGCTTCGTCGAACTCACCCACGAACTGCCCGGCTTCCCGCGCCGCCTCGCGCACACCGCGGCCCGCCTCGGCATCCCGCGCGAGTTCGGCCCGTACGACACCCTGTACTGGCCGCGGATCGGCCCCGCCGTCTACCGCATCCCGCCCCCGCGCCGCGGCGACCTCGCCGCCGCCATCACGGAGGCGGCCGTGGAGTCCACCTGGTTCCACCCCTACCGGTACGGCACCGTGACGGCCGTCGTGGAGGCGCCCATGTGGGGCGTGGCCGCCGTCGAGGACGACAGCGTGCCGACCGACGCGGCCGCCGTCCTGCGCACCGTCAGCCGCACCCTGCGCCACGACTCCCGCCTCCTGGCCCGCCTCCTCGCCCGCACCCGCCACCGGCTGCCCGCCACCGCCGACACGGAGCGGCTGCTCGCCCCGGTGGACGACTATTTACTGGTCTGTCCCGGACTCGCCGACGCCTGGGACCCCGACATCGTCACCGTCGACGCCCAGCCGCTGCCCGCCCTCAGCACCGCCCATCTCGCCACCCTGCGCATCGCCGGGCGGCGGCTCGCGCTGCGCACCGCCGGTCTGCTGCACCAGCTCGTCTCCCGCGCGGGCAGCGACCCGGCCGGGGTCCTGCCGGAACTGGACCGGCTCATCGACCTGTGGTGCGCCGACTACCGCGACGGCTGCGGGGCGCGCTGGATCCCGGTGGCGCGGCAGGTCGAGTACCAGTCCCGGGTGGTGCTCGCCGCCTTCGACCTCGCCTCGCGGCACGCGGGCGCGTGCTCCCGTTCGGGTGAGCCGGGGTGGGGATCCGAGGCCGCCGTGCCGATGCACCGGGAATGACACACTCCACGACTGTGCGGGCGGGCCGGGCCGGCGCCCTGCTGGCGTCCGCCGCGCTCCTCACCCTCGCGACCGCCCCGGTCCAGGCTGCCGAGCCTTCCGACATCCCCGGCACCTGGCTCCGCCTCAGCCTCACCACGGGCGACTCCCAGTCCAGCGACACCCGCGGCACCCTCCTGCTGTGCGACCCGCCGCAGGGCCACCAGCACGCGGCCGAGGCGTGCGGGCAACTGGCCTCGGTCGAGGGCGACATCGCCGCGATGCGGCCCCTGAACGCCGTCTGCACGATGATCTACGCCCCGGTGACGGCCCGGGCGACCGGCCAGTGGAACGGCAAGGCGATCGCGTACGAGCACACGTTCCCCAACGAGTGCACGCTGAGGGCCACCACGGGCTCCGTGTTCGCCCTGGACCGCGCTCGGATCGACGAGACACTGCCGGGGCTCGGGGACTGAGCCGCTCACATCGCCCTGTCCCGCGCGTGGAGTGCCGCCGCCACCACCGTGCGGGACTGGTGCTCGACCTGGTGTTCCAGGGGCACCCAGCGGGCCCGGAAGCGGCGTTCGAAGGAGCTGCTCCAGGTCGCCACCAGGCGCTCCAGGCGCGGGGCGGCGCGGTCGCCCCTCTGGTGGAGCACGCGGAGCAGCATCGCCGCCGAGCGCAGCGGCAGGCGGCGGCCGAAGGCGTCCACGCTGCCGATGTACGCGCGGGTGGTGTCCGCCGGGGGCGTGTGGGCCCAGTCCGCCGCCAGCCCCGGGACCAGTTCCAGCGCCCAGCGCACCGCCCGCAGCAGAGGGCCCTCGGCGCCCTCCAGACGGGGCAGGGCCTCCGTGAGGGCGCGCTCCACCTGGCGGGCGTCCCGGATCAGACGGTCCGCGAGGCGTCGTAGCGCCGCCGCCGGGGCCGGGTGCGGGGCGGGGTCGTCGACCAGGTCGCTCGCCCACATCGGGACCTCCACGACCGCCGTCAGACCTCCGTAGCGGTGCACGTGGTGCCAGGTGCTGTGGCGGGCGTCGTCCGGCATGCTCGGGTAGGCGGCCCCCGCGTCCGGGGCCGGCATCACATGCACACCGGGGCCGGACGCGGGCCAGCCCGCGGCGTCCGAGGCGCCGGTCTCCACCGGGATGTTCAGCTCCGCCGCCGACTTGGCGAACGGCTCGGCGAGCCCCGGCACGTCCTTCGTCAACTGCACCCAGCTGCCGCCCAGATCGGTGCCGTGCAGGCTGGCCTGGAGGTAGGGACGTACCTCGTCGATGACCCGGGTGAGGGTGACCGTCTCGGGCGGCAGCCGGTCCGGCGGGAGCACCGCGGGCGACCACTCGGGCTGCTCCGGGCCGGCGGGCCGGAAGAACCCCAGGTGGTAGTCGAACAGACTGCGCGGCGCCGGAGTGACGTGCAGGCTCGTACCGTCGGGATCGGCGCACAGCAGGAAGTGCCAGGAGGTGCCGGCCCGCAACGCCCGCTCCTGCACGACCCGTTCGGCCAGCGCGAGCAGGGTGGGACCGCCGGTCTGCTCATTGGCGTGGGCGCCCGCCACGACCAGCACGGCGGGCCGGGCGCTGCCCACGGACAGCAGGTGCAGCGGCCGGCCGGCCCGCGACACACCCACCTGCCGCAGGGTGCACAGGCCCGGCCGGGTCGCCGCCAACGCGCGGGCCGCCGAGACGACTTCGGCCACCGTGGGGTAGCTCGGCTCCGGCAGAAGACTCACCCCCGTCACATCCGCCAGCTTCGCAATCCGCAGTACCCCACGCCCGAGTTGAAGTGTCAAGGACACTCCGGGGGAGCCTCCAGGGGGCGCCCGGAGGCATTCGGCGCCGACGGACAGGACGGCCGGGGTGGGTGGGACCGGTGAGGTCCGCGCACCCCGTCCGGCGGGCCCGGAAGCCGGTCACCACCGTGCGCCGGCCGGGCGGCACGGGCGCCGGGAGCGGGCGCGGGCCCGTGCCGGGAGCCCGCACCACCGCACGGCGCCCGCCACCGGCCCCACGCTCACCCCGCACACCCCCGGGCCGTGCCCGGAAGAGTCCCGCCCGCCGTCCGACGCCCGGCACGCCCTCTCGCCGCACCGGCCGGCCGTCCACGTACGGGACCAGTATGCGGGAGTCCGTCCGGCACGCCGGGAGCACGTTCCCCCCAGCGCGAACCCGGCTTCGCCCGGCCCGCGCGGGGGCACCCCCGTGCCGCCGTTCGGCCCGCCCTCCGCGGGGACGACGCGACCTCGCGGACACGGCCCGGCGCCCGCTCACCCCCGCTCCAGCAACACCACCGGCAGCGGTCCGAAAAGCTCCGCCACGCGCGCGTGGCCGCTGAACTCCCGTGCCGGGTCCAGTACGTCGACCCAGCGCCCCGGCGGCAGCGGCAGCACGGTGTCCCGCCAGCCGCCCGCCTCCGCCAGCCGCAGCGACAGCCGGGTCACGGCCGTGACGACCTCCTCCGAGCGGGCGTAGGCCACACAGTGCGCGGCCGCCGGACCCGCCGCGGCGAGCGGGGCGTACGCCGCCGTCTCCCCGAAGGCGGCCGGACGCCGCGCGCGCAGCCGCAGCGCCGCCTCGGTCACCGCGTTCTTCACGCCCGGCGACGGCGGCGGGAAGGACACCGGCCGCCGGTTGTCCGGGTCCACCAGCGCCCGGTACTCGCCCTCCGTGCCCTGGTACACGTCCGGCACCCCCGGCATCGTCAGGTGCAGCAGGGCCGTGCCGAGCACGTTCGCCCGGATGTGCGGCTCCAGCCGCTCGCGCAGGGCCGCCACATGCGCCCCCGCGGGCCCGCACGGCCCCGCCGCGACGAACGTCGCCACCGCCTCCTCGTACGGCGGCTCCTGCTCCGTCCAGCTCGTGAACAGCCCGGCCTCCCGCACATGCTTCAGCAGCGCCCCCCGCACCCGCTCCGGATCCGCGGGCCCCAGCCCGAACACCGTCTGCCAGGCGGCCCACGCCAGTTGCGCGTCCGGCACGCCCTCCCCGGCGCGGGTCACCTCGGCCAGTACGTCCGCCCACCACTCGGGGCACTCGGTGAGCACGTTCAGCGCGGCCCGTACGTCCGCGCTGCGCTTGGTGTCGTGCGTGGACACCACCACCCCGGTCGCCGGCCAGTCGCGCTGCACGCGCGCGCAGTACGCGTGGAAGTCCTCCGGGGACAGCGCGGGGCTGCCCGGATTCCCGCCCACCTCGGTCGCCGACAGCAGCGGCACGTACCGGTAGAACGCGGTGTCCTCCACCGACTTGGCGCGCAGCGCGGACGCCGTCTGCGCGAACCGCACCCGGAAGTCGTCCAGCTCAGGCCCCGCCCCCGCGCGCCCCAGCACCAGATCGCGCACCACGTCGACCGCCCCGGCCTCCTCCGGGACGACGAAGGCGTGCCGTGCCTCGTCCGCCGCCTCCTCGGTCACCACGGCGGACACGTCGCCACTGGCGTAGGGCCGGTAGACCTCCAGACGTACGAGCAGTTCCTGGAGCGCGGTGCGCAGCGCCCAGGGCGCCCGGTCGCGCAGCGCGGGGTCCCCGGAGGTCTCGCAGACCCGCAGGGCCGCCCGCGTCAGCCGCTCCGTCTCGGCCGCCAGCTCGTGCGTGATCACCTTGTACGCGGCCCGCCGCGCCGTCGCCTCCCACTGGCCGCCCCGGTCGGTCTGCGGGGCCGCGAACCGCCGGTACTGGCCCAGGAGTTCCCCGAACCCGGCCGGGTCCGTGAACAGGCCGTCGATGTGCCGCAGCGCGTCGTATCCGGTGGTCCCGGCCACCGGCCAGGCCGCGGGCAGGCGCTCACCGTCGGAGAGGATCTTCTCCACGACCGTCCAGCGGCCCCCGGTCGCCTCGTGCAGCCGCCGCAGATACCCGTCGGGGTCGGCGAGCCCGTCCGGATGGTCGATCCGCAGCCCGTCGATCACTCCCTCGTGGAGCAGCGCGAGGATCTTGTCGTGCGTGGCCTCGAACACCTCCGGACGCTCCACCCGCACCCCGATCAGCTCCGAGATGCTGAAGAACCGCCGGTAGTTCAGCTCGGTGCGGGCCAGCCGCCACCACCCGAGCCGGTACCACTGGGCGTCCAGCAGCTGCGGCAGCGGCAGCTCCGCGGTGCCCTCCCGCAGCGGGAAGACGTGGTCGTAGTAGCGCAGCACGTCCCCGTCGACCTTCAGTCGGTCCAGCTCCCGGCCGAGCGGCCCGCCGAGCACCGGCAGCAGGATCCGCCCGCCCTGCGCCTCCCAGTCCACGTCGAACCAGCACGCGTGCGGCGACTGGGGGCCCTCGCGCAGCACCTCCCACAGGGCCCGGTTGTGGCGCGGCGCCATCGCCATGTGGTTCGGCACGATGTCGACGACCAGGCCGAGCCCGTGCTCCCGCGCGGTGCGCGACAGCGCGCGCAGGCCCTCCTCGCCGCCGAGTTCCTCGCGTACGCGCGCGTGGTCGACGACGTCGTAGCCGTGCGCGGAGCCCGGCACCGCCTCCAGCACGGGGGACAGGTGCAGATGCGAGACGCCGAGCGAGGCCAGGTACGGCACCGCCTCGGCCGCGGCGGCGAACGGGAAGTCGGGCTGCAACTGGAGCCGGTAGGTGGCCGTGGGCGTCACCGGGTCAGGTCGCTCAGGTGTCATGGAAACGTACGTACCCGCCCTGCCGCCCTTCGTGCCCCCGTCCTCACCATGTGCCCCCGCTGCCCGGCCGCTCACCCGCCCGGAGCACCCCCGCGCGGGTGAGCCCCGTCCCAGGGGCGGGCGCCCCTACACGGGCCGCTGGAGCACCACCAGGCTGCGGTCCACCAGCGTCAGCCGGTCCCCGGCCTGCACCTTCGGCCCGCCGCCCGGCGCGACGCCCTCCTCCCGCGCGGTGTCCACCGCGACCTGCCACTGGCGGCCGTGGTTGACCGGTACCACGAAGTCCAGCGTCTTCGGCGCCGCGTTGAACATCAGCAGGAAGGAGTCGTCGGTGATGCGCTCCCCGCGCGGGCCGGGCTCGGAGATCGCGTTGCCGTTGAGGAACACCGTCAGCGCGGACGCCTGCGCCGAGTGCCAGTCCCGGTGGGTCATCTCCTTGCCCTCGGGCGTGAACCAGGCGATGTCCGACAGCTCGTCATGGGTGCCCTCCACCGGCCGCCCGTGGAAGAAGCGCCGCCGCCGGAACACCGGGTGGTCCCGGCGCAGCCACACCATGGCCTGCGTGAAGCGCAGCAGCGCGCGGCCGTCCTCGTCGCCCGGGTCCGGCCAGTTCAGCCACGCCAGCTCGTTGTCCTGGCAGTAGGCGTTGTTGTTGCCCTTCTGGGTGCGCGCGAACTCGTCGCCGTGGCTGATCATCGGCACGCCCTGGGACAGCATCAGGGTCGCGATGAAGTTGCGGATCTGACGGCCCCGCAGCTGAAGCACCTCGGGATCGTCCGTCTCGCCCTCCGCGCCGCAGTTCCAGGACCGGTTGTGGCTCTCCCCGTCGCGGTTGTCCTCGCCGTTGGCCTTGTTGTGCTTGTGGTTGTACGACACCAGGTCGTGCAGGGTGAAGCCGTCGTGGCAGGTGACGAAGTTGATGGAGGCCAGCGGGCGCCGTCCGTCGTCCTGGTAGAGGTCGGAGGAGCCGGTCAGCCGGGAGGCGAACTCCGCGAGCGTGCGCGGCTCACCGCGCCACAGGTCCCGTACGGTGTCGCGGTACTTGCCGTTCCACTCCGTCCACAGCGGCGGGAAATTGCCCACCTGGTAGCCGCCCTCGCCCACGTCCCAGGGCTCGGCGATCAGCTTCACCTGGGAGACCACCGGGTCCTGCTGCACCAGGTCGAAGAACGACGACAGCCGGTCCACCTCGTGGAACTGCCGCGCCAGGGTGGCCGCGAGATCGAAGCGGAAGCCGTCGACATGCATCTCGGTCACCCAGTACCGCAGCGAGTCCATGATCAGCTGAAGGACGTGCGGGGACCGCATGAGCAGCGAGTTCCCGGTGCCCGTGGTGTCCATGTAGTAGCGGCGGTCCTCGGAGAGCCGGTAGTAGGACGTGTTGTCCAGGCCCCGGAAGGAGAGCGTGGGGCCCAGGTGGTTGCCCTCGGCGGTGTGGTTGTAGACCACGTCCAGGATCACCTCGATCCCGGCCTCGTGCAGCGCCTTGACCGCCGACTTGAACTCCAGCACCTGCTGGCCGCGGTCGCCCCAGGACGCGTAGGCGTTGTGCGGGGCGAAGAAGCCGATCGTGTTGTAGCCCCAGTAGTTGTTCAGGCCCATGTCCACCAGGCGGTGGTCGTTGACGAACTGGTGGACGGGCATCAGCTCCAGCGCCGTCACCCCCAGCTCGGTCAGATGCTCGATGACCGCCGGGTGCGCGAGCGCCGCGTACGTGCCGCGCAGCTCCTCCGGCAGCCCCGGGTGGCGCATCGTCAGGCCCTTCACATGGGCCTCGTAGATCACCGTGTGGTGGTACTCGGTGCGCGGGCGCCGGTCGTCGCCCCAGTCGAAGTAGGGGTTGACCACCACCGACGACATGGTGTGCGGCGCCGAGTCCAGGTCGTTGCGCCGGTCGGGGTCGTCGAAGTGGTAGCCGTACACCTCCTCGCCCCAGCTGATCGAGCCGCTGACCGCCTTCGCGTACGGGTCGAGCAGCAGCTTGGCGGAATTGCAGCGCAGCCCGCGCTCGGGGGCGTACGGCCCGTGCACCCGGAAGCCGTACCGCTGCCCCGGCATGACACCCGGCACGTACGCGTGCCGGACGAACGCGTCGCTCTCCCGCAGTTCCACCGCCGTCTCCGAGCCGTCGTCGTGCAGCAGACACAGCTCTACTCGGTCCGCGGACTCCGTGAAGACCGCGAAATTCGTGCCGGCGCCGTCATACGTGGCACCGAGTGGATACGCCTCTCCAGGCCAGACCTGCATGGACTCGACTCTTTCAGGTGGACCGCGCCGACGGGGGCGCCTTGACTCCGAGTCTCCCCGAAAGTGATGGAACCACCCCCGAATCGCACCCCTCTTACCGGACGACCAGGCATACCAGTGATGCCGAACCAGTGGGGCAGACGAATACTCCCGGGAACCCCCGGGGAGTAGGGGGAAACACGTGCGCAGGACAGTGCACCGCCATCTGGGCAAGGTGATGGCCGGCGCGGCCATAGCCTTGGCCGGGACCGCGGCCATGGTCGCGGTCACCCTGCCGGGGACGGCGGGGGCCGACGAAGCGGGAGGAAAGAACAACGGGGCCCAGGCGGGCGCGCAGGGGCAGGCGCAGGGCAGCGGTCAGGACCAGGCCGTCGAACCCGGCGTCGTCCAAAAGGCACCCGCCGACGGGGAGAAGGGCACCGGACGCGACCCGCTCACCGACTCCGAGCTGGACCGGGCCGAGCAGATCGCGCTCAACCAGCAGATGCGGCGATCCAGTGAGGACGTCGAGGGCGACCGGGGCCCGCAGCGCCTCGCCGTCGACCTGGCCGAGCCGGAGGCCGACGAACTCGACGGCGCCTCCGCGCCCCGGCGCGCCGAGGTGACGTTCTACGACTACAAGAACGACACACTCGTCATCAAGACGGTCAACCTCGACACCGGCAAGGTCGAACGGACCAGCTCCGAGCAGGGCGTGCAGCCGCCGCTCAGCCGGGCCGAGGACACCGAGGCCGTCCGGATCCTGCTGGCCGACCCGCTCAGCGCGGGCCTGAAGGCGGACTACAAGGACGCCACCGGCAAGGAGCTGACCTCCCCGGACCAGCTGGAGATCGACAGCATGGTCTTCCGGGCCGAGCCCGGAGCCCAGCCCACCGCGCTCGACAAGTGCGGCGAGCACCGCTGTGCCCGGCTGTTCCCGAAGGCGCTCAACGGCCCGTGGATCGACATGCGGCACCTGGTGATCGATCTGAGCGCCCGCAAGGTCGCCGAGCTCAAGCGCTGACCGTTCCCTTTTTCCGACTTCGCTCCTTACGCAAGGGAGTCACTTCTTCATGCGTGTCAACAGAATGAGCCGTGCCCGTACGCGGACGGCCCTGGCCGCGTTCGCCGTGGCCGGCCTGACGGCGGGTGCCGCCGCGGGCGCCGGCCCGGCCACCGCCCAGCCCAAGGCGGCACCGGCCGCCGCGCCCGACTGCAGCGCGGCCTACCGCATCGAGCAGAAGCTCGCCAACGGCACCACGTGGCGCATGTGCTGGCGCCACGAGGCCATGGCCGGGATGGTGATGGAGGACATCACCTACCAGCCGCCCGGCGAGAGCAAGCCGATCAAGGTCCTCAACAGCTCCCGGCTCGCCCAGATCCACGTGCCCTACGACGACGGCTCGGAGGAGTACGACGACCTCACGAGCTACTACTTCGGCGCCGGCCTGGAGAACCTGGCCGCCGGCGAGTGCCCGGGCGGCACCATCCGCACCGTCAAGGTCCGGATGCCGGGGGCGAGCGAGACCGAGAACGTCAAGGGCCTGTGCACCACGACACGCGCGCGTGGGCACGCGTACCGCATGCACTCCTACACCATGGACGGCACCGAGAAGCTGTACCAGAAGCAGGGCAAGGACCTGCTGGTGTACGCCGTCAACAAGGTCGGCTGGTACGAGTACATCACCGAGTGGCGGTTCTCCGACGACGGCTCCATCCACCTCAACGTGGGCGCCACCGGCAGCCTCGCCCCGCAGGACTACGACGCCGCGGACGGCCGGGGCTGGCCCGTCGGCAAGAACAACAAGGCCCGCGCCCTCAGCCACAGCCACAACGTCTTCTGGAAGCTCGACTTCGCGCTGGACGGCTCCTCCAAGGGCCGGATCGAGCAGTACGACTCCAAGGTGACGCCGCGCCAGCCCGGCGACCGCGGGCCGACGAACAAGACGACCGTCACCAAGATCACCAAGGAGACGGCGGGCGACGCCAAGAACATGCGCTGGTGGCGTGTGGTCAGCGCGACCGGCAAGAACAAGGACGGCCACCCGCGCTCCTACGAGCTGGTCGCCGGACCCAACGCCAAGTACTCCGGGCGCTCCTTCACCAAGCACGACGTGTACTTCACGCAGTACAACAAGTGCGAGAAGTACGCCAGCAACAACAAGGGCAACTGCCCCTCCGGGCACCCCAAGTCGGTCGACAAGTGGGTCAACGGCCAGACCCTGACCAACCCCAGCATGTGGGTGAACGTGGGCTTCCACCACATCGCCCGGGACGAGGACCAGCAGCCCATGCCGGTCCACTGGCAGGGCTTCTCGCTGGCCCCGCGGGACGTCACGGCTATGAGTCCGCTCACTCCGGCCGCGCTGGCCGGTGCGAACGGCCGCCTCGACTGAGGCAGTTGAGAAATCACCCTGTCCATCCGGCTGCACCGTCGACCGCTCCCGGAGTACTCTTCCTTGATCGTTGGGACGGGGAGAGCTCGGGGGAGCGGAAGGCGGTGCGCGGGTGGGCTCGGGAGGGCTGGAGTTGCCCCCTGGTGACGAGGGTCACGAGGGGAACTCCACAGACGTCCCGCCCGGCACGGTGTCCCTGGCCAGGCCCATGGACGCCGGTGCCATCGGACCGGAGCTGGAGTGGGACGCCGAGGCCTGGCACGAGGTACGGACCCGCGCCCAGCGGGCCGGCCGGGCCTACATCTGGCTGAACCTCGTCGAACAGCGGCTGCGCGCGGTCGTGGCCGCTGTGCTGCGGCCCATCTACGAACCCGTCCACGGCGACGACTGGGTGGTCGCGGCCGCCGGACCGGCCGGCCAGGAGTGGGTGCAGCGCGCGGTCGCGGTACGCGAAGTCAGCCGCCGCAAGGGGTACTTGCTGGACCCGGCCGACGACAACGTGCTCAGCTTCCTGACCCTGCCGCAGTTGCGCGAGCTGATGGTGCAGCACTGGCCGTGCTTCGAGCCCTACATCGACGAGCGCCGGGACGTCGAACTCGCCCTGGACGAGCTGGAGGTGACCCGCAACGTCGTCTCCCGCAACCGGGCGCTGTCCGAGGCGGTCCTCGGCCAGGCCGAACGGGCCTCCGCGCGGCTGCTGGAGATCCTCGGCGCGGGCGGCGACGTGCCCTCCGCGCGCCGGCTGCCGGTCGACGCGGTGGAGGACCTGGTCGGCGACCGGTACGGCGACGTGGTCGCCGTCCACCCCGACCGGGTGCGGCTGCTGCGGCAGTTCCCGGCCGAGGACATCTTCGGCGGGGCCCGCCGCCTGGACGCCATCGGCATCGGCCTCAATCTGCTGGTGCAGAACTTCTCCGGGCGCCGCCTGGTCCGGCTCGCCGAGTCCGGCTGCCGGGTGCGGCTGCTGTTCCTGAACCCGGCCTCCAGCGCGGTCAAGCGGCGCGAGCGGGAACTGGGCATCAAGCGGGGCGAACTGGCCCGCTCGGTGGAGATGAACATCCTGCACATGCGCCGGGTCCGCGCCCGGCTGCGCGACCCCGGCGCCTTCGAGATCCAGGTCTACGACGAGACGCCCCGCTTCACCGCGTACC
Source organism: Streptomyces sp. NPDC110618 (assembly GCF_055657065.1). Taxonomy (NCBI): domain Bacteria; kingdom Bacillati; phylum Actinomycetota; class Actinomycetes; order Kitasatosporales; family Streptomycetaceae; genus Streptomyces; species Streptomyces sp. NPDC110618. The sequence goes on along the minus strand of NZ_JBVKBN010000022.1, from coordinate 23,362 downwards.
TGGTCGACGGGGACGGCTCGGACGGCATCGCGGTGCTCCAGTCCTATCTGCGCCGCACCCGCGGCATGGAGGCGCCGGTGCTGGTGCTGCGCGGCGGGCACCGGGTGGTCAAGTCGGGCGAGGTGGACGACAACGGGCTCTTCCCGACCTACCGCGAGGAGTTCGAGGTGGCGTGGGCGGATTCGCGGCCTGTGTCCTGAAGTGCGCGCAGGACGACGGCGCGGTAAGCGGAAGGCCCTCCTTCGATTGTCAGTGGCACGTGCGAAGGTGGAGGCCACTGGGGGAGAGCACCACCGAGGAGGGGGACCGCCCATGGGCTGGCACCGTGAGCTGCTGATCGGATTCGACCTGGAGACGACCGGCACGGATCCGCGCGAGGCGCGCATCGTCACCGGGGCGGTGATAGAGGTCCGGGGCGGGCAGACGCTGGGGCGCAGGGAGTGGCTCGCGGACCCGGGCGTGGAGATCCCCGCGGACGCGGTGGCCGTGCACGGCATCAGCAACGAGCGCGCGGCGGCCGAGGGGCGCCCCGCGGACCAGGTGGCGGGCGCCATCGCGGACGTCCTCGTCGGGTACTGGAAGACGGGCGTCCCGGTCGTCGCCTACAACGCCGCGTTCGATCTGAGCCTGCTCTCCGCCGAACTGCGCCGCCACGGACTGCCGTCCCTGCGCGAGCGGCTCGGCGGCATTGACCCCGGCCCGGTCATCGACCCGTACACCATCGACCGCTGGGCCGACCGCTACCGACGCGGCAAGCGGAACCTGGAGGCGGTCTGCGCGGTCTACGGCGTCCCCCTGGACACCGCCCACGACGCCACCTCCGACGCCCTGGCCGCGGCCCGCCTGGCCTGCGCCATAGCCGACCGCCACCCCAAGATCGCGGCCCTCGGCCCGGCGGAGCTCCACCGCCGCCAGATCGGCTGGTACGCGGAATGGGCGGCGGACTTCCAGGCCTTCCTGCGCCGCAAGGGCGAGACGGACGCGGTGATCGACGCCACGTGGCCGCTGCGGGAGCCGGCGGACGAGCGGGTGTAGGGGGCGCGGGGCCCAGGCCCCGGGGGAGAGGGGACGGGCTGGGTCTGGCGCCACCTACACGGGCGTCGCGGTATTCGTCGGCGCCGCGATGCGGGCCACGCGTGGGTTTGCCAGCCGTTCGTAGTCGGTGCCGGACAGGCACAGGGAGCGGTCCAGGCGGGCGGCGTTGAAGTAGAGCTCCGGCCGGGACACCACCTCGGGATCGGCGACGACTTCCAGGTCCGGGTCGAAGCTGAAGGGGAGGACGGTCCCCGGGACGGTGTAGGCCAGGCGTTCCGCTGTTGCCGGGTCGCTGAAGCCCGCGTAGCGCGCCCCGTACAGCTCCCGGACGGCGTCCAGGTCCACGCGGCGGTCCCCGGGGACGACCGCGAGGACGTGCCGGGTGGTGCGGCGGTCGACCTTCACACGGAGGACGATGCACTTCGCCGCCCGGGACGGCGGGTGGCCGCGCAGGGCCGAGACGGCGTCGGTGGCGCCCTCGGGGGCGTGGTCGAGGAGACGGTAGTCGACGCCCGCGGCGTCGAGCAGTGCGATCAGGTGGTCGTAGGTGTCGTGGTCGGGCATGTGAGGTCCTTGGTCGGCGGGGATGGTGCGGGTTGCTCGCGGTGGGCGCGTTCCACCGCCTGGCCCCAGTACGTGCCGGTGAGCATCAGCGCCGCGCCGACGCCGGTCAGTGCGGTCAGGTGCTCGCCGCCGAGGGCGACGCCCACCGCGACCGCCCACAGCGGCTCGGTGCCCAGCAGCAGGCTGGCCCGGCTGGCGGAGCTGCGCTGCACGGCCCAGGTCTGCGCCAGGAAGGCGAACACACTGCAGAACAGGGCCAGATAGAACAGCTGCGTCCAGGTCGCCGCCGACGCCCGCGCCAGGGTCGGCAGGCCCGCGCCTACCGCCGGCAGGAACAGCACGGTGCCCACCACGGTCTGCACCGTCGTCAGGTGCAGCGGGCGCACCGCCCGGCCCACCGTGAGCCGTCCCACCAGCACCACATGCCCGGCCCGGACCAGCGCCGCGCCCAGCATCAGCAGGTCGCCGAGGCGCGGCGCGTGAAAGCCGTCGCCGCCCATCAGCAGGGCGACGGCGAGGACACAGAGACCGGTGGCGGCGTAGAAGGCGGGCGGCAGTCCGCCGGAGCGTCCGGCGCGGTCGAGGAGCGGGGTGAGCACGATGGTCAGGCTGATGATGAGCCCGGCGTTGGCGGCGGTGGTGTGGGCGACGCCGTACGTCTCCACGACCAGCACCGCCGCCTGGGTCAGGCCCAGCGGCAGCCCGGCGCGCAGCTCGTCCCGCGTCCAGCGGCGTGCGCTCCGCCGGGAGAGGACGAGGCCGAGACAGGCGAGCGCGGACAGGGCGTAGCGGGCGAACAGCACCAGCAGGACGGGCAGGGCGGCGGCGGCCGTCTGGGCGGACAGATAACTGGAACCCCAGACGACCGCGACGAGGAGGAGTACCGCATCGGTACGGCGGACGTCGGACACGCCCCCCACGGTGCACCGCAACGTCCGTGAAGCCCAGTACCAGCTTCTAAAAGGATCTTTTAGCACTCCTACACTGTGACGATGGACGAACGCCAGCTGAGGATCCTGCGCGAGCTCGGTGAACTGGGCAGTGTCACGGCCGTCGCCGAGGCCCTGCTGGTGACCCCGTCGGCCATCTCCCAGCAGCTCAGGCTGCTGCAGCGGGCGGTCCCGGTCCCGCTCACCGAGCGGCAGGGCCGACGCCTGGTGCTGACCGACGCCGGTCAGGCGCTGGCGGGCGCGGCCGTGGAGGTGGAGACGGCGCTGGCGCGCGCCCGGGGCAGCGTCGAGGAGTTCGTGGGGCGCCCCGACGGGGAGGTGTCCGTCGCGGCGTTCCACAGCGCGGGCGGCGCCTTCTTCCCCCTCCTGCTGCGGGCCCTTGCCGGTCCCGGCCGACCGGTGCCGAGCTTCGCCGACGAGGACGTACCGCAGGAGGACTTCCCGCGTCTGACCCGGGAGTACGACATCGTCCTGGGGCACCGCCTGGACCACGCCCCGCCCTGGCCGGACACCGTCACGGTGACCACGCTGCTGCGCGAGCCGCTGGACGTGGCCATGCCGAAGGACCATCCGCTGGCCGCGAAGCGCCGGGTCACCCCGCGCGATGTGGCCGACGAGCCGTGGATCACCGTGCACGACGGCTTCCCGGTGATGGCGACCATCGACGCCATCGCGGCCGCCGCGGGGCGCAGGCTCCGGCTGGCCCACCGCATCAACGAGTTCGCGGTGGTGGCGGAGGCGGTGGCCGCCGGGGGAGGCATCGCCCTGATGCCCCGCTGGACCGTGCGGCCCCACCCCGCGCTGACCCTCCGGCCGCTCAGCGGCGTCCAGGCGCGCCGGCACATCGACGCCCTCTACCGCCCGGAGCGCCTGGCCCGCAGGGCGGTCCGCACCGTCCTCACCGAACTCGGCCACGCGGCCCGCGCGATCCGGTCGCGGGAGGACTGAGCGGGCGTCAGAACGGATACCAGCGCACCGTCTCGTCCCCGTCCCGCAGCGACGCCACCCGGCGCCGGAACTCCTCCAGTGCCTCGGGGTTGCTCGGTGCGTGCTGGGCCACCCAGGCGCAGCTCGCCGTCTCCCGCGCCCCGCGCAGCACCGAGCAGCCCTCCCACTCGCGCACGTCCCAGCCGTACGCGGTGACGAAGGCGTCGTACGCGGCGTCGGGCAGGGCGTACCGGTCGCGGGAGAGGGCCATCACCACCAGGTCGTGCTCGCGGAAGTCGCCGGAGAAGGTCTCCAGGTCGACCAGGACGGGTCCGTCGGGGCCGACGTGGACGTTGCGGGGGAGGGCGTCGCCGTGGATCGGGCCGACGGGCAGGCGCGGGGTCAGCAGGCTCGCCGCCTCGGCGAACCCGTCCCGGCGCCGCCGCAGGTACTCCGCGTCCTCCTGGTCGATCGCGTCCCCCGCGAGCCGCAGCCAGCGCTCCACGCCGCCCAGCAGATCGCGCGGCGGCAGGGCGAAGGGCGGGGCGGGCAGGGCGTGCACCACCCGCAGCAGTTCGGCCAGGTCGCGGGGTTCGGCGGGCCGTACCCGCTCGGGCAGCCGGTGCCACACGGTCACCGGGTGCCCCTCGACCAGCAGCGGCTCGGGCTCGGCCGCGCGGACCGCCGGGACGCCCGTCTTCGCCAGCCACAGCGCGATGTCCAGTTCCCGCCGGGCCCGTTGCAGCAGTTCGGCGTCCCGGCCCACCTTGACGACCAGGTCACCGGCGGCGAACACGGCGTTCTCGCCCAGGGCGAGCAGTTCCGCGTCCCGCGGAAGGCCTGCCCCGGCCAGTACGTGCCGGGCCCGCGTCTCGTCCATCGTGCCGCCTCCATGCCGCCCTCGGTGCGTGGTCGTCCGTCGGCAAGTCTCGCATTCCCACAGGTCGGCACGGGTGCACGGCGTCTTCGCCGCAATTGTTTGCACGAGACGTATCGTCTCGTTAGGCTGCTGTGCATGACCTCACCCGCACACATCGCCATGTTCTCCATCGCCGCCCACGGGCACGTGAACCCCAGCCTGGAAGTGATCCGTGAACTGGTCGCGCGGGGGCACCGGGTCACCTACGCGATCCCGCCCGCGTTCGCCGACAAGGTCGCCGAAACGGGGGCCGAGCCGAAGCTGTGGGACTCCACCCTGCCCGGCCCAGACGCCGACCCGGACGCATGGGGCAGCACTCTGCTGGACAACGTCGAGCCGTTCCTGAACGACGCCATCCAGGCGCTGCCGCAGCTCGCCGCCGCGTACGAGGGTGACGAACCCGACCTCGTCCTCATGGACATCACCGCCTACCCGGCCCGGGTCCTCGCCCACCGCTGGGGCGTGCCCTGCATCTCCCTCTCCCCGAATCTCGTCGCCTGGGAGGGGTACGAGGAGGAGATCGCCGAGCCGATGTGGGCGGAGCCGAAGAAGACCGAGCGGGGCCGGGCCTACTACGCGCGCTTCGAGTCCTGGCTCAAGGAGAACGGCGTCGATCTGCACCCGGACCCGTTCGCGGGCCGCCCCGACCGCTCCCTCGTGCTCATTCCCAAGGTGTTCCAGCCGCACGCCGACCGGGTCGACGGGAGCGTCTACACCTTCGTCGGCGCCTGCCAGGGCGACCGCGCCGCCGAGGGCGACTGGCAGCGGCCCGAAAGGGCGGAGAAGGTCGCCCTCGTCTCGCTCGGGTCGTCCTTCACCAAGCAGCCCGCCTTCTACCGGGAGTGCGTCAAGGCGTTCGGGGAGCTGCCCGGCTGGCACCTGGTGCTCCAGATCGGCCGCCGCGTCGACCCGGCCGAACTGGGCGAGGTGCCGGCGAACGTCGAAGTGGCGTCGTGGGTACCGCAGTTGGCGGTGCTGAAGCAGGCCGACCTGTTCGTCACCCACGCCGGCGCGGGCGGCAGCCAGGAGGGGCTCGCCACCGCCACCCCGATGATCGCCGTACCGCAGGCCGTGGACCAGTTCGGCAACGCCGACATGCTGCAGGCGCTCGGCGTGGCCCGGCGGCTGGACACCGCCGACGCCACCGCCGAGGCACTGCGCGAGACCGCGCTCGCCCTCGTCGACGACCCCGAGGTCGCCCGGCGCCTGAAGGAGATCCGGGCTCAGATGGCCGAGGAGGGCGGTACGCGCCGGGCCGCCGACCTCATCGAGGCCGAACTGCCCGTCCACTGAACACGACTGAGGGCCCGTCGACACCCCCGTGGGTCGACGGGCCCTCGGCTTTCACCGGGCCGGGACCGGACCGATCAGACCGGGACGCGTTCGCCCTCGTCGTCGCGCGTCTGGTGCGTGACCGCCTCCGGCGCCTCGTCGTGGGTGAGGTCCGGCATCCGGTTCAGCCAGCTCGGCAGGTACCAGTTGCGTTCGCCCAGCAGTGCCATGACCGCCGGGAGCAGCACACCGCGGATGACCGTCGCGTCGATCAGCACCGCCGCCGCCAGGCCCACGCCCATCTGCTTCATGGACTGCATGGACAGGGTGCCGAAGATCGCGAACACGGCGACCATGATGACCGCGGCGCTGGTGACGACACCCGCCGTGGTGACCACCCCGTGCTTGATCGCCTCGTTGGTGGAGCGGCCCTTCAGCCGCGCCTCGCGGATCCGGGAGACCACGAACACGTGGTAGTCCATCGACAGGCCGAACAGGATCACGAAGAGGAACAGCGGCAGCCAGGTGATGATGGCGCCGACGCCCTCCGCGCCCACCAGGGACGCGCCCCAGCCGTGCTGGAAGACGGCGACCAGGATGCCGTAGGCCGCGCCCACCGACAGCAGGTTCAGCGCGATCGAGGTGACCGCGATGGTCAGCGAGCGGAAGGACAGCAGCATCAGGAAGAAGGCGAAGACCACGACGAAGGCGAAGACCGGGACGACCGCACCCGCCAGCTGGTTGTTGAAGTCGTGGCTGCCCGCGACCTGACCGGTGATCGGCGCCTCCAGGCCGTCGACCTTGCCGAGCGTGGCCGGACGGACCTCGTCGCGCAGCTTCTCCAGGCTCTCGCCCGCCTTGTCCAGGTCGGAACCGCCGACCAGCGGGACGTAGACGAAGGCCAGGTTCTGCTTGTCGTGCAGCTTGATCTCGACCGGGCCCTTCGAGGCGCCCGAGTCCACGGCCTCCTTCTTGAAGGCGGCCAGCGCGTCCTGCACCTCGGCGGAGTTGATGTCGTCCGCCTTGACGACCACCTCGGCCGGCTCCGAGCCGCCGGGGAACGCCTCGTTGACCCGGTTGTAGGTCTGCACGATGGGCAGCGAGTCGCCGAACTCCTGGTCCAGCGTGAGGTTCTGGGTCTTCATGCCGACCGCGGGCGCCGCCACCGCGAGCAGCGCGCCGGTCGCGACGACCACCGAGACCACCGGGCGCTTCAGCACCGCGTTCAGCACGGTCGTCCACATCCGGCTCTCGCTCTGGCCGGCCGGGCGCTTGCGGCGCAGCTTGCTCTCCGGGTGCAGGAAGGGGAGCTTGCCCTTCTCCACCCGGTGGCCCAGCAGCGACAGCAGCGCCGGCAGCACGGTCACCGAGCCGACCATGGCGACCGCCACGACGATCAGCGAGGCCAGGCCCATCGCCTCGAAGTCGGCGATACCGGTGAACAGCATGCCCGCCATCGCCACGCACACCGTGACACCCGAGACCACGATCGCGCGGCCGCTGGTGGCGGCGGCGATCCTGAGCGCCGTCTGCGGGTCGCGTCCGGCGGCCCGCTCCTCGCGCTCACGGCGCAGGTAGAACAGGCAGTAGTCGACGCCTACGGCCAGACCGACCAGCAGCATCACCGAGTTGGCGACGTCGCCCATCGGCATCACATGGCTGACGATGCCCATCAGGCCCATCGTGGCCATGATCGCGGTGATGGCGAGCAGCACCGGCAGCAGGGCCGCGACGATCGCGCCGAAGGCGATGAGCAGAATGCCGAGGGCCACGGGCACGGCCGAGTACTCGGCCTTCTGGAAGTCGTCCCCGAAGGCGTCGTCGAACGTCTTCATCATGCTCGCGCTGCCGATCTCCTCGATCGTCAGCGACGCGTGGTCCTTCTGTACGTCGGCCACCGCGTCCAGCACCGGCTCGACCCGCTCGGCGGCCGTTTCCGCCTCGCCGCGCATGTCGAACTGCACCAGCGCGCTGCGGCCGTCCGCGGAGACCATGTCGGTGTCGTACGGCGAGGTGACGTCGGTGACCTTGCCGGTCTTCTCGACCGCGGCCATCACCGCGTCCACCGCGGCGCGGAACTCCGCGTCGGTGGCCTTCGGGCCGCCGTCCTTCGCCTGGACCAGGACGGTCTCCCCGGCGGGCTCCTCGATGCCGGCGTCCTCGATGATCTGCGCGGCGGTCTTGGTCTCGCCCTTGAGCGCCTGGCTCTCGTCCACGTCCACGCGGCCCGCCGCCGACCCGAGGCCCATCGCCAGGACGACGAACAGCACCCAGATGCCGACCGCGGCCCATCGGTGCCGGGCACTCCATCCGCCGGCCCGGGCGGCCAGGCCCCGCACCCGTATGTCTCCGTTCCCCATGACGGGATTGCCCCCTCGTGTGCCGGTGACAGCCCCCTGCCGCCACCTTTCAGCTTCGAAGGTATGGGCCGGATAAAGCCTTCTCGTCGTGCTGATCGGTGAACTGGACGAGGCGGGAATCATCCCCCTGGACCCCGCCTTCTCCCCACTGGGGAGGAGGCGGCCCCTTACATCTAATTGGGGACTCTTTGTCATTACGAAAGCTTGTTGAGTAAGTCACAGCTGCGTGTAGCGGTTGATCGGCACCCCGGGAATCCGCCAGAGTTCAGCCCAGTCCGCCCCGGCGGACCCGGCCGTCGTGCCCGCCCCCACGGGGCACGACGGCCCCTTAAGGTGTCCGGATGACGACGACGTACGCGGCGCTGCTGCGGGGCATCAACGTGGGGGGCGCCAAGAAGGTGCCGATGGCCGAGCTGCGCGGCCTGCTGTCCGGTCTGGACCTCGGCGACGTACGCACCTACCTGCAGAGCGGCCAGGCCGTCTTCACCGCCGCCGACGGGGACGAGGACTCCTGGGCGGCGCGGATCGCGGAGGCGATCGAGCAGCACTTCGGGTTCTCCGTCGACGTCGTCGTCCGCGACCACACCTACCTCGCCGCGGTCGTCGCGGCCTGCCCCTTCCCGGCCGCCGAGCTGGAGGGCAAGCAGTTGCACGTCACGTACTTCTCCGCGCCCGTGGGCGACGAGCGGTTCGCCGGGATCGACCGGCAGGGCTTCCTGCCGGAGGAGTTCCGCCTCGGCGACCGCTGCCTGTACCTCTACGCCCCGAACGGCCTCGGCCGCTCCAAGCTCGCCGAGCAACTCGCCAAGCCGCGCCACAACAAGGGCGTTACGGCGACCACCCGGAACTGGAACACCGTGGTCAAGCTGGTGGAGATGACCGGCACCTAGCGTGCGAGGCTTCGTCGCATGCGATACATCATCATCGGAGCGGGCGCCATCGGCGGGGTCGTCGGCGGACGGCTCGCGCAGGCGGGCCACGAGGTCGTTCTGGTGGCGCGCGGCGCCCACCTCAAGGCGCTCAGGGAGCACGGACTGCGGCTCACCGTCCCGGACGGTACGAGCGTGCACCGCCTCCCGGCCGTCGGGAGCCCGGACGAACTCGGGCCCCTGCGCCGCGACGACGTGCTCCTGCTCGCCGTGAAGACCCAGGACAGCCCCGACGCCCTGCGCACCTGGGGAGCGGCCCCGGTCGAGGGCGGCGGCACGGCCGCCGGGCGGCTGCCCCTGCTGTGCGCGCAGAACGGCGTGGAGGGCCCGCGGCTCGCCCTGCGGATCTTCCGGCGGGTGTACGCCGTGTGCGTGTGGCTGCCCGCCACCTTCGTCGCCCCCGGAGAGGTCTCCGCCGCCGCCACCCCGCTCACCGGCATCCTCCACCTCGGCCGCTACCCCCACGGCACCGACGACACCCTCCACCGCATCTCCGCCGACCTGGAGAAGGCCCCCTTCGAGGCCCCGGTCGTCCCCGACGTGACCCGCTGGCTGTACGCCAAGCTCCTCGGCAACGTCGGCAACGCCCTGGAAGCCGTCACCGGCCCGGTCGCGAGCGAGGAGGCGACCGCCCTCTACGCCAGGGTCCGCGCGGAAGCCGCGGCCGTCCTGGACGCGGCGGGCATCCCCTACGCGAGCGCGGAGGAACAGCGGGCGGTCCGCGGCGACAAGGTCACCCTGGTCCCGCTCGACGGCATCACCCGCGGCGGCGGCTCCTCCTGGCAGTCCCTGGCCCGCGGCACCGGCACCATCGAGGCCGACCACCTCAACGGCGAGATCGCCCTCCTCGGCCGCCTGCACGGCGTACCGACCCCGCTCAACGAACTCCTCCAGCACCTCGCCAACACGTTTGCACACGAGGGCCGCGAGCCCGGCTCGATGCCGCTGGAGGAGCTGCTGGGGATGGCCAACTCCGCGACAGACAGCCCCGGTTGTCCCTAAAGTGAGCGTCGTGCGACTTCACCGGCAGGGGGGCAGGGCAGCGTGGCGGGCAGAGTCTTACCGGTGCTGCCGCAGTACCGCAAGGACGGCGTGACGCGGCGCTTCTGCGCCACGGTCCATCTCTACGACGACCTCGCCCGGGACATCGACCGGGAGCTGACCGGCGACGGGCTCCAGGCGCTCGGACTCACCCTCGGCATCAACTTCGTGGCCGTCGCCCGCCACGCCCGCGTGGCGGTACGGCGCAGACAGGCCCTCGACCGTCAGCTCACCGCCCTCGGACTGCTGTTCGTCGGCTCCCTGATGCTGGCCCTGTGGTCACTGCTGGCCGGCGACGGCTCCCTCGTCATGGTCGCCGTGTACGGTCCCGCGGGCGTTTTCGCCGCCTCCTGGATCCTCGTTCGGCACGCGGAGGGCCGGGCCCGGGACGCGGCCCAGGAGGTGTACCGGGGCGCCGGGAAACCGGAGACGCTCGCGCCGCCCGTCGAACAGGACGCCGAGGCACGGCTGAACGAGCTCAAGCGCTCCAACGTGCTGCCGTACGCCGACGAGACCGCCTTCGCCAACCCGTTCGTCGGCAGCGGCAGGCGACTGCAGGAGCGGGAGGTCATCTGGGGCCCGATCGACGTCAGCGAGCCCGCCGAGGGGCCCGGCGGCACCAAGCTCACCATCACCCCCTTCGACGCCAACGACCTGCACACCTACATCGCCCGGCAGATGGAGAGCATCTCCGGCCTCGACGGACTGCGCACCCGCAACCGGCTGTACGTCCTCGGCAGCAACGCCTACATGCTGCCCGAGCTGGTCCCCGACCGGACCCGGCGCCCCGCCGCGCACGTCCCCAAACAGCTCGTCCAGGCCGGACTCCAGCAGCCCGGCGCCGGAATGCGCACCCACCTGTGCCTGGAGCGCGTCGGCGAGGGCGGACGGATCATCGTCTCCATGTACCTGCGGGCCATACTCGCCGGACCCAGCCTCAGCTGGGAGGTGGCCGTCTACGCCATCCCCCCGCTCGAAGCCCGTTTCCAGACCGTCGACCACCTTCCGGTGGCGCCCTTCGACCGCTGGTGGAGCCTGTTCAAGTACGCCACCGTCCGCACCTGGTCCGAACTGTGGGGCGCCTCGGGCCGTATGTCGGAACGCTCGCGCTGGGGGCGCGAGAACGAGCGGACCCTGCGCAAGCTGCGCCGCAAGATCAAGAACCAGCACGTCGTCGTCGATCAGGGCGCCGGCACCAGCCTGCGCGAACGGCACGGCGACTGGGACCAGGCGACCTACGCGGAGCGCATGGACGCGCTGGACTTCCTGGTCCGCCTCCAGCAGGGCGTGCTGACCGCGACCGAGCGCTTCCTGAAGGACCACAACGTCGACACCAGCTCCTTCGACAGCGCGCAGCAGATCATCACGCAGAACTACCACGTCAACAATGTCAACGGGCCCAGCATCTTCGGGGCCGGCGGCACGATCAACCAGACCAACACCCCTCAGGGCGGCGGACCTCAGGGCGGCCAGGGCGGTGGCGGCACGCCGTCGCCCCCGGCCAGCCCCTGACCCGGCCACGGACACAGAAGCGGGCACATGAGCAACTACCACATCAACAACGTCAACGGCCCGGCCAACTTCGGCGACCACGGCCGTATCGAGATCAACAACGGCGCCGACGCCGCGACCCTGCTGCGCCTCGCCGACCAGCTCGTGGAACGGCTGCGGGTGGAGAACCCCGCGCTCGTCCCGCACGCCCAGGTCATCCGGGGCGAACTCGCCGACGCCGGGCAGGACGGCCGCAGCGCCGACCGGGGACGTATCCGGTCGGCGCTGGAGACCATCGGCATCGGGGTCGCGGCGGGCAGCGGCGGACTCGCACTGGCCCAGGACATCGGACGCCTCCTGGGCCTGTGAACGGCCGCCGCTACTTGGCGCGCACCACCGCCCGTACCCCGCCCCCGAGGTCCAGCTCCAGACCCGAGCGCAGCGGCACGGTCTGACCGGGGGCGATCTGCTGGGAGGAGCCGTCCGAGCGGGTGCCCGTCCAGGTCTCCTTCGACCGGTTGGCGATACCGAACCGGCCCGGCTTGGCGGGGTGTTCCACCAGCTCCGCCACCAGGCTGCCGTCCGAGCAGTCGTGCCGGGCCGGTTCCGGCAGCAGATGGTGCGCCTGCACCCGCGCCGAGCGCCGCAGCCGGATGTGGTGCTGGGCGCGCGGCGGCGGCGTCGTCACCGTCAGCCGCGGCGGCAGCATCAGCCGCGCCCCGCACCCCCAGCAGGCCCTCGGCGGCGGGTTCTCGCCCGGCTCGGTCATGTTCTCGCGCCCGCAGGAGGCGCACTCCACCACCGCGTCCAGCACCGCCCGCAGCGCGTTGCGCCACTCCGTCTCGCGCACCCGGGACGCCGGGTCGCGCAGCCCGGTGGTGAAGCTGCGTACGAACAGGTCCTGGAGCGTGGCCACCGTCGCGTCCCAGGTCGCCAGCACCGTCGCGTGCTCCATCGGATCGGGCGCGTTGGAGTCGTCCGCCGGATCGAACACGAACAGCGGGTCCTTGCCGTACAGCCGCTTCTCCGCCGCCTCGTCGAAGCAGTGGATGCCCAACTCCCGCCTGCCCTCCAGCGGGTGATGGTTCATCAGCAGCATGAACAGCAACACCGCCAGCGAGTGCAGGTCGGACTGGGTGCCCGGCCTGGCGCCCGGCTCGGCGCGCACCAGCTCCGGGGCCATGAACTTCATCGTCCCCGAGATCCCGCTCGCGTCGCCCTCCACCACCGCGTTGTCGTTGTCGCAGATCAGCACGTCACCGGTGGCCGGGTCGAAGAAGACATTGCCCCAGGAGATGTCCCGGTAGGCGATGCCCCGCGAGTGCAGCGCCTGGTACGCCTCCACCGTGTACAGACACGCCGTCAGCAACGCCCGCGGGGTGGTGCGCAGTTGGCGGCGGAACAGGTCCGGCAGGCCCCTGAACCGGTCCGGGCGCAGCGCCATCAGATAGCCGAACGAGCCCCGGTGCGCCGGCACGAAGTGCTCCGGCCACAGGAACCGGTCGTCGTCGAAGTCCCGCTCCACCAGCTCCTGGACGATCGCCTCCTGCTCCGGTGTCGCACACGTCGGGTAGTACCACTTCAGGGCCTTCTCCCCGGCCGCCGTGCGCACCCGGTACACCTCGCCCTGCCCACCGGCGCCCAGCATGCCGATGATCTCGACCTCGTCGCCGTTGTCCACGGCCAGCCGGGTCCCGCTGTCGAGCATGCCGCTCATCGCTCAACTCTCCGTCTTCTGTTCGCTCTTGTGATCCGCATCCAGCGTCAGGTGCCCCGGCCGCAGCGCGGCGACCAGCGTGGTGTCGTCCCCGGAGTACCGCGAGGCCTGCCGCAGCCACTCGGGCAGCGCGGCCCGCACCCCGTCCGCGCCCTCCGCCGCCAGCCGGTCGTCCAGGCCCACGACGAAGTCCCGGTAGCCGTCCGCCGAGGCGAAACTCTTCGACAGGCCGTCCGTCGACAGCACCACCAGCCGCGGCCCGCGCGCCTCGTCGAACAGCGGCGCCCAGTGCGTGCGCACCGCCCGCCAGGCCTGCGTGCCGCACAGCGACTCCGTCTCGTCACCCAGGTCCTCCTCGGCCGGGGCCAGCGGACGCAGCAGCTCACCGTCGTGCCCGATGACCGCGAGATCGCCGTCGCCGATCTGCCACGCCACGAACAGCCACGGCGTGACCACGGCCCCGATCAGCGTGGTCCCGTACAGCACCAGCTTCTCGGCGGCCTCCGGCTCGGGCGTGCCGACATCGGCGACCGGGCGGTGCCGGTCCCAGTGGCCGAGCGCCGCCGACCGCCACTCCTGGACCAGGGCGCGCGGGAAGTCGTCGCGGGCGTACGCCATCAGCCGGGCCAGGCTCCCCCGCTCATGGCAGTCACCGGCGGCCCGCCCGAAGGCGGAGGCGAGCCCCACGAACCGGTCCACGGCGAACCGCGCCCCCAGCTCGCTGCGGGCGTGCACCGCCGAGCCGTGCCCGTCGGCCACCGCCAGCACCAGCGGCTCGTCCGCGCCGCCCGTGCCCTCGCAGGCCCACCAGTCCTGGTTGCACCGCTTGCCGACGCCCTGGACGCTCTCGCCCATCGTGTCCCAGCGCCGCACCCCGAGCGTCACCACACGTCGTCATCGTCATCGTCGTCCAGCACCGGCGGCGCGTACGGCTGTTTCGCCAGCGGGTCGCCCGACGCGCCCGCCACCGGCTGCGAGGCCGCCTTCACGGCCGCCGTGGAGGCCCAGCGGATCGCCGCCGCGAGCTGCTTGGGACTGTTGGCGTCCAGCGGCTGCAGTTCGGGATTGCCGAGGAACTCCTGGAGCACCCCCCGGTCGGCGTCGGCGCCGATCGCGATGGCGACCCGTACCGCCTTGCGGCCCCACGGGGTGGCGTCGATCGCCTTCAGACCGGCCTTCCAGTCGTCCGTGGGCACCCCGTCCGACACCAAGGCCAGCACGGGCTTCAGCGCCCGCTGCGGCATCGGCGGGCTCTGCAGCTCCCGCGACACCAGGGACAGTGCCTCACCGAGGTTGGTCATACCGTCCACCTGCACGTCCTGCCAGGTGAAGTCGTCGACCGGCACCGGGGTCTGGTGCAGCCACTGCGCCGTCGTGGAGAACGTGACGGTACGCAGCAGCAGTTGGGCCGCCGGATTGTCGTGCGCCACCGACCGCATCTCCGGGATGGCTTCTCTGATCGCGTAGTTGAGCTGGCCGATCTTCTCGCCCTGCATCGAGTACGAGCAGTCGAGCAGCCAGATGAAGTGGACCGGACGGTTGGCCATGGCCCCGCCGGGAATGTCGCTCACGCCGTTTTCCTCTCCTCGAATCCTCGCCGTCAGGCCAGCAGCCAGTACGCCAGCCCGGCCCCGCCGAGCACCGTCAGCACCATGGCGGCCACGAACACGCCTGCCATCGCGCGCCGCCAGCGGCCGATGGACGCGGTCACCTGCGTCATGCCGGGGTCCTCTCACGGTCACGGGGGCCGCGCAGCCGCAGCCTGCGCTCCTTCACACCCGGCCGGCCGTCCGGCCCGGCCAGCGCGCCGGTGCCGAGCCCCGAGACGGCCAGCAGCCACAGCACCGGCTCGGCCGCCCGGCGCTGCTCGCTCTCCAGCGGCCCGGTGCCGGTCGCGGCGCGGGCGCTCACCGCCCAGTAGCGGGCCGCCCGGAAGTCGCCGCCGAGCGCCCGCACCAGCCGGTCCAGACCGATCTCGGTCAGCCAGTCGTCCACCCGGGGTCCGGGCACCGGCAGGGTCGTCAGCTGGTCCAGGATGTCCCGCTTGGTGACGACGGTGGCCACGGACAGCCGCTCCCGCCGCCCGGTCAGCGCCTGGAGTTCACCGGTGAGGCGCTGGTAGGTGTCCCACGGGCCCTGGGACGAGGGCCGGGCCGCCGTGGCGCGGGAGATGTCGTCCTCGCCCAGCTTGCCGCGCACCCCCGCGTCGGCCAGTACGTCCGCGACGAGCACGACTCCGTCGGTGTGCTGGAGATAGGGCTGGGCGCGCACCCGGTCGGCCTCGCTGACCGACTCGCCCATCGGGTCGTACAGATACAGCAGCCGCCGGCGGCGGCCCCGGGTGACCGTCAGCATCAGGGCGCGCGGCTGGCCGCCGGTCGTGGCACGCGCCCAACCGGTCTGCCTGAGCTCCAGATTGAGGTCGACCGCGACGGCCCGGTCGTCGGGGGAGGCGTACTCGACGGTGAGCTCACCGCGCCGCGCGAACGCGTGCAGGCCCTCCACCATGGCCGCCATCAGCATCGTCTTGCCGGAGGAGGTGCCGCCGATCAGCGGCGCGTGCACCACCCGGGTGGAGCCGACCGCCCGCGGCAGCCGCCGGTCGCAGTGCGGGCACAGGGTCGTCAGGGAACCGCGCCGCATGGCCCGGGTCGTCGGCAGCCGCCGCCCGCAGGTGCACCGGTGCCACAGCAGCCCGTAGCGGCCCGGGCGCAGCGAGGCGTGCGGGGACTCGCACCCGGGGCAGCGGTGCACCGCCAGCGGTACGGGCCGGTAGCAGCGCGGGTAGGGGCACTTCACGCGTATCCCGCGGGCCAGTTCCCACCCCCGCTCGGCGCCCCGCAGCACCGGCACGGCCACCGCGCAGCCCAGCCAGAGCAGGGCCAGCAGCAGGCCGAACACCGTGAGGAACGCGCCGAGCAGCACACCGGCCAGGGCGGCGCCCAGGAGCGCGCCCGCCACCGTGCCCGGGGCCACGAACACCACCAGCAGCGCGGCACTGAACGGGGAGTCGGTGAGGGTCCCGGAGGGCGTCCGGCCGCGGAACAGGTTCTTGCCGGTCCGCTCCAGCCACGGGTCGGCCAGCTCGCTCCCCACGACCCTGAACCCGTAGCCCGCGGCGCTGAGACCGTCGGTCCACATCTGCCGCCACCAGTAGGCGAGCGGGGCGGGTTCGCCGCCGCCGACGGCCGGGATCCGCTGGTCGGCGCCGCCGGTCTGCCACGGCCCGAGGCCCCGCCAGACACCGCGCACCCCGATCCCCAGGAACTCCCACGTCACCCGGCCCAGACCGACACCGACGGCGATCAGCCCGCACCACGCGCCGTAGATCCACACCCCCGTCATGGCGCTCATCAGCGGCCTCCCCGGTAGGGCGGCTCCACGTCCCCGGGGAAGACAGGACCCTGCTCGGCGCGCCTGCCGCGCCCGGACAGCCGCCCCGCGAGCCGCCCGAGCGCGCCGGGCCGGTTCCACGCCTGGAACGAGTCGAACTTGCCGCGCCCGGCCCGCCGGAGCGCCGCCTCCACCGCGGCCACGTCCTCGCCGGGCAGCGCCTTCACGATCGGCCGCAGCACCTTGGTGAGCAGCGCGGTACAGGTCTCGTCCCAGGCGGGATGGCTGCCCGACCAGGAGGTCCACGCGCAGTAGCAGGCGGCCACGTAGGTCGGCACGACCCGCAGCCGGTCACCGACCGTGGAGGAGCGCGCGGCGCGCTCGTACGCGGCCAGCAGCTGCGGCTCGCCGGACCTGGCCAGGGCGTACAGCTCGGCCTCCGGCGCCGAGGGGGCCAGCAGCCGCTCCGCGAGGGCGTCGTAGACGCGCCGCATGACGCCGTCCGGCACGGGCTGGGTCGTGCCGTCGCGCAGCGCCAGCACATGGCCGACCCAGTTCTCGCCCTCGCCGCCGGTGCCCAGCAGGCCCGCGAACTCCAGCAGGAGCAGCGCCGGGCGCTGGTCGGGCCGCAGTTCGGTGCTGAAGCTGCGCAGCAGGTCGACGGCGAGGGCCGGGACGTCCGGGTCGTCGGGCGGCGCGGCGAGGGCGGCCTCGACCAGGATGTTCCGGGTGCCCGCCGCCTGGTGCAGGTCCGAGCCGAGTTCGTTCAGCAGCAGACTCGCCTCCTGCCCGGTCGGCAGGACCCCGTCCCACACCAGGCCCAGCGCGGTGCGCAGCACGGAGGTGTCGGCGTGCGGGGAGACCCCGGCGGTGCGCAGCAGTTCGTGGAACCGGGCGAGCCGGTCGCCCGCGGGCGGCACCAGGACGCACATCCGCAGATGCGGGAAACGGGTGTGCATGCCCACCGGCAGCCCCGAGCCGGTCAGGGCCCGCGCCGCCGCGGGCGGATCGGCCGCCGCCAGCGCGTCCAGCGCGCCGAACAGCGCGATCCGCAGGGCGGGATGCTCCTGCACGGCGTCCAGCAGCGCCGCGGACGCCCCCCGGCGCGCGGGAGCCTGGACCGCTTCCGGCGCCGACCGGGCGGGATGCCCCACCGGTGGCTCGTCCGGGGCGGCCGACGGCGCGTCCGGCGCCACCTCCACCAGGGCGCGGGCCAGCCGTCCCGCCAGGTTGGGCAGCAGGTCCTGGCAGTCGACATGGAGCAGGTCCGCGATCCGCAGCAGGGCCAGCGGGCGCCCGTCGGCGGGCTGCCCACCGTCCGCGATCCCGGCACGCAGCGCGGGCGCCAGCCTGCGGGCCGCCTCGGCGTGGCTCTGCGGGGTCAGCGACCCGGGGCGCAGCGCGGGCACCGGGCCGCCACCGAGTACGGCGCACTCCAGCACCCGTGCGGCCAGCGGCGCCGACACGACAGTGGGCACCTGCCCGTCCAGCCGTGCCGACAGCGCGGCCAGCGCCGCCAACTCGTCGTCGCCGACCGGGCCCTGGCACAGCCCCGCGACCAGCGCGCTCAGCGTCGCCTCGGGCAGCGTCCGCTCGGCGGCCCAGCGCGCCGCGACCGCCCGCGCGTCCGAGCGCAGGGCGATGCCCGCCGTGAGCGCGGCCACCGCGAGCGGCCCGAGGCCGTCCCCGGCGTCACGGAACAGATCGGGCCGCCCCGCCGTCCACACCCGGGCGCACACCTCCGCCCAGGTGTCGGCGACCGGCTCCGCCGGCGGCCGCCCGGTGCAGTCGTGCACCCGGTACCGGTGATCGCTCGCCACCCGCTCCGACGACGGCACGGCGCCCACGATCTGCTGACGGGCCTGCTGCGGGCGCCGGGTGTAGGTCGTGAACGTCAGCCGGTGCGCCTCCTCGCGCGGCAGCACCGCGCAGGCCAGCGCGATCCACTGGGCGACATCCGCGCTGTCGTGCTCCACCAGCACGATCTGACCGGCGCCCGGATCCCGCGTCACCGCCCCCAGATCCGCGAAGAACGGCGCCAGCCAGGCCGCCCGGGACGCCGCGAAGGCGACCAGCGCGTCCCGGCGCAGCAGCCCGGACGGCTCGAACCGGTCCACCGGCACCGGCCGCCCCTCCGGGGGAGTGCTGTCGGCCCAGCGGGGCGACTCCCAGGCCGTGATGGGCAGCGCCCCGTCCGGCAGCCGGGCCCCCGGCGGCAGATGCAGGGCGTGGGCGTGGAAGTTGCCCCAGCGCCCGCTGTAGTCGGCGCCCGTGTACACGGAACGGCTCAGCAGCCGCCCGCCGTCGGACAGTTCGGAGCAGGAGAAGGACTTCGGGAAGCGCTTCAGCTCCTCCGCGTCCGGGCGGGCCGGACAGTCCCGCGGCGGCTCGTAGCCGATGAGCTGCTCCGCCTCCCGCAGCAGCCCCTGCGGCACTCCCGCGCTGACCGCCGTGAACCGGAAGCCCGAGCCGTCCGGGCCGGGCGGCGCGGACGTGTAGTGCAGCTGCGCCAGGGTCACTTGACCCGCTCCTTCCCCGTCGTACGGTGCACCGGCAGCAGTCCGCGCCGGGCCAGCAGCCACATCAGCGGATCCTCCACCCGGATCGGCTGCGGACCCGACTTGGGCACGTCCGCCGGTGCCTCGGCGGGCGGCGGCGCCCCCAGCGCGGACAGCCCGAACAGCGACAACTCCGCGAAATCCAACTCCAGTTGACGCACCAGAGCGCCCGAGTCCCAGTCGTTGAGCAGGGAGCGGATCTCCTCGTGCACCCCGAGCCGGTCGTCCTCGTCGAGGGCGCCGCCCGGGTGCGGGGCGTTGCGCAGCACCGGGGAGTGCGGGCCGAGCAGCGGCCTGAGCATGTCGGTCTTGGTGACCGCCACCGCGATCGGCGTGGACACCCGGCCCCGGGAGCCGCCCTTGCCGTGGGCGCGCAACTGACGGGCCAGATCGGCGGCGATCTGCTGCGGAGGCGTCTCCACCACCGGCAGCGGCGGACCGTCGTGCACCGGCAACCGGTCCCGCACCGAACCGAGTTGCAGCGGGTCCACCAGCAGGATGATGCCGTCGGCCGCGCTCAGGTAGCGGGTGTAGCGGTCCATCGCCTCGGCGCCCGCGAGGTCCTCGCCCGCCGCGTCGAAGAAGACCAGCGCGGTGTGCCGGGTCCCGGAGCCCAGACGGCTGCGCCGGGGCAGGCTGAGGCGGTACAGCAGCGGGTCGTTGAAGCCGAGCGCCGCCGGTCTGGTGGCGTCCGGCAGCCGCAGCCGCTCGTACAGGTCCTCCGCCATCTCCCGGTCCCGCGCCTGGGTGCTCTGCCCCATCGCGGCCAGCGTGGCGTGGTACGCCTGCCCCACCCGGTGGTTCAACTCGTTGACCAGCACCGCGACATAGGTGCTCTTCCCGGACGCCTTCGCCCCGACCAGGGCGATGATCCGGCTGTCGTGGTCGCAGTAGTCGCTCGGCAGGTCGTTGTGGCAGGACCCGCAGACCCGGGTCGTGGTGCCCACCCCGCACCCCGGGCACGGCACACTGCTGCCCGCGCCGGACCGCAGGCCGACCTTCCGGGGCGGGGTGAACACGGGCCCGCGCATCAGGGCGCCCGGCGGCACCGCCGGTCCCATGAACCCGGCCCAGATGTCGTCGCGTTCGGGTCCGCAGGGCCGGCCGCCACGGATGCCGGCCGGAGTCATCAGACAGCGGTAGGGCAACCTGCCCGCCGAGGCGCGGGCGAAGCAGTAGGGGCAGATCACGGTCGTCATGTCAGCGCACCACCAGGGTCGCGGGGGACGGTTCTTCCAGTCGTACGTCGGCGGCGTGCTCGCCCAGCAGGAAGCCGCGCAGGGTGTACGGGGCCGGGAGCGGCGCGGCCGGCAGTTCCTGTTCGACCGTGCCGTGCCGGATCAGTTCGGCACCGGGGACGCGCACCACGGTGGTTCCGTCGGTGGCGCTGCGGGGCCGGATCGTCCCGCTGCGGGCGACACACACGAACTCGGGGACATCGGGGCCGCCCTCACCACCGAATGAGGACAGGGTGACCCTCAGCAGGGTACGGCCCTTGCCGAGCAACCGCCGCCGTTCGCGCACGAGTTGATAGCCGATGGCGGTGTCCGGCGGCACCACGGTCTCGGCTCCGGCCGCCGCCACGACCACCCCCCGCGGGCCCTGCGGCACGGCCGTGGCACACAGCCGCACCCGGCCCGGGCCCACCGACAGCCGCAGCCCGCCGTGCCGGTAGGCGTGCGCGGTCACGGTCCGCTCGCCCGTACCGCCGGGGCCGTCCCAGCGGACCGCGAGCTGGTGGGTGGCCCCGGGCCAGTCCAGCAGCACCGCGACCGCCCCGCCGGGCAGCCGCCGCGCGCCGAGCCCGGTCACCGGCTGGAGCACCTCGACATCGACCGCGGGACCGGCCAGCGCCCGTTCGCCCAGCACGGCGACGGCGGCGACCCGGGAGTGCCCGGCGGGCGGCTCGGTGACGGCGGGCGGCAGCTCCGAGGTCCGTAACTCGGTTCCGGGAGACGGGGGTTGCCCCGGCCACAGCACCAGGCGGACCTCGGCACCCGTGCCTCCGGTCCAGTCGAACCGTACGGTGTGGCCCTCGGGCACGGCGGTGAGCGTACGGACGGGCGCGGGCCAGGGATGCACCCGGTGCGCGGCCCGGACGCCGGGGGAGGGGACGATACGTCCGTCCGGTGTGCGGTAGTGGCACACGACCCGCAGATCGTGGCGGCCGACCGGAAGACCGGTCACGGTGAAGCCGTCGGCGCGGACCTCCGGCCGCTTCCCGGCGTCCAGTTCGACGGTGACCTCCTCGGCGCCCGGGGGACGCCGCCAGGTCCCCGCGATCCGCTCCGGCCCGTCGGTCAGCGACAGCTCGGTCACCTCGGGCGTGAACAGCACCCGGTGCGACACCAGCGGCGGCCCGGCCACCCGGTCGTCCTCCAACGGGAAGGCGGCGTACCGGGCCGCGGTGCCCAGCGGTACGGCCGTGTCCCGGACGCCCGTCACCTCCCGCACCCGGGCCTCGCCCCCGGCAGCGCGGTACAGGCACAGCAGCCGCCAGTCCGAGTCGCCGCGCTCCCAGTCCAACGCGATGTGGTCCGGGGCGACTTCGGCCCGCAGCTCGGCATCGCGACCGGGCCGGTGCACCCGGACCAGTCCGCGCAGCGCCCGCTTGTCGTCGGCGGCCAGGTCCAGCGCCCGCAGATACCGCTCGCTCGCCGACTCCAGCGCGCCGTCCTCCTCGGCGCAGCGGGCAGCGGCCAGGGCTGCCTCCGCGTTCGCCGACCGGGCGGCCAGGACGGTCCGTAACCGCTCCAGCCGGGGGTCGCCCTGCGGTAACCGCGCCATCAGGCCGCGCACCCGGTGCAGCCGCCTGCGCTCCCAGGCGTCCGCCAGCGCCTCGGCCGCGTCGCGCTGGCGCCGGTCGAGCACGGGCCGGGTCCGCGCCGCCGCCACCAGGGCCGCCCGCTCCTCGGGGTGGACGCCCAACTCCTCGACCGGACAGGAGTCCTGGAGCAGACAGATCAACTGGTACAGCACGGCCCGGCGCGGCCCCTGCGGATCACGCCGGTACACCTCCGCCAGTAACTCCGCGACCCGGGCGGCGGCGGAGGAGGTGGTGCGGGCGAGGTCGTCCAGCAGGTCCGCGTCGACGCGGCGCCAGGAGCGCGGCCCGGAGGGGACGTACAGGCCGTCCAGGACCCGTAAGCCGCCCGCGGGGGCGAGTGCTTCGCCCAGGTGCCGCAGTCCCGCCCCGCTCTGGGCGACGGCGAGTTCGCCGTACCCGACGACCAGTGGGCTCAGCGGCAGCCCGGAAAGAGCCCGGGGCAGGCCCAAGTAGTGCCCGAACTCACGACCCGCCACGTGAACTGCTCTCCCCCGCTCGCCTTCGAGGGACCATCCCAGCAGACAGGAGGGACAACGGGGAGCGCTTTTACCGAAAAGCGGCGGCCGAAAAAGCCGCTCACGCCCCCAGGACGGTCAGCATCGGCACACGCGCCTCGTCGTACCGCTCCAGCAGCAGCCGTGCCACCTCCGGAGCCGGGCCGAGGACGTCGGCGAGGACGTCCGCCCGCGCGGCGCCGCGGGCGATGCGGTCGGGCAGGAAGCCGGGGGCCAGGACGTACGGGGCGACGGCCACCTTCGCGCAGCCGAGGGCGCGCAGTTGCTCGACCGCGTCCTCCGTGCGCGGCAGGGATGCGGAGGCGAACGCGGGTCGCACGGCGCACCAACCGGTGTGCCGCCACTCCCGCGCGATTGCTGCGATCACCGCGCTCGCCTCCGGGTCGGTGGACCCCGCCGAGGCCAGCACGACCCCGGTCGAGGGCTTGTCGGCGGGGGTGAGGCCCGCCTCGTACAGCCGCCGCTCCAGTGCCGTCAGCAGCAGCGGGGACGGGCCCAGCACCTCCGCCTGCCGGATGCGCAGGGAACGCGGGGCGTCGCGCAGGACGGCGGGGATGTCGGCCTTGGCGTGGAAGGCGCGGGTCAGCAGCAGCGGCAGCGCCACGACCTCGCGCACGCCCTCCGCCGCCAGCGACTCCAGTACGCCCTGCACGGAAGGGATGTTGAAGTCCAGGAAGCCGGTCTCCACGCGCAGCCCGGGGCGCGCGGCACGCACCCGCCGTACGAGTGCGTGCACGGTCGCGGCGTGCCGCGGGTCACGGCTGCCGTGGGCGATGACGAGGAGAACCGGCTGGTGGGACATGGGGTTCAGCTCCTTGCCAGCAGGCCGCGGCTGCGCAGGACGCGGCGTTCGAGGGGGCTGAAGATGAGCAGGTCGATGGCGATGCCGACGAGGAGGATGAGGAGGATGGCGAGGAAGACCTG
>NZ_JBVKBN010000021.1:0-155483 GCF_055657065.1 Streptomyces sp. NPDC110618 | reverse complement strand
GCTTCCGCGTCCGTCGGCTCCGTCGCGGACAGCTATGACAACGCGATGGCCGAGGCTCTCAACGGCACCTTCAAGGCCGAGCTGATCGAGATGCAGGGCCCGTGGAAGGACGTCGACCAGGTCGAGCGGGCGGTCTTCCAGTGGGTGACGTGGTACAACGAGGAACGGCTCCACTCCGCTCTCGGCTACGTACCACCCGCCGAGTACGAACGCGACTACTGGCGAAGACTGGAGCAACCCCCGCAGTCCGCCTGAAACAAGACCACCGGACTCCACGAAACCCGGGGCACTTCATGGGGAATTCGGGAGAGGTTCCGGGGTGTGCAGGCGGGTCAGGCTGCCGTCCGGTGGGACACGTAGAGCCGGTACGAGGCACGGTTGTCCGCCTCCGGGGTGTCGATCGCGGTCACCGAGTCCAGGACGAGTCCGTGCTCAACGGCTTCCTGCCAGGGGCGTTGGGTATCGTCAGCGGTCCTGGGAGAGCTCCAGCAGCTCGGCGAAGGTTCCACCGGCGTGGACGAGATCGTCGTAGCGGCCCTGTTCGGTAATGCGGCCCTGTTCCATCACGATGATGTGGTCGGCGATCTTGGTGTTCTCCAGGCGGTGGGTGACCACGATGGTGATGCGGTCGGCGGAGATGGCCTTGATCCGTTCGAAGATCCGGTGCTCCCCACGCGGGTCCATCTGCGAGGTGGGTTCATCGAGGATGAGCAGGCCGGGGCGTCGGTACAGTGCCCTGGAACAGGCGAGGCGCTGCCACTCCCCGCCAGAGAGTTCCGCGCCGCCGAAGATGTCGCGGGCGAGGAGCGTGTCCAGGCCCACGGGGAGGTCCTCGACGGTTTGGCGCATGCCCACCGAGTCGACGGCTTCCCACGCGGGCCCGTCGTCGTGGGTGCGGGGCTGGCCCAGGGTGACGTTCTCACGGACGCGCAGAGGCCACTGGGCGAAGATCTGCGGCACCAGGCCGGTGTGGTCCCACACACTGGCGGGGTCAATCTCGGCGAGGTCGACGCCGTTCCAGGTGACCTTGCCCTTGTCGGGCAGGTAGATGCCGTTGAGGAGCCGGGTGAGTGTGGACTTGCCCGAGCCGTTCGCTCCGACGATCGCGAGGATCTGGCCGCGCCGCAGGGTGAGGGAGACGCCGTTCACCGCGGGTTCCTCCTTGCCGGGATACCGGTAGACGGCCTCCTCGACCCGGATCTCCTCGGTCGGTACGCGGTGCCGTCGGGTGCCGCGCTTGGGGGCACGGGCGGCGGCGTCGTCCAGGAAGGACTGCATGTCGCTCAGGTACAGGCTGGTGTGGAAGACGGCGGCTCCATTCAGGACCACGCCGGAGAGGGCAGCCAGCGTGGTCTGCACGGCGATGACGGCCGTAGCGGCGACCGCCAGGTCGATCCGGCCGGTCGCGGCGAGCCATGCGAGGGCGCCCCATGTAGCGACCAGGAACACGCCTCCGGCCAGGGCGGACAGGAGGGCGATGCGCAAGGTTCGCGGCGCCGCGGCGAGGGTGCGTCGGTCGCAGCGGTCGGACAGGGACCGGTACCAGAACACGAGGTAGTCGGCCATCGAGTTGGCCCGCACCTCGTCGCCGTACTTGGACGTGGTGGCCCACCAGCGCATCATGCCGCGCACGTTGCGGTCGGCCACGTTGGCGTAGTGGATCTCGTAGTCGACCCGGGAGGTCAGGACCGCGCCGATGCCGGCCGGCAGCACGGCGAGCAGGAGCAGGGGCAGCATCAGTGCGTTCAGGACGGACAGGACGCCCGCGGCGGTGATCATGCGGATCAGGGCGGACATGAACCGCTGCGCGTCGGCGACCATCACGTGGGTGCGGATCACCCCCATCTCCGCTGCCTCCTGACGGTCCGTGAACCCGTCCTCGGCGTACGCGGCGGCTTCCACTCGGCACACCGCCTCGACCAGGGCGGTGTCCGTCTCCGTGGTCAGCCGGGGCGTGATCCGCCGCTCGGCGTAGGAGGCCACGGAGGCGGCGCCGCGCCCGAGCCCGGCGGCGAGGGCCACGACGGCCAACGACGGCAGGGCACCGCGCAGCCGGTCGGCGACGGCACCGTCCGCGAGGATCGGCCCCATGGCCTGCGCGGTCGCGGTCAGCAGCACGGCGGCCGAGACGCCCGTGACCACCTGGCAGCCGAGCAACAACTGGACCGCGCGCCGGTCGGTCCGCCACGCCAATTGGGCGATCCGGCGCAGGACTCTCGGGATCTGCCCACACATCCGCCGGAAGGAGACTTGCGCGAGCGGATTGACGGCGTACTGCCCGTTGTACGTGATCTCCGCGGGCGGCGGGAACGCCGGTGCGGCGCCCGGTGGTTCCTGGGACTCGGCTGGGGTCGTCAATGGGCTCCTCCTAGTCGGTGCCGGGGCGGTCACCCGGCACAACGACCCCGCCCGAAGTTCGAACACATGTATTTCGGACTGACCTGGAACCCCGCGATAGAGCGCGGGCGGAGCTTGTGCGATGCACCGACCCTTGCCGCGCAAGGGCCCGACTCCGAGCTTGGGTGGCCGAAACGCCGAGGGTGCCCGTACGGGGCCCGCGCCGCTACCGGCTTGCCGGCCGTTAGTCGGATCCGGGTGGACGAGCCTGAACGCCAGCCGTGCGCCTGCCCGTTGGGCGGACCGGCGACGGCGCGTCGGGAGCGGAGGGGGCGCGGCCGGGACGGGTCTCGGCGTGAGCTGTATCGCCGCCCCGGTCTTCGCGGGCGGCACCACGGTCGCCGCGCTCTCGGTGGCGGTACCGCGCCCCCGGTTCAGCCCGGCCCGGCTGGCTCCCGCCGTACGGACGGCGGCGCTGGGGCTGTCCCGGGTGCTGCGAGGGGGCGGCTGAGGGTGGTCGGCCGAGAGCGGTCGGCGCCCGGTCGGGCGGCAGCCCTCCGTGCGAGAATGCTCGTGCCGTCGCCGCACTGATCCACCGAGGATTCCGTGTCCAAGCCCGAAGTCCGTGAGCCGATGCGTCGCAACTCAAGGGCGAACAGGGCGCGCATCCTCGCACGACCAGTTCGCCGAGCCGGTCGGTGACCGGACGGCCCTCCTCGTCGTACGCTGCCCCGTCAAGCGCCTGCTCCAGGGCGCCCCGGCCGACCAGGTCGTCAACCCGGCCGCCGTGGACAACCCCGAACTCATTGACCACTACGCCCGCTTGGGGGCCGAACGACGTGCTCGGCGGCTCGGCTAGCCCCGGCCGCCCGCTCGCCCGTGCTACACCTCGGGTTCCCAGGCGCGGAGCAGGTCGAGCAGTCCCGCGTCTCCGTCCAGGCGCAGGGAGTCGGCCGGGATGCGGTCGTAGAGGTAGATGACCAACTCGCCGGCCGTGCCGGTGACGGACACACCGGCAGGGTCCGGGGTGTCTCCGCTGAGGCGTGTGGACCGTGCGCCGTCCGCGTCGACCGTGAGGCGCCAGGAGGGGCCCTCGGTGGCGTGGAAGTCGAAGGCGGTGGGCTTGTGCGGCCAGGCGGCCGTCGTCGCGCAGACCGTGGCAAGGAACTCGTCGACACCGTCGAGTGCCACGTCGTCCGGCAGTGGCCGCGGGGCGCCCAGGGTGACCTGAACGTCGTAGGTGTGCATCGCGGTCTCCTGGACGCGGTGCCGGGCGACGCCACCGGCGTTCCGCGGCGTCTGCGACGCACCCCACCACGTCCAGCAGCCGCTGTCCGGGCCCGCCTCCCGCAGTGCGGCCAGCAGCAGCCGGGTCGACTCGTCCAGCCAGGCCAGCAGGGCCGCACGCTCCGGCGGCGCGACCAGGGCGGCCCGGGCGGCCACTGCCTCGGCGGGCGGGGCGTCGGCGGGGCCCGCGCCGACGATGGCGGCCCAGAAGCGGTCCCCGCCGCCCAGATGCTGCACCAGGTCGAACAGCGTCCACTCGGGGCAGGTCGGCACCTGCCTGTCGAGGCTCGGCGCCGAGGCGACCTCGGCACGGAACGCGGTGGAGCGTTCGTCGATCAGCCGCAGGAGGTCGGAGAACTCAAGTGTCATGGTCACACGGGGTGTCTATCACCACGTCGCGGCACATGAACAGCGAGTTTCCCGGCCCGGGCCGGGGGTCAGCCAACTGCCGGGAGTTCCCGGGCGAAGCGGCGGACCGCGTCCGTGAAGGCCCCCGGGGCGTCGAAGTTGACGAGATGTCCGGCCCGAGGGACCAACTCGACGCGGGCGTGGGGATGCGCGCGGGCGAACTCCGCCTCGTCGGCCCTGAAGAGGGTGTCCTTCTCGCCGTTGAGGATCAGCACCGGGGCCTGGACGAAACGCATGGAGCCGGCGTCGAAGCGTCCGAGCACCTCGCCCCAGGCCGCGGGCAGGGCATGGAAGGCGTAACCGGAACGGATGGTCGCCTCCACCACTTCCGGCGGGTAGAGGCGTCTGAGCAGCCGGTCGTTCCACTTGGTGAGCCGATCCACGGGGATGCGGGGGACCAGGCCGGCGACCCAACGATAGGGCGCTGTCCGCAGGCCGCGGGTGGAGGCGCTGGCTCCTGCGAGGATCAGTCCGCGGACTCGGTCCGGGTGGTGTCGTGCGAAGTCCAGGGAGGCATAGCCGCCGAGTGAATGCCCGACGATCAGGGCCGGGCCGTGGCCGAGGCTGTCCACCGCCGCGGCGATGACCTCGGACGCTCCGCGCAGACTCCACGGTTCGGCCGATCGCTTCCCATGGCCGGGCAGATCAATGGCGGCCACCGGGAACTCGTCCTGGAGTGCGGCGATTTGCATGCTCCACTGCCCGGCGCTGAAGCGCGTGCCGTGAACGAAGACGACAGGTACGGCGTCCGCTGCCGTCATCAACTCCCCCAAGCATCCGGCGTCGCGCCGACTGTACCCCGGTGGTTCCATCCCGGATCAGGCGAGGCGCGGGGCTGCCGGCCCGGCCGGACACGGCTGACCGTAAGGTGCTGGACCGAGCGTCGCTCGGTTACTCAGACAGTGGGGAGCGTTCCTTCCGATGACCACACAGCCCGCACGCCCGGAGAGCCTCCGTGCTGACTCACCGTTCAAGCCGCCCCTCGTCAAAGCGGTGTTCAGGGACGTGACGTCGCTGCCTGTCTCCCGGTCGGCCGCGTGGGCCGCCGCGTCGGTGACGCGGACCGTGCTGACGGAGATCATCGAGCGCGCGAGGACAGCGGCGGCCGAGGAGGCACGGAGGAAGCTGATACCCAGGGACCTCCTCTCGGCGATCGACCGGAACGTCGAGGTCGAGGTGGGGACCAAGTGGTACGACTACAGCCCGACGTTCCGGGGCCTCACCGGTGTCCGGTACGACGCCGATGGCGTGATCGTGCCTCCCCGTCAGCGCAACGAGTCACCCAAACCGAGCTTCCTGGTCGGCGCCCACAGGTTCGGGACCGGGGTCAAGAAGCTGCTGCGGAGCCACGGTGTCACTGCCGTCCCTGTCATGGTCCGCGACCTGGACGGAATCGCGAGCGCGTTCCTGACGGACCTCGCCCGGGACGCGGCCATGGTCGTCCGCGAGGGCGGGGTGAAGCGCTTCGGCACCGTCTCCATGACGCTGCCGGGCGAGCCGGACCCGGCGCCGCCGCTCAAGGATCCGCTGCTGGCTCTGTCCACGCGCAAGGAGGACGCGCGGACCATAGGCAGGGACGACGTGCTGGCCGCCACCTCGATGCAGCTGTTCGGCAGCCTCAGGGAGCGAGCCATGACCGAAGCACGTGAGGCGACATCGCGACCGCACAATCGCTGAAGGCGACGAGGGCAGGATGCGAACCACGCCACCGGCAGGCCGACGGGGCTGTTCAGCCCGCCTTGCCGGCAAGGTCGGCCAGGAACTGCGGCACCCGCCCGGCCCCGAAGTCGTAGTACCGCGCCCACCGAGGCTCCACCGCGATGCGCGCCATGCGGTCGTACAGGGCCCGGCAGTTCCGCTCGAACTCGGCCGCGTACTCGGCGTCGAAGTTCTTGCGCGCGGCCGCAAGATACTCCGGCACGACCCCGTCGACGACGGTCAGGTGCACGACCCCGCGTACGGACAGCGCCCTGGCCGAGCCCGGGCCGTCGCCGGCCTCAATGGTCAGCGCGACCTCGGGCCGGGCGGTCAGCGCCTTCACCTTGGGCGCCGTGGCGGCGGTGGACAGGACGATCTCCTCGCCGGTCCAGAAGAAGCCGATCGGGACGACCCGCGGCAACCCGTCGGGGCCGATGTACGCGAGGCGTGCCATCGACGCCTGCTCCAGCAGCTCACGGGCGTCGGCCAGCTCCTGCTCGATCCGCTTGCGGTCCATGCTCTCCGCCCTCCTCTGTCGCGCGCCCTTCGTGGCCGCTCACGCCTCTGGGACGGAGCCGCCGTCCGGTTCTCGACACTCCGGCCTTGCCGGTGTGGGACGAGCACCGCGTCGAAGGGGTGAGCAGAGGGGGTGTGCGGTCAGAATGAACCTTCTGCGTGCCCTGTGCATCCTTGAGGGCGTCAGTCATGCGGCCTCGCGGCCGCGCGAGGCCGCTGACCTGCGGTTGAAGAGGAGTAGAGGATGAGCGGGGCCCTGCCCGGCGAGGAAACGTGCGAGCTCGATCCGATCACCTGGGACGCCCTCGTCGAGGCGATGCGCAAGCACGGGGTGACCGACGACGTCATGGGCAAGGTGTGTCACGACGCGCTGCGAGTGATCAACGCCACGCCGGTCGCCGAGCGGGACCGGCTCAACGCCGAGGCCGAGGAGAACTTCGCCAAGCGGCAGGCGGGGCTTTTGCACTGACCTCCGCGCGCCCGGGCCCCGTGCCTACAGCGGTATCCACTCGCTGGAGACGGTGACCTCGTCCAGTACGTCCGGCAGCGGCTCGGTGCCGAGGCCGGGGCCCGTGGGGACGTCGAGGTGGCCGTCGGCCAGGACGAACGGCTCGGTGATGTCGGTGGCGAAGTAGCGGCGGGAGCCGGAGGTGTCGCCGGGGAGGGTGAAGCCGGGCAGGGCGGCGAGGGCGACGTTGGCGGCGCGGCCGATGCCGGTCTCCAGCATGCCGCCGCACCACACCGGGATGCCGTGGGCGCGGGCGAGGTCGTGGATGCGCCGGGCTTCGAGGTAGCCGCCGACCCGGGCGGGCTTGATGTTGATGACGGAGCAGGCGCCCAGCGAGATGGCCGCGGCGGCATGGGCGGCGGACTCGATGGACTCGTCCAGGCAGATCGGGGTGCGCAGCAGCTTGGCGAGCTGGGCGTGCTGGACCATGTCGTCGTTGGCCAGCGGCTGTTCGATCAGCAGGAGGCCGAAGTCGTCGAGCTTGGCGAGCTGTTGGGCGTCCACCAGGGTGTAGGCGGCGTTGGCGTCGACCTGGAGCAGCAGGTCGTCACCGAAGCGCTCGCGTACGGCGCGTACCGGCTCCACGTCCCAGCCGTGTTCGATCTTCAGCTTGATCCGGACGTAGCCCTCGGCGATGTACCCCTCCACCGCGTCCAGGAGTTGGGGGATCGAGTCCATGATGCCCACCGACACACCGCACGGGACACGGTCGCGGGCGGCACCGAGGTAGGAGCCGAAGGACTCACCGGCGCTGCGCAGTTGGGCATCGAGTACCGCCGTCTCCAGCGCCGACTTCGCCATGTGGTGGCCGGTGAAGGGCTCCAGGACCCGCCCCACCGCGTGCGCGTCCACGCCGTCCTTCGGCAGGGCGGGGATGAGGAACCTGCGCAGGACGCCCTGTGCGCCGTCGACGTACTCGGAGCAGTAGCGGGGCTCGGACATCGCCGCGCACTCGGCCCAGCCCTCCCCGTCGGAGGTGACGACACGGACCAGCAGGACGTCGCGGCTGGTCTCCACGCCGAAGGAGGTGCGGAACGGGGCGACGAGCGGCATCGCGATACGGCGCAGTTCGACGCCGGAGATCTTGGTCTTCACGAGGGTTCCTTCGCGGGGGTCGGTTCGCGGGGTGTCGGTTCGCGGGGTGTCAGTCAGGAGCGGGTCGCGGGGCGCCGGACGACGTAGCGGCGGCGTTCGTGCAGGCCGACGACGCGGGCGCCCTCCGTGAGCAGGCCGCCCAGGGTCTGCCGCAGGGCCAGCCGCCAGGCGCGGGCTGCGCCGGGGTCGGTGCGGCGCAGGGCCTCGATGTCGTCGGGGAGGTCGACGAGCACGGTCCCGGCGTCGGTCGTGCCCGTCACCGGGTGCCCTTCGTGGTCCCGCAGGACGTGGACGGCGTCGGCGGGCAGCTCCAACAGCTCGGGCGGTGCGGGCTCGGTCAGGTTCCAGGCGGCGAGGACGCGGTCGGAGTCGTCGCCGCCGTTGATCGCGTCGTCCATGGCGCCGTAGAAGGACACCAGGTA
The DNA here is from genome assembly GCF_055657065.1 of Streptomyces sp. NPDC110618. NCBI lineage: Bacteria > Bacillati > Actinomycetota > Actinomycetes > Kitasatosporales > Streptomycetaceae > Streptomyces > Streptomyces sp. NPDC110618. The sequence goes on along the minus strand of NZ_JBVKBN010000021.1, from coordinate 147,212 downwards.
CTCCTCGGGGCGCGCGCCGAGCTTGACCAGGTTGAAGTAGGCGTTGCGGCGGATGAGCGGGTCGTAGGTCCAGGTGATGCGTTTCAGCCCGCGGTCGAGCGCCCATTGCCGCTGGTGCAGCTTGAGGGCGAGACCCGCGCCGCGCCCCGTGACGGCGCCGGTGATGTGCGAGTGCAGGCTCACTCCGATGGGCTCGCCGAGGAAGGCGACGGAGGCGCCCACGAGGCGGCCGTCGTCGTAGGCCCCGGCGACATAGTTGCCGGCGTGGGCGAGGGCCCGCATGAGCTCGGCGGAGACGGGCGGGTTTCCCGGTTCGGTGCCCCATATCGCGGCGTAGAGGAGGGCTACGGTCTCGAAGTCCTCCATGGTGTGCAGTTCGCGGACGGCGGGTGCGGTCATCGCAGTGCTCCGACGAGGTGGGCCAGGAGGCGGGTGCGGGCGGGCATCTCGGCGGTGATGACGTGCTCGTGGTCGGCGTGCGCGCCGTCCCCGACCGCGCCGAGCCCGTCGAGGGTGGGACAGCCGACACCGGCGGTGTAGTTGCCGTCGGAGGCGCCGCCGACGGCCGTGTGCCGCAGCGGGCCGAGGCCGAGCCGTTCGGCCTGCTCCGAGGCGAGGGCGAAGAGGTGCCGGGAGGCGTCGGGGGCGAGCGGCGGCCGGTTGGGGCCGCCGCCGATGTCCATTGTGACGCCCGGGAGTTGGGGCTGCAGCGCCTTGATGCGCTGGTCGACCGCCTGCTGCGCGGCCGGCGTGGTCACACGGACGTCCACGTTCAACTCGGCGCGTGCGGGGACGGTGTTCGTTGCCGTCCCGGCCGACACCAGGGTGGGGGTGACGGTGGTTCCCATGCCGACGCAGGTGGCGATGGACCGCAACGCCAGTATCTGGTGGGCGAGTTCGGTGGCCGCGTTGACGCCCTTCTCCGGTTCCAGGCCCGCGTGGGCGGCACGGCCGTGCACGGTGATGTCGTACAGGGAGACGCCCTTGCGGCTGGTCTTGAGGGCGCCGCCGGGTGCCGAGGGCTCCAGGACGAGGGTGGCCGAACAGGTGCGGACGATGTCCTCGATGAGCGCGCGGGAGGTGTCCGAGCCGGTCTCCTCGTCGCCGGTGACCAGGACGCACAGGCCGTCGAGGGAGGGGAGCGAGGCGAGGGCGTGGAACATCTGGACCAGGCCCGCCTTCATGTCGAAGACACCGGGGCCGCGGGCGACACCGCCCTCGACCGACCAGGGATGCGTGGTGAGGGAGCCGATCGGCCAGACGGTGTCGTGGTGGCCGAGCAGCAGGACGCGCGGCGTGCCGAAGGTCCACTGGACGTGGGTGACGCCCCCGATGTCCAGCAGCCGGGGCCGGGTGCCGAGCAGGCGGCTGCCCTGTGCAGCGACCACCTGGGCGCTGCGGGCGACGGCCGTGTAGTCGGCGGAGAAGGACTCGCAGGTCACCAGTTCTTCGAGGTCGGCGAGCATGGCGTCGACATTGGCCGGGTCCGCCGGTGCGGGGAGTGCTTCGGTCACGGGAGGGTCCTCCTGGGTGGGATGACCGCCACGCTAGGTAGACGGACCCCGGCCGAGTTGGTCGTACGGTGACAACATCGGCACCCCGATTCGTACCGTGCTCCCAACCGTCGGCAAGGCATGTGCTCCTGCTTGAATGCGGGAGTGATCGAACTCGCGATGTGTGTGGCCGCTGCCGGCCTCGTCGGATGGCTGGTGCGCCGGAAGCGGCAGCAGAGGTCCACCGCGACAGCCGCCGGGGAACCGGCCGGGCTGCCCTGCATGCTGCGGTGGTCCGCTCAGGGAGCGCGCTGGAGGCCGGGACGCCTGCTGATCGGAGAGGCGGGTCCGCTGGTCTGGCAGCCTTCCTGGGGCAAGCGGGAGGCCGCCCTGCCTGCCGGTCTGCGGCAGACAGGGCTGCGCTCGCCCACGATGCGCGAGGCGATGGGCCTGAACCCGAGGTCCCGGATCGTGGAATGCGAGTCGTCCGAGGGGGAGGTCCTGGTCGCGGTCATGCCGGAGGACCTGGACGAGCTGATCAAGGCGTTGGAGCGCGCATAACCCTCGCCCCGAAACGGGCACCTACCCCATGGCCGTGCTCATCAGGCGCCGCGTGTTCCCGCCGAGGATCTTCAGGATGTCCTCCTCGGGCAGTCCCCGGCGGACCAGTGCCTCGGTGACCAGCGGCATCCCGGCCGGGCCTTCCAGACCGGGGAAGTCGAACAGGAAGTCGGGGTCCTCGCAGCACGGCGGGGTGACGTCGTGCAGGACCTCCCGGACGAAGTCCGACCCCAGGCCGACGTGGTCGATCCCGGCCACGGAGACGATGTGCTCGATGTGGTCGACGACCAGGTCGACGCTCACCTTCTCCCGGTCGGCGGTGTCGGTGAGGAAGTCGGGCACGAAGTTCACGCAGACCACGCCACCGGTGGCGGCCACCCCGCGGATCTGGTCGTCGGTGAGGTTGCGGTGGTGGTCGCGCAGGGCGCGGGCGCAGGAGTGGGTGGCGATCAGGGGGCGGGTCGCGAGGTCCAGGACGTGTGCGACACCGGCGGCGCCGAGGTGGGAGATGTCGAAGAGCATGCCCAGGCGCTCCATCTCGCGCAGCGCCTCGACCCCGGGTGCGGTCAGCCGGCTGCCGGTGGCGTCCTCCCGGCTGCCGTCGGCGAGCGGGGTGCGGCCCCAGTGGGCTATGGACGCGATACGCACACCGAGCCGGAAGACGGTGGAGAACAGTTCCACGGAGGCGTCGATGCCCGGCGCGCTCTCCAGCGCCAGCACGAGGGCGATACGGCCCTCGGCGAGCGCGGCGTCGATGTCGGCGCCGTCGAGGCACAGGGCGACGTCATCGGGGTTGGCCTCGGCGAGCACATGCGCGCACTCGATCATGCGCAGGGTCTGCCGCAGCGCGCCTTCAGGACGGTACTGGTCGTCGATGAACACCGGCAGCACCTGGATGTCGATGCCTCCCTCGCGCAGCTGGGGCAGCCAGCGTTCCCGGAAGAAGCCGCCCCAGCGCTGGGGCGGGCGCGCGGCGACGGCCATCAGCAGGTCGTTGTGGGCGTCGGCGACGACGGCACGGCGGTGCAGGTCCAAGGGCACGGCGGGAGCCTTTCCGTAGAGGCGGGGCACTGGAGGCGGGGCACTTCTCAGTCGGCACTCGGCGTTTCGCCGACGCCCATCAAGCGCAGCTGCACCATCGCGGCGAACCGGGCGGACGGGTCCTGAAGATCGATCCGCCCCACCTCGGCGACCCGGCGCAGCCGGTACCGGAAGGTGTTGGGGTGGACGAACACACTGGCCGAGGCGGCGATCACATCGCCGAAGGCGTCCAGCCAGGCCCGGAGCGTCTCCACGAGGTGCGCGTTGTGCTTGGCGTCGTAGGCGACGAGCCGGGCGAGCGGGCCGGACAACTCGTCGCGGTTGGCGATGGCCAGATCCCGCATCTCCAGCATGAGCGCGTCGACGTACACATCGGAGATCGCGGCGACGCGCTGCGCGGACCGGCCGCTGAGAAGTACGCGCAGCGCGCGGTCGGCGTTGGTGCGTGAGCGGGGGAGAGCGGCCGGTTCCTGGGCCACCGAGCCGATCCCGATGACGGCGCCGGTGTGCTCGCCAGTGCGCTGGAGGAAGTTCGACGCCACGTGGGCGGCGCGTTCCCGCGCGTGGGCGGTGTCGCCCGGCACCGGCAGGAGGGCGTAGATCGTGTCGCCGAGCAGGGCCACGGCGGAGCGCGGCTGCACCGCGGTGAGATGGACGGCCAGGGCGCCGGCCAGTCGCTGGCGCTCGGCGGTGATGTGGGCGTGGTCCTCGTCGTGGTCGGGCACCAGGCCCATGGCCATGACCAGGGTGGGCTCGTCGACCAGACCCAGGCGGCCCAGCGCCTCGACGGCTTCGGCGCCGCCTTCCAGGACGGTCGTGACGAGACCGGCCCGCAGCCGGTTCTCCGCGTCGGTGCCCGCCCGGAAGCGCAGCATGTGCAGCGCGACGAGCTTCGCCGACTCCAGGAACGCCTGCTCCCGCTCGGGCGTGAGCGGTCTGCGTACCGCCGCCCAGACCGAACCGAGGAACTCGTCCCCGGCACGCACGGCGACCGCGACCCTGGGCAGCGCGTCCTCGTCATGGGCCGTCGCGGCGGGAACGTGCACCAGGCCGTGGCTGCGGTACAGCTCCCGGAAGACACCGTCCTCTTCATGGATGCGCAGGTAACGCTCCGGCACCTGCCGGGCCAGGATGGTCTCCACCCGCGAGGAGTCCGCCTCGTCCTGCCTCCCCGAGAAGGCGAGCACCCTCGATCGCCGGTCCTCGATGGTGACGGGCGCGTCCAGCAGGGTGGCGATCGCGTTCGCCAGGGCGAACAGGTCACCGGACGGAACCCCGCCCAGCGTGTGCGCCTCGGCGTCGCCGATGTCCTCCTCGGAGAGCAGCGTGCGCAGCATTGCCGCCAACTGGGCCCAGGACGCGCCGCGGGTCAGGGCCAGCAGGGCCACCCCGGTCTCGGCGACGACCGGCCCCAGCGCGTCCGCGTCCTCGACAGGTGCCCGTACCACCAGTGCCGTGGCCTTCTGCGCCCGAAGGCTGCGCAGCAGGCCGGCGATGTCCTCGGCGCCGTGCACGCCCACGCCGAGCACGATGGCGTGCGCCGGGTAGTGCTGCTCGTCGTACGGATCATGGATGCCGACGCCACCGATCTCGCCCGCGGTCAGCGCGTCGCCGTGCACCAGGTCGAGAAGGGTGGAACCGAGATCCTCCAGCACGCGGCCGAGGCTCCCGGCGGGGTGCGCCGACATGTGCCTGATCATCTCCGCAGGTTAGGCCCGTGGGGAGCCCTGCGACTTCGTTCTTGCGTACGAGCATAGGCCGGACCGTTCGTCGCGTGGAACGAACACGGGCGCCGACCTGTGGGCAGGGGGGCCACGTAAGATCACCCTCAGGGGGTGGTGGCATGACCATGAAAAGCTATCGGTGGTGTGCGGGGATCGCGGCGCTGTGGCTGCTGACCGCGTGCGGGGGAGGCGCGGACAGCGGCGGGGCCACGGCGCTGACGAAGGAACAGGCGCAGCAGGCGCTGCCGGACAGGCAGGCCATGACGGGGTGGGACGAGCAAGCAGACCCCCTCGCCCTCAAGATGGAGAGGCTCCACCGTGAGCAGGTATGCCCCGGCAAGGACAACCCCGGCTGCGAGAACGCCCGCTACTACGGCACGTCCGTATTCCAGCGCGACGAGAAACCGACCCGCGTCACCTTCCTGATCATCACGTACGACAGCGAGGAGTCGGCCCGGAAGGCGTACGACGTGCTCTGGGACGAGTACTACAGCGACCGGGCCGGGCCGAAGGCGAGGACGTTCGACCTCGGGCCGGTCGGTGACGAACGGGACGCCAGGTTCGGTACATCCGGGTTCAAGGGCGAGCCCGGAGCAGTGGCCCAGGCACGGGTCGGCACGGTGGTGCTGTGGACGCTGGCGGCCGGCCTGGTCAAGGGCGGCCTGAAGGAGGACGAAGTCCGGGACCTGACCGAGGTGTTCGCGCAGCGGGCGCGGCAGGCCCAGGACGGGGAGGCGCCGTCGGCGGCGCTGGACGACTGAACGAGCGGCCGTACGAGACACGCGCCGGCCCTTGCTCCTGGAACGCCGCTGCGGGATTGATCTCCACCCGGAAGTCCTGCACATCCGCCCAGGCCGGACGCCGTACGCCGTTCGACGGGGGCGCAGCCCGACCCGCCCCCGCCGCGCCCCCGCCCCCCGGCTCAGGCCAACGTCACTTCCACCGGCAGCCGCTTGATCCCGTTGACGAAGTTGGAGCGCACCCGGGGTACGTCACCCACGAGGCGGATGTCGGCCAGGCGCGGGATCAACTCCTCGAACATGATGCGGATCTCGGTGCGGGCCAGCAGGTTGCCCAGGCACAGGTGGGGGCTGCCCTTGCCGAAGGTGATGTGGTCGTTGTTCTCGCGGGTGACGTCGAAGTCGTAGGGGTTGCCGAAGACTTCCTCGTCGCGGTTGCCGGAGGCGAACCACATGACGACCTTGTCGCCCTCCCTCACCTTCTTGCCGCCGAGTTCGACGTCACGGGTCGCGGTGCGGCGGAAGTGGTAGACGGGGGAGGCCCAGCGCAGGAACTCCTCGACCGCCGTCGGGATGAGGGACGGGTCGTCCTTGAGGCGGGCGAGCTGCTCCGGGTGCTGGAGGAGGGCCAGCATGGAGTGGGTGATGGTGTGGCGGGTCGTCTCGTTGCCGGCGACGACCAGGAGCAGGAAGTAGTTGTCGAAGTCCTGCGCGGACAGCGGGACTCCGTCGCGGGGGGTCTCGTTGACCAGCCGCGAGATCAGATCGGTGCCGTTGCCGCCGCGCCGCTGCCGGGCCAGTTCCCGCCCGTACTCGAAGACCTCCAGTGAGGCGGGGGAGCGGAAGGGCAGGTCGCGGTACTTCTCGCTCTCCTCGCTGTGCAGCAGGACATCGGCGTAGTCGGGGTCGGTGTTGCCGATGATGCGGTTGCCCCAGTCGATGAGCTGCTGGTTGTCCTCCGGGGGCACGTCCAGCAGCCGGGCGAGCACGTTGATCGGGAAGTCGGCGGAGACTTCCTTGACGAAGTCGAAGGTGCCCTTGGCCAGGGCGGCGTCGAGGGTGGTCGCGGTCAGGCCGCGCAGGAAGTCGGCGTAGCTGTTGATGACGCTCGCGCCGAACTGCCGCTGGAGCAGGCTGCGCAGGGCCCGGTGCCGGACGCCGTCCAGCTCCAGGATGGAGGCCCGCTTCTTGATCTGGTCGTCGTCGAGCTCTTCGAGGTTGACGAACTTCGAGGAGGTGAAGGTCTCGGCGTCGCGGTCGACGCGGGCGATGTCGGCGTGCCGGGTCACGGCCCAGAAGCCGGAGTTGGGGGCGTCCTCCTCCTGCCAGTGCACGGGGTCCTCGTGCCGCAGGGTGTGGAACATGCGCCACGGGGTGATGCCGTCGGTGAAGTTGTCGAGGTCGGCGAGGTCGACGTCGGCCAGCGCAAGCGGCTCGCGCACGGCGTCGGCGACGGACTGGGCGGGGGTGCTGGTGGTCATGGGGTGGGTGCTCCTCGGCGGTTCGTACGGGGGCCGGTGCTCAGAGGTGGTAGGCGTACTCGGTGAACTCCCAGTCGGTGACGTGCCGTTGGAAGCGCTCGACCTCGTCGCGCTTGTAGGCGAGATAGGAAGAGGTGAAGTCCTTGCCGAGCACCTCGGTCAGTGCTGTGTCGGCCTCCAGGGCGTCGAGGGCGGCGGGGAGGGACATCGGCAGCAGGGGGGACTTCGTGGTGTCGTAGCCGTAGCCGTCCAGCGGGGCCGGGGGCTCCTCGCCTGCCAGCACTCCGAGCAGGGCGGCCGCGATCGTGCCCGCGACCAGCAGGTACGGGTTCGCGCTGGCGTCTCCCAGGCGCAGTTCCAGGCGGGCGGCCGCACCGCGCTCCGGCGGGATGCGGACCATGGCGCTGCGGTTGTCCAGGCCCCAGTCGACCAGCCAGGGGGCGAGGGTGTCGGGGCCGAAGCGCTTGTAGGAGTTGACCGTGGGGTTGGCGAGCGCCGCCAGGGCAGGCGCGTGGGCCAGGATGCCGGCCACGGCGTGGCGGCCGATGGCGGACAGGCCGTAGGGGGCGGACGGGTCGTCGAAGGCGTTGGCGCCCTCCTCGTCCGTACAGGAGAGGTGCAGGTGGAAGCCGGAGCCTCCGGCGCCGTTGAAGGGCTTGGCCATGAAGGTGGCCAGGCGGCCTTCCTTGCGGGCGAGTTCCTTGACGGCCGACTTGAAGCGGAAGGCGCGGTCCGCGGCGGTCATGGCGTCGCCGTGGGTCAGGTTGATCTCGAACTGCGAGCCGTCGAACTCGTGGTTGCCGCTGCTGACGCCGATGTTCATGGCGTGCAGTTGGCGCAGGGTGCGCAGCAGGTGGTTGTCGTCGTCGGCGCGCAGGCCGGCGGTGTAGACGACGCCCTGGGTGTCGCTGTACTTGCGCCAGCCGGTCGGGGCGCCGGGGTCGGCGTCGCACAGGAAGTATTCGAGTTCCGGTCCGACGACGGGGCTCAGGCCGTGCTCGGCGCACCGGTCGAGGACGGCGCGCAGCAGGTCGCGCGGGGATTCCGGGGCGGGCCGCCCGGTGGCCGGGTCGGTCACGTCGCCCAGGCAGGTGGCGACGCCCGGTTCCCACGGCAGGGCAGTGAGGGTGTCGAGGTCGGGGCGTACGCAGATATCGGGCAGGCCCGCGTCCAGCCCGCCGGTGACGGGGACGACGTCGCCCTGGGGGGTCGTGTGGTAGACGGCCCGGCAGAAGGCGAGACCGTGGTCGCAGGCCGAGGGCAGATGGTCCAGCAGGACGTCCCGGGCCCGTTCGGTGCCGATGAGGTCGGGATAGGTCACCCGGACCACGTCGATGCCCTCGGCGGCCAGCCGTTCCATGTGCCGGCGGACGGGTGGGGTGTCGGATGCGCTCACCGGTGTCTCCTCTGGGGAAGGGGGCGCCTTGCAGGGCTCGGGGGCTCAGGGCGCTTCGGGAGAAAGCAGGAGGGAGAAAGCAGGGGGAGAAAGCGAAGGATGAGGGCGGCCGTGCACCGCGGAACCGCGGCAGGCCGCTCTGTTTGGTGCCAAACGGTAAGGACGCCGGTCGCCTCGCCGCAAGGGGGCTGAAGCGAAAATTTATCCATGTGGATAGCTATTGACCAGGGGTCTGCGGCTTCCTATGTTGTTTGAAGCCAAACGAGTTGGGGTGCGGTGTTCACCGCGCCCTTTGGCCGGGGCCCGGCCGGTCGCTGGACCGGGCCCCCTTCTTCCCTCTCCCCGACGCCCCTGCTCAGCCCCAGGAGGACCGGCCATGAAGGTCGTCGTCGACATGAACAAGTGCCAGGACCACGGCCAGTGCGTCTTCGCCGCCCCCGATGTCTTCAGCTTCGACGACGCCGGCCGACTGGCCTACGTCGCCGACCCCGACGACGCGCTGCGCGACGAGGTCGAGGAGGCCGCCGACGTCTGCCCGCTCCAGGCCATCCGGATCGAGGACTGAGCCGTGCGCGCACCCATCGTCGTGGCCGGCGCCTCCATGGCCGGCCTGCGCACCGCCGAGCAACTGCGCGCCGCGGGCTGGGACGGACTAATCATCCTGATCGGCGACGAGCCGCACATGCCCTACAACCGGCCCCCGCTCTCCAAGGAGGTGCTGGCGGGCAAGGCGACCTTCGACTCCCTCGCCTTCCGGCCGCGCGCCGCCGTCGCCGACGTCACCTGGCGGCTCGGCACCAAGGCCGTCCGCGCCGACCTCGACCGGCGCGTCGTCGAACTCGACGACGGCGAGACCCTGGCCTACGGCGGACTGGTGATCGCCACCGGAATGCGCCCCCGGCGCCTGCGCTGCCCCGGCCCCACCACCGGCCGGCACACCGTCCGCACCCTGGACGACGCCCGCGGCCTGCGCGACGCGCTGACCAGGCCGGGTGTACGTGTGGTCGTGGTCGGGGCGGGCTTCATCGGCTGCGAAGTCGCCGCCACCGCCGTGGCGCTCGGCGCCGCCGAGGTCACCGTGGTCGACCCGCTGCCGCTACCGATGATCGGCCCCCTCGGCGAACCCCTCGCCCGGGCGCTGCGCGACCGCCACGAGCAGCGGGGCGTCCGCTTCGCCCTCGGCACCGGCGTGACCGCCTTCGAGGGCGAGGACCACGTCACCGGAGTGGTCCTGGCGGACGGCTCGGTACTCGCCGCGGACGTGGTCGTCGAGTCCGTCGGCTCCGTCGCCAACACCGAATGGCTCGACGGCAACGGCCTCGACCTGACCGACGGCGTCCTCACCGACGAGCACCTGCGAGTCGGCGGCCGCCCCGACGTCGTCGCTGTCGGCGACATCGCCCGCTTCCCCAACGCCCGCTACGACGGCGTACCCCGCCGCGTCGAGCACTGGTCCATCCCCACGGACACCGCCAAGCACGCCGCCCGCGTCCTCGCCGCCCACCCCAACGGCACCGAGCCCGGCCTCGCGCCCTTCGCGCCGCTGCCCACCTTCTGGAGCGACCAGCACGACTTCCGGCTCCAGTCCTTCGGCGCCCCCACCCTCGGCAAGGACGACATCCGCGTCCTCGAAGGCGACCTCGACGGGGACGTCCTGGTCGGCTACCACACCGACGGCCGCCTGGTCGGCGTCGTCGCCCTCGGCGGCACCGCCGCAGCGGCGGCGGCCGCCCGCCACCGCGCCGAACTGCTGAAGCAGCCCGCCCTCACCGCCTAAGGACCTCCCTGACCATGACCACCGTTCGTGGATTCTTCTCCCCCAAGACGGCGAGCGGCGCCTCGTCACTGATCCCCTCCCCGCCCTGGCGCTACTCCGGCGACCTGCTCACCGTCGAGTACCGCACCGACCCCGCCCGCGTACGCGAACTGCTCCCCGAGCCGCTCCAGCTCGCCGACGAGGACCCCGGTGCCGTTGCGCTGATCTGGGCCGACTGGCAGTCCTGCTCGGCCTCCGGCGACGAACTGCTCGACCCGGTGCGCGCCCAGTACAAGGAGGCCTTCGCCGTCGTCCGCTGCAAGTACAAGGGCCGGACGTACACGCGCTGCGTCTACATCTGGGTCGACAAGGACTTCGCGATCGCCCGGGGACTGCACCAGGGCTACCCGAAGAAGCTCGGCTCCATTCACCAGACCCGCCCCCACCCGTACGGGCCCGCCCCGCGCATCGAGGCCGGCGCCCGCTTCGGAGCCACCCTTGCCGCCGCCGACCGGCGCCTGGCCCAGGCCGTCGTCACCCTGCGCGAGCCGTCCGAGACCAACGGCTTCGTCAACGCCCACCCCATGGCCCACCACCGCTGGCTGCCGTCCATCGAGAAGGGCAAGGGCCTCGCCCTCGACGAGCTGATCGAGTCCGGCGCCGCCTCCTTCGAGGGCGGACAGCCCTGGGTCGGCGACGCCGAGCTGGAGCTGTTCGAGGCGCCCACCGAGGAGCTGGCCCGCCTGGAGGTCCGCGAGCCGATCGCCGCGTACTACCGGCAGGTCGGCGTGGTCTGGGACGGCGGCCGGCTGCTGGAGTCCGGCACGTCCGGCGCCGAGTGAACCCGCCCCCCACCCCGCGAGGAGCCCCCGCCACATGAGCACCCACTCCATCACCGTCGCCGGTGTCGCCGTCGACACCCGGCACTTCATCGGCGGCGCACGCGTCGCCTCCACCGAGACCTTCACCGACGTCTCACCCATCGACGGCAGCACCCTCGGCGAGATCTCCCGGGGCACCGCCACGGAGGCCGCAGCGGCCGTCGCCGCCGCCAAGGCCGCTTTCCCCGGCTGGGCCGCCACTCCCCGCGCCGAGCGCGCCCGCATCCTGCACGCCATCGCCGACGGCGTCGACAAGCGCCTCGAAGAGCTGGCGATCGTCGAGACCACCGACAACGGCGCCCTGCTGCGCTCCCACCGCCGCGGCGTCATGCCCCGCGTCGCCCACAACTTCCGCTTCTTCGCCGACTGGCTGCTCACTCTCGACCACGAGGACTTCGACACCCGGGGCCACACCAACCACGTCAGCTGGGACCCGGCGGGACCCTGCGTCCTGATCACCCCGTGGAACGCCCCGCTGATGCTGGCCACCTGGAAGATCGCCCCCGCCCTGGCCGCGGGCAACACGGTGATCCTCAAGCCCGCCGAGTGGACCCCGCTCACCGCGTCCCTCCTCGCGGACATCGCCACCGAGGCCGGGCTGCCCGCCGGTGTCCTCAACGTCGTCCAGGGCTACGGCTCCGAGATCGGCGACGCCCTCACCTCGCACCCCGACGTGCGGCGCATCAGCTTCACCGGGTCCGTGCCCACGGCCCAGCACATCGCCGCCTCGGCCGCCGCCAACCTCACCCCGCTCAGCCTCGAACTCGGCGGCAAGTCCCCGCTGTTGGTCTTCGCCGACGCCAACCTCGATCTCGCCGTCGACCTCGCGGTCGAGCAGTACGACAACGCCGGGCAGGTCTGCCTCGCGGCCACCCGCATCCTGGTCGAGGAGTCGATCGCGGAGGAGTTCACGCGCCGCTTCGTCGACAAGGCCCAGCAGCTCAGGCAGGGCGACCCGCGTGACGAGGCCACCGACATCGGGCCCAACATCCACCCCCGCCAGCTGGAGAAGATCGACGGTTTCGTACAGCGGGCCCTCGCGGCCGGCGCCCGCGCCGTCATCGGCGGCCACCGCAACGAGGGCCAGTACTACGCACCGACCCTGCTCACCGACGTGGCGCAGGACAGCGAGATCGTCCAGGAGGAGGTCTTCGGGCCCGTCCTGACCCTCCAGACCTTCGCCACCGAAGAGGAAGCCGTCCAGCTCGCCAACGGCACCCGCTTCGGCCTGGCCGCCACCGTCGCCACCGGTGACCCCGCGCGCGCCGCACGCGTCACCGCACAGCTCGTCGCGGGCACCGTCTGGGTCAACTGCTTCTTCGTCCGCGACCTCCGGGCCCCCTTCGGCGGCTCCCGCCAGTCCGGGGTCGGCCGCGAGGGCGGCACCTGGAGCTTCGACTTCTACTGCGACCTCAAGAACACCGTCACCGCGCCGAAGGGATGGAAGGACCATGGGTGAGATCGTCGGAGCGGGCCTGCTCGCTCACGTCCCCACCATCGTGCTGCCCGAGGAGACCCGGCTGGAGCTGAACGGGGGCAAGGAGATCACCCTCGTCACCGGCCTTCAGCAGCTCAGGAAGGACGTCTTCGAGCGCGACGACTACGACACCGTGGTCGTCCTCGACTCCCACTGGGCCACCACCGTCGAGTTCGTCGTCACGGCACAGGACCGCAGGGCCGGACTGTTCACCTCCGAGGAACTGCCGCGCGGCATGAGCCGTATGCCGTACGACTTCCCCGGCGACCCCGAACTCGCCCGCAACATCGCCTCGTTCGCCGACAGGCACGGCACCTGGATCACCGCGATCGACGACGCCTACCTGCCGATCTTCTACGCCACGATCAACCTGTGGAAGTTCCTGGGTGAAGGCCTGCCCGACAAGCGGTGGGTGACCATCGGCGTCTGCCAGACCGGCGACATCGAGGACCATCTGCGCCTCGGCCGGGCCCTGGCCGACGGCATCGCCGCCACCCCCGGCCGCCGCGTGCTGCTCATCGCCTCCGGCGCCCTCTCGCACACCTTCTGGCCGCTGCGCGAACTGCGCGACCACGAGGCCAGCGACCCCGCGCACATCTTCACCGCCGAGGCGCGCGAGGCCGACTACGAGCGCATCGCCTGGTTCAAGGAGGGCCGTCACGACAAGGTCCTCGACACCATGGACGAGTTCTCCAGGTACAAGCCCGAGGCGAAGTTCTTCCACTACCTGATGATGGCCGGCGCGCTCGGCGAGCAGGCCTGCGTCGCCAGGGCCCGCCAGTACGGCGAGTACGAGAACTCCATCGGCACCGGCCAGGTCCACCTCTGGTTCGACCGCCCCGCCGACGGCTGGACCGGCGCCGGACTCCCCGCACCGACCGCCCCGCGCACGCCGCACAGCCGCGCCTGAGAGTCCCCGAAAGGCTTCATCATGCCCGAGTACCGCCGCATCCTCCTCGACGGCGCCGCCGTCGAGACCGTCCGTGACGGTGACGAACTCGTCGCCGGGGACGGCCGCCGCGTCAAGATCGACGACGCGCAGCACCTGCCCCCGGTCGTGCCCTCCAAGATCATCGCCGTCCACCTGAACCACCGCAGCCGGGTCGACGAGTTCCAGATCGGCCTGCCCGACACCCCCACCTACTTCCACAAGCCCACCTCCTCCCTCAACTCCCACCAGGGCGCGATCGTGCGCCCCGAGGGCTGCAAGTGGCTCAACTACGAGGGCGAGATCGCCATCGTCATCGGCCGGACCGCGCGCAACATCGCCCCGGCCGACGCGGGGGAGTACATCGCGGGCTACACCATCGCCAACGACTACGGCCTGCACGACTTCCGCGACACCGACGCCGGGTCGATGCTCCGCGTCAAGGGCTCCGACACGCTGTGCCCCCTCGGTCCGGGCCTGGTGACCGACTGGGACTTCCACGGCAAGCGGCTGCGCACCTACGTCAACGGCGAAGTGGTCCAGGACGGCTCCACCAACGAGATGACCTGGGACATGCACTACCTCGTCGCCGACATCGCCCGCACGATCACCCTGTACCCCGGTGACGTGCTGCTGTCCGGCACGCCCGCCAACTCCCGGCCCGTCCAGCCGGGCGATGTCGTCGAGGTCGAGGTCGAGGGCCTCGGCCGGCTCACCAACCGCATCGTCACCGGCCCCGCCGCGATCCGTACGGACGTCGGCGCGCAGCCCACCGAGTCCGAGGAAGTGGTCTCCACCGCGCTCGGCGGCGACTGGGAGTTCCGTGGCGTCAGGCCTCCGCGGCGCTGATCGGAGCGCCGCCGGTAGGGTCGTCGGCATGACCGACTCCGTCGAACCCGCCGGTGAGCGCCGTGGTCGCAAGCGCGTGACCAACTACGGGACAGGGCGCACCGCCCTGCTGGACGCCGCCGTGCGCGTGGTGGCCCAGGGCGGTCTGCGCAAGCTCACCTACCGTGCGGTGGCCGAGGAGGCCGGTGTCACGCACGGGCTGGTCGTCCACCACTTCGGCTCGCGGGACGCGCTGATCGAGGAGGCCGTCACCCACGCCATCCGCACCTCGCTCAAGGACAGCACCCTGGGCATCGGCACCGGCAGGCCCGCCGACTTCGCCACGGGCCTGACGCGGATGGTGCGGTCCGGGCCCGAACTGCAGGCGTTCCAGTACGAGTTGCTGCTGGAGGCGCGGCGCAGGCCGGAGCTGCTGACCCATCTGCGGAGCCTGTACGAGGAGTACTTCGAGGCCACCAGGAGCGAGCTGGCCCGCATGCTGCCGGGTCCGGTGGACCGCGGTCTGTCCCGGCTCGTCTTCGCCGCCCTGGAGGGTCTGGTGCTGCACCAGCTCGTCTTCGGCGAGGAGGACGTCACCGAAGAGGCGCTCGCGGAGCTGCGGACGCTGCTGGAGGGGCTGGCCGGGGGCTCGGCGGACGGCTGACCGCGCCTTCCCGCCTCCCCGCCGACGAGCCCCGGTCAACCGGCCGGGGCTCTGTCATGCGTCTCTGCCGGTCCGGCCGGCTCCGTCACCGAGCGCTTCTGCCCGGCCCCTACGGCTCCTCTACCGACCCGTACGAACGCGTCGTGTTACAGCGACGTAAGGATCCGCCGCGCGGCTCGGATTCGCCCGTTCCCACCCCTTGTCAAACGGATAGTTCGGCCACCAGGATGAGGCAACTCGTTTGGCCTGAAACGATCCTTCCCTTCTCTGGCAGGTGATCCGAGTGGACAGTCAGACGGCCACCGCGAAGCGGACCGTACGGGACGCCCCCACTGCAGCAACGCTCAAGCCCAATGCCCTGGGTGTTCTGGGCATCCTCTTCTTCGTACTGTCCGGTCAGGCCCCGCTCACGGGCATCGCCGGTGCCGCCCCGATCTCGGTCGCCATCGGCAACGGATCCGGCACACCGGCCGCCTATGTGGTGGCCGGAGCCGTGATCCTGCTCTTCTCCGTGGGCTTCGTCGCCATGGGACGCCACGTCGTCGACGCCGGCGCCTTCTACACGTACATCGGCACCGGCCTCGGCCGCTCGGCCGGCGCGGGCAGCGCGAGCGTCGCCCTGTTCTCGTACTGCGTCATCCAGGCGGCGATGTACGGCCTGTACGGCTCCATCGTCAGCGCCCTGGTCGCCGACCACACCGGGGTCGACCTGGCCTGGTGGGTCTACGCCCTGGTCACGATGGTCGTCGTGCAGGCACTCGGTGCCGCGGGCATCGAGATGGGCGCCAAGGTCCTGGCCGTCTTCGTGCTCGCCGAGTTCTCCATCCTGCTGGTCTTCGGCCTCGTCACCCTCTTCAAGGGCGGCGGCCCGGCCGGACTCGGCGTGGCCGACAGCTTCTCCCCGTCCGCGGCGCTCCAGGGCGCACCCGGCGTGGCCATCATGTTCGCCGTGGCGTCCATGTTCGGATTCGAGGCCACCGCCATCTACGGCGAGGAGGCCAAGGAACCGAAGAAGACCGTGCCGCGGGCCACCTACCTCTCTGTGATCGTGGTCACCGCCTTCTTCGCCCTGACCTCCTGGATGCTCATCTCCGCCTACGGCGCCGCCCAGGCACCCGCGGCGGCGGGCGAGGCGCTGACCGCCGGTGACTCCGCGGGCTTCGTCTTCGCCCCCATCGCCGACCAGTTCGGCGCCTGGGTCAACGACGTTCTGCCGGTTCTGCTCGCCACCTCCCTCTTCGCAGGTGTACTGACCTTCCACAACTCCGCCAACCGCTACCTGTTCTCCCTCAGCCGTGACGGCCAGCTCCCGTCCGGCCTGTGCCGCCTCAACACCCGGCACGCGCCCTGGATCGCGGGCTGTACCCAGACCGTGATAGCCGCCGCCCTGGTCGTACCGTTCGCCCTGGCCGACGAGGACCCGGTGCTCACCCTGTTCTCCTGGTTCAGCGGTCTCGCCGTCCTGGCGATGATGCTGCTGTACCTGCTGACCTCGGTGTCGGTCGTGGCGTTCTTCCGCCGCGAGCGCGTGGACAGCCGGACCTGGAACACGCTCATCGCACCCGTGCTCGGCGCGCTGGGCCTGGCGGGCGCGATCTGGCTGATCCTCGCCAACTTCACCACCCTGATCGGCGGTTCGACCAGCACGGCCGTCGCGCTCGTGCTCGCCGTACCGGTCGTCATGGCACTCGGCGTGCTCAACGAGCGGGTCCGTCGCCGCCGTACAGCATCCGGGACGGACTGATCACCTCCTCCACAGGCGCGCCCGGTCGAGCCCCGGCGCGCCTGTGGGGGATTCCCGTCCCCCCTCCCGCTATCGCTTTCCGACGTGGTCTGGAGGACCGCATGACCACCGCCACCCACGACGAGTGGCTGCGCCGCGCCAAGGCGTTCGCACCGCCCCGCACCCATCTGATCGACGGCGCCGACGAGGCCGGGAGCGGCAGCACGTTCGCGGTCGTCTCGCCCCGCGACGGCCAGGTCCTGGCCGATGTCGCCGACGCGGGACAGGCCGAGGTGGACGCGGCTGTCGCCGCCGCCCGGCGCGCCTTCGACCACGGCCCCTGGCCACGCCTGGCCCCCGCCGAACGCGGCCGCGTCCTGATCCGTATCGCCGACCTCCTGGAGGAACACCGGGCCGAACTCGCCCTCACCGTCACCCTGGAGATGGGCAAACCCGTCACGGACGCCCATGACATCGAGCTGCGCGCCGTGATCAACACCTTCCGCTGGTACGGCCAGCTCGCCGACAAGCTCACCGACGAATCCCCGCACACCGCACCGGACGCGCTGGCCCTGGTCACCAGGGAACCCGTCGGCGTCGTCGGCGCGGTCGTGCCCTGGAACTTCCCGCTGACGCTGGCCGGTTGGAAGGTCGCCCCGGCGCTGGCCGCCGGCTGCACGGTCGTCCTCAAGCCCTCGGAGAACTCACCTCTCTCCGCACTGCTGCTCGGCCGACTCGCCCTGGAGGCCGGACTGCCGCCCGGCGTGCTCAACGTCGTCGCGGGCGACGGCCCGGTCGCCGGCCGCGCCCTCGGACTCCACCCCGACGTGGACGTCCTGGCCTTCACCGGATCCACCGCCGTCGGCCGCCACTTCCTGCGCTACGCCGCCGACTCCAACCTCAAGCGCGTCTGGCTCGAACTGGGCGGCAAGTCACCCAACATCGTCCTGCCCGACGCCCCCGACCTGGAGAAGGCCGCCGCCACCGCCGCCTGGGGCATCTTCTTCAACCAGGGCGAGATGTGCACCGCGCCCTCCCGCCTGCTCGTGCACTCCTCGATCGCCGATCAGGTCACCGAGGCCGTCGTGGCGCGCGCCCGCGCCCTGCGCGTCGGTGACCCGCTCGACCCCGCCACCGAGATGGGCGCCCTGGTCGGCGGCGCCCACCTGGACCGCGTGCTCGACCACATCCGCGCCGGGGTCGACGACGGCGCCCGCCTGCGTGCGGGCGGCACCCGCACCCTCGCCGAGACCGGCGGCACCTACCTCGAACCGACCGTCTTCGACCAGGTCACCCCCGCCGCCCGGCTGGCCCGCGAGGAGATCTTCGGCCCCGTCCTGTCCGTCCTCACCTTCGACGACCTCGACGAGGCCGTCGCCCTGGCCAACGCCACCGAGTACGGCCTAGCCGCCGGAGTGTGGACCTCCGACCTGTCTACAGCCCACCGGGTCTCCCGCGCCCTCAAGGCGGGCACGGTCTGGGTCAACTGCTACGAGGAGGGCGACCTGACGGTCCCCTTCGGCGGTATGAAGCAGTCCGGCAACGGCCGCGACAAGTCCGCGCACGCCCTGGAGAAGTACACCGAACTGAAGACCACCTGGATCCAGTTGTGACCCACCGCCCCCTGATCGCGATCCCGGCCCGCTTCTCCGCCACCACCTCCGCCCTGCGCTACGCCGCCGAGGTCAACGCCCGCGCCCTGATCGAAGCCGTGTGGCGGGCCGGCGGCGAGCCCGCCACCCTCCACCCGCACGCCCCCGGCGGCACCGCCGACCCCGCCGAGGTCGCCGCCCGCCTCGCCCGCTTCGACGGCCTGCTGCTCCCCGGCGGCGGCGACCTCGCCCCCCACCGCTACGGAGCGGCCGACGCACACGAGGCCGTCTACGACGTGGACGACGAACAGGACGCCTTCGACCTGGAGCTGGCCCGGCAGGCCCTCGCGGCCGACCTGCCGACACTGGCGGTCTGCCGAGGCATGCAAGT
The DNA here is from genome assembly GCF_055657065.1 of Streptomyces sp. NPDC110618. Classification (NCBI taxonomy): domain Bacteria; kingdom Bacillati; phylum Actinomycetota; class Actinomycetes; order Kitasatosporales; family Streptomycetaceae; genus Streptomyces; species Streptomyces sp. NPDC110618. The sequence continues at coordinate 128,536 of NZ_JBVKBN010000021.1, read as the reverse complement.
GGTGAACACGGTCCTGGGAGGCACCCTGCACCAGGACATGGGCGGCCCCGGCCGGGAGCACCGCCACGTCCGCCACCCCGTCTCCCTCGCCCCCGGCTCCGCCCTCACCCGGATCACCGGAGCCGACAAGACCGAGGCCTCCTGCTACCACCACCAGCACGTGGACCGGCTCGGCGAGGGACTGACCGTCACCGCCCGAGCGGCCGACGGCACCATCGAAGGTCTCGAACTCACCCACGGCCGGGGCTGGTTCCTCGCCGTGCAGTGGCACCCCGAGGACACCGCCCACGAAGACCCCGCCCAACAGCGCGTCTTCGACGCATTGGTACGGGCCGCACACCCCACACACTGAGACGAGGCCGATGCGATGGCGCTGTTCCGCCGCCGTACCGCCACCAACCCGCGTCTCGCGCCGGAACTCGACGACGCGGCGCTCGGCCGCGTCCTGCGCGCACTGACCAACGCGCCCGGCACGGGACCCCAGGACATCCTGGTGGCTCAGATCGAACAACTGCTGCGCGACGCGGCGGACGACTGGGACCGGCGCGGCCACCGCGTCACCGTACTGGCCGGGGCCACGCCCTCCCTCGCCCGCCGCTGGCGCCTGAAACACCCGCGCAGCGCCGACGCCCTCGTCCTGCACGCCTGGGCCGACGTCCTCACCGCACGCCTGACCGGCCGCCTCGACGACCCGCCCGCCACCCTGGACACCTGCCGGCGCGCCGCCGACGCGGCACCCGCCGACCCCACACCCTGGGTCGCCCTGCTCGCGGCCCTGTGCGTCGAGGGCCGCACGAGCGCCGAACTGACGCCGATCTGGAAGGAGATCGCGGCACGCGACCCCTGGAACCGCGAGGCCTACCTGACGATCCTCGTCCACCTGTCACCGGACGGTCAGGGCAGCCTCGCCGCGCAACGGGAGTTCCTCGACGACGTGATCACGGTCATGCCGCCACAGGCACCACCCGCGTGCCTCCCGCTCGCGGCAGCGGTGGATCAGTACCACCGCGAAATGGCAGGCAGCGGCGTCAGCGCACTGGTGGCCGCCCGCTTCTGGGAGCAGCCGCAGAACGCGAACCTCCTGGACCGCATCACGGTGGTGTGGCCCCAGCCGGACTACCTGCGCCACGCGGCCCGCGTGGCCGACCTCAACCTGCTTGCGTACGCCCTGGCGAAGGCGGGCCGCACGGCGGAGGCCCGCCGGGCGTTCGAGGCGACCGGGAACCTGGTGTCTCCCTGGCCCTGGCAGTACGAGGGCGATCCCGTGGAGCGCTACAGCCACACGAGAACCAGGATCGGATGACGGTGCTCAGCTCTGTGCGCGCCGCCCACTGCGGCGGGGCGCCGGAGCCTGACCGTCGAGCAGCGACCTCCGCCGCTCCTCACCCTCCTCCTCGACCTGGAGCACCACGCGCCGCAGCGCGTCGGCGAGGCCGAGGCACTCCTCGTCGGTCAGCCGGGAGGTGACGAAGGCCTCCTCCTCGTTGAACGCGGGGAAGACCCGGCGCATGAACTCCTCGCCCTCGTCGGTCAGGCTCAGCAGGACGAGCCGTCCGTCGGTGGGGTGGGCGGAACGCCGCAGCAGCCCGCGTGACTCCAGGGTGCGCGACACGCCGGTGAGCGTGCCCTTGGAGATCCCCGCCTCCTCGGCGACGTGCCGGGTCTCCGACTCGCCCCAGACCCACACCACCCACAGCACCACGAAGGCGGTCCAGGTCAGGTCCGAGCCGCGCAGCACGGAGTTCTCCAGGTGGTGCCGCACGGTGGAGGCGGCCCGGTAGATGTTGGCCACGGCCGCCATCTGCGCCCGCCGAACGGGAATGCCGCCCAGCTTGGCCTCCGCGAGCTTCTCCGCTTCGGTGATGGATCGCTGGCCGGGCAAGCGTGCTCCCTGGGTCTCCTCGGCGGAACCGGACGGCAGCCGGAGCCGCCCGGTCGTTCGGAACCAAATTGTACGGGTGGGGCTCCACGGGTCAGGGCACCGAGAGGCCCCCTTTCCTGTCCGGGTGCGGTGGTGGCGCGGTGTCCGGGCATGCCAGACTGCCGCGGTGATCGACGACCTTCCCGACGGCCTCACGGCCCGCCACCCCACCGTCGAGGACCATCCGCGGGTCCTCGCCGTTCTCGAAACATGGTGGGGCGGCCTCAAGGGTGAGGCAGGGGCGCTGGAACGGGCGTTGCTGCTGCCCAGGCTGTACTTCCAGCACTTCACCACGACCAGCTACGTCGTGGAGCACCCCGGCGGCCAACTCGCCGCGTTCCTGGTCGGGTTCCTGTCCCAGTCCGAGCCGGACACCGCCTACATCCATTTCGTGGGGGTCGACCCGGCTCTGCACGGGCGGGGTATCGGCCAGGCTCTCTACCGTGCCTTCTTCGAACTGGCGCGAGCCAACGGCCGTCGAGTCGTGCACTGCGTAACCAGCCCGGAGAACACGGCGTCACAAGCCTTCCACGCCCGACTCGGCTTCACCGCCTCGACGCCCGTCGAGGACTACGACGGCCCGGGGCTGACTCGTGTGGCGTTCACTCGCGTTCTGTAAACGGCCTGAGGAGCCGCACCTACTCCCGTTGACGGTGAGGTACGGGCGGTCAGGACAGCCTGATGAAGTATCCGCGACTCGTTCTGTTCTGCAGCTCGGCCCGCACCTGGGCAAGGAGGCTCATCGCGTCGTCCATCAGCTGGGCACGGGCATCGGCTCGCTCGCGCCAGGTGCGCCACGGCGACCCGGTGCGCATGCGATCGCTCGTGGAGCGCGTGTTCTTGCGCGGCGGACAGTCTCTCTTGCGCGTCGAGTGTGTCGCGTGTGTTCTCCCGCTGCGCGCGCAGGGACAGCAGTGTCGTCACCAGACTCGCGGCGACCGCCAACCCCGCGACTCCTGTAGACGCCAGACTCACGACGACCTGGGAATCCACGAGCGTCCGCCTCCCCCTGATCCGCTGATCCGCATGGACGACCGCTCCTGCCGCCGCATCATCCCTGAATCCGCCGGACCTTGACCAGCTCCCGCGGAACGGCGCAGTTGTCCCCCCGGGGAGGGCAAGGGTCTGATGGCGCGCCTGGTGAAGCACCCGAGCCCTTCCGCAAGGCGCCCCGCTCGCTCTAAGCCGCCCGACGGCCTCCGGTTCGCCGGCTCGGCTCGCCCGCCGGTGCTGTCGCTACCGCATTCCTCCAGGTGAACGGCCTGCGCTCGCTGATCGCGGCGGCTTGCCCGCGTATTCCGGCCGTGTTCTGGCGGGCGCTCCGCCGGGAACTGATCCCTCCTTGTCAGAGAATTACGAAAACTGCGCGAGATCTTGCGTTCACTTGTCGGTGGTGGTTGAGTGTGCCGCACCCCACAGCGCATCCGCCGTCCGGTGGTGGGGTGACCTTCCACGTTCATGCCCGAAGGGGACCACCCATGAGAAGTGCCAGGTTCCGCCGTACTCGCCGCGCCAGCGCGGTCGCCCTCGTCTCCGCGCTCACGCTGACCGCGCTCGCCGCCTGCGGCGCGAGCAGCAGCGACAACGACGGTGGCGCTTCCGACGGCGGCGGCCAGTCGGATCCGTCCGCCCCGCTGGACCCCAAGACGAAGGTGACGATCACGATCGACTGCATGCCGCCGACGGCGAAGGCGGCCGAGCTGAAGGAGTGGAAGGAGGACGTCAAGGAGTTCAACAAGACCTACCCGAACGTCACCATCGAGGGCCGCTCCACCCCGGGCCAGTGCCTGGAGCCGCCGCGCTTCACCGCGATGCTGAAGGCCAAGTCCCAACCCGACGTCTTCTACACGTACTTCACCGACCTGCCCCAGGTGCTCGACCACGACGGCGCCGAGGACATCACCGCCTACGTCAACGACAGGACCGTCCCGGCGCTGAAGGACATCGACCCGAACGTGCTCGGCACGCTCAAGCAGGACGGCAAGCTCTACGGTCTGCCCACCAGCAACTACACGATGGGCCTGCTGATCAACCGCAAGCTGTTCAAGCAGGCCGGCCTCGACCCGGACGCCCCGCCGCGCACCTGGGCGGAAGTCCGTACCGCCGCGAAGAAGATCGCCGGTCTGGGCAACGGCATCGCGGGCTTCGGGGAGTACAGCGCGGCCAACACGGGCGGCTGGCACTTCACCGCGCAGATGTACAGCATCGGCGGCGAGATCGTCGACGCGAGCGGCAAGAAGGCCGCGTTCAACAACGAGTTGGGCAAGCAGGTCGTGAAGAACCTCCACGCCATGCGCTGGGAGGACGACAGCATGGGCAAGACCCAGCTGCTGAAGTGGGGCGACCTGCAGAAGCAGATCGCCACCGACAAGCTCGGCATGTTCCTTGCCGCACCCGACGACATCGCCTACATGGCGCAGCAACTGGGCGCCAAGTACGAGAACTTCGGCATGGGACCGATACCCGGCGAGAAGGCCACGCTGGCCGGCGGCAACAGCTACATGATCAAGAAGGGGATCTCGTCCGACAAGATCAAGGCCGCGGTCGCCTGGCTGAACTTCAAGAACCTGACCGTGGGCAAGGGCCAGTTCGACTGGGAGCGCACCAAGACCGACGGACTCCCGGTCGGCGTCCCGCAGCCCAACTTCTGGCTCAACGAGTCCAAGACGAAGGACGACGCGGCCCGCGCCGAGCACGCCACGATGCCGGTGGAGAACTTCAAGACCTTCATGGACAACCCCGTCCCGGGCAAGGCGGAGCCGCCCAAGGCGCAGGAGCTCTACAAGGTCCTCGACAACGTGATGTCCGGCGTCCTCACCAACAAGGACGCCGACATCGACAAGCTTCTCAGCACCGCGGAGTCGCAGGTCAACCAGATCCTGGCCAACCAGTGACCGACCGGGCGGAGCGGCGTGCGCGGCCGCTCCGCCCCGCGGCCCGGCCGCGGCACCACACACGGCAGATCAGTACCGAGGAGCATCGATGTCGGCCCCCAGCCTGACCCAGAGCAAGGCGGGACCTCCCCGCCCCTCCCAGCCGCGCGAGTCACCCCGCGCGACCCCAGGCGGATCCTTCGCCAAGAGCCTGCGCCGCAACCTGACAGCTCATGGCTTCCTGATCGGCGCGGTCCTCTGCTTCGCCTTCTTCTCCTGGTATCCCATGGTCAGGGAGTTCTTCCTGGCCTTCCAGAAGACCGAGGCGGGGGAGACCACCTGGGTCGGCCTGGACAATCTGCAAACGGTCTTCAACGACCCCGCCTTCTGGCAGGCCTGGCGCAACACCCTGCTGTTCACCGTCCTGGCCCTGCTGCTCGGATTCGCGGTGCCGTTCGTCGTCGCGATCGTCATCAACGAGTTCCACCACGGCCAGGGCTACCTCCGGCTGCTGGTCTACCTGCCGGTGATGCTGCCGCCGGTCGCCTCCGTACTGCTGTTCAAGTACCTCTACGACCCCGGCTACGGACTGCTCAACGAAGTGCTCTCAGTCTTCGGCGTGCCGGAACAGCAGTGGCTCCAGGACGCGGACCTGTCGATGCTCTCCGTCGTCATCGCCGCCACCTGGATGAACATGGGCGGCGCCGCGCTCATCTACCTGGCGGCCCTCCAGAGCATCCCCGGCGAACTGTACGAGGCGGCCGAACTCGACGGCGCCGGCCTGCTGCGCAAGATCTGGCACGTCACCATCCCGCAGACCCGGCTGATCCTGTCACTGATGCTGCTCATGCAGATCATCGCGACGATGCAGGTCTTCGTCGAACCCTTCCTGCTGACCGGCGGCGCCGGACCGGAGGGCTCCACCACGACCGTGGTCTACCTGATCTACCAGTACGCCTTCAACTTCAACAACTACGGTGCCGCCGCGGCACTCGGCCTGCTCCTGCTCGTACTCCTCGCCGGATTCTCGGCGGCGTACGTCAGGCTCAGCCGCGCCGAGGACGAGTAGGCCAGGGGAGTACGACATGTCCACGCGCACGCTCATCTCGCCGGCCCAACTCGCCCGGCCGCGCGGCAAAGCCCTGTACTGGACCGTCTTCACCGTGGTCGTCGGCGGCTTCACGCTGGTGTTCCTCGGGCCGCTGTACTGGCTGATCTCCAGCGGCTTCAAGGACACCCAGGAAGTGATCCGAACCCCGCCGACCCTGGTGCCCGAGTCCTTCGAACCCGACAACTACCAGCAGGCCTGGGACGTCATGGACCTCGCCGGACTCCTGGGCAACACCCTCTACTACGCGTTCGGCGCACTCGCCTTCCAGCTCGTCCTGGACGTGGCGGCCGCCTACTCCCTGTCCAAGCTGCGCCCGGTCTTCGGCAAGGCGATCCTGGGCATGATGCTGGCCACGCTGATGATCCCCGCCACGGTGCTCGTGGTGCCGCAGTACCTGACCGTCCTGGACGTGCCGATCTTCGAGCGGAACCTGCTCAACACCCCGTGGGCGATCTGGCTGCCCTCGGTGACCAACGCCTTCAACATCTTCCTGCTCAAGCGGTTCTTCGACTCGATCCCCAAGGAACTCCTGGACGCCGCCGCGATGGACGGAGCCAGCCCGATGCGCACCCTGTGGTCGATCGTGCTGCCCATCTCCCGGCCCATCCTCGGCGTGGTGTCGATCTTCGCGGTGGTCGGGGTCTGGAAGGACTTCCTGTGGCCCATGCTCACCCTGCCGGACCCGGCCAAGCAGACCCTCAACGTCGGCATCTACTCACTGTCCAGCGGCGTACCGGTGAACGTGCTGATCGCCGCGCTCACCATCGCCTCCGTGCCCACCCTGCTGATCTTCCTGGTCTTCCAGCGGAACATCATGAGCGGCCTCACCGCGGGCGGCCTCAAGGGCTGACCGCTCCCCGCCGATTACGCACTCCCGAAGCCTTCGCCGCCGGCCCGTCCGACGCCCCGCAATCCGGGCCGGCGGCGAAGATCCCACCTGCCCGAAAGGACCGCCCCGTGGCAGCCCCCACCCCGCACCGCACCGACGACTGGTGGCGCGACGCCGTCATCTACCAGGTGTACCCGCGCAGTTTCGCCGACGGCGACGGCGACGGCACCGGGGATCTCGCGGGCGTGCGCGCCCGCCTGCCGTACCTTGCCCAACTCGGTGTCGACGCCGTCTGGTTCACCCCCTGGTACCTCTCGCCCCTGGTCGACGGCGGCTACGACGTGGCCGACTACCGCACCATCGACCCCGCCTTCGGCACCCTGGCGGAAGCCGAGAAACTGATCTCCGAGGCGCGCGGACTCGGCATCCGGACCATCGTCGACATCGTCCCCAACCATGTCTCCGACCGGCACCCCTGGTTCCGGGCCGCGCTCGCCGCGGGCCCGGGCAGCCCGGAGCGGGAGCTGTTCCACTTCCGCCCCGGCCGTGGGAAGGACGGCGAACTGCCGCCCAACGACTGGCCGTCGCAGTTCGCCGGCTCCACCTGGACCCGCGTCCCCGACGGGGAGTGGTACCTGCACCTGTTCACCCCGGAGCAGCCCGACCTCAACTGGGCCCACCCCGCGGTGCGCCAGGAGCACGAGGACGTCCTGCGCTTCTGGTTCGAGCGAGGCGTCGCGGGCGTACGCATCGACTCCGCCGCACTCCTCACCAAGGACCCCGCGCTCCCGGACTACGTGGAGGGCGTCGACCCCTGCCCGTACATCGACCAGGACGACATCCACGACATCTACCGCTCGTGGCGGGCGGTCGCCGACGAGTACGGGGGCGTCTTCGTCGGCGAGGTGTGGCTGCCGGACGCCGAACGCTTCGCCCGCTACCTGCGCCCCGACGAACTGCACACGGCCTTCAACTTCAACTTCCTGGCCTGCCCCTGGGACGCGCCGCGCCTGCGCCGCTGCATCGACGACACCCTCTCCGAGCACGCCCCCGTCGGGGCCCCGGCCACCTGGGTCCTGTGCAACCACGACGTGACCCGCACCGTCACCCGCTACGGCCGCGAGGACACCGCCTTCGACTTCGCCCTGAAGCGCTTCGGCACACCCACCGATCTGGACCTCGGCACGCGCCGCGCCCGCGCCGCCGCCCTGCTCACCCTCGCCCTGCCCGGCTCCGTCTACCTCTACCAGGGCGAGGAACTGGGGCTTCCCGAGGCGGACATCCCGCTGGACCGCATCCAGGACCCCATGCACTTCCGCTCCGGCGGGACGGACCCCGGCCGCGACGGATGCCGCGTCCCCCTGCCCTGGCAGTCCGACGCCCCGCACTACGGATTCGGCACGGGCGCCGAGCCCTGGCTGCCCCAGCCCGCCGACTGGGCACGCTACGCCGTCGACCGCCAGAACGACGACCCGGACTCCATGCTCACCCTCTACCGCCAGGCCCTCCACCTGCGCCGCACCGAGGCCGGCTTCGGCGACGGCCCGATGACCTGGCTGGACGCGGCCGACGGCGTCCTGGCCTTCCGCCGTACGGACGGACTGGTCTGCGTCGTCAACCTCTCCGACGAGCCCACCGCCCTGCCACCGCACGAGCGCCTCCTCCTCGCCAGCGGGCCGCTGCACGCCGACGGCACCCTGCCGAAGGACACCGCCGTGTGGCTGCGGGCCTGACCCTTCGACCGACGCCTGCCCCTTCGAACCGACGCCTGCCCCGCCCGAGCCAAGAGCGCGGGCGGGCACGGCCACATCTGTACGGCCTCCCTTCCTTCCCAGACAGAAGCGAGCCCCGATGTCCCCAAGACGCGCCCGCACCGCAGCGGGCGCAGGCGCCCTCGCCTGCGCCCTGCTCCTCACCGCCTTCGACGCGACGGCCGCCCCCTCTCGGCGCCCCGCCCCCGAAGCCCGGCCCGTCGTCACCCGCGCCGCCCTCGATCCGAAGCTCGTCGCCGGACGCGGCGCCGAAGTGCCCTTCGACGAACAGGAAGCCGAGAACGCCACGACGAACGGCCGCGTCATCGGCCCGGACCGCACCCCGTACACCCTGCCCTCCGAGGCCTCGGGGCGTACGGCGGTCCAGCTCAAGCCCGGTCAGCACGTGGAGTTCGTGCTGCCGCGCGCCGCGAACGCCATCACCGTGCGCTACAGCATCCCCGACGCCCCCGAAGGCGGCGGCATCACAGCGCCCCTCGACGTCACCGTGGACGGTCGGCACCGCAAGCGGATGACGCTCACCTCGCAGTACTCCTGGCTCTACAACCAGTACCCCTTCACCAACGACCCCCAGGCCGACCTGCTGCACCCCGACTGGTGGATCACCGAGTGCTCCTGCGTCCCGGCCGACACCACACCGGCACCGCAGATCACCAAGCCTTTCCGCCCGACCCACTTCTACGACGAGCAGCGCCTGCTCCTCGGCCGGACCCACAAGGCGGGCGAGCGCGTACGGCTGACGGTCCCGCGCGGCAGCCGCGCGGCCTGGACCGTGATCGACCTGCTCGACTCCGAACTGGTCGCACCCCCGCGAGCCGTACGCGGCGGCGTCGACGTCCGGGCCTTCGGCGCCGATCCCACCGGACGACGCGACGCAGCGCCCGCCATCGAACGCGCCATCGGCGCCGCCCGCCGCTTGGGCAGGCCCGTCTACCTCCCGCCCGGCACCTATCAGGTCAACCGGCACATCGTCGTCGACGACGTGACCATCACCGGTGCGGGAAGCTGGTACACGATCCTCAAGGGCCGCGAGGTCACCCTGGACCGGCCCGCGCCCGACGGCTCGCGGCACACCGGCGTCGGCCTGTACGGGAAGAGCGCGGCGAGCGGCGGCAGCCGCAATGTGCATCTGTCCGGGTTCGCCATCGAGGGCGATGTCCGCGAACGGATCGACGACGACCAGGTCAACGCCATCGGCGGCGCCATGAGCGACTCCACCGTCCGCGGCCTGTATCTGCACCGCACCAAGGTGGGGCTGTGGTTCGACGGCCCCATGTCGAACGTCCAGGTCACCGACAACGTCGTCACCGACCAGATCGCCGACGGGCTGAACTTCCACACAGGCGTGACCGATTCGGTCGTCCGCAACAACTTCGTCCGCAACACCGGCGACGACGCCCTGGCCATGTGGTCACAAGGAACCGCGGACGCGGACAACGTCATCTCCCGCAACACCGTCCAGTCACCGACCCTCGCCAACGGCATCGCCGTCTACGGCGGCCGGGACAACACCGTCACCGGCAACCTCGTCGCCGACCCCGTCCGCGAGGGCAGCGCCCTGCACGCCGGCGCCCGCTTCGGCGCCGAACCCTTCACCGGCGGGCTCCGCTTCACCGACAACACCACCGTGCGGGCCGGTACCTTCGAGCTGAACTGGAGAATCGGGCTCGGCGCCCTGTGGCTGTACGCGCTCGACCGCAGCATCGACGCCGACATCCGGGTCACCGGCGACCACTACCTCGACAGCACCTACAACGCGATCATGCTGGTCAGCGAGTTCGGAGTGAAGGACCAGTACGGCATCCCGGAGGTCCACTTCAAGGACATCCGGGTCGACGGCACCGGCACCTCGGTGGTCAGCGCACGGGTGCGGGGCTCCGCGACGTTCGAGAACGTGGACGCCCGGAACGTCGGGGCGGTCGGGGTGAACAACTGCGGGGCGTTCAACTTCCCGCCCACCGGATCGGAGTTCGGCCTCACCGACCGCGGCGGCAATGACGGCGGCTGGCTCGCCGACTGGCTGCTGCCCAACACCATCACCTGCGACGATCGGCCACCGGTGGTGCCGCCGCCGGGCCCGTCTCCCTGGTGAGCGATACATGTACGGCCGGTGCCCCGAGCACGTGGTTCCCGCGCTTGCGCTCGCTTGCGCGGAGCGGGCACGGAGGAACCACGTGCTGGGGTCCGGCATGGTCCGTCCGGCGCTCCTGGAACGGCGAGAAAGCGACGTGATACCCCGCAACAACTTGCGCATTTTGCGTTACGCTTGCGTTCATGACGCGACGACTGGCCCAAGTGGCGAAGAAGGTGGGGGTCAGCGAGGCCACGGTCAGCCGTGTCCTCAACGGCAAGCCCGGAGTCTCCGAGGCGACCCGGCAGTCCGTGCTCACGGCGCTGGACGTGCTCGGATACGAGCGGCCCACACAGCTTCGCGGGGAGCGCGCCCGGCTCGTCGGTCTGGTGCTGCCGGAACTGCAGAACCCGATCTTCCCCGCGTTCGCGGAGATCATCGGGGGTGCGCTCGCCCAGCAGGGGCTCACCCCGGTCCTGTGCACGCAGACCAAGGGCGGTGTGGCCGAGGCCGACTACGTGGATCTCCTGCTCCAGCAGCAGGTCTCCGGCGTGGTCTTCGCCGGCGGTCTGTTCGCGCAGGCCGACGCGCCGCACGAGCACTACCACCTGCTGGCGGCGCGGAAGGTGCCGGTCGTGCTGGTCAACGCGTCGATCGAGGGCCTGGACTTCCCGTGCGTCGCCTGCGACGACGCGGTCGCCGTCGAGCAGTCGTGGCGCCATCTGGCCTCGCTCGGCCATGAGCGGATCGGGCTGGTCGTCGGCCCGGCCGACCACGTCCCCTCGCGCCGCAAGCTCGACGCCGCCAGGGCGGCCGCGAAGGCCATGGGCATGGACCTGCCCGACGCGTTCGTACAGCGGTCCATCTTCTCCCTGGAAGGCGGCCAGGCCGCGACCGCGCGGCTGCTGGACCGGGGCGTCACGGGCATCATCTGCGGCAGCGACCCCCTCGCGCTGGGCGCCATCAGGGCCGCCCGCCGCCGCGGACTCTCGGTGCCCGCGGACGTCTCGGTCGTCGGCTTCGACGACTCGGCGTTCATGACCTGCACCGAGCCTCCGCTGTCGACCGTCCGCCAGCCCATCGAGGCCATGGGCCGCGCGGCGGTCGACCTGCTGTGCGCCCAGATCCAGGGCTCCCACTCGCACCCCGGCGAGCTGCTCTTCGAGCCCGAGCTGGTCGTACGCGGATCGACGGCGCCGCCCCCGACGAGCTGAGCGCCCGCACCCGACCGTCCTGGCCGTCGAGGCCCCTTCGGCACCGGTATCACCGCCGCGTTGAGCGGCCGCGATCCCGGTGCCGTCGGCATTTCCGGGCCTGTTGACTGTCATGCCTCGGACGAAACCGTTGACAAACTCGTCACGTAGTAGAAACCTCTCACTTCAGAGATGCAAACAAGTCACAAAGTTGCTCAAGAAGTTTGCTGGACATCGCATTTCCTTGTTGGAGTCATGTTGGGCTCCCGGTGCAGACCTCACCGGCACTCCCGCCGGGCCCTTCACGCAGCTCCACGTCCGGAGGGACCGGCGGACAGAGCCGGTGACGTGCCGCGCCCACATCGCGGAAGGGCCACCATGAGAGGCACAACTACGGGCAGACGAGGGTGGGTCGGTCTGCTGGCGGCGGGCCTGATCGCCGTCGGACTGCTGCCAGCCCCCGCACACGCGGCGGACGACGATCCCAACCTCGCGCTCGGCAGACCGGCGACGGCCGGCGGGGCCCACGGAGGCTACCCGGCCACGAACGTCACCGACGGCAGCCAGCAGTCGTACTGGGAGGGCCCGTTGGGCTCCTTCCCCCAGTGGGTGCAGGTCGACCTGGGCTCCCAGGTGGACCTGGACCGCGTCAAGCTGAAACTCCCCGCCGCCTGGGAGCAGCGCTCCCAGGCGCTCTCCGTTCTCGGCAGCACCGACGGCGACTCCTTCAGCACGCTCGCCGACGCGCAGTCCCGCACGTTCACCCCGTCCGAGGCGAACACCGTCGACATCGACCTGCCCGCCGCCACCGCCCGCTACGTCCGGGTCCGGGTCACCTCCAACTCCGGCTGGAACGCGGCTCAGTTGTCGGAGCTGGAGATCTACGGCGAAGGCGGCGACGACCCCGGCGAACCGCCCCTCGAAGGCACCAACCTGGCACGGAACAAGCCGATCGAGGCCACGTCCATCACACAGAACTACGTGGCGACGAACGCCAACGACGACAGCCTCACCACCTACTGGGAGTCGGCCGGATTCCCCTCCGACCTGACCGTGAAGCTCGGCGCCGACGCCGACATCGAAGCCGTGGCCGTGAAGTTGAACCCCGACCAGATATGGGCCGCGCGCCAGCAGTCCCTGACGGTCCTGGGCCGCGCGCAGGGGGCTTCCTCCTTCACCACGCTCAAGGCCCGGGCCGACTACACCTTCAGCCCGTCGTCGAACCAGAACTCCGTGGTGATCCCGGTCACGGGCCGCGTCGCGGACGTACGCCTGTCCTTCCACTCCAACACCGGAGCCCCCGGCGGACAGGTCGCCGAGTTCCAGGTGATCGGCAGGGCGGCACCGCACCCTGACTTCGTCGTCACCGACCTGACCTGGTCCCCGGCCGCCCCGTCCGAGAGGGACGTGGTGACGGTCGACGCCACCGTCCGCAACGCGGGCACCGCCAACGCCCCCGCGACCACGGTGAACGTCAGCGTCGAGGGCACCGTCGCGGGCTCCGCACCGGTCCCGGCCCTCGCGGCGGGAGCGTCCACCACCGTCTCGGTCCCCGTCGGCAAGCGCCCCACCGGCTCGTACACCGTCTCCGCGGCCGTCGACCCGACGGACACCGTCCCCGAACTCGACAACACCAACAACAGCCGTACGGCAGACCGCAAACTGACGGTCTCCCAGGCACCCGGCCCGGACCTCACAGTCACCGGCATCACCAGCAACCCGGCCTCACCCGCAGTCGGTTCGTCCGTCTCGTTCACCGTGGCGGTGAACAACCGCGGCACCACCGCCGTCCCCGCCGGCAGCGTCACCCGGCTCACCGTCGGCGACACCACCCTCCAGGGCACGACCGGCACCATCGGCGCGGGCGACACGGCCACCGTCGCCATCGACGGCACCTGGAAGGCCACCAACGGCGGCGCGACCCTGACCGCCACGGCCGACGCCACCGACGTCGTCGACGAGACCGACGAGAACAACAACGTCTTCGCCCGCTCGATCGTCGTCGGACGCGGCGCCGCCGTGCCCTACACCGAGTACGAGGCCGAGGACGGCAGCTACGAGGGAACCCTCCTCACCGCCGACAAGAAGCGGACCTTCGGGCACACCAACTTCGCCACCGAGTCCTCCGGCCGCAAGTCGGTACGGCTCGACGACACCGGCGACCACGTGGAGTTCACCTCCACCAACGCCGCCAACTCCATCGTCGTACGCAACTCCATCCCGGACTCGGCCACGGGCGGCGGCCGCGAGGCCACGCTCAGCCTCTACGCCGACGGCGAGTTCGTCCGGAAGCTGACCCTCTCCTCCAAGCACAGCTGGCTCTACGGCAGCACCGACGACCCCGAGGGCCTGACCAACCGGCCGGGAGGAGACGCACGACGGCTCTTCGACGAGTCCCACGCCCTGCTGACCCAGAGCTACCCGGCAGGCACCAAGTTCCGCCTCCAGCGGGACTCGGGCGACTCCGCGGCCTTCTACATCGTCGACCTGATCGACCTGGAGCAGGTCGCCGCCCCCGCCACCAAGCCCGCCTCGTGCACCTCCATCACCGAGTACGGCGCCGTACCCAACGACGGCATCGACGACGCCGACGCCATCCAGCGCGCGGTGACCGCCGACCAGAAGGGCGAGATCGACTGCGTATGGATCCCGGCCGGGCAGTGGCGCCAGGAGAAGAAGATCCTCACCGACGACCCGCAGGACCGGGGCCAGTACAACCAGGTCGGCATCCGTGACGTGACCATTCGCGGCGCCGGCATGTGGCACTCGCAGCTGTACTCGTTGATCCCGCCGCACGAGGCCGGTGGCATCAACCACCCGCACGAGGGCAACTTCGGCTTCGACATCGACGACAACACCAAGATCTCCGACATCGCCATCTTCGGCTCCGGCACCATCCGGGGCGGCGACGGGGGAGCCGAGGGCGGCGTCGCGCTCAACGGCCGCTTCGGCCAGGACACCAAGATCACCAACGTGTGGATCGAGCACGCCAACGTCGGCGCCTGGGTCGGCCGGGACTACTCCAACATCCCCGAACTGTGGGGTCCCGGCGACCGCGTCGAGTTCAGCGGCGTCCGCATCCGCAACACCTACGCCGACGGCGTCAACTTCGCCAACGGCACCCGCAACTCCACCGTCTACAACTCCTCGTTCCGCAACACCGGCGACGACGCCCTGGCCGTATGGGCCAGCAAGTACGTCAAGGACACCTCCGTCGACATCGGCCACGACAACCACTTCCGCAACAACACCATCCAGCTGCCCTGGCGCGCCAACGGCATCGCCGTGTACGGCGGTTACGGCAACACGATCGAGAACAACCTGGTCTCCGACACCATGAACTATCCGGGGATCATGCTCGCCACCGACCACGACCCGCTGCCCTTCTCCGGACAGACCCTGATCGCGAACAACGGCCTGTACCGCACGGGCGGGGCGTTCTGGGGCGAGGCCCAGGAGTTCGGCGCCATCACGCTCTTCGCGCAGGGGCCGGACATCCCCGGCGTCACCATCCGCGACACCGACATCCACGACTCCACCTACGACGGCATCCAGTTCAAGACGGGTGGCGGCGCGATGCCGGGCGTGAAGGTCGAAGACGTCCGCATCGACAAGTCGGTCAACGGCTGCGGCGTCCTCGCCATGGGCGGCGCACGGGGCAGCGCCACCCTGACCGACGTCACCATCACCGACTCGGCCGAGGACGACATCTGCGTCGAGCCCGGATCGCAGTTCGTCATCAATCGCCCCTGACACACCGACGGGACCGGTGCGGCGGCTCCGCCCCCAGGGGCCGCCGCACCGGCACGACGACCCGGCAGGCGACGAACCTGCCCCCTTCCCCCCTTCGAGCCGCGTCGTGCGCCCACTCGGCACACGACGGAAGAGCGAGGATCGATGAGAACCCGCATCCGCAGATCCCGGTGCCTGAGCGCCCTGATCGCGACCAGCCTGCTGGCGCTGGGCGGACCCCTGATGTCCGCCCGCGCCGCGGGCGGACCCAACATCGCACTCGGCGACACCGCGTCGGCGAGCAGCTCCCACGCCGGATACGGCGCCGCGAACATCACCGACGGCAACCAGGGCACCTACTGGGAGAGCGCCGGATCGAACCTGCCGCAATGGGTGCAGGCCGACCTCGGCACGGCCACCCGCGTCGACGAGGTCGTCCTCAAGCTGCCCGCGGGCTGGGAGAGCCGCAACCAGACCCTCTCCGTCCAGGGCAGCGCCGACGGCACCAGCTACACCACCCTCAAGGCCTCCGCCACCTACACCTTCAGCCCGGGCAGCGGCAACACCGTCACCGTCTCCTTCCCGGCCGCCCAGACCCGGTTCGTGCGCGTCGACATCAGCGCCAACACCGGCTGGCAGGCCGCCCAGCTCTCCGAACTGGAAGTGCACTCCGCCGACGACGCCTCCACCAACCTCGCCGCCGGACGCCCCCTGACCGCCAGCAGCCACACCGACGTGTACGCGGCGGGCAATGCCAACGACGGCAACCGGGCCAGCTACTGGGAGAGCGCCAACAACGCCTTCCCGCAGTGGATCCAGGCCGACCTCGGCAGCTCCCGGGCCGTCAACCGTGTCCTGCTGAAGCTCCCGGCGGGCTGGGAGAGCCGTACCCAGACGCTGAAGATCCAGGGCAGCTCCAACGGTACGGACTTCACCGACCTGTCTGACTCGCAGACGTACGCCTTCAACAGCGCCAACGACAACACCGCGACCATCACCCTGGACGCGGCCACGACCCGCTACGTCCGTGTCCTGGTCACCGCGAACACCGGCCGGCCCGCCGCGCAGATATCCGAGCTGGAGATCTACGGCCCGGCCACCGGCGACACCGAGCCGCCCAGCGCGCCGACGCAACTGGCGTACACCGAGCCCGCCCCCGGCCAGATCCGGCTCACCTGGAAGGCCGCGAGCGACAACAAGGGCGTCACCGCGTACGACATCTACGCCAACGGCGACCTGCTGACCAGCGTCACCGGAGAAGTCACCACCTTCACCGACAACCGCCCGGCCGGCCAGACCGTGTCGTACCGGGTACGCGCCCGGGACGCGGCCGGCAACCAGTCCGCCGACAGCAACACCGTCACCCGGATCGGCGAGGCCGGTGACACCCAGGCCCCGACCGCCCCGTCCAACCTCGCCTACACCGAGTCCGAGCCGGGCAGGGTCAAGCTCACCTGGACCGCGTCCACCGACAACGTCGCCGTGACCGGCTACGACATCTACGCCAACAACGTCCTGCGTGGAAGCGTCGCCGGGAACGTCACCACGTACACCGACACCCAGCCGACGACGAGCACCGTCACGTACGTCGTGCGGGCCAAGGACGCGGCCGGCAACCGGTCGGGCGACAGCAACAGTGTCACCCGCAACGGCAGCGGCGGCAACGGCTCCAACCTCGCCGTCGGCAAGCCCATCGAGGCGTCCTCCACCGTGCACACGTACGTCGCCGGGAACGCCAACGACAACAGCACCTCCACCTACTGGGAGGGCGCGGGAGGCAGCTATCCGCAGACCCTGACCGTCAAGCTGGGCGCCAACGCCGACCTGGAGCGGCTCGTGCTCAAGCTGAACCCGGACTCGGCGTGGTCCGCCCGCTCCCAGACCATCGAGGTCCTCGGCCGGGAACAGAAGGCCTCCGCCTTCACCAGCCTTGTGGCGGCGAAGAGTTACGACTTCAGCCCCGCCAGCGGCAACACCGTCACCATCCCCGTCACGGACCGGGTGGCCGACGTGAGACTCAGGTTCACCGCGAACACCGGTGCCCCGGCGGGCCAGCTCGCCGAGTTCCAGGTCGTCGGCGTGCCCGCGCCCAACCCGGACCTCGTCGTCACCCAGCTGACCACGTCACCCGCCGCACCGGTCGAGTCGGACGACATCACCGTCGCCGCCACCGTCCGCAACGACGGCCCGGCGACCGCCCCCGCCAGCAAGGTCGCCGTGCGCCTCGGCGACACGAAGGTCGCCACCGCCGACGTCGGCTCTCTCGCGCCGGGCGCCCAGACCACGGTCGAGGCGTCCATCGGCACCCGTGACGCGGGCTCGTACGAGCTGAGCGCCGTCGCGGACGAGCCGAACGACGTCATCGAGCAGAACGAGACCAACAACACCTACACCCGGCCCACCGCCCTGGTGGTCAAGCCGGTCGCCGGCTCCGACCTGGTCGCCGGGACCGTGACCACCAACCCGTCCAGCCCCGCCGCGGGCGACTCCGTCACCTTCAAGGTGCCGGTGAAGAACCAAGGCACCGAGGCCAGCGCTACCGGCAGCCACGCCGTCACCCTCACCCTCCTCGACGACAGCGGCGACACCGTCAGGACCCTCACGGGCGCCCACAACGGGGCCATCGCACCGGGCGACACCGCCGTGGTGAACCTCGGCCCCTGGACCGCCGCCAACGGCTCCTACACCGTGAAGACCGTCATCGCCGCCGACGCCAACGAGCTGCCGGTCAAGCGGGAGAACAACACCTCCACGCAGCCCCTGTTCGTCGGCCGCGGCGCCAACATGCCCTACACCACCTACGAGGCCGAGGACGCGACCGTCGGCGGTGGCGCGAAGGTCGTCGGTCCCAACCGGACCGTCGGCGACATCGCCGGTGAGGCATCCGGCCGCAAGGCGGTGACCCTCGACGCGACCGGCGAGTACGTCGAGTTCACCACCCGCGCCGAGACCAACACCCTCGTCACCCGCTTCTCGATCCCGGACGCCCCGGGCGGCGGCGGTATCGACTCCACCATCAACGTCTACGTCGACGGCGTCTTCAAGAAGGCGCTCCCGCTGACCTCCAAGTACGCCTGGCTGTACGGGGCGGAGTCGTCACCCGGCAACTCCCCGGGCTCGGGCGCACCCCGGCACATCTACGACGAGGCGCACCTGAAGCTCGACGAGACCATCCCCGCAGGAAGCAAGATCCGGCTGCAGAAGGACGCCGCCAACAGCGCCGCCCACTACGCCATCGACTTCGTCGACCTGGAGAAGGTCGCCCCGGTCGCCAACCCGGACCCGGCGACGTACGCGGTACCGGCCGGGTTCACCCACCAGGACGTGCAGAACGCGCTCGACCGCGTCCGCATGGACACCACCGGCACCCTCGTCGGCGTCTACCTGCCGCCCGGCGACTACCAGACCTCGGGCAAGTTCCAGGTCTACGGCAAGGCCGTCAAGGTCGTCGGCGCGGGGCCCTGGTACACCCAGTTCCACGCACCCGCCGGCCAGGACAACACCGACATCGGCTTCCGCGCCGAGGCGAGCGCGAAGGGCTCCCTGTTCAAGGGCTTCGCCTACTTCGGCAACTACACCTCACGCATCGACGGACCGGGCAAGGTGTTCGACTTCTCCAACGTGTCGGACATCGTCATCGACGACATCTGGAACGAACACATGGTCTGCCTCTACTGGGGCGCCAACACGGACCGGATGACCATCCGCGACTCCCGCATCCGGAACATGTTCGCCGACGGCGTCAACATGACCAACGGCTCCACGGACAACCTCGTCGCCAACAACGACGCCCGGGCGACCGGCGACGACAGCTTCGCGCTGTTCTCGGCGATCGACGCGGGCGGCGCGGACATGAAGGACAACGTCTACGAGAACCTGACCACCACACTGACCTGGCGAGCCGCCGGCGTCGCGGTCTACGGCGGCTACCGCAACACCTTCCGCAACATCCACATCGCCGACACGCTCGTCTACTCCGGCATCACCATCTCGTCGCTGGACTTCGGCTACCCGATGAACGGCTTCGGCACCGACCCCACGACCTTCGAGAACATCTCGATCGTCCGGGCGGGCGGCCACTTCTGGGGCAACCAGACCTTCCCCGGCATCTGGCTGTTCTCGGCGTCGAAGGTCTTCCAGGGCATCCGCGTCACCAACGTGGACATCGTCTCCCCGACCTACAGCGGCATCATGTTCCAGACGAAGTACAACGGCACCCAGCCGGAGAACCCCGTCAAGGACACCATCCTGACCGACATCTCCATCACCGGAGCCAAGCGCAGCGGTGACGCCTGGGACGCCAAGTCCGGCATGGGTATCTGGGTCAACGAACTGCCCGAACCCGACCAGGGCCCCGCCGTCGGCGAGGCCACCGTCAACTGCCTGCGCATGAACGACAACGACGAGAACATCCGCAACACCACGACCACGTTCAAACTCACCGTCAACCCCTGCTGAAACCGACCCCCGCGGGACCGGCACAGGCCGGTCCCGCGGCATTTCCACGCCCGGTCAGCCCGCGGCGTTCACACGCTCTGTCAGCGCGCCGAAAGTAGGCGCGCAGGGCTTCCCGCCCCTCGATCCGGCGCCCGTTGTACGGCCATTCCCAGACCCCGTCCGGGTTGAAGAGGTCGCAGACCGTACGGGGATCACCCGGGTCCAGGCGGCGCGCGAGTTCCAGGACCACACGCTCGCAGCCGCGTTCCGCGAGCAGACACGTCATGGGATCGGGATCGTGAGTTGTCATCTCCGCTTCCTAACAGGTCAGTTGGGGTTCCCACGACTCCTTTGTGATTACCGGCTCGGGACGGCCGCCGAGCGGTTGGGCCGGGGTTAGCCGCATGTCACCGGCGGCTAACCCGCGCCCCCGTAGACCTGGGTCCGACGGCACCGACCGGTGCCGTGGACCTGGCGGGAGGACGAATCATGCGACGGACGTTCATGTCGTGGGCGGCAGTGACGGTACTCAGTGTTGGGGCGGCCGTGTCCCTGACGGCGTGCAGCTCGGACGGTGACAAGCCGGCGCCGAATGTCGCGGGTGACCAGGGCGGGCAGGGCGAGGAGAAGCAGCCGCAGGACCCGAAGGACGTCGCCGAGGCGTACGCCAAGTGCATGCGGGAGCAGGGGCAGGAGGTGCAGGTCGACAAGTTCGGCCGGGTCAACTCGCCCGCGACCGGTACCGGTTCGGAGGGCCGGGTGGCCGACGAGAACCTGCCCAAGGCCATCGAGAAGTGCGACAAGGAGGTCCCCGGCATGAAGCAGCTCAGGGAGAAGGGGAACTCGGAGAGCCTGGAGCAGGGGCGTGGCCTGGCCAAGTGCCTCCGCGAGAACGGCATCCCGAACATGGCGGACCCGGACCCGAAGCTGGGCGCCCTGTCCGTCCCGAAGGACGCGGCGGGCGACAAGTGGACCAAGGCCATGGGGATCTGCGGTGACAAGTTCCCCGGGGCCGCCTTCGTCGCGGAGCAGACCCAGTGACGGAGCAGATCAGCAGCGAGGGGGAGGACGGGCAGGGACGCCGCCGTGGCGCGTCGCGTTCTCGTCGGCGGTTCCTCGCCGCCGGGGTCGTGACCGCCCTGGCGGCGGCGGGCACGACCCTGGCCGCCCGGCGGTGGCCGAACGACGACCAGGACACCTCCGCACAGCACCGACCCCGCTCGACCGCGCCGGTCGTGCGCACCTCCTTGGCCTCCGGGCTGCAACTGGACGGCGAGCTCGGCCACACGCCCGCCGACGAGATCACCGCCCAGGGCCAGGGCACCTTCACCAAGCTGCCGAAGAACGGTGATCACATCCGCGTGGGCGAGCCCCTGTACGAGATCGACGCGCAACCCGTCGTCCTGTTCCGCGGCTCGCGCCCGTTCTGGCGCGTACTGAAGAAGGGCATGAGCGACGGCCCGGACGTCAAGGACCTGGAGCGCAACCTCACCGAACTCGGCTTCGCCGACGCGACCAACCTGACCGTGGACGAGGAGTTCACCGACGCCACGACAGAAGCCGTCAAGCGATGGCAGAAGGCACTCGGCGTGGAGCAGACGGGCACGGTGGAACTCGGCCGGGTCGCGGTTCTCCCCTACGGGGACGTGTGGGTCGAGGAAGTCGTCGCCAAGCCCGGGGCGACGGCGGGGACCGGCGGCACGGTGCTGAAGGTGACGACCACGGACGTGTACGCCACCATCAAGCCCGAGGAGGAGCAGCTGCCACAGCTTCCCCCGGGCAGCAGACTCATGGTGCGGCTCGACGTCGGCGGCACCCTCCAGGGGAGGATCACCTCCATCACCCGGAACACCCCCGGCAGCGGCGACGGCTCCGGCGGACCGGACAACCAGGCCAAACCCACGGTGTCGATCCGGCTCAAGGACCAGAAGAAGGCCACCGCGGCCCTGCGCAGCGGACGCGTCGGCGTCACCGTCACCGTCCCGGAGAAGAAGGCGGACGACGTCCTCGCCGTCCCGGTGACCGCCCTGCTCGCCACGGCCGGCGGCGGCTACGGCGTGGAGGTCGTCCGGCCGGACTCGGCCGAGCCGGAACTCGTCCCGGTGAAGGTGGGGCTGATCGTCGCGGGCCAGGCCGAGGTCGAGGGCCGGATCAAGGAGGGCGACAAGGTGGTGATCCCCGTATGAGCCGAGAGAGCGGTCGCCACGGGGACGGGCGGCGCACCCCGGTCCTGCAGCTCGACAAGGTCGTCAAGGAGTACGACGGCGACCCACCGCTGCGGATCCTGCACGGCATCGATCTCACCGTCCACCAGGGCGAGTTGGTGGCCGTCGTCGGGCCCTCCGGGTCCGGCAAGAGCACGCTGCTGTCGTTGGTCGGCACGCTCGACCGGCCGACGTCGGGACGGGTCCACCTGGACGGCCACGACCTGACGGACCTGAACGACCGGCAGATCGCGGCATTGCGCGCCAGCAGCATCGGCTTCGTCTTCCAGCAGTTCTTCCTCCTCCCGGGCCTGACGACCGTCGACAACGTCGCCACCGGCCTGCTCTACACCGGGGAGAGCGCCCGACGCAGACACGAACGAGCCGTACGCGCACTGCGCGAGGTGGGCCTGGCACACCGGCTCGATCACCGGCCCGACCAGCTGTCCGGCGGTGAGAAGCAGCGCGTCGCCATCGCCCGGGCCCTGGTCGGCAGACCCGCGCTGCTCCTCGCCGACGAACCCACCGGTGCCCTGGACTCCGCGTCCGGGCAGGGAGTCGTCGATCTGCTGCTGCACCTGAACGCCCAAGGCACGACCGTCATGGTCATCACCCACGACCGCGACCTGGCCGCTTCCTTCCCCCGCCAGATCGGGGTGCAGGACGGACGTGTCGCATTCGACCTGCACGGCGACACGCGCACAGCCGCTGTCCCGCGGTCCGCACAGGGAGGCCCGGGATGACGCAACACCTGCCCCGCCCGGCCCGGCTCCGGCTGCCCGACCTGCTCAGAATCGGACTCATCGGCCCCCGGACCCGCCGACTGCGCTCGGCGCTGTCCGCCCTGGGGATCGCCCTGGGCATCGCGGCAGTCGTCGCCATCACCGGTATCTCGGCATCCAGCCAGGCCCACCTCCTCGACCGCCTGGACCGCCTGGGCAGCAACCTGATCTCCGTGTCGCCGGGGGAGAACTACGGCGGAGAAAAGGTCCCGCTGCCCAAGGAAGCAGTCAGCATGCTCGCCAACATCGCACCCGTCGAGCAAGTGAGCGCCACCGCCGAAACCAAGGCGAACGTCTACCGCAGCGACTTCGTCCCCCCGAACCAGACCAACAGCCTGCGCGTGCTGTCGGCACGCCTGGATCTGCTGAAGACGCTGCGGGGAGAGCTGAGTTCGGGACGCTGGCTCGACAAGGGCACCCAACGGCTCCCCGTGGTCGTCCTGGGCGACACCGCGGCCCGGCGGCTGGGCGTGACCGCCCCGGGAACCAAAGTGTGGCTCTCCGGCCGATCCCTGCCCGGAGGCTGGTACGGAGTGATCGGCATCCTGCGGGCGAACGAACTCGTCCCCGAGATAGACGACTCGGTCCTGGTCGGCGCTCCCCAGGCCGTCGCCGAACTCGGCGGCGACCGCACACCGTCGACCGTCTACGTACGCACCCACCCCGACCGGGTACGTGACGTACAGGACGTGGCCGCGGCCACCGCCAACCCCGCCCGGCCGTCCGTGGTCGCCGTCTCCCGCCCGTCCGACCTGCTCAAGGCGCGCTCGGAGACGGATACCGCCCTCACCGGCCTCGTCCTCTCCCTCGCCGGTGTCGCCCTGCTGGTCGGAGGGGTAGGGATCGCCAACACCATGGTCGTCGGCGTCATGGAACGGCGCGGGGAAGTGGGGCTGCGCCGCGCACTGGGAGCACGCCGGGGGCAGATCACCCTGCAGTTCCTGATCGAGGCGGTACTCCTCGGCCTGTTCGGCGGCCTGGCCGGCGCCGCCCTGGGGGTCGTCGCGGTCTACGGGTACGCGGCCGTGAAGGATTGGCCCGCCACCGTGCCCATGGCATGGGTGGTGGCCGGACCGGCGGTGGCCGTACTGGTCGGCACGGTGGCCGGGCTGTATCCGGCACTGAGGGCGGCCCGGATGTCGCCCACGGGGGCGCTGCGCTCGGCCTGAGTATCGGAAGGTGGTCATCCGGGGCCCGGCGCGAGAGGCGCCGGGTCCCGGACCGACGCGTGCTGACCGGGCGGCAGCTCCACGCGCACCGTGAGACCGCCGGACGCGTTGGGTCGTACGGCCATCGTGCCGCGGTGCGTGCCTGTGACCGCCCGGATCACGGACAGACCGAGGCCCGCCCCCTTCCGGCGTCCGCTGCCCCGCTGGAAGGGTTCGCAGAGAGTCGGCACATCGGCCTCCGTGACAAAGGGGCCGGTGTTGACCACCTCGATGAACGCGCACCCCGCGTCGGTCGTTCCGGTGGTGACGTGGACCGAACCGTCGGCCTGGTTGTGGCGGACGGCGTTGGTCACCAGGTTCCCCACGAGCTGATGGAGCAGCGAAGCGTCACCCCACACCGGGGCGGTATGCAATTGGGCGTCCACGCTGACGCCGGTCTCCCGCGCTTCCGCGAGCACATCGGCGATCGCCGTCCGTGTCTCCTCGGCGAGGTCCGCCGAGCTCGGAAGCAGTACACCGCTCTCGCCTTTCGCCAGGGCCAGCAGGGCGGCGATCAGGCGCTCGCTGCGCCGGGTGGCGTCCAGAGCGCGGTGGATGTTGGGCAGGAGATCGTCCGGAATCCGCCCCTGGGAGAGTGGGATCTCCAGCGCGGTGCGCTGAACGGTGAGGGGCGTGCGCAGTTCGTGGGAGGCGTGTCCGGTGAAGCGCCGCTGTTCCGCGAAGCTGCGCTCAAGACGGTCGAGCATGGCGTCGAACGTGTCCGCGAGCTCCTTTACCTCGTCGTCGGGGCCGACGAGAGACAGCCGGGCGTGCAGGTTCCGGTCCCCGATGTCGCGGGCGGCCGCGGTCACCCGACCGATACGGGACAGGCCGCGCCGGGAGACCCACCAGCTGGCCAGGAGGGAGAACAAGGTCATCAGGACCAGCAGGAGCAGACACAGTTGCAGCAGCTCCTCCATGACATCCTGTTCGAACACCGCGAAGCGACCGGCGCTGGTCCCCGCCACCCGGCCGGCCGGCACCGAGAGAACGCCCTCGCCGAGCGCGTCCTCGGACCGCGTCGCCAGGACGATCGAGCTGTTGCGCGCGATGATCTCGCCCGCGCTCGCCCAGATCAGGGCGAGGAGAGCGGCGTTGCCGACGACGAACACGGTCGCGTTGATCAGGGCCAGACGGGTCCGGATGGTCAGCCGGCCGAAGGACAGGCTCACAGTCTGTATCCGAATCCGGGAACCGTCTCGATGAGAGGCGGTGGGCCCAGCTTGCGGCGGAGCTGGTGAACGGTGACCTTCACGGTGGTGCTCTCCGGATCCGTGTCGTAGTCCCACACCATTTCCAGCAGGTCGGCCGCGCGCAGCGGGGAGCCGTCGGCGGACATCAGCGCCTCCAGCACTCCGAGTTCCTTCGGGGTGAGCCGCAACAGACGCCCGTCACGCTCGGCGATCCTGCGGACGGTGTCCAGGCGCAGACCGTGCCGTTCGAGGACGGTCGGTGTGCCACTGGGCCCGCGCCGGGCCAGGGCCTGCAGCCGGGCGACCAGTTCGACGTAGGAGAAGGGCTTGGCGAGGTAGTCGTCCGCGCCCTTGCCCAGGCCGTCGACGAGATCTGCCAGCGATCCGGCCGCCGTCAGCATCAGGATCCGAGCCGGATATCCGTTCGTGGTCAGCATGCGGCACACGGCGTCGCCGTGGATGCCGGGCAGATCACGGTCCAGGACCAGTACGTCGTAGTCGGCTGCCGCCGCCATTTCCATCGCCCGGCCGCCGTCGAAGGCGACGTCCGCGACGATGCCCGAGGAGCGCAGCCCGTCGGCGATCATTTCGGCGAGGTCCTCCTCGTCCTCCACCACCAGTACGCGCATCGCTACCCCTCTCGTTCGGCTGCTCAGGCTCGCAGCCAGGGGGTTAAGCCGTGGTTAGCCGGAAGTCACCCGTGCCCAACCGACCCTCCGGGCCGCGGCAGGGTGCGTATGAGGGGGTGACTCGGACGCTGTCGGCGCGATGACGGGAATCGGGGATTCCCTTACCCGCGGCGGTAGTTGCCGTGTCGAACCTCTTGACCCGGGGTGGCTGGAACCATACCTTGCTGCAAGTTTCAGCAAGATTTTGCTGAGAGGTACGGCCAGTAACAGCCGTGCCCGCAATCCATTGCCCCAGCCTTTGGAGAGCCGCATGCACACGAACACAGCACCCGCCCGAAGACGAACCACCGCCGCGCTGGCGGGGGCGGGGCTGATCCTCGGCCTCACCACCGCTCTGGCCGCACCCGCACAGCCTGCCGCCGCGGCCCCCACCGCGAACGGCGGCAAAAAGGTCACCGCAGTCCTGTTCGAGTGGAACTTCGACTCGATCGCCCGTGAGTGCACCCGCACGCTCGGCCCGAAGGGCTACGGGTTCGTGCAGGTGTCCCCGCCGCAGGAACGTATACAGGGCAGCGCGTGGTGGACCGCCTACCAGCCGGTCAGCTACAAGATCCAGGGACCCTTGGGCGACCGTGACTCGTTCCGGACGATGGTCGACACCTGCCACGACGCCGGCGTGAAGGTCGTCGTCGACGCCGTGCTGAACCACATGACGTCCGGATCCGGAACCGGTACCGCCGGCACGCAGTACACCAAGTACAACTACCCGGGCACCTACTCGGACGCGGACTTCCACAGCTGCCGCCAACCCATCGGCAGCAACTACAAGGACCGCTACAACGTCCAGGAGTGCGAGCTGGGCGAGACGGGACAGCCCTCGCTCTCGGACCTGAACACCGGCAGCGACTACGTCCGCGGAAAGATCGCCGGCTATCTCAACGACCTGCTGTCCCTGGGCGTCGACGGCTTCCGCATGGACGCCGTCAAGCACATGGCCGCCGGGGACCTCGCCGCCATCCGCAGCAGGCTCACCGACCCGAACGTCCACTGGATGCAGGAGGCCATCTACGGCGCGGGCGAGGCCGTCTCGCCGACCGAGTACCTGGCGACGGGCGACGTCCAGGAGTTCCGCTACACCACCGATCTGAAGCGAGTGATGACCGGGGAGAAGCTGTCGTACCTGAAGAACTTCGGTGAGGGATGGGGCTACATGCCGTCCGGGCAGAGCGGCACCATGGTCACCAACCATGACACCGAGCGCAACGGTTCGAGCCTGAGCTACCGCGACGGCGCGAACTACACGCTCGCCCACGTCTTCATGCTCGCCCACCCCTACGGCTCCCCGTCCGTCCACTCCGGGTACGAGTTCAGCAACCGGGACGCCGGCGCCCCCAACGGCGGCAGCGTCAACGCCTGTTACAGCGACGGCTGGAGCTGCCAGCACACCTGGCGCCAGATCGCCAACATGGTGGACTTCCGCAATGTCTCCGAGGGCACCGCCCTCACCGACTGGTGGGACAACGGCAACAACGCCATCGCCTTCGGCCGCGGCAGCAAGGCGTACGTCGCCATCAACCACGAGGGCGGATCCCTCACCCGGACCTACCAGACCTCCCTCCCGGCCGGCACCTACTGCGACATCCAGCACGGCGACCCGACCGCGAACGGCGGCTGCTCCGGCACCACGTACACCGTCGACGGGGACGGCAGGTTCACGGCCACCATCGGCGGCAACGACGCCGTCGCCCTGCACATCGGCGCGATGGTCGAGGACGAGCCCGGCGACAACACCGCCACCGTCTACTACAGCACCGACAAGAACTGGTCGGCCTACCGCATCCACTACGCGCCCACCGGCGGCAGCTGGACCACCCCGCCCGGTGTCGCCATGGAGAGCGCGTGCGCGGGCTGGGTGAAGAAGAGCATCCCCCTCGGCTCGGCCACCGGCCTCAAGGCGGCCTTCAACAACGGCTCCGGCACCTGGGACAACAACAGCGGTGCCGACTACGCCCTCGGCACCGGTGACCTCACCGTCAAGAACGGAGTCATCGGCACGGGCAACCCCTGCGACGAACCGCAGACCGACCCCGGCGCCTCCTTCGCGGTCAACGCGACCACGGTCCTCGGCGAGAACATCTACGTAGTCGG
Source organism: Streptomyces sp. NPDC110618 (assembly GCF_055657065.1). Lineage (NCBI taxonomy): Bacteria > Bacillati > Actinomycetota > Actinomycetes > Kitasatosporales > Streptomycetaceae > Streptomyces > Streptomyces sp. NPDC110618. Next base: position 100,433 of record NZ_JBVKBN010000021.1, on the reverse strand, counting down.
CGACAAAGCGGCCCTCGGCAACTGGGCGCCTGCCGCCGCGCTGAAGCTGGACCCCGCCGCCTACCCGGTGTGGAAGCTCGACGTGGACCTCCCCGCGGGCACGTCCTTCGAGTACAAATACATCCGCAAGGACGCCTCCGGCAACGTCACTTGGGAAAGCGGCGCCAACCGCACGGCCACCGTCCCCACGGACGGGAAGATTACGCTGAACGACACCTGGCGCAACTGAACCGCAGCCGTGTGAGGGGGCACCGGCTGACGCCGGTGCCCCCGTTGCGCAGTCCGGAGGGGCCGGTCACGTCACCGGCCCCGCCCTCCGTGGCTCTGGGTCGTACGACGCCTTCGCCACGATGTCCCGCAACCGCCTTGCCGCGGTGAGGAGTTCTCCGTGCGTCGTGTACAGCGCGTTGACGCCGAAGCGGAGGAGGTCGGGGGCCCGCATGTCCGCGATCACGCCCTGGTCGGCGAGGGCGCGGGTGAGGGCGTGGGCGTCGGGGTGGCGCAGGGAGACGTGGCTGCCGCGGCGGTCGGGGTCGGAGGGGGTGACGGAGGTGAGGCCGAAGGGGGTGAGGAGTTCGTCGGCGCAGCGCAGGAAGAAGTCCGTCAGGGAGAGGCTCTTGGCGCGGATCGCGGTGAGGTCCACGCCGTCGAAGGCGGTGAGGGCCGCCTCCAGGGCGAGCAGGGACAGGATCGGGGGAGTGCCGATGCGGGCTCGGGCGATGCCGGGGGCGGGGGTGTAGTCGCGGCCCATTCCGAAGGGGTCGGCGTGACCGGTCCAGCCCGGCACCGGCGTGCGCAGCTCCTCGTGGTGGCGGTGTGCCACATACAGGTAGGCCGGGGCGCCGGGTCCGCCGGAGAGGAACTTGTAGCCGCAGCCCACGGCGAGGTCGGCACCGAGGGCGTCGAGGCCGACCGGCATGGCCCCGGCCGCGTGACACAGGTCCCACAGGACCAGCGCACCGGCGTCGTGAGCGCCCCGCGTCAGGGCCCCCATGTCGAACAGCTCCCCGGTGCGGAAGTCGATGGGGGAGTAGCTGACGACGGCCACCCGGTCGCCCTCGTCCGAGAGGAGGGCGGGGAGGCCGGCCGGCGGTACCCGACGGACCTCAAGGCCGCGGCGCTGGGCCAGGGCGTCGGCCACATAGCGGTCCGTGGGGAAGTGCCCGGGGTCGGTGACCAGCAGGGTGCGGTCCGGCCGGAGCGAGGCGGCCGCGTCGAGGGCGGTGAACAGGTGCACGCTGGTGGAGTCACCGGCCACGGTCTGGCCCGGCGCGGCCCCGATGAGTGCGCCGATGGCGTCGCCCACCCGCAGGGGCGCCTCCCACCAGCCGTTGTCGTTCCAGGAACCGATGAGGTCGGTGCCCCATTGCCGGGTCACAACGTCGGTGAGGACCGGTGGGACGGCGGCGGGCAGCGGACCCAGGGAGTTGCCGTCGAGGTAGATGAAGTCCGGAGGGAGCAGGAAGCGATCGCGCAGGTGAGCCAGCGGGTCGTCGGCGTCCAGGCGCGCGGCGGCCTCGGCCAGGTCGGTCGTGGGCAGCGTCGTCATCGGTGCGCGCGCTCCTCGTCCGTCGGCGCGGGGAAGGACGCCGCCATCTTCCGGAGCGTGTCGGCGACGGCGCGGGCGCCGGGCGCGCCCGGTTCGATCAGGGTGTAGTGGCCGGTGCCGGGCAGGACGACCGTGGTGAGGTCGCGGTGGACGGCCGCGTAGTCGGCGAACTGGGTGAGGGGCACCTCCTCGTCCACGGCGCCGTGCAGCAGCACGGTCGGCACCCCGGTCGTCCCCGCGTCGCGCAGCAGGGTCAAGGGGTCCACCTCGGCCATGCGCTTCGCGAAGTGCTCCTCACCGCCGAGGAGTTGCAGGGCCGCCCCGTTGCTCAGGTCGTCCCGGCGGGTGGCGGCGAGGTCGGTGAGCGGGGCCAGCGCGAGCACGGCCGTCGGCAGGGTGCGCGTGTGCCAGCGCGAGCCGTCGGGAAGCAGTCCCCGGGCCGCGCACCACAGGGCCAGGTGCCCGCCCGAGCAGTGGCCCGCCAGGACGTACGGCTGTCCCTGCGGGAGGGTGTCGACGATCCGGGCGATGTCGTCGAAGGTCTCCGGATAGCCGCCCGCGCCCCCGGAGCGACGGAAGCCGGGCAGCAGGACGTCGAAACCCTGCTCGGCGAGGTAGGCGGCGAAGGGCGTCAGGTGCATCCGGTCGTAACGCCAGTAGCCGCCGTGCAGCAGAATCACCCTCGGGGCCCCGGGGTTCTCGGCGGGCCAGGCGTCGTAGACCTGGTGCGGATGGTCGCCGTAGTGGCCGTGCACCGGTGCCAGGACCGGCTTCAGGCTCAGCACCCGCCGCTCCTCCTCCTCGGCGTAGGCCGAGATGACCCTAGATCCCACCGCGCACCTCCCACAGCTCGGGGAAGACCGGGCGGGCGGCGCGCCGCTCCAGCCAGGCCAGGCCGTCGGAACCGGCGCTGCCGGGCTTCGAGCCCATCGCCCGCCGTACCACCAGCAGATGCTCGAAGCGCCAGCGGGCGACGAGCCCGGCGATGTCGGTGAGGAGTTCGGCCAGCGCCAGTTGCGGGTGGTGCTGGGGTCCGGTGTAGATCTCCCGCCACATCGCCACCACTGCGGGGTCGGATGTGTACGGGGCGGTCATGTCCCGCTCGCGGACACGCATCGGCACTTGCAGGCCCTGCCGGTGCAGGAAAGCCAACACCTCGTCGTACAGGGACGGTTCGCGGTAGGTCTCGTTCAGTGCCTCGTGGACGTCCGGGTCGCCCCGGTGCGCGCGCAGCATCTCGGCGGACTTGTCGCCGAGCAGGAACTCCATGTGCCGGTACATCGCCGACTGGAAGCCCGACGCCTTCCCGAACGCCGCGCGGAAACCGTTGAACTGAGCGGGCGTCAGCTCGGCCAGCGGAGCCCAGGCACCGTTGAGCGAGGTCAGGGCACGGCGGCTGCGGGTGAGGGCGTCCGTCGCGGCGTGCAGATCGTCCTTGGTGAAAGCATCCCGCGCGGTGCGCCACTCGTGCACGACCAGGGTGAACCACAGCTCCATCACCTGGGTGGTGACGAGGAATCCCATCTCGTCCGGCGCGTCGGTGAGCGGGTGCTGCAGTGAGTTGAGGACCGAGGCGTGCACATAGCTGTCGTAGGGGCTCGGGCCGGTGAAGGGCCGGGTCAGGTCATCGTCCGTGACCGGCTCGGCGAGAGCGGTCGTGCGGTTGTTCATCGCATCTCCTGTGCTGCGGCCGAGAGACGGGACGGCCGGGTGTGGGTGCCGCGGACGGCGGGGGCCGTGGGCGCGGGGCCGGACAGCGGGGTCACACGCCCAGGTGAACTCCGCCGGAGGCGTCGATCCACTGACCGGTCATCCAGCGGGCGTCGTCGCTCGCGACGAAGGAGACCACGTCGGCGATGTCCGCCGGCCGGCCGAGCCGGCTGAACACGGACGCCTCGGAGCACCTGCGGCGGATCTCCGGGACGGAGAGCGTGGGGTTGATCTCCGTCTCGGTGTAGCCGGGTGCGACGGCGTTGACGGTGATGCCCCGCGGCCCCAGTTCCTGGGCCAGGGAGAGGGTGAGGTAGTCGAGGGCGGCCTTGGCCATCGTGTACGAGACGAGCGGCGGGTACGCGACCCGGGTGGCCACGGAGGAGATGTTGATGATCCGTCCGCCGTCCCGCAGTCGGCCGAGGCCGCGCTGGATGATGAAGAACGGTGCCTTGGTGTTGATCGCGAAGACCCGGTCGTAGTCGGCCTCGGTCACGTCGGCGATGGGGCGCGGGACGGTGATGCCCGCGTTGTTGACAAGGATGTCGAGGCCGCCGCTGACGCCGCGGTCGTCAAGGGCCCGGTCGAAGGCGGACCAGAGGGCGTCGGCGTCGCCCGGCACGCCGAGTTCGGCGTGCACGGCGAGGGCGCGGCCCCCGTCGGCCTCGATCTCCTTGACGGTCCGCTCGGCGGCGCCCGCGTCGTGGCCGTAGTGCACGGCCACCAGTGCGCCGTCCCGGGCGAGGCGACGGCTGATGGCCCGGCCGATTCCCCTGCTGCCCCCGGTGACCAGGGCGGTCCTTCCCGCGAGGCGGGCGGTGGTGGTCAAGACGTCTCTCCTTCGGTGAGTGCTGAAGTCGGGTGGGTGCCCCGAGGCGGGCGTCATGCGTCGAAGTCGATGACCACCTCGGCGGAGTCCGGCCGGGCCCGGCACACCAGCGTGTAGCCCTCGGCACGGTCGCGGTCGTCCAGGGCGTGCTGGCGCTCGGCTCGCACCCGTCCGGACACGACCTTCGCGCGACAACTGCCGCACACCCCCTCGCGACAGGCGTACGGCACGTCCGGGCGCGCGCGCAGCAGGGCGTCCAGGATGACCGAGTCCTGCGGCCCGAGGGCGGCCCGGACACGGTGCCCGTCGAACAGCGCGGTGACGCCCATCGGCCCGACCACCGGAGCCGGTCGAGTGGTGCCGACGGAGGGGGCGGGGGACCCGGACATGAACGACTCCCAGCGCACCAGCGCCGGATCCACACCCCTGCCGTCCAGGAACCGCCGCACGGTGGCGAGCATCCCCGGCGGCCCGCACAGGGCGTACGCGGTGTCCTCGCCGCGCCGGACGCCGAGGACGGTCAGCAGACGGGACAGCTGGTCGGCGTCGATCCGTCCGCGGAACGGCGCGTCGGGGTCCTGCTCGTCGCGGGTGAGGACGTACTGGACGGTGAAGCGGTCGAGGAACATGTCCTTCAGGGCGGCCACTTCGTCGGCGAGCAGAGCGTGCGCGGCGTTCGGCACGGAGTGGACGAGCGAGACCCGGCAGACAGCGTCCCGGCGCAGCGCGTCGGCAGCCAGCGCGGCGAGCGGGGTGATGCCGGAGCCGCCGGCGATCAGGACGTGGTGGGCGCCGGGCGGCCCGGCCAGGGCGAAGTTGCCCACGGGAGCGGACAGTTCGAGCCGGTCGCCCGGTGCGAGGCCGCTGACGGCATGGGCGCCGAAACCGTCCGGCGCGCCACGTTTGATCACGAGGCGGAGCGCCGAGGGGTCGTGCGGGGGCGGGCACAGCGAATAGGCGCGGCGCAGCTCGCCGTCGGCGCGGCGGTGGCGTACGACGACATGGCGACCGGGTTGGTGGGCGAACACCTCACGCAGACCGGCGGGCACCTCCAGGGTCACGGCCACGGCGTCCGGAGCCGCGCGGCACACCTCGCTGACCGTGGTGGAGTGCCATCGGGTACGGGTGGGCGGTGTGGTGGCGGTGTCGGTCACGGTGTGCCTCACAGCGCGGTCAGGTAGGGGAAGGGCTCGCGGCACGCCGTGCACCACAGCATCGACTGGCAGCGGGACGGGCCGAAGGGGCTGTGCGGCCGGGTCGCGTGCGAGCCGCAGTGCGGGCAGGCGACGGCACCCAGCTCCACGGCGACCGGGCCGCCGGAGGCCCCGCGCACGGGCGGGGCGATGCCGTGGTCGACGAGGATCCGCCGTCCGCGCGCGGTGATGCGGTCGGTCGTCCAGGGCGGCGACAGGACCTGCCGCACCCGGCCGTCCGGGTGACCGCAGTCGATCAGGACCTGGTGGACGGCGTCGGTGATCGCGGGCAGGGCGGGACAGCCCAGGTAGGTGGGGATGATCTCCACCTCCAGGTTTCCGTCGGTACCCGGACCGACCGAGCCCACCACCCCGAGGTCGCCGAGGCCGATCACCGGCAGCTCCGGATCGGGCAGCGCCTCCACCCGTCTGCGTACCTCGTGCGTCGACACGGCGCCGTTCACCAGGTCCCTCCGGGGAACTGCCGCCGCACCGACTGCAGTTCGCCGATCAACCCCGCGAACTCCTCGGTGTGCAGCCCCGATCGGCCACCCCGCGCCTCCCAGGCCGGCGCAGGCACAGTCAGCCCCGCCTCGGTCACGACGTCGGTGACGCGCTGCTCCCACCGCGGGCGCAGCGGCGCCGGTGAGGGCACTGTGCCGGCGGCGGCCAGGCCCCGTACGAGGTCGTCCTCGTCGAAGAGTTCCGCGATGTAGGGCCACACGCGCTCCAGACCCTGCTGCATCCGGCGCGCGCTCTCGGCGGTCCCGCCGCCCAGTACGCGCACCCACCGGTCGGCGTGCAGGCGGTGGAAGGCGACCTCCTTGACCGCCCGCGCCCCGAAGGCCGCGAGTTCGGGGTCCGCGCCGCCCGCCAGTGCCTCGTAGTGCAGCAACGCGTAGTGGGTGTACGTGAGTTGCCGGGCGACGGTCACCGCGAAGTCACCGTTGGGCAGCTCCGTCAGCAGGGTGTTGGTGAACTCGCGCGGGTGGCGGTCGTAGGCGAGGTCGTCCTCGGTGCGTCCGGTCCCGTCGAGCCGTCCGGCCAGCGTGAAGAGGGCGCGCGCGTGGCCGATCAGGTCCAGGGCGATGTTGGACAGCGCCAGGTCCTCCTCGATCGTGGGCGCACGCGTGATCCACTGGCACAGCCGCTGCCCGAGTACCAGGGCGTCGTCCCCCAGGCGCAGCACGTAGGAAGCGAGTTCGGTGTCGGCGGATGCGGCCGCCCGCCGGTCACTGGTGGTGGTCACCGTCCGACCCCCTTTCGGTCAGCGGCGGGAAGTGCTCGGGATAGCGGTACGGCTTGCCGCGGGCGCCCGCGAAGTACGGGTCGCGCTCGTCCGGGGAGGCCGCGTGCACGGCGTCCGAGCGCACTACCCACAGCGACAGCGGATCGCCGCGCCGGACGAACAGATCCCGGGCGACCGCCAGCGCCGCGTCCGGACCCGCGGCGCGGACCGACCCCACGTGCTGGTGGGCCAGTCCGCGACGGGCCCGCAGGAAGACCTCCCAGGACGCGGGCGCGCCTTCTTCACTGCGGTTCATGCGTGCTCCTTGCGCATCTCTCGGATCGCATCCAGGGCCTCCTCGCGGGCGGCGTACGCCGTGGCGGCCTCCCGTACCCAGGCGCCGTCCTCGTGAGCGGTCCTGCGGTGCTCGATGCGGCGGCGCGCCCAGTGGGTGTCGTCGCCCAGGGCCGCCCGGTAGGTGTCCCAGTCGACGGGGGTGAAGTCGTAGTGGCCGCGCTCCTCGTTCCAGCGGATCGCCGGATCGGGCAGCGTCAGGCCCAGGCGCTCGGCCTGCGGGACGCACTGGTCGACGAAACGCTGGCGCAGCTCGTCGTTGGTGTGGCGCTTGATGTTCCAGGCGATGGCCCGACGGGAGACGGCGGCCCCGACCGCCGCGGTCCGGGCGTCGGCTCCGCCCGCCTCGGTGTCGGGCGGTCCGAACATCAGCGCCACGGCCGGCAGCCACCAGCGGTTCACCGCGTCCTGCGCCATCGCCTTCTGCTCTGGTGTGCCCTCGCACAGCGCGCGCATCAGGTCGTAGCCCTGGCGCACATGGAAGGCCTCCTCCTGGCAGACGCGACGCATGGCCCGCGCGTACGGCCCGTAGGAGGTCCGGCACAGGGGTGCCTGGTTGATGACGGCGGCACCGTCCGTGAGCCAGGCGATGGCGCCGGTGTCCGCCCAGGTCAGCGCCGGGTGGTTGAAGGTGGCCGCGGCGCGCTGGTGGCCCCGGTGCAGGGCGTCGAGCAGTTCGGCGCGGTCCACGCCCAGGGTCTCGGCGGCGGAGTACAGGTACAGGCCGTGCCCGGCCTCGTCCTGGACCTTGGCGATGAGCACGGACTTGCGGTGCAGGGACGGCGCCCGGGTCAGCCAGGCACCCTCGGGCTGCATACCGATGATCTCGGAGTGGGCGTGCTGAGCCATCTGCCGGAGCAGCATGCGGCGGTAGCCGTCGGGCATCCAGTCGCGCGGCTCGATCGTCGCGCCCTCGGCGATCAGCGCCTCGAAGTGCGCGAGCAGTTCGTCCTGCCCGACGGCCTCGACGCTCTCGGCGCTCACCCGGTGCCACCCGTGCGTGCGAGGGTTCCCGGTGCCGACTGCCTGAGCACGCGCATCACTCCCTGGTTCGGGGCCCGCGCGCCGCCCGCGGCAGCGGGGGCGCACCGGGCGCAGCAGGTGTCTTCACCCATGCAAGGAGGCCGGACGGGAGGCCCGGCTATCCCTGCCGTGCGTGACGGGCCGCGTGACAAGGATCACGGTGGGCGCGGGGAGTGCGGGCGTCGTCGGCCTCCTCTAGAGGGGGTGACAGCCAGCCCGTGGCGAAAGGGGAACCCATGAGCACCATCAGGGAGTTGCTGGTCGAACTCACCGGCACCGCCGAATACGCGGACGGGATCGGCGACGACGTCGACCTCGCCGCCAGCGGCATCGACTCCGGCGACCTGGTGCGTCTGGTGCTGCTCGTCGAGCAGCGCCTCGGCGTCGAGATCACGGCCGAGGACATGGAGAAGCTGCGCACGATCGCCGACTACGAGCGGTTCGTGGCCGCGCGCTCGGCCGCCGGCGCCGGCGGTGCGTGATGTGGCTGACCCAGCTGCTGGAGCGCAACCGGCAGTGCTATCCCGACCGGATCGCCCTAGTCGACGAGCAACGCAGCGTGACCTGGACGGAGTTCCACGACCGCACGCTCGAACTCGCACACGGCTTCGCCGAGTTGGGTATCGAGCGCGGTGACCGGGTCGCCGTCCTGTCCAAGGACCGCATCGAGGTCCTGGAGAGCTACTTCGCGCTCGCCCGCCTGGGCGCGCTGTTCGTGCCGCTCAACCACAGCCTGGCCGAACCCGAGGTCGCGGGCATCGTCGAACGCGTCGGCGCCGTCGCGGTGCTCGGCGAGTCGGACCTGCTGGACCGCCACCCCCGGCTGCCCGAGGCGGTACGTATCCGCGTGGCGCTGGACAAGCCCGGCTTCGCCACGCTCGGCAGCATGGCACCCGAGCGGGAACTGCCGCAGGTATCCGACACCGACCCGATCGCCGTACTGCACACCTCGGCCACCACCGGACAGGCCAAGGGCGTCACCGTCGACAGCGGCTCCTTCCGGGCGATCGCCCTGGGCTGGCTGACCCTGGCCCGCCCCACCGACGACCTCGTCCTGGTCAACTGCTGCCCGCTCTACCACGGCAGCATGGTCGTCTCGCACACCTACATGGCCGTCGGCGCCACCGTCGTGCTGATGCCAGGCTTCACCCCGCAGCGGGCGCTCACCGCCGTGGAACGCCACCGCGCCACCCACATGTGGATGGTCCCGCAGATGCTGCGGTTCATGCTCCAGGCCAAGGCCGCCGGGCGCACCGACTTCTCCACCCTGCGGGAGATCCTCTACGGCGCCGCGCCCATGCCACCGGAGGTCTACGCCGAGGCGGTCGAGCGCCTGGGCTGCGGCTTCCGCCAGGTGTACGGCATGACCGAGGTCGGCGGCCCGTTCGTCACCCTCGGCCCCGACGAGCACCCCGCCCCCGGGGATGTCACCGCCCGCATCCCTTGCGGCCGCGTCGTGCCGGGCATGTCGGTGCGCGCCGTCGACCGGGACGGACGGGAGGTGCCGCGCGGCGAGATCGGTGAGATCGTGGTGCGCGGACCCGGCGTCATGCAGGGCTACTGGAACGACCCCGAGGCCACCCGCGAGATCACCCTCGACGGCTGGACCAGGACCGGCGACCTCGGATTCGTCGACGACGAGGGCCGCATCAGCCTCGTCGACCGCACCAAGGACGTCATCATCCGCGCCGGCCAGAACGTCTACCCGTCGGAGATCGAACGCGCCCTGCTGGCCCACCCGGCCGTCCACGACACGGCCGTCGTCGGAATGCCCGACGAGGACTACGGCGAAGTGCCGCTGGCCTACGTCGCTCTGGAGCCGGGTGCGGACGTCAGCGCCGCGGAACTGCTGACCCACGCCGGCCGGCTCCTCGCGCCCTACAAGCGCCCGCGGCGCGTGGAGTTCATCGAGCAGGTGCCGCGCAACCCCGCCGGGAAGATCATCAAGAAGCTGCTGCGGGGCTGACGGTGAACGGTGGCGCGCGGAGCGCGGTCCCATGACGGACCGCCGTGCCGCGCGCTCTCGCCGTGAGCGGCCCGGCGCCGAGCGCGTGGACGCGCTGGCCGGGCTGCGCCCCCAACTGGCCGCCGTCGGCCTGGGCTTGGGGATCGCCCACGTCGGTGAGGCGGGACTGGGGCCCGCCGGACCGGCCGAGGCGTCCGCGGCGGCGACGATGACACCGGACCGCCGCCGAGAGTTCCTGGCGGGCCGGCACGCCGCCCGCCGTGCCCTGCGCGCGATCGGCCTGGACTGCGGGGACATCCCCCGCGACGGCCGCCTGCCGGTGTTCCCACCCGGACGGGCGGCCTCGATCTCGCACAGCGCCGGAATCGCCGTGGCCGTGGCTCGCGAGCCGACGCGACACATCCCGCTCGGCTGCGACTTGGAACTGAAACCGCTGCCCGACAACGCGGCGAAACTCGTTCTGCGGGCGGACGAGACGGAGTGGCTCCAGGCCGCTCCCGCCGAGGCCACGCTCACGGCCCTCTTCTCGGCCAAGGAAGCGGCGTGGAAGGCCCTCTGCCTCTCGTCCGGGACACTGGGGGACCTGTGGGCCAGGCCGTACGACGACGAGCTGCTGATCGGCCCGCACGCGACCCCGGCCGACGCGGTGCGCGTGCGCACGCTGCCCGTCGGGAAGGGCGTGTTCAGCTACGTCGTAGGCCGGGCCCGGGCGGGCGCGGGGGCCGCCCTGTAACGGCGGCCCCCGCGCGTTCCTCAGGACTCCGGACGGGCGTTGACCAGCGCCGCCATGTTGCCCGCCGGATGGCGGTTCTCGTGGAGGAGCTGGTGGGCCAGGCCGATCTCGTCGAAGGCGAACGTGCGTGACAGGCACGGGTCGATGACGTCCTGGGCGATCAGCCGGGTCACCTCGCGCGCGTCACGGGCGTTCGCGGCGTGCGAGCCCTGCAACCGCTTCTGCCGCATCCACAGCACCCGCAGGTCCACGTCGCCGTTGTAGCCGGTCGTGCCGCCGCACGTGACCACCATGCCGCCGTTGTCGCACATGTACAGCGACGTAGGGATCGTGTCGGTGCCCGAGTGCTCCAGCACGATACGCGGGTTGCGGCGCTCGCCCAGCACCTCCCAGAAACGCCGGCCGAAGGCGCGGGCACCGCCCAGCCACGTGCGCATGGCCGCCTCGTCGGAGATGTCCGGCAGCCTGCCCCAGTGGTCGAACTCGCGCCGGTCGATGACCCCCTCGGCGCCCAGCTTGAGGCAGAACTCCCCGCGCTCCTCGCTGGAGACGACCGCGACCGGGATACCCCCGGCGTGCCGCACGAGCTGGATCGCGATGCAGCCGAGCCCGCCCGCGCCGCCCCAGATCAGCACCGGGTCGCCGGGCCGCACCGTGTGCGGCTGCCAGCCGAACAACTGCCGGTACGCGGTGGCGGCGGTCGCCATGTAGCAGGCGGACTGCGCCCACGACAGCCGGGCGGGCTTGGGGTGGCACATGTAGTCGTCGACGACCGCGAACTGCGCGAACGAGCCGTAGTTCTCCTCGTACCCCCACACACGCTGGGAGGTCGAGAACGCCGGATCGGCCCCGAGGCGGACATCCTCGGCCGACTCGTCCCACCGGTTGGCCAGCACGACGACCTCGTCACCGGGCCGGACCCCGCGCACGTCCTCGCCGACCGCCCACACGACACCGGACAGATCCGAGCCGCCGATGTGGAAGTCCTCGGTGGCACCGGCCCTGCGCCGGGCGGCGATCACGTCGATCGGCTCGCCCAGCGCCGCCCACACGTTGTTGTAGTTGATACCGGCCGCCATCACCTTCACCGCGACCTGCCCGCGCCCGACCGGCGGGACGTCCACCACCTCGGTACGGAACGCGTCGATGGGCTGCCCGTAGCGTTCGGGGCGGATGAGCGAGGCGTGCATCCTGCGGGGGAGGGTGCCGATCTCGGGCGCGTCGCCCAGCTCGTAGAGGTCCTTGGTCACGGTCACGCGGGTCTCCTGAACGGTCGGAGGGAGGCAGGGAACGTCGGACTCAGTCACCGAGCGCGCGCAGGGCCTTGGCGACCGTCTCGCCGATACGGGCGATCGGCTCGGGCTCGGTCATCTCGTAGTGCCCACAGGGCACTTGGTGGTCGTGGAGGGTGCCGGCGACATGACGGCGCCAGCTGTCGGCCTTGCCCGGCTGCACGGCGAGGTCGCCGGCGAAGTCCGGGTCCGGCTCCAGGGCCGCGCTGAAGAACAGCACCTCGCCGCGGAAGCGGCCAGGTGCGAACTGCGGGGCGATCCGCAGGTTGTTGCGCATCACGGCCGCGATGGCGGCGGCCTGCGCACGGGTGACCGGCGAACTGTCCGCCCCGGCCTCGATGGCGTCGAGCACACCCTCCACGTCCGCCTCTGCCGACAGGGGCAGTCCGGCGACCCGCGCCAGCAGGGCGGCGACCTGGCGTTCGGCCGCGTCGGGGTCGTAGGCGGTGCCGTGCGGCTGGGGCGCGTCGAGCATGGCGAGCAGATCGACCCGTTCACCGGCTTCTTGCAGCGCGCAGGCCATGGCGTGCGCCACGAACCCGCCGTAGGACCAGCCCAGCAGCCGGTACGGGCCGTGCGGCTGCACCTCGCGCACCAGGTCGAGGTACGCGCCGACCATGGCGTCGGCGTCGCTCGCGAGCGGCCGGGTGCCGTCGAGGCCCAGGGCCTGGATGCCGTGGACGGGCTGGTCGCCGCCCAGGTGCGGCAGCAGGCCCGTGTACCGCCAGGACACGCCCGCTCCGGGGTGGACGCAGAACAGCGGGGTGGCGGTGCCCTCGGCGCGCAGCGGCAGCAGCGGACCGAGCGCGGCGGCGGTCTCCGGCTCCTCCTCGGCGAGCAGTCCGGCGACCGTGGGAGCGGCCAGCACCCCCGCCGCTGCGACATCGAGCACACCCGCCTGCCGCAGACGGCCCGCCAGCAGCACGGCGCGCAGCGAATCCCCGCCCAGGTCGAAGAAGTTGTCGTGCACGCCGATCCCGCCGATCCCGAGCGTCTCCTCCCACACCCGGGCCACCGCCTCCTCCCGCTCCGAACGCGGCGCCACATGCGGCGTCGTCAGCCGGGGACGCGGGGCGAGCCGGCTGCCGGCCGGTGCGGGCGCCGAGTCCTCGGTCGCCGCGGCATCCGAACGGACGCCGGGCGCGTCGATCCAGTGGCGGTGCCGTTCGAAGGCGTACGGCGGAAGCGGCGCCCTGCGTGCGCGATCCGGGGCCGGTGGCAGCGCGGCGTCCACTCCCGCGCACCACAACCGGCCCAGCGCCTCGGCCAGGACGAACCCGTCGGCGGCCTGTGCCTTGGCGTGCCGCATGGTGGTAACCGTCACCGGCGTCTCGTCGGCGAGGCGGCTCGTGGCCAGCTTGATCAGCGTGTCCCCGGGACCGATCTCCACCAGGACGGGGCGCTGGCGCTGCCACAGGGCGGCGATGCCGTCTGCGAAGCGCACGGTGTGCCGGGTGTGGTCGAGCCAGTGCTGTACGGAGGTGGCCTGGGCGTCGGTGATCCAGTCGCCGGTGACGTTGGTGACGAAGGGGATGCGCGGCGGGCGCAGGGTGATCTGCCGCAGGTGGCTCTCGAAGACCGGCAGTACGGGATCGAGGACGTGGGAGTGGGCCGCGGCAGAAAAGCGCAGTCGGCGGAACGGCGTGCCCCGGCGGGTGAGTTCGGCCTCGAAGCGCTCGACGGCCTCGACGCGCCCGGCGACGGTGCACGCGGCGGGGCCGTTGACGGCGCTCAGGGACACCTGCTCGTCCAGCAGCGGCAGGATGTCCTCAGCCGGGGCGGCGACGCCGGTCGTGGCGCCGCCCGCGGAGGCGATGAGCCGGATCCGCTCGCTGACCAGCGGCAGCATCTCCGCCAGGTCCATCACCCCGGCCAGACAGGCCGCCGTGTACTCGCCCAGGGAGTGCCCGATGAGGGCGTCCGGGCGCACACCGGCCTCCATCAGCGTGCGGGCCATCGCGTACTCGGTCACCACAAGCCCGAGCACGATGTCGAGGTCGCCGGACTTCCGGCCCTCGAACAGCGCCTCGCGCAGGTCGCCGCCGAGGACGGGCCGCAGGATCCGCGCGCACTCGTCGACGGCGTCCCGGTAGACGCCGTGCTCGCGGTACAACTCCGCCCCCATGCCGGGGTATTGGGTGCCGCCGCCCGGCAGCAGGAACGCCACCCGGGCCGCCTCGTCGCCCACCGCGGGGATGACGGGCGCGGCCGCGCGCAGGGCCTCCACGGCCTCCTCGCGGGAGGCCGCCGTGACGGCGAGACGGTGGCGCAGCGCGGGCCGGTCGGCGCGCAGGGAATGCGCGATGTCGTCCAGGCGCAGACCGGGACGGCGCTGAAGGTGCCGGGCGAGCGCGTCGGCCTGGCCGCGCAGCGCTCCGGCCGTGCGAGCGGAGACCGGCAGCACCAGGCGACGCCCGCCCTCGTCCGGACGGGACGCAGCGGGGGTGACGGGCGGGGCCTCCTCCAGGATGACGTGGGCGTTGGTGCCCCCGACACCGAAGGCGGAGATGCCGGCCCGACGCGGATGGCCGTGCGCGGGCCAGTCCTCCAGGGCCGTGGGCACCCGGAAGGGACCGGCGTCGAAGTCGATGAGCGGGTTGGGCCGGTCGAAGTGCAGACTCGGCGGGATCTGCCGGTGCTCCAGGGCCAGTACGGCCTTGATGAGCCCGGCGATACCGGCCGCCGCACCCAGATGGCCGATGTTGGTCTTCACCGAGCCCAGAGCGCAGTAGCCCCGCCGGTCGGTGCTGTGCCGGAATGCCTCGGTGAGCGCCGCGACCTCGATCGGGTCACCGAGCCTGGTGGCGGTGCCGTGCGCCTCGATCAGGCCGATGGTGTCCGCGTCGACCATCGCGTCGGCCTGGGCGGCGAGGATGACCTCGGTCTGCCCGGCGGCGCTGGGCGCGCTGAAGCCGACCTTGCGGCGCCCGTCGTTGTTGACGGCGCTGCCCCGGATGACGGCGCGAATACGGTCGCCGTCGGCGAGGGCGTCCTCCAGCCGCTTGAGGACCACGGCGCCGACACCGTCCCCGGAGGAGGTACCGGCGGCATCGGCGGCGAACGCGCGGCAGCGGCCGTCGGGGGAGAAGGGCCCGTCCGGCACGTGCCGGTAGCCCAGGACGGCGGAGGGGTTGAGCGAGACCGCGGCCGCCAGCGCGGTGTCGCAGCGGAGGTCGATCAGATCCTGACAGGCCTGATGCACGGCGACCAGCGCGGTGGAGCACGCCGTCTGCAACGACACACTCGGCCCGGTCAGGCCCAGTTCGTAGGAGACCCGGGTGGCGAGCGTGCCCAGGGAGTTGGCGGTGGCCGCGTTCACGAGGGCGATCGATCCGGGCTGCCCGGCGAAGCGGGGATGGACGTGGGCGGGGTAGTAGCGGCTGTCGCCACTGCCCGCGTACACGCCGAACGCCCCGGTCGTACGGCCCTCGCCCAGGCAGCCCGCGTCCTCCAGCGCGTGGTAGGCCGTCTCCAGCAGCAGGCGCTGCTGCGGGTCGACCACGGCCGCCTCGGCGGGGTTGTAACCGAAGAACCCGGAGTCGAAGCGGTCGATGCCGTCCACGACGGACGCCATCCGCACCAGCGAGGGGTCGTCGAGGTCGCGCGGGTCGCCGCCCGCGGCGAGGAACTCCTCCTCGCTGACGGGGCGCACCGACTCCCGGCCGGCCGCGAGGTTCTCCCAGAAGGCGTCCAGGTCGTCGGCGCCGGGGAAGCGGCCCGCCATGCCGATCACGGCGACGGCGGGGACCTCCTCGTCGTGCGCTGCGGGGGTGTCATGCATGGCCGCGGTCCTTTCCGTGCCGTGCGGTGCGGCGGGCGCGTGCCGCGCGCTGCCGTTGTGCCTGTTCCTTGGCACGGTCGAGAGCGCCTTCCTCGGCACGGTCGCGGGCGCCGGGTGCCGGGGCGGCGGCGTCCGCCGCCGGTGATGCCGAGGGCTGCGCCGCCAGGTGGCGGGCCAGTTCGCGGACCGTGGGGTGGGCGAACAGATCCACGACCGACAGGTCGGTGCCGAAGGCGCTGTTGACGGCGCCCTGTGCGGTGACGAGGAGCAGCGAATTGCCGCCCAGGTCGAAGAAGTTCTCGTCCAGGCCCACCCGGTCACGGCCCAGCACACCGCACCACACCTCGGCGAGCCTGCTCTCCAACTGCGCTACGTCCGCGCCCGATTCGCCCACGTCCCGGTGCGCGGTGGCTCCGGCCGACCGCAACACCCAGTCGTCGCCCAGGCCTTCGGCACGGGCCGCGTCGGAGGCCGCGCGGTACAGAGCACCGAGATCGGTACCGTCCGCGAGCCCGACGGCCGCGACCGGGCGGCGCACCTGGCGTACCGGTGCCACCACATGACTGCGCACCCACGGGGCGGTGCGGTCGGCGCCGATGAGCAGATGCGGCTCGTCCAGCGTGCGGGCGAGGTCGAAGGAGCGCAGCGCGGCGGGCACGTCCAGCAACCGGTAGCCGCGGGCCTCGGTGAGCGCCGCCAGCCGGTAGCCACGGCTCACCCCCCGCTCCCGCCACATGCTCCAGGCCAGGGACTGCGCGGGCAGACCGAG
This sequence comes from Streptomyces sp. NPDC110618, assembly GCF_055657065.1. Taxonomy (NCBI): domain Bacteria; kingdom Bacillati; phylum Actinomycetota; class Actinomycetes; order Kitasatosporales; family Streptomycetaceae; genus Streptomyces; species Streptomyces sp. NPDC110618. The sequence goes on along the minus strand of NZ_JBVKBN010000021.1, from coordinate 84,006 downwards.
ACTGCGGCGGTACAGGGCGAGGGCGTCGAGGTAGGCGTTGGCGGCGGCGTAGGCGGCGTTCATGGCACCGCCGAAGTAGCCGTTGACCGAGGAGAAGGTGACGAACTCGGTGACGGGGTGGTCGGCGGTGAGCCGGTGCAGTGTCCACGCGCCGCGCGCCTTCGCCGCCAGCGCCTGCCGCCAGCGGACGGCGTCCAGCTCGCCGACGGGACGCTCGTCGAGCGCCCCGGCCAGGTGCAGTACGGAGGTCAGCGGGACACCCCACTCCTGGACGGCGGCGTCCACTGCGGCGCGTACTTGCTGCTCGTCGGTGACGTCGGCGCATGTGTAGCGAACCTCGCCCAGCTCGCGCAGCCGCTCCAGCAACTCCCCGCGGTCCGCCTCGCCCGGCTGGACGGGAGTGCGGCCCAGGATCAGCAGGCGGGTGCCGGGCGTGCGCAGCAGGTGGGCCGCGACCTCGCCGCCGACACCGCCCAGCCCGCCGGTCAGCAGCGTGAACCCGTCACCGGGCCGTTGCTGAACGGTCGCGGGCGTGTCGGGCAGAGGTGCGAGGCGGCGCACGTAGCGGTGCCCGTCGCGGAAGGCGACCTCCGCTTCTCGGGCGCCTGCTGCCACCTCGGTCAGAAGCAGCGGCAGCCAGTCCACGGAGTCGTCCGCAGGGAGGTCGAGGTGGGTGCCCTGCAGCCAACCCAGCTCTTCGCGTAGGGACTTGAGCAGCGCTCCGGCCATGGCCTGATCCGGACGGGGCCGGTCCTCCGGGCGCACGCCCTGGGCGCCGGCTGTTACGTGCAGCAGGTCGACGGGCCGACGGCCGGGACGGGCGCAGAGGGCCCGCGCGAGGGCGAGAAGGGACAGTGCGTCGGTCTCCTCCCCGGCCAGGTGAATGACGGCATCGACCGGCCGCTCGTCGCGCTCCAACTGCTCCAGCAGCGCGGCGATATCGCTCTCCTCGCCGAGTCGTAGCCGGTAGCGCGCGGCGTCCACGCGGGCGTACGACTCCGCGTCGGTGGCAAGGGTGCACCGCCCGCCCGCGGAACGCAGCGCGTCGGCCATCTGCTGGGCCTCCGCATCGCCGCCTGCGAGGACGAGGGTGTGCCGGTCGGGCGCCGTCCCGTTCGGCGCCGGGAGTTCCGCGCGCTGCCACACCGGACGCAGGAACCAGTCGGGCACAGTAGCCGCAGTACCAAGCAGCAACTGGGCGGCGCGCACCTGCTCGTCGAAGTCCCCGGCCTCGAAGCTCTTGCGCAGCTTGGTGCGTTGGATCTTGCCGATCTCCGTCTTGGGGATCGCGTGTTCGGGGACGGGGACGAGGAAGGCGGGGCTGACACCGATCTCCCGGGTGACCTTGCCCGCGATCTCCCGCAGGGCGGCCGCCGTATCGCCCTCCGCGGCCTCGGCCACTTCGGGAGCCAGGTGGAAGAACAGGGCCAGCTCGTCGGTGGTCGCCGACGGGTCGGAGCGCACCGCGACCGCGGCAGTGAAACTGCGCACCACGTGCGGGAGTTCCTCGACGCAGGACTCGATCTCGTGGCTGTAGTGGTTGACGCCGTTGACGATGATGACGTCCTTGGCGCGCCCGGTGATGTACAGCTCTCCCGCACGCAGGAACGCCAGGTCGCCGGTGTCGAACCAGCCGTCCTCGGAGAACGCCTCGGCGTTGGCGCCCGGATTGTCGTGGTACCCGCCGGTCACGGAGGTGCCCCGGACCTGGAGGCGCCCGGCCACGCCCTCGGCGAGCACCGTGCCGGACTCGTCGACGATGCGCATGGCGAAGCCGGGATAGGGGAGACCACAGCTGACGAACACGCCCTCGTCAGGGCCGGGTTCACCGGACAGCACGGTGTCCGTGACCACCGAGCAGGTCTCCGACATGCCCCAACCCGGGTGCATGACGTCCTGAGGCAGGCCGAAGGGCTTGAGCGTGTGCAGGAAGCGGCGGGCCACGGCGGCCACGACGACCTCGCCGGCGTTCATCACCAGCCGCATCGGCGACAGGTCCCAGCTGCGGTCGGCGAACCGCTCGGCCTGCTCGGCCAGGAGCCCGAACGCGAAGTTGGGCGCCCAGGTGACGGTGACGCGGTGCCGGTCGGCGAGGTCCATCCAGCGCACCGAATCCTGGAGGATCCACGAGGTGGGCGCATGGATCTGCCTGCAGCCCAGATACACATCCCGCAGGTGGAACATCACCACGCCGGTCACGTGGTCGAGGGGGATCCAGTTCAGGGAGACGTCCGCCGCGCCGAGCCCGTTCATCTGCTCCGTCGCGGCCGAGCGGGTCAGCACATTGCGGTGGGTGAGCCGTACCGCCTTCGGCAGACCGGTGCTGCCGGACGTCATCAGCATCAGGATGAGATCGTCCGGCCGGGCGGCGTACCAGTCACGGTCCTCCGGCGCCTCACGCAGCTCGTCGGCCGTGGCCAGCCGCAGCCCGGGCCAGTTCTGACGCCCGGCCACCTCCCGCAGCCCCGCCTCACGCTCGGCGGAGCAGACGATCCAGGGCCGGCCGAGCATCCGCCAGATGCCCTCCAGTTTGGTCAGCGCGGCGGACGGCGTGTCGTAAGAGGTGGGGACGGTCAGCGGGACAGCCACGAAGCCGCCCAGGATGCAGCCCCACAGCACGGCCAGGAAGTCCTCGGTGACATCGCACTGGAGGATGACCTGGTCGCCGGGGCGCAGTCCGGCCGCGCGCAGTCCGGCCAGGACCCGGGAGGCCTCCGGGATCAGGGAGGCGTAGCTGCGCCGGTGCTCGGTGCCGTCCGCGTGGACGTGGACGATGTCGCCCTGGGCCCGCTCGGCGGCGCGGAGCAGGGCCTGCGCCCAGCCGGGCACGGACGGCTCGACGAGCGCGGGACCCTCGCTGAGCGCCGGCACGGCGGACGAGGCCCCGGCGCCGTCGGAGGCGGGGGTTGCCGTGCGCTCGGGCAACCCGGTGTGACGTCGGCCCAGTTCCTCGGGAACCTCCTGCGTCGTCACTTCCACTCCGGTCACCCCGGACAGACGCCTCAGGCGGTCGCGCCAAGCGTCGGCCGCGGACCGGTCCACGGTGGGGAGGGCTCGTAGCGCGTCGGTGTCGAGGGTGCCGTCCGCGGTGAAGGGCAGGGCACTCACCGCCGTGACGCGTACGCCCCGCAGGAGCTGCTCGACGCGCTCCACCACGTCCGCGCGCCCCGGGACGACGTACAGGCGCGGCTCCCCACCGTCCACGCCCGGCAGGGCGCGGGCGGCGCGGATGCCGGGCACCGACAGTGCCGCCGCCTCCACCTCCGCGCCGTGGAAAGCGGGCGCGGCCGGGGCGCGCTCGGGAAGTGCGGGCAACTGCCCAACGTGCACACCGGGTTCGACGCACACGGTGCGCAGCACATCGCGCAAGGCGTGCGCGAACGCCTCGGCGGTGGACGCGTCGTACAGGTCGGTGGAGTACTCGACATGCAGGGCGAGTCCGTCGGGGGAGCCGCCGTGGGTATGCCGCTCCAGCACATCGACGAACAGGTCGAACTTGGCGGTGCCGTTGGCGGTCGGACTCAACCGGTGTGGCTGTCCGTCGAGTTCGAGAACAGCGGGCTCGTTGTTCTGCAGGGCGAGCATCACCTGGAACAGAGGGTGCCGCCCGGCCCGGCGCGGGGGGTTGAGTTCGTCCACGAGCCGGTCGAAGGGCAGGTCCTGATGGTCGAGTGCGGCCAGGTCAGCGGCCCGTACCCGGGTGAGCAGGTCGCGGAAGGCGGGGTCGCCGGAGGTGTCGACGCGCAGCACGAGGGTGTTGGCGAGCAGCCCGATCAGATGGTCCAGGGCCGGCTCGGTACGGCCCGCGACCGGGGTGCCCAGGACGATGTCCTGCCCCGCGCCGCAACGGGTCAGCAGGGCCCCGACGGCGGCGTGCAGCACCATGAACAGGCTGGCGCCCTCGCGGTCGGCGAGGTCGAGCAGATCGCGGTGGAGCTCGGCGTCCACGACCGCCTCGACATGCGCGCCGGCTCCGCGCGGCGCCTCCGGGCGCGGCCGGTCGCCGGGCAGGCCGCACTCCTCGGGCAGACCCGCCAACGCCGCACGCCAGTGAGAGGTCAGCCGCTCCAGACGGCTCGTGCCGTCCGGGGCGGGCGCGAGCAGGTCGCGCTGCCACAGGGCGTAGTCGGCGTACTGAAGCGGCAGGGGCTCCCACTCGGGTGCACGGCCCGAGCGGCGGGCGGCGTAGGCGGTGCTCAGGTCCTCGGCGAAGGGCCGCAGCGACCAGCCGTCGGCCGCGCTGTGGTGCAGCAGGAGAAGGAGCGTACGGTCGTCATCCGGCCCCAGCAGCCAGGCGGCCAGCGGGCTGTCGGCGCTCAGGTCGAAGGGGTGCCGCATCGCCGCGCGGACGTGGGCAGCGCTCTCCTCGGCGGGGCAGTCGACGCGCCGCAGTGGCGGACGCAACTCGCCCGGCGCCAGGACGCGTTGGTAGGGCGTCCCGTCGTGCACGGCGAACACCGTCCGCAGGCTCTCATGATGGTCGGCCAGGTCCCCGAGAGCGGCCTCCAGCGCGTCGGCGTCGAGACCGGCGGGCGCCTTCACCACGAGCGGGATGTTGTACGTGGCGGCCTGTCCGCCGAGCCGGTCCAGGAACCACATACGCTCCTGCGCGAAAGAAAGCGGCACCCGCTCGGGACGCGTGGCGGCGCCCAGAGCGGGCCGCGGCAGGGCATCCACGGAGTGCGCGGCCAGCCGCGCCGCGAGGGCGGCCGGAGTCGGCGTGTCGAACAGCGCGGTGATGGGGACCTCCACGCCGGCGCTCTGCCGCAGCCGGGCCAGCAGACGGGTGGCGAGCAGCGAATCTCCGCCAAGGTCGAAGAAGTTCACGTCGGTGCCCACGGTGTCGCGCGGCAGCTTCAGTACGTCTTCGAACAGGGTGCACAGCAGGGCCTGTTGCGGTGTCGTGGGCCGGGCGCCGGACGCCGCGGCGGTGAAGTCCGGTGCGGGCAGCGCCCGCTCGTCGAGCTTGCCGTTGGGCGTCAACGGCAGGGCTTCCACGGCGACACAGGCGGCCGGGACCATGTGCTCGGGCAGGCGGGCGGCGGCGTGGTCGCGCAGCTCGGCCGGGTCGGCGGGAGTTTTGTTGGCGGCGACCGTATAGGCGACGAGCTGCTGGGCGCCGTTGTCCGCCCGGCGCACCACGACGGCGGCGCGTGCCACGCGGGGGTGCGCGGCGAGTACGGCCTCGATCTCACCGGGCTCCACCCGGAACCCACGGATCTGCACCTGCGCGTCGGCCCGTCCGAGGTAGTCCAGCGTCCCGTCCGGGCGGCGCCGGGCCAGGTCGCCGGAGCGGTACATGCGGGCGCCGGGCGGACCGAACGGGTCCTCCAGGAAGCGTTCGGCGGTCAGCTCGGGCCGGTTCAGATACCCGGCGGCCACACCGGCGCCGGAGACGTACATCTCACCGACCGCACCGGGCGGAACGGGGCGACCTTCGGCATCGAGCAGATGGACACGCAGGTCGCCCAAGGGCCGCCCGATGACGCTGCCCCGCCGCGGGTCGTCCAAGTCGGCCCGGGTCAGCCGGTGATGGGTGACATGCACGGTGGTCTCGGTGATGCCGTACATGTTCACCAGGGCCGGCCGGTCCAGGCCGTACCGCTCGACCCAGGGCCGCAGCCGCGCCGGACGCAGCGCCTCGCCGCCGAACACGACGTACCGCAACGCCCCACTGTCACCGTCGCGTTCGAGGTCCGCGTCAATCAACTGCTCGAAGGCGGACGGCGTCTGGCTGAGAACGGTGACGTCCTCGCGATGCAGCAGCTGTACGAAGTCCCGGGGGGAACGGCTGACGGCGTACGGCACGACGACGACCCGGCCGCCGTGCAGCAGGGCGCCCCACATCTCCCACACGGAGAAGTCGAAGGCGTAGGAGTGGAACAGCGTCCACACGTCGTCGGGCCCGAAGGCGAAATGCTCGGAGGCGGCGGCGAAGAGCCGGACAACGTTGGCATGCGGCACCGGGACCCCCTTGGGGCGGCCGGTGGAGCCGGAGGTGTGGATGATGTACGCGATGTCGGCGGGGCTCGTCGGCCCGTGCCGGTCGGCGTCGGTGAGGTCACCGGGGTCCCGCCCGGCCATGTCCTGCGCGAGGTCGTCCAGCAGCAGGGTGGGGACGGACCCGCCGACGAGCCGGGCATGTGCGCGCTCGGTGACCAGCACGACCGGTTCCGCGTCCGCCACGACCAGCCGCAGCCGCTCCGCCGGATGCCCGGGGTCCAGCGGGAGGTAGGCGGCGCCGGTCTTCAGGACCGCGAGCAGGGCGGGCAGCAGCCGTAACCCGCGCTCCAGAGCCAGCGCCACCACCCGCCCCGGCCCCGCGCCGCGCTCGACGAGCAGCCGCGCCAGCCAGTTGGCCTCGGCATTGAGCTCGGCATACGTGAGGTGCTGCCCGTCGCAGGTGACGGCGGTCCGCTCGGGGACGGCCGTCACCCGATCCTCGAACAACTGGGTGAGAGTGCGATCGACCGGATACGTACGTACGGGACCGTCACTCGGATGCTCGCCCCGCAACAGGACGTCCAGCTCTCCCAGCGCGGTCGTGGGCTCCGCCTCGGCCAGTCGGCGCAGGACGGCGAGGAACCGCCTGCTGTGCAGAGCGAGTTCGTCCTCCTCGTACAGTGCGGGATTGGCGTCGAAGGCGAACCACAGACCACCCGCCTCCGCCGCGGGACGCACCGAGATCTGCAGGTCCTCCACGGCACCGCCGGACAGGTGGTGCCAGGTGGTGGGGTGGCCGTCGAAGACGGGCGACTCGTCGAAGGGCACGATGTTCAGCACCGGCCCGTACAGCCGGCGGCCGGTGCCCAGCAGCCCCAGGTCGCGACGCAGGAACTCGCCCCGGTAGGCCTGATGGCGGCGCAGGGCGCGCAGCTCGTCGGCGACGCTCCGGGTGAAGCGATCGAGCGGCGTCCCGGGCGCGGCGGCCACCCGCAGGGGCAGCACGTCGGAGGCGGTACCAGGGGTGCGCAGCGCGACGCTGCCCAGACGGCTCATCGTGGCCAGACCCAGCACCAGGCCCTGGCTGCCGGTCATGCGGTGCAGGTATGCGGCGGTGGCGGCGGCCAGCAGGTCGGTGCGGGTGACGCCGAGCCGCGAGGCGGCCTGCTCCAGGGCGGCCACCTCCGACGGCGCCAACTCGGCGGTGCTGCGCAGGAAGGGCGAGGTGGCGGGGGCCGTGCGCGAGGTGAGCCGTGCGGGCTCGGGCAGTCCGGCCAGGCGCTCGGCCCAGTGGGCGCGGTCACGGGTGTGGCGTTCACCGGCGCGGTAGGCGGCCTCTTCCTCCTGCAACCGACCGACCGGTGCGAAGACGGAGGCGTCCGGCTCACGGCCCGCGGCGAGCGTGTTGTAGACGTCGGCCAGGCGCCGCCCCAAGAGCTTGAAGCTGTAGCCGTCGAGCAGGATGTGATGGGCCCGCAGCAGCCAAATGAACCGGTCGGACGCCAGCGTCAGCAGGGTGTGCGAGAAGAGCGGGCCCTTCTCCAGGTCGACCGGGGTCGCCAGGTCGGAGCGGATCCAGTTCCAGGCGGCCGCGGTGGGATCGTCGGCGTCACGGACGTCGACCCGGTGCAGGGGCCAGTCGTCCGGGTCCGGGGCGCGATGGCAGCGGGGGCCGTCCTCGGTGTCGACGAAACGCAGGGCGAAGGTGTCCGCCTCGGCGACCGTGCGGCGCAGCGCGGTCTCGAACAGTCTCGTGTCGAGCGGCCCATGGATCTCCACCGCCTCACCGGTGTTGTACGCGGCACTGTCCGAGGCGAGTCGCCCGGCGTACCAGAGACCTTCCTGGGCGGCGGACAGCGGACGTCGCTCGTCCTGCTGGAGTGACATGGCACATCCCTCATGGCAAGCCGTGATGTCCCGGCCGGCGACGGCACGACCGGGTCGGAGCGGTGCGGCCACCGCTTCGTGCCGCCCGCGCGTGCTGGATACGCGCCGAGCCGGCCCACGAAGCGGAACGGAGGTCGCACGCCGGGGACTCGGCGCGTACGCACTCGGGCCCCGGTTCTACGACTCATCACGGTGTGTCACCGCACTCGGCACGGTCAAGGCGGCACCGGGTCAAGAGCGGCACCCCAGGGATTTCCCTAGAGATCACCGGACGAGGGAGTGAAACCTCCGACGCCAACTTCTAGGGAATTCAAGCGACATGGCTGATAGGAGCCGTGCCGAGTGGACTCGACCACGCGCCGCGGGGCAGTGTCGAAACGACTCCCGACACCCGCGGCCCCATGCCGGCGACAGGCCGTGCCGCCCGCGGGCCACCCGTTGGACGATCGAGAAGAGGCCGCCCCCCATGCACCACCGTGCGCTGTGTCCGGTCGAGAAGCTCTACGTCGGTCAGCGAAGCAGAGCCGTACTGTCCTGCACCCTGAACGGACGCGTCGACACCGAAGCGCTGACCGCCGCGTACGACGCCGTGACACAGGCGAACCCGACCCTGCGCTCCCACATCGTGGCGGACGACGCGGGCCACGCCCTGGCCCTACTCGACGAGGCCGACCGCCCCCGCCTGGAGACCCGCACCGGGGAGCTGACCGAGGCGTACGCGACGGAACTGAACAGACCCCTCACGGTGGGCGGCCCCCTGTCGCGCGCCGTCCTGGTCAGCGCACCGAACGGCACGGACCACCTGTTCGTCCTGGTGGTGGACCACACGGTGACCGACGGCCACAGCGGAATCACCCTGCTCAACACGCTGTGGGACCACTACCGTTCCCTGGTAGCCGACGACGAGTCACCATCCGCTCAACCAGACGCACCGGCCTGGCCGGCGCCCGTAAGCACCCTGCTCCCCCCGGCCGACGAGGCGGACACCGCCGCCTACCTCGACCAGCGCATCACGGACACGAAACAGCACCCGGTCGAGCTGATGCCCTACGACGTGACACCGCCCGCCGGCCCGGGGGAGGGTCGCATCGAAGTGCGCCGCCTGACCCTGGACACGGAGCAGACGACAGCCCTGCGCACGACCGCCCGACAGGCCGGCGTCTCCGTGCACGCGCTGATAGCGGCAATCCTCCTGAAGACGGCCCGAGCCCGCCTGGAGGGCGATTCCCCCCGCACCCTGGGCTGCATGTCCCCCGTGGACCTGCGCTCCCGGCTGACACCACCACTGCCGCCGTCGGTGATGGTCCCCGCGGTGACGACACACCTGCAGACGCTGGAAGTAGGCACAGATTCCGCCCCCTTGGACCTGGCACGCAAGGTCCACACAACCCTGAGCGACGCGCTGTCCTCCGGCGCTCACTTCCACGAGATGCGCATCACGCCGGAGATCCCCCGCAACCCCGCCCTCCAGCTGGCCACGGTGATCGTCACCAACATGGGCGTCGTCCCGGGCCCTCGCCTGCCCGAGGTCCTGCGGGCGGTCGACGTCCGTCTGGTGCCCGCCCGCGAGCACTACTTCCCGCAGGCCGGCCGCAGCCCCGTCATGGCGTGCGTGGTCTCCTTCGAAGGCCGCCTGTCCATCGAATTCCCGCACCACACGGCCTGCTTCAGCCCGTCCTTCATGCGGGCCTTCCGCGACGAGGCCCTCGCCGGCCTCCTCGCCCTCGCCTCCGCGGACTGAACGCCACCCGCACTCCCGCACCACCCCGGTTGCCGTAAGGAGTCCTCCCGCGCCATGTCCCATGCAAGCGAACTCCTCTCCCCCCAGACGCTGTTACCCCGCGCCCAGTCGGGCGACGAACATGCGATGAACCACCTGCTGAACCACATCACGCCGTATGTCACCCGAATCTGCCGCTCCATCACCCGCCACGACACGGCCGACGCCACGCAGGAAGCACTGCTGGCCATCTACCGCGGCTTGGGCCAACTCCGCGAGCCGGTCGCCTTCTACGGCTGGGTACGCGCGGTGACGGTCCGCGAGGCCGTACGCACCGCCAAGAAGCGCTGCGGCGAGGAACACACCTGCGGCCAGATCGAGTCACACCAGCACACGAACCCCCTGGACGCGGTACACATCTCCGACGTCCTCGACCGCCTCTCCCAACCCCACCGCCAAGTCCTCACCCTCCGCGCCTACGGCCTGAACGAGGAAGAAATGGCCGAGGTCCTCGCCCTCCCCGTAGGCACAGTACGCTCCCGCCTCTTCCGAGCCCGCCGCCGCTTCCAGGAGGCCTGGCAGCCATCGGCGGCGTGAGCTCCGCACAGGGAACGCTTCTATTGGCGTCCTGACAGCGGAAAGCCAACCGGCCGCAAACGAGCGCGTGATGACCCCGAACCGTTGGAAGGGTGAGATCACCGGTGAGTGCATCCGTGACGTTCCGCATGCACGATGGGCAGGGCGGACTGGTGGGTCTCTCTGACGTGCTCGCTCTGGTCCCGCACAACGACTGGCTGTGGAGCATTCTGGATTTCGATGGGATCGGGCGCGTTCCGGGCGGACTTGACCACCACGAATTCGTCGAACCCAGCTCCGGACTTGCGGCAGCGCTCCGAGCGCGCCATGACCGCGAGCTGGGGAAGGTATAGCGCCGCCCTGGCCGGGCCGGCGAGCACAGCAGCGGCGGGGCTCCCGGGCGCGCCCCCGGTAGCCCCGCCGTATGTCTGCCCGCTCAGGCCGCCAGCGCGGACACCTTCCCCCGCACCGCCCTGGGCTCCAGCACCCGCTCGGCCAAATAGCCGAACAGCAGCCCGAAAGCAGCCCACAGCACAGCCTGCGTGCCGATCGAGGCGATCCGGAACTCCCAAAGGTCGTTGGCCGGGAAGCCCTTGGGCGTGTTGTCGCCGCTCGGCAGGACAGCCATCGTCACCGCCATGACCGCCACGAAGGCGCCCCCGGCGGCGATGGAGGCGTTCCAGTTGCCCCAGGCAGGGGCGAGCCTGCGCCCCAGCAGAACCGCGGCGATGCCCAGCAGCACACTGAGGACGATCATGCCGACGAACAGGATGGTGCGTTCCCCGATGGTGTCGGGGTTGCCGACGGCGGGCGGGTTCGCCGGGTACTTGAGGGTCGGGATCAGGTACAGGAGCAGGAACCCGGCGAGCGCGGTGAGCGCACCCGTGGCCCGTGCCCCGATGCGACCTACACGGCCCAGCGCGAAGCAGAACGCCAGTGCCGCGATGCCGCCGACGGCCACGCCGAAGACGAGCATGCCCGTGGCGAGACCGGCGGTCGACTGCACGGTACGGCTGACGAGTTCCTCGCCGCCGTGTTCATGGGAGTTGGACTCCTCGAACGCGATGGCCGCGTCGACGGGACCTTCTCCGACCAGGTAGGCGAAGACGAAGGCGAGCACGCCGGCGCCGAGGCCGGCGAGCATGCCGCGCACCAGAAGGGTGCGTACGGTGACGGAGTTCATTTTGGGGAGGCTCCGTCAGTGGCAGGGGAAGCCGAGGAGGTGCCGGGCGTCGTGCACCCACTCGTGCACGCCCTCACCGGAGACCAGGGCGGTCGCGCCCTGCTCGGCGCCGACGAAGTAGAGCAGGACCAGCATCAGGACGCCGAAGAAGACGGCCCAGGGGGCGATCGCCCGCAGCGGCAGCGGCGTGAGGGTCTGGGTGGTGGGGGTGGGGGCGGCAGTGGACTGCGCCATGGCGAGACCTCCTCGGGAACTACGCGTCCCGCATCGTGTGGAGCACTCGACGACAGCGTTGGGTCTGACTCACCATCCCCGCCTGGCGGGCGGGTGTGGCACACAGTGGCGCGACCGTGCCGGGCTTTCACCGGACTTCCGTGGCGCTGTCGTCCTTGTCGCCCCAGATGGTAGAGGCAAGAAGGACTTCGGCCAACATGGCGTACGCCACCTACGACGAACCGACCCCGCGGAAAGGCCCACCATGACGATCCGGCTCACACTGCTCTGTGCCGCGCTCCCCACGGCGCGCGACGCAAGGTTCGGCGGAGACACGCCGCTGGACGAGAAAGCGCTGGAGCAGGCACGAAGAGTCGCCGGATCGCTGCCCGCAGCCGCCGACGCCGTACTCGCGGCGCCTTCCCAACGGTGCCGCCAGACCGCGCAGATTGTCGGCCGGGAGGGAGCCGTCACCGTCGAACCGGCCCTGAAAGGTATGGACATGGGCAACTGGCACGGCCTGACCCCGGACGAAGTCGCTGCCAACGACGCCGCCGGGCTGGCCAGTTGGATGTCGGACCCCGAAGCCGCCCCGCACGGCGGCGAGTCGGTGGCTCAACTGTGCCGCCGGATCGCCGCCTGGCTGGACAGCCTGCCCGACGACACGGGCCGGGCCCTGGCCGTCGTCGAACAGGACGTGGCACGTGCGGCACTGCTCCACGCGATCGGTGCCCCTGCCCAGTCGTTCTGGCGCATCGACATCCCGCCGCTGTCCTTCTTCCAGCTCACGAGCAGATCCGGCCGATGGAACCTGCGGATCGCTGCCGCCGGGGGCGGTCGGGCGCGCAGCTAGGGGCGTGTATCGAGTCGTGTTCAATCTGCCAAGGAGGGAATCGGGTCAACGGTCGACCAACTGCTGGCGCGGCGCCTCACCCGCGGGTTCCACCTCGGTGCCGACCGGCCCGCCCGGCAGCATCCGCTCCAACCACCCCGGCAGCCACCAGTTCGCCCGCCCGAGCAGCGTCATCGTCGCCGGTACCAGCACCATGCGTACGACCGTGGCGTCGATGAAGATCGCCGTGGCCAGACCGAGCCCGAACATCTTGGTGGAGGGATCGTCGGCGACGGCGAAGGACAGGAAGACCGCCACCATGATCAGAGCGGCCGAGGTGATGATCCGGGCCGTGCGCGAGATGCCCTCGACAATCGCCGCGCCGTTGTCGCCGGTGCGCAGGTACTCCTCGCGTACGCGGGAGAGGAGGAACACCTCGTAGTCCATCGACAGGCCGAACAGGATGGCGAAGAGGAACATCGGGATGAACGACACGATCGGCACCGTCGCTTCCAGACCGATGAGCGCGCCTCCCCAGCCCCACTGGAAGACCGCGACCATGACGCCGTAGGCCGCGCCGATGCTCAGCAGGTTCAGCAGCACCGCCTTGAGCGCTACGACGACCGAACGGAAGACCAGCATCAGCAGCAGGAACGACATCGCCAGCACGGCGGTGACGAACAACGGCAGGCGTTCGCTGGTGCGTTGGCCCACATCGGACAGGCTCGCGGCGGCACCGCCGACGTGGGCCCTGGCCTGGCCGTCCCCGACCGCCTTGGGCAGTACGTCGGAGCGCAGCCGGGCGATGGTGTCGGTCGTGGCCTTGTCCTGAGGGCTGGTGGTCGGGAACACCACTACTGTCGCGATACCGGTGGCCCGATCGACGTGCGTCGGCGCGACGGACGCGATGCCCGGGTCCGCCTCGACCGCCCCGACGAGCCGGTCCAGCACTCCCGGATCACCGGCGGGGTCAGCGGCGATGACCAGGGGACCGTTGGTGCCCGGTCCGAACCCCTCGGCGACGAGGTCGTACGCGCGGCGCTCGGTACGGCTCTGGGGCTGTGAGCCGTCGTCGGGCAGGCCGACGCGCAGGCCGAGCACGGGCAGCGCAGCGGTCAGCAGCAGTGCCGCCGCGCCGACCGCGTACGGCACCGGGTGCCGGTTGACGTGCCCGATCCAGCGACGCCAACCGCCGGCGGGGGCAACATCCGCTGCCGTGTCCCGCCGTCGCCCGACCCGCCCCAGCCGCAGCCCACCCGCGCCAAGGAACGCCGGCAGCAACGTCACCGACGCGACCACCATGATCAGAACCACGATCGATACGGCCAGCCCGCCCACCGTCATGAACGGCACGTTCGCGACCGCCAGACCCAGGATCGATACGACGACGGTGCCGCCGGCGAAGACCACCGGCCGCCCCGCCGTGGCCACCGCCCGTCCGGCCGCCTCCTGCGGATCGAGCCCGCGCGCGAGGTACTCCCGGTGCCGGGCGAGCACGAACAGCGCGTAGTCGATGCCCACGCCGAGCCCCACCATGCTGCCCAGGACCGGTGCGAAAGTGGGCACGTCCGTGACGCCCGCCAGTACCGTCATCGTGGCGACCCCGACGGTCAGTCCGAAGACCGCCATGCCGATCGGCAGCGCGGCGGCGACGAGTGAACCGAACGCCAGGAACAGGATCGCGGCCGCCGCGAGCAGGCCGATCAACTCGCTCACGCCGCCGCTGGGGTCGGAGAAGGCGTAGAACAGATCCCCGCCCATTTCGATGCGCAGGGGCAGTTCGGCGCGCAGCCGGTCACCGAGAGCGACGAGGGCGTCGAGGTCCTCGGCCGACAGCCGGCTCTGGTCGGGGTACTGCACCCGCACGACCGCGATCCGCCCGTCGGCCGAGACGAGGCCGCCGCGCACGGCGGTGTCCCCGCCCGCGTCGAGCGCCCCGGCCGGGTCGCTCGTGCCGAGCACATGCGGCAGCCGCTCCACCTCGGTCTGCAGACGTGTGAGAGCGGTGCGCGCCCTGCCCTCGTCGAAGAACGACGCACCTCCGTCGAGGGGGATGACGACCACCTGGGCGGTCATCCCCTCCTGGCCGGTTCCGGCCCGCTCGATCAGTTCCGCGGCCCGTTGGGAGTCCAGTCCCGGAGCGGTCATCGAGTCCGTGGTCCGCCCGCCGAAGGCGATCGCGGCGAGGACGACGAGCGCGGCGGCGACCAGCCATGCCGCGATCACCCGCCAGGGATGGCGGGCTGCGCTTGCGCCCAGGCGCAACAGGGCTTTCGAGAGCATCGGGTCCTCCAACCACCTCGTCGGCCGTCCTTGTACGGCCGCCGATGCCGAGGCTCGTCGCCACGGCGCTCCGGGGCATCGGCCCGCGGGCCGCGGTTCCGTCGGCCCCGGGGCGGAGTGACGCCCCGTCCTTTCGGCCGATGCGCGGCACCGCGCGATGCCTAGGCTGAGAACCGTGCTGCGAGACGACCTGCGAACCCTGTGGACCGAACCCCGGCCGCCCGACCCGCCGGCCCGGGTGTGGCGGGACTGGGCGCTGCTCGCCGTGAGCCTTGCGGGTGTGGCACTGGAGGCCACCCTGCGCGACAACGTGGTGTGGCGGCCGGTGGCGGTGGTGTTCGCCGTATGGCTCTGCCTGCTGCTCCTGTGGCGCCGGACCCGCCCACTGGCCATGGTCAAGCTGGCGTTCGGCTCGGTGATCCTGCTCCAGCTGGCCTCGCTCGTCGCCGCACCGGACGAGCCCGTCGGCCTGGACACCAACGTGGTCGTGCTCGTGCTGGTGTACGCGCTGGCCCGCTGGGGGTCGGGACGGGAGATCGTGCTCGGCGGCGCGGTGATCCTCGCGGCCTGCACCCTGGCGACCCTCACGTACGAGGATCCGGTCGTCGAAGAGATCGGGGGGTTGGTCTTCCTGCTGCTGCCCGGCGTGGTCGGAGCCGCCGTACGGTTCCGGGTGACCGCTCGCGAGCGGCTGTTGGGCCAGGTGCGCTCCCGTGAGCGCGAGCAGCTCGCCCGGGAACTGCACGACACGGTGGCCCACCACGTGTCGGCCATGGTGATCCGCGCCCAGGCGGGCCGGGTGCTCGCCGGCACCGACCCGTCCGCCGCCGTCGAGGCGCTGGAGGAGGTCGAGGAGGAAGGGGCGCGCACCCTGGAGGAAATGCGCGCCATGGTCGCCACACTGCGCGACCGCGGAGTCGGCGCCGAGCTGGCGCCCCCTGCCGGAGTCGCGGATCTGGAGCGCCTGGTACGCACCCCGGGTGGCCGCCTCAGGGTCGACCTGGGGCTCGAAGGCGAACTGGACGCGCTGCCCCCGGCTGTGGACGCGGCCGTCTACCGGATCGTGCAGGAGTCGGTGACCAACGCGATGCGCCACGCGGTCGACGCGACCGAGCTCGTCGTCCGGGTCGTCGCGGAGCGGCACACAGTACGGGTGAGCGTGCGCGACAACGGCCGGCGCACCGGCCGGGGGCGCGACGGATACGGACTCACCGGACTGCGCGAGCGCGCGACCCTGCTCGGCGGCACACTACGAGCGGGCCCGGGTACCGACCGGGGGTGGCATGTCGAAGCCGAACTGCCGACAGCGAGGAGCGAGAGCGGTGTCCATTCGCGTCCTCGTCGCTGACGACCAGACGATCATCCGCACCGGGTTGCGGATCATGCTGAACGCCCAGCCCGGCATCGAGGTGGTCGGCGAGGCCGCCGACGGACGGGAAGCGGTACGCCTGGCCCGCGAACTACGCCCCGACGTCTGCCTGTTCGACATCCGCATGCCCGAACTCGACGGGCTCGAAGCCACTCGGCTGGTCGCAGGCCCCGGCGTCGCCGACCCACTCGCCGTGGTCGTCATCACCACGTTCGACCTCGACGAGTACGTCTACGGCGCACTGCGGGCCGGTGCCCGCGGTTTTCTCCTCAAGGACACGGGACCGGACCTCCTGGCGCAGGCCGTACGGTCGGCGTCCGACGGGGAGGCGCTCATCGCGCCCAGCGTCACCGTCCGTCTGCTCCAGGCCTTCGCGGACCTGCCCGCCGGCCGGCCCGTGGCCCAGCCGGTCTCTCCCGTCACCGCCCGCGAGGAGCAGGTGCTCCTCGCCGTCGCCCGCGGGCTGACCAACACCGAGATCGCCGACGCACTGCACATCAGCCTCAGCACGGTGAAGACCCATCTGGCGAGCCTGATGGCCAAACTCGGCGCCCGCAACCGGGTCGAGATCGCGATGTGGGCCTACGAGACACGCCGTATCCTCCCCGGAACCTGAGCCGGGTGCCGGGTGCCGGGTGCCGGGTGCCGGGTGCCGGGTGCCGGGCCACCCTCAGCGCGACGGCTCCCGAGGCGTCAGCGAGTCCAGGAGTTCCCGGCCCTGGCGCCACGAGCCCAGTCCACTCGCGGAGTTGATATGCCCGTACGAGCCCACCAACTGCCATCGCGCCTCCCACCGTGCCGCGAAGCCTTCGGCCGCCCCTGAACTGCAATACGGGTCGTCGGCGCTGCCCACCACCAGAGCCGGGCAGGGCAACGGTCGTGCCGTCACCTCCATGAACGTAGAGGCCGCCTGACGTGGGAAGGCCGGCCCGCGCGGATCGGGCGGCGCGACCAGGAACGCGCCGCCCACCTGGCGGGACGGCTCCCTGCCCAGCCAGACGGACGCGGCCCAGCACCCCAGACTGTGAGCCACCAGCACCACACGACCGTCCCGCCGAGAAGCCTCGTCGTACGCCCCCTGAACAGCGCCGACCCAGTCATCCAGATCGGGCGCCGACCACGAGACCGGAGCGATCCTCACCGCCGAGGCGCCCCACTCCCGCTCCCACAAGGTCTGCCAGTGCTCCTCGTCCGAGCCGTCGATCCCCGGGACGATGACGTACGCGACCACAGCCCACCACCATTTCACTCGCCGCCCCCTGCGATCCTGGGAGCACATGCCCCAGATTCTGTTGGATGCATCAGGGCAGCGGCGGCGATGCAAGTGATCTCAAAGGAAGTGGTGCGGACAACGATGGAATCACTCGACCGGACAGACCGAGAGATCCTTGCCCTGCTCCAGACCGACGGCCGACTGACCGGGGCGGAGATCGGGCGCCGCGTCGGACTCTCGCAGCCCGCGGCCGGCGCACGTATCCAACGGCTGGAGAAGAACGGCGTCATCACCGGCTACCGAGCCGTCGTCGCCCCCACCGCCCTCGGCCTGAACATCCACGCGGTCATCCGCCTGCGCACCACACACGCCCAGCTCCAACGCGCCCTGGATTTCGCCTCCCGAACCCCCGAGATCACCTCCACGCTCCGGGTCACCGGGGAGGACTGCCTCATCTTCGACGTCCACTGCCCGCAGGCGGAACAACTCGAAGAAGTGGTCGACGCACTCGCCCGCTACGGCCCCGTCACCACCTCCCTCGTGCTGCGCGCCTACCCCCCGAAGCCGCTGACCGACGCCACCACACCAACGCCGTGACACGGGGCGGCGCCGCGAGGACCACCGCCCCGCGCCACCGCCCCATGCCCCGTGCGCCGCGGACCCTACGTGAGGGTGATGGCGTACACCTGCACCCGGGAATCATTCGGCAGCCCGACCGACCGCACCGTCTTCGACGCGTCGAGCCCGGCCGAGGCCCCGAACAGCCGCACGGGCGGCCCGTCCACACCCTGCCCCCGCTTGATCCGGTGCGGCATCTCCAGCACCACCGTGCTGCCCTGGGGAGCCGACCCGGCCCAGTCGCCTACAGTCACCGGAACCTCGCTGGTGGTCCCGTCGGTGTAGCGGACGGTCAGGGTCGCGGCCACGGGCCCGTGGTGGGCCACGGCGACCAGACGAAGCGCCCGGTACTCACCGGCCGGAAGCAGCAGGGACTGACCCCGGGACTCGACGAAGTTCGGGGCCGTGCCCCGCGGGTCGGGGGCGTCGTAGGTGACGCCGTCCCACTTCACCGGCCCCGCCGCGGGCAGCAGATCGGCGTCGAAGCTCCACCCGGCCCCGTCGAAGTCGCCTTCGTCGGGAGCCGCGACGGTCGCGGTGCCGTCGTGGTTGAGCTCCTTGCCGAGGCCGACGGCACACTGCTTACCCGCACCCTCCGCGCACCGGGCCGCCGCGCGGACCTCGATGGTCGCGACGCGTTCCACGGGCTTCACGCCCTTGGCCCGCGCGGTGATCCGTACGGTGTACGAGCCCGGCTCGGTGCCGGCCGGGACGTTCACGTCCACCGCCACGGTCCGCTGCAGAGGAAGTCGGCCGGACCTGAGCGAGAACCCATCAGGGGTCTTGGCGCTCCAGCCACGGGGAGTCTTCGCGGTGATGTCCACCCGCAACGAGCCAGGTGCCTGCCCCAGGACGTCCATCCGCAGACGGACGCTCTGCGCGCTGTCCGCGACCGGCAGGACATCGGACGAGGTGCGCAGCGAGGCATCGAGGTGGCGGCGGGAATCGGCCGCCGCACGGTTCACGGACGGCGGCTCGGCGCCCTTGCCGGTGCCCCACGCCGACGGCTTGTCGGTCATCTCGAAGTTGAGGCGCCCGCCCTTGGCGACCGCGTCCCAGTCCAGCCACGTGGCCTTGAGGCTCTTCCCGCCGAACTCGGCCCGCCGCACATAGCGTTGCGTGTCGCTCGCTCCGGGCGCCTTGACGGTCAGCGTGCCGCCCTGCCGCTTGCCGTAGGCGCCGATACGGATGACCGCCGAGGGGAACTGCGGACTGGACACGGCGAGGAAGTCGCCGCCGTTCGTCGTCGGGTACAGGCCCAGGGAGGAAAAGACGTACCAGGCCGACATGGTGCCCAGGTCGTCGTTGCCCGTCATACCGTCGGGCCCGTCGGTGAACAGCGTCATCGCGGCCCGGACCACGGTGGCCGTCTTGGCGGGCGCCCCGGCCCACAGGTACATGTACGGGGCGTGCAGATCGGGCTCGTTGTTGGGGTTGTACGTCGCCTTGCCGTAGTAGTCGTACGGCGCCGAAATCCACTCCTCCCGCGCGGTCCTGGCAGGGTCGGCGAGGAGCTTGTCGTAGGCGAAGAAGTCGTCCAGCCGTTTCTCTGTCTGCCGCCTGCCGCCCATCAGATCGACCAGCCCCGCCGGGTCCTGGGGCACCAGCCACTGGTACTGGTACGCCCCGCCCTCATGGAACTGATGACGCGCCTCGACCGGGTCGTACGGCGTGAGCCAGGTGCCCTCGACCGTACGCGGCCGGAACTGCTTGATGCCGGAGTCCCACAGGTTGCGGTACCACTGCCCACGCGCCGCGAACAGCCGGGCGTCCGCGCTGTGCCCCAGCCCCTTGGCCATCAGGGCCAGCGAGGCGTCCGCCGCCGCGTACTCCAGGGTCGCCGAAGCGGGGTGCCGGCAGTCGTTGTCGCCGCCCTTGTCCGCGCAGTCCTCGCCCACGTCGAGCCCGCTGGGGAGGTAGCCGCGCTCGGCGTAAGCGGCCACTCCCGCACGGCCGTTGTACGGCGAATCGGCCGGCGGCGCGCTCAGCGCGTTCTTCCGCAGCAGCGCGTACGCCTCCTTCTCGTGCCCCGCGAGCAGCCCCTTGGACCACGCCTCGACCAGGAAGGGCGTGACCGGGTCACCGGTCATGATGTTGGTCTCGCTGTTGGCGAGCGACCAGCGCGGCAGCCAGCCGCCGTCCCGCCCGATCGCGACGACCGACAGAGCGACATCACGGGCGACTTGGGGCTCCAGCATCTGCAACAGCTGGTTCTGCGGCCGGTGGGTGTCCCACAGTGACAGGTTCTGATACGGCGTGAACCCGGACGCGAGATGAACCTTGCCGTCGAACCCCGCGTACCGGCCGTCCACGTCCCCGGCGAGGTTCGGGTGCAACTGGGCGTGGTAGAGCGCCGTGTAGAACGCCCGCCGCCGCTCCAGCGGCCCACCGTCGACCTTCACGGCGCCCAACTGCCGCTCCCACGTGGAGTGCAGGGCCGCGCGTGTGGCGTCGAAGTCGTAGGAGTCGCCGGTCTCGGCCTTCAGATTCTTCCGGGCACCCTCCACACCCGTGTAGGACAGCCCGACCTTCACGACGACATCGCGGTCTTCGGCGGCGTCGAAGGTCACCCAGGCACCATTGCCGCCCTCACCGGCCGCGTCGCGCTCGCCGGGGGAGGGGGTGCTCCCGCGCCAGGTGCCGTGCGAGGCGAACGGCCGGTCGAAGGTCGCCGTGAAGTAGACGGTGTGCCGGTCCTTGCCCGCACAGAAGTTGCCCGCCTCCACCCGTCCCTCGACGGTACGGTCACCGACGACATGGACCTCGGACTCGTACACCCTCTGGTTCGCCTGGCCCGTGTTGAACAGGACGTTGGCACGGCCGGCCGAGGGGAAGGTGTAGCGCTGCCACCCCGTGCGGGGCGTGGCGGTCAGCTCGGCGTCGATCCCGTACGTCTTCAACCCGACGCGGTAGTAGCCGGGTTCGGCGTCCTCGTCGTCGTGCGAGTACGTGGACCGGTAGTCGGCCGGGTCGACGCTGTCGACGGCTCCGGTCGTCGGCATGATCGGCAGCTCGCCCATGACGGAGCAGCCGACGCCGGACAGGTGGGTCTGGCTGAACCCGTGGATCTTGTCCTGCTGGTAGTCGTAGCCGCCCTGACCACCCGTGTCCGGACTGACCTGGACCATGCCGAAGGGGGCACTCGCACCGGGGAAGGTGTTGCCGAAGTTCTGCGTCCCGATGAACGGGTTGACCAGGGACGTCAGTTGACCCTCGGCCGCCGGGGCCTCCTGGGTGGCGGCCGATGCCGGGCTGATCGCACCGCCGGCGACGACGATTGCGGCGAGCACGGTCGATGCGCGGTTGCGTAGTCGGTGCAGGGCTCTGTGCATGGAAGCGGGCCTCCTGTTCCTCAACTGCCCGGCGCGGCGGCCCGGGAGACGGGTGCTGAGCCTCACCCGTGACCGCACGCGGACAGTTGAACCTGGCTGGCTGAGAGCGGACTAGATCATGCGCCTGACATCGTTGTCAACGGTTTGGACGGGAGCCGGGCAGCCGGTGCCGACAAAGGGGGAGAGCCGGTGTTGGAGAACTGCCGCTTGCAAGGGCACGCCAGTGCGGCTCGTCGGTTACGGTTCAGTCCCGAGGCTCAGGGACGCGGCCACCGGCAGGTGGTCACTGCTCGTGGCGGGCAGCGTCCAGGCCGATCGTGGTTGTATCCCGCGTACGAGGATGTGGTCGATCCGGGCCAGGGGGAAGGAGGCCGGCCAGCTCAGGCCGAAGCCGGCACCGGCCGTGTCCTGGGCCGAGCGCAGGCGCGAGGTCAGGACGGACAGGGCGTCGTCGTCCGTGGTGCCATTGAGATCGCCCAGGAGCAGTGTCCGGGGGAGTGGTTCGGCGTCGAGGGCGGCGGCGAGACGGTGAGCCGCTGCGTTACGCGCATCCGTGCCGAAACCCGTGGTGGCGCTGAGCCGGACGGACGCGAAGTGGGCGACGTAGACCGCTACCGGCCCCTTGGGGGTGCGGACCGTGGCACGCAGGGCGCGGGGCCACGGCGCGATGTCGACCGTACGGACATCGGCGAGCGGATACCGGCTCCACAGACCGACCGTGCCGCGCACCTCGTGGTACGGGTGAGCGGAGGCCAGCGCCCGCTCGTAGACCGGTGTGCTGTCTCCCAGTTCCTCCAGGGCCACCAGTTCGGCGCCGGAGTCGGCCAGGGCACGGGCGGTGCGGGCCGGGTGCGGGTTGTGTTCGTTGACGTTGTGCGTCACCACCGTCAGGTCCCCGCCTGCCGCGCGCTTGTCGACCCATCGCCCGCCGAAGAGGGCGCTCCAGGCGATCGCGGGGACCAGGAGGGCCACGGCGGCCGTGGCGGAACGCCGGACCACCGCGCACACAAGCAGCGACGGCACGGCGAGGCCGGTCCAGGGCAGGAACGTCTGGATGAGACTCGCGAGGTGACCGGGCCGGTCGGGGAGCGCGGAGTGGCCCAGCATGACGACGGCCACCGAGACCGCTAGCACGGAGATGATCCACCCCCTGCGCCAGATGCCAGCGTACCGCCGAGGGCGCCGCGGTCGATCGGGCCGCTGCGGGGCGGTGGGGGAGTCGAGGACTGTGGCCATGTTCCGGCTCACCGGGTCCGGGAGGCGGTGTCGGCCGCCTCCACCGGATCGGTCGTGGACATCCGGTGCCGGAGCGCCTCGACGAGCGCGCGGCTGCTGTCGAAGACGGCCGACAGGCCTTCCTGGGGACTGGTGTCGGCGCGTTGGTGCAGGACGACCCCGAGGGCGAGGTGCTGCCGTCCGTGTCGGTCGGGTACCTGGACCGCCCACATCAGCGCGCCGCCCGCAGGAGTGCTGGAGCCGGTCTTGATCCCGACCACGCCGGGCGTGCCGAGGAGGGCGTTGGTGTTGGGAAGAGTGCGGGGCGCTCCCGGGACGGAGGTGTCGGGCTGGGCGACAACAGACCTGAAGACCTCGTCGCGCATCGCCTGTCGGGCCAGTTTCAGCTGGTCGGCAGCGGTGCTCTTGGTGGTGGGCTCCAGACCGCTGGCCCCGGTGTAGGTGGTCCGGCGCATGCCGAGGGCGTCGGCCGCCCGGTTCATCTTCGCCACGAACGCCTCCTCAGATCCCGCGTCCCAACGGGCCAGCAACCGGGCGGCGTTGTTCCCCGACGGGATCAACGTCAGTTCCAGCAACTGCCGTTGGCTCAGCCGTTGCCCGCGTTCCAGGGGGACGGGGGACTCCACACCGGAGACGGACTCGTCCGCGGCCTGCTGGTCGACGGTGATCCGGGGACCGGACTCGCCCGCGCGGAGCGGGTGTTCGCGCAGGATCACGTAGGCCGTCATCACCTTGGTCACGCTGGCGATCGGTACCGGCGCCTGCGGGCCGTGGGAGCCCAGGCCGCCGATGCCGTCGACATGTACGGCGGCCTGCCCTTCACGCGGCCAGGGAAGTCCGGCACCCCACGGCTCTCCGGCGTCCGGGGCCCGGGTACTCCGGCGTGCGTCCCCGTCCTCGAACAGCAGGGCGAGAGCGGCGAGGACAGCCAGGACCAGGGTCAGGGTTCCGGTCGCGGCGAACAGAGGACGGCGCCGAAGCAGCCGAGGCGGTACGGACGACGGGGGCATGAGCGGCACCTCCACAGAACGCTGTGCGCGGCGTTCGCGCACACCGGTCACTGTGGGCGGGGCTGATCTCCGGACAGTGGTGGCCGAGTCTTCGCCGCCGCTCGGTTGTGCATCCGTCAGGTAACGGCGGCCGGACGGACAGCGCCGGCCGGGCGTGCCGTGCGGCCGCGCCAGGAGGTGTCAGCCGGTGGTCGGCAGACGCAGGGTGGCGACGGCGCCGCCGTCCGGCGCATTCGCGAAGGACAGCGAGGCTTGGATGACCCGCGCCTGGCCGAGGGCGATGGTCAGCCCCAGGCCGTGGCCGCGGCCACGTTCAGGCGTCCCGGTGCGAAAGCGCTGGGGGCCGTCGGCGAGCAGGTCCTCGGGGAAGCCGGGTCCGTGGTCCCGTACGGTCACCGTCGTACCCGCCACGGTCACCACGACAGGCCGCCGCCCGTGCCGGTGGGCGTTGACCACGAGGTTGGTGACGATACGGTCCAGGCGCCGCGGGTCGGTCTCCACGGCCGCGGGGTTCTCCGTCCGGAGCGGGGTCTCCCACCCGGTACGGCCCAGCGACTCGGCGACCGCCTCGGCCAGCGGCACGCGCCGCGTCTCGGCCCGTTCCGCGCCCGCGTCCAGCCGGGAGATCTCCAGCAGGTCCTCGACCAGCGTCCGCAACACCTTCACCCGGTCCTGGACCAGCTCGGTGGCCTCGCCCTCCGGCAGCAGGCCACTGGCGGTGACCAGGCCCATGAGCGGGGTGCGCAGTTCGTGCGCGACGTCCGCGGTGAAGCGCTGCTCGGTCAGCAGCCGCTGATGGAGGCTGTCGGCCATCGAGTCGACCGTGGCGGAGATGTCGGCGATCTCGTCACCGCCGCGGGCGCCGGTCCCCGTCCTGGTGGTGAGGTCCCCGGCCGCGATGGACCGCGCGGTGCGCGCCACCCGCCGCAGTCGCCGGTTCGGCAGCTCCGCGGCCAGCGCCGCGAACGGCACCACGACAGCCAGCGCGAGCAGGGAGTACTTCCACATGTGCCGGTCCAGGGCACGGCGGGTGAGCAGGTCGCTGGTCATGTCGACCTCCATCACGACGGGCTCACCGCGGTAGGTCCGCGCCGCCCACATCGACGGATGGTCACCGGGACTGTCCCCGTCGTACCAGGTGACGTACGCGCCGATCCTGCCCCGCCCGTCCCGCAGCCGCTGCGTCAGTTCGTCGGGGATGGCGCCGGGGGACAGCTGGAGCCCGAGCGGCGGCTTGCCGTCGCGCTCGTAGTCGTCCAGGGCCTGCGACAGCGCCTCGATGGCCTTGGCGCCGCCGTCGTTCATGGACCGCTCCAAGGTGGAGGTGTGTACCAGCCGCCCAACGGCCAGGGCGACGGCACAACAGCACACGGCGACGAGCAGCGCGATCTTCCACCGCAGCGAACGCCAGTTACCCAGGTCGCGCAGGACGTCCATGTCAGCGCCGCAACTTGTAGCCGAAGCCGCGGACCGTCTCGATGTGCTCGGCACCGATCTTCTTCCGCAGCCGTTGCACGCACAGGTCGACCACGCGGCTGTCGCCGTCCCAGCCGTAGTCCCATACGTTGCGCAGCAGGGTCTGACGATCGAGGACGATGCCGGGGTTGGCGGCGAACTCCAGCAACAGCCGAAGCTCCGTGGGCGCCAGCGCGACGGGCCGCCCCGCCACGGACACATCCAGGCCGGCGGTGTCGATGACGAGGTCGCCGAAGTGAAGCCAGCCGTTGGACGACGAGGGTTCCGGGCGCGCCTGCGGGGCCGCGGTGGGCGCGTAGACGGCCCGCCGCAGCAGCGAGCGGATACGGGCCACCAGCACAGCCGTGTCGACGGGCTTGACCACATAGTCGTCGGCGCCCGCCTCCAGGCCCGACACGATGTCCAGGGCGTCGCCGCGCGCGGACATCATCAGGATCGGGTCCATGCTGGTCTCCCTGATCCGGCGGCACAGCCCCACACCGTCGAGCCCGGGCAGCATCACATCGAGCAGCAGCAGGTCGTGACCGCCCTCCCGGAACATCTCAAGACCGGTCAGACCGTCCCCCGCCGTGGCGACGTGGTAGCCGTAGCGCTCCAGCGCCAGCCCGACAGATCTGCGGATCACCTCGTCGTCCTCGACCAGCAGGATCGACACGGGTGCCGGGGTGTCCCCGTCAGCCACTGGGCCCGACCTTCCTTCATCGCGTGCACCGCCGATGTCGTGCGCGGCGGCCTGTAGTCCGAGCTCGCATTATGTCCGCTGCGTCCGGCAAGGGCGTATCCGCCGCAGCTCAGCCGTGTATCACCCAGGTATCAAGGAGCCCGCTGCCCGCCGGGCGATCGGCTCCGGTACCCAGCCCACGGCACTATGACCGATCAGTAACAAGCCGGCGCGGTCGGCTCGGAATGCCTGCCTCCACGCGCACACTTTCCCTCGGTTCATCGACCACGCACATGATGATGTGCGCTCAGCCACGGGGGATCCGGAGATGCGCGCCACCCGCAAGACCATGAAGCTGTACGCCCTTGGACTGGCCGCAGCGGCCGCTCTGACGACCACGGCCTGTGAGCAGGAGGGCAGCGACAAGACCCGGGACACCACCAGCCCGTCCGCAAGCGCCGCGCGCACACCGGACGCCGGTTCGGGCGGTGAGGACTCCGACAAGGCCGGTAGTCCGGATGCGGAGCAGGCCGGAGGTTCAGGCGGCGAGGACGGCGCGTACCGGTTCGCGGACCGGCAGACCCCGCCCACGGGCTCGGTCTGCGACAACGGAGGCCAGGGCCCCTACGGGGCGATCCAGACCGTCAATTTCGGCGGCGAGGCCCCGAACACGGTGGTCGGGATGGTCCTGGGCCACTACGACTGCGCCGGCGGGGCCCCTGTCTTCAAGCCGACCAGTGCGACCGGGGCGGCGATGGACGTCCTGCTGGACGACAGCCACCTGAAGGTCGTCGTGGGCGGCACACTCGCGACCGACCTGGGTACGAACACCCCGGACGTCAACACGTTCGTCAAGCACCTCGCCGAGATGGAGGGCAACGGCGAACTCGGCGGCCCCAGGTCCCCGCAGTTCTACTTCCGGATCGACGGCACGTCCGACGACGTGAACACGATGCCGGACAACGAGTCCCACATCATCTACCTCCACCAGGTCAACGACGGCGACTGAGGAGGCCGACGTCGGTTTCACTCCCAACCGCCCTCCCCGCGAACGTCCGCAATCCTCTTCACATGTGGGAGGAACCGGGCACCTGGCCGGCGCAGCATGAAGGCATCGATCGGGTCCTGGTCCTCGACGGTGAATCCATGCCGTTCGTACAGCCGTTGGGCGGGGCTGCCCCGCAGGACGTTCAGGCGGACCGGCACATCGTCGGCGTCGGCCCGCTTCGGCAAGGTGCGCAGGACAGCCGATCCGAGGCCCTGGCCCTGGCCCTGGAGGTCAGGGCTGAGGCAGAAGTGTTCCAGCCACAGCCCGCTGTCCGCCGTCCGCAAGGTGACACAGCCCGCGAAGTCCCCATCAGTTGATCATGTGGGTGCGGTCAGCGGTGCGGGCCGGGCCGTACCTACGCATGCTTTGGTGGATTTGATCCAGTTTTCGAACAGCAACTACGCTTCCGTTCGCATGTGACGGCTGTGGCCGGAGGGGTCGCAGACGGTGCGGGGGTGGTGGGCATGGATTGTTCGGGGCGTGGGTGCCGGGCGTGAGCGGACCGTTGTCCGGGCTGCTGTTGGGGCGTGAGGACGTCCTGCGTGCGGTGCGGGGGCATGTGGAGCGGGCGGTCGGCGGTCACGGTGGTGTGCTGCTGGTGACCGGTGAGGCGGGCATCGGCAAGTCGTCGCTCGCCGGCTGTGTCGTGGAGGAGGCGCGGGGCCGGGGCGGAGGCCTGACGGTGCTGCGCGGGGCGTGCTGGGACGCGGACGGCACTCCTGGGCTGTGGCCGTGGATGCAGGTTGTCCGGACCCTGCGCAGATCCGTACCGGCCCAGACGTGGCAGGCGGCCTCTGATGCGGCCGCGGTCGCCTCGGAGGTCCTGTGCGGGGGCACCGGCGGGGGCGGGTTGGGGCCCGGGGGCGTGGATCAGTTCCAACTGTTCGACGCGGTCACGACGCTCCTGACCGCTGCCGCCCAGCAACAGCCGGTGCTGGTGGTGCTGGAGGATGTGCACTGGGCGGATGCGGCGTCGGTGGCGTTGCTGGACTTCGCCGCGCAGCATCTGTCGCTGGAGCGGGTCCTGGTCCTGGCCACGTGCCGGGATGTGGAGATCGAGCGGCCCGACCATCCGCTGCGCGACCGGCTGCGCTCCCTGATGACGCGGGCCGTGACGCTCGCGCTGTCGGGGCTGGGAGCGGCGGATGTCGCCGAGCTGATGCACCGTACGGCGGGCAGGGCACCGGACGACGGGCTGGTCGCCGAGGTGTTGCGCCGTACCGGGGGAAACCCGTTCTTCGTCCAGGAGATCGCCCGCCTGTGGGCGGGCGGTCATGAGGTGACGGCGGTGTCACCCGGCCTGCGCGCCTCGCTCCA
Source organism: Streptomyces sp. NPDC110618 (assembly GCF_055657065.1). NCBI lineage: Bacteria > Bacillati > Actinomycetota > Actinomycetes > Kitasatosporales > Streptomycetaceae > Streptomyces > Streptomyces sp. NPDC110618. Next base: position 56,089 of record NZ_JBVKBN010000021.1, on the reverse strand, counting down.
GGAGCGTCTGCGCCTGTTGGAGAGTCCTGTGGCGGACTGCCTGGGCGCGGCGTCGGTGCTGGGGCGTCGGTTCTGCCCCGACGTCCTGGCCCGGGTGCTGGATTGCCCGTCGGCGCAGGTACGCGGCTGGCTGGCCCAGGCGGCCAATGCTCAGCTGGTCGAGCAGCAGAGCCCGGGGATGGTGGTCTTCAAGCACGATCTGGTGCGCGAGACGCTCTACGGGGACCTGGACGCACAGCGGGTCCGCTGCCTCCACGCCGCCGCGGTGAACGCACTGCGCGAGACGGCCGGGGCCTTGGCGGACGTGATACTCCCCGTGGAGCTGGCCCGCCATGCCCACCTCGCCTTCGAGGAACTGGACCGGGACGAGGCGGTGGAGTTGATGCTGTCGGCGGCGCGGCACGCGGAGCACCGGCTGGCGCACGAGGAGGCGGTGGGCCATTACGGGCGTGCTCTGGACCGCCTTGCCGGAGCGGACCCCGCCCGACGCGTGCTGGTCGGCCTTGATCTCGGGCTCGCACTCCAGGTGACCGGTGAACAGGAGGGCTCCTGGCGGGTGTTCGAGGGCGCCGCCACACTGGCAAGGTGCCTGGCCCGGCCGCTGCTGATGGGACGCACCGCACTCACCCTCTACGGCGCCGACGGCCGCGGCGACACGACCCGGCTGAGGCAGAGTGCCCTGGGCTGGGCGCACACGCAGTTCACCGCTTCCGGCACGACCACGACCCCGACGGCATCGAAAGCCGAAGCGCGTACGGCGGCCGGGGGACGGGTCGGCTCCTGCGACTGTCACGGCACCGAACTCCAGCTCTCCGAGTCCGACTTGGCCCGTGGCGTGGCGGCGGCAGTGGTCGCCCAGGCCCGTGCCGAGGGCGACGACGATGCCCTGCACGTCGGCCTGTGGGCGCGCATGCAGGCGGAGTGGGGTCCGCAGGCCGCGGGCGGCCGACGCGACCTGGCCGCCGAGCTCGTCCAGGTGTCCCGGCGACGCGGCGACCGCTGGACGGAGCATGTGGCGATGTCGATGTGCTGGGTCGCGGCGCTGGAGGCGGACGACCCGCACTTCCTCGAAGCCTTGCACGCCATGGTGGCTGTGGCCGCCGCCGACGGCTCCGCCCGGCTGCGGCTGACCTCCGTCATCGACCGCTGTGTCGTCCACGCCATGGCGGGCCGGTTCGCCGAGGCGGAGCGACTACTGGTCGAGTCGGAGTCCCTGAGCGTTTCCGGCCCCAGCTACCTCCGGCACTTCCAGGCCCATCACCGGTGGGCCTTGTTCGTCCTGCGGGGCGAGTTCGCCGAGGCCAGACGGTCACTGGAGACTTTGCGAAGCGGAGAGCACCCGTACGCTCACGTCCTGGAGGCCCTCACCGGCCTGGAGGCGGGGGAGAGGCCGACTGGTCCCGTTCCCCGGCCGGGTGTGGGGGCCGACGAGGACACGGCACTGTTCCGGATCCTCGCTCCGCTCTGGCTGCGCTGCCAGGCGCAGGCTGCTGCCGCTTCGGGCGAGCCGGCGTGGTGCGACGACGCCCGTGCCGCGCTGGCCCCGTACGAGGGCCAGTGGCTGGTCTCGCTGCTGGGCTGGGACATCAGCGGTCCGGCGACGCTGTGGCTGGGCGTCCTCGACGCCGCCCGCGGGGACTGGGACAGCGCGGTGCACCACCTCACCGCGGCCCTCCGGTCGGCCGAGCGGCTGCACGCGCCGCCCTGGGCGCTACGGGCCCGCATCGAACTGGTCCGCGCGCTCGTCGAACGGGGCCCCGGCAGCGGCCATGACCTTGCGGCGCTGCTGAAGGAGGCGACGTCGCAGGCGCAGCACCTGGGCATGACCCACCTGCTCACCCGCATCGAGCACCTCCCCACGCATGCGTCCGACAGGCAACCGCCCTTCCCGTCCTGCGAGTTCCGCTGCGACGGCCAGGTGTGGCACCTGACATACGAGGGCCACACCGTGCACCTGCCGGACGCCAAGGGTCTGCGCGACCTGCACGCGCTGCTGAGCCTGCCCGGCCAGGACATTTCCGCGGTCCGCCTGTTGAACCCTCAGGACGAAACAGTGGCTGCCGCGCACGGGGTGGGCGCCGACGAGGTCCTGGACGAGGAGGCCCGCCGACGCTACCGCCGGCACCTGGAACGACTGGAGACAGAGATCGACCGCGCGGTCGAGAGGGGCGACGACGCCCGCGCGGCCGCCTACGACCGGGAACGCGCCGCCCTGCTGGACGAACTGCGCCGACACGCGGGCCTCGCGGGCCGCCCACGCCGACTGGGCGACCCGCGCGAACGCGCCCGCAAGAACGTCACCGCCCGCATCCGCGACACCCTGCGCCGTCTCGACGAACAGCATCCCGCCCTCGCTGCCCACCTGCGCCGCACCGTCGCCACCGGGACGATGTGCCGCTACACCCCGGATGAGGACATCCACTGGCACCTGTGAACCGGAGACATCACAGCGGCTGCCAGTCGTGCCAGGTGCTGCCGGGCTGGTGCTGCCAGCGGTGGTGGACTCCGCCGGGGTTGTTGGCGACGATCTCCAGTCGTCCGTCGCGGTTGCGCAGTGCCTGGATGAAGTAGCCGCCGCCTCCGAAGTCCTGCCAGGTGCGCCAGGCTCCGGACTGGTCGACCTGGTAGTTGTGCTGGAGGAGGTCGTCGTTCATGGCGAACACCTCCAGCCGCCCGTCATGCGACGCGACCGAGGCGAGCCGCGCGTCGGCGGGCCCGCCCAGCGGCTGCCAGTCGTGCCAGTCGCCGCCGGGTGTGTTCTGCCAACGGTGGTGCACGCCGGAGGAGTTGGAGGCGAAGACCTCCAGCCGCCCGTCACGATTGGTACCCACCGCGAGATGCTGGCCACCGCCTCCGAAGTCGACCCACTGGCGCCACGTGCCCGACAGGTCGGTCTGGCAGGTGTGCTGGAAGATGACGTCGGTGAGGGCGAAGACTTCGAGCCGCCCGTCGGAGGCGGGCGCGACCGAAAGCCGTGCGTCGGCGGGGCCGCCGAGGGGCTGCCAGTCGTGCCAGGTGCCGCCGGGCGTGTGGTGCCAACGGTGGTGCACACCCGAAGGGTTGGAGGCAAAGACTTCCAGCCGTCCGTCATGATTGCTGCCCACGGCCAGGTGCTGGCCGCCGCCTCCGAAGGTGTACCAGTCGGCCCATTCGCCGGACGTCTTCGCCTGGTAGCGGTGCATGAAGGTCTGCCCGTTCATGGCGAACAGCTCCAGCCGCCCGTCCGGTGCCGCAGACAGTGCGATGGTCGCCGACGGGGGACCTCCGAAGGCCCGCCACCCCGACCAGGCGCCGCCCACCGTCACTTGGTAGGTGTGGTAGATCTGGTCGATCGCCGCATGGAACACCTCCACGCGCCCGTCCGCGGACATCCCCACCGCCAGCCGCTGCCGCCGGTCCGGCACCACCGGGGCGTTCCACCAACTGGTCTCCTTGCGGGCGCCGGCCCAGGAGAAGCTGAAGTGGATGTGGTCGGTGTGGGGGTTGGCGCCGCGGTAGGGCTGCCAGCCGGCGTCAGGACGGTTGGCCATCCAGATGCGCCGGTTCCAGATCATGTACATGATGCCGAAGCGGCGAGCGAGGGCGTGGGGGTTGCCGTGCCGGTCGGTGGCGTGGAGCCATCCGATCAGGTCGTCGGCGAGGTGGCTCTGGCTGTGGACACTCACGCCCCAGTCCCAGGCGCGGCCTTCCTTGTGCTCGCTCTGGCCACCGCTGCCGCAGGCCCTGCTGATCCCCATGCTGGTCGTGCCGGGGTAGGCGGTGAGCACAAGGTCGCGGAAGGCGAGCAGGCCGGGTTTTGCGACGGGGTCGCAGTCGCGTTGCGGGTCGTAGGGCGCGTAGGGGTCGATGCCGGGGCCGAAATCGGGTGTCGTCGGCGCCATGCCGGGCTCCTTCGGACTGGTCCCCCGCCCGGTGCGAGGGGCTCTACCCCTGATGCGCGTGATCGCAGGACGCGGCCCGCCAGACGCGATCACGCGCCTCTTCCACGACGAACCCGTCCGGCCGGGGCCGCGAGCCACAGCCGATCAGGCGCGCTCCCGGGCGCGCCGCGCGCCGCAACCCCTGGCCACCAGGAAGGCTCATGCCGTGACCAACCGCAAAACCCGCCGACCGCACGCCGCCGCGATGACGGTGTGCGCCCTCACACTCCCCGCGCTGCTGTCCACCCTCACTACCCCCGCGGTACACCCCGCCGACGCGACCGCCGACGCCCGTCCCCGTGCCGCGGCCGACGCCGTCGGCGGCGAGACGGTACGCACACAGGCGGGCCTGGTGCGCGGAACCCGCTCGGGCCCGTACCGGATCTTCCGTGGCATCCCCTACGCGGCCGCGCCCGAGGGACGTCGCCGATGGGCCCCGCCCCGGCCCGCACAGCCCTGGAAGGGCATCAGGGACGCCACGAAGCCGGGCCCGCTGTGCCCGCAGGTGCCCTCTCCGTACGCGCAGATCGCCAGCACCAACGAGGACTGCCTGGTCCTCGACGTCACCACACCACCGGCCGCCGACCGGAGGCGGCCCGCGCCCGTACTCGTATGGATCCACGGGGACGGCGCCGTGGGCGGCGGCTCCTTCTTCGACGGACGGCGACTTGCGGGGCAGGGGCTGGTGGTCGTCAGCATCAACTACCGCCTCGGCGTCTTCGGCGGGCTGGCCCTGCCCGGGCTGGAAGGCTCCGGCACCTTCGGACTCCAGGACCAGCAGGCGGCGCTGAGGTGGGTGAGGGACAACGCGCGCGCCTTCGGCGGCGATCCCGGCAACGTCACCGTGGCGGGAGTCTCGTTCGGCGCGTCCGCCATCGCCGGGCACCTGACGTCCCCCGGGTCCAAAGGCCTCTTCCACCGGGCGATCATGGCCAGCGGCGAAGGCATGATGGACATGCCGGCCGGCGCGATGGGCCCGGGCGTGCCGGGGTACCCCTGGTACGTCTGGCGCAGCGGCCGCGAGATGGAGGACATCACGACCGAGATGACCTCCTCCCTCGGCTGCCGTGACGACCGGCCCCAACGCACCCTGGCCTGCCTGCGCGCCCTGCCGGTCAAGACGATCCTGAAAGTGCCGTACATCATGAACGCCTTCCAGGCCTTCGGCTACGGCAACCCCACCCTGCCCCAACTGCCCCCGACCGCCCTGCGCGCGGGCCGCTTCCACGCCGTACCCGTCCTGTCGGGCGCGACCCTCGACGAACACCGCACCTTCGTCGGCATGCTGTACGACGCGGTGGGCAAGCGGTTCACCGAGGACGACTACATCCGCGCGCTGCGCACCGCGTTCGGTCCACGCGCCGCCCGGCGGGTCCGGGCCGAGTACCCGCTGAGCGCCTTCCCTTCTCCCGCCCTGGCCTGGGCCACCGTGATCACCGACCGCATGTGGGCACGCGGCACCCACACCCTGCACGACACCCTGGCGCAGCAAGTCCCGGTCCACGCCTACGAGTTCGCCGACCGGGAGGCGCCGATGTTCCTGCCGCTGCCGGGCAGGTTCGACTTCGGCGCCTTCCACGCGGGAGACATTCCTTACCTGTTCGAGGACGAGGCCGCCGAGCCACTGTTCACTCCGGCGCAGCGCAGACTGTCGGCGGCGATGACCACGTACTGGTCCTCCTTCGCCCGCACCGGCACACCGCACGGCCCAGGGCTTCCCGCCTGGCCGACGTATCGCCCGGAGGACACGAACGGGCCCTACACCCAGTCCCTGGCCCCGGACCGCATCGGGCCGGTCGACTACCACCGCACGCACAACCTCGCGTTCTGGAGCCGTATGCCCTGACCTGGGACCGCTCTCGGCCACGCACCCGTGGCCGAGAGCGCCCGCACCACTCAGTCCGCTTCCTGCGCGTCGGATCCGGGCGTCGCCGTGTCCGTCCTGAGCTGCACCGGTCGTTTCAGTGTGTCGATCAGGTCGTTGAATCGCCGGGCGACCAGTCTTCCCTCGGTGGGCTCGACGAGGGAGCGAGCGGCCTTCGGATCGAGCTGGCGGCGCATCGAGTGCATGCTCATCTCGGAGAGCACCCAGCCCAGCGGTGCCGCGACCTGCGGCTCAGTGCGCGGCGCGACAAGGAAGCTCCGGACGGGCGACGCCGCGGGACGTGTCGTCCCCGGCACCGGACCGGTGAACCGCACCAGGGCGGCCTGTTGCAGGGTCGCCAGGCGGGCCGCGGTGGTGTGCGCCCGGTTGCCGACGAGGGGGGCCACGAGTTCGTTCACCGGATCGACGTCGGGGTCGGGCGTCTGCACGGAGTAGTGGTTGTCCAGGAGAACGGCGAGAGGCACGACGTAGGCCGCCTTCTCGTCCTGCGGGCAGGCGGTGGGCCGGCGCTCGGAGTCGGCGGCCTCGGCATCGAGTCGCGCCGTCACACAACGGTTGTGCGCGGCGACCTCTGGCTCGACGGCGGACCACAGCTCCAGCAATCCCGCCATCCCGCTGGCCTCCAGATAGCCGCCGTCGATCGTGGAGATCGCCGGCGGGTCGTTCTGACCCCCGTGCGCGCAGCCGTACATCGTGCCGCTGGGCGAGATGTAGGTGAAGCGGGCCGAGAGGTGGGCGGCGGTCGACATCCGCAGCCCCTGGTCCAAGTCCTCCGCCCGGCAGTCCTGCGGGTCGTTGAACGCGGAGGCGTCGACCGTGGCAGTGGCGAGCTGGTCGCCGTTGGCGGCGATGGTGGGCTTCTGGCAGCGCAGCCGCTCGTCGGACTGCACCTTGCCGGTGAGCGGTTGCGCGGCGACGGCGACGCGGCAGCCGGTGACCACGTCGGTGCCGTTCATCAGGAGGAAGGGCCGCCACTGTTCCGTTCGTGCGGTGGCCGAGGTCAGTTCGCGCTTCCAGCCGTCCCAGTCGGCCTCCCAGGCGCTTTCGAAGACAGCGGCCCGGTCGCCGACGGTGCGGCCGAAGACGTCGTTGAGGCCGTGGAAGGCGTGGGTGCCGTCCCTGTACAGCAGGGCAGCGATGTCCGCGGCCAGGGCGTCCTCGTCGGCCAGGTCGCGCACCTTGTCACTGCTCGTCTCGGTTGTCCCGCTGGTCAGGGTGTATGCCGCGAGTCCGAGGCTTCCCCCGGAGACCCCGCTCAGAGCGAAGACGGAGGACGGAGCGCAGGGGGAGCTGTCCGCCAGCCGGTCCATCGCCGTACTCGTCCAGTAGGCCGCGCGGATCCCTCCGCCCGCGGCGGCGACGAGGACCATGGGGATGGCCTCGCCCTTCTTCACCTGCCAGCACTTCGCGGCCTGCTGGTACCAGGCCGCGAAACGCTGTTGGGCAAAAGGCTGTTGACTGGACGACTGCCCTGTCGGGACCGCCGCCTGCGGGCGCTGGTCCGTCTTCTGCAATTGGACCGCGTGGTAGAGCCCGGAGTTGTCGAGCATGGACTGGGTCGCCAGGACAGCGACCGCGGGCAGCCAGATCGGGGTGAATCTGAACCGCAGCACACTGAACGCCCTGTACGGCTCGCGCTTTTCGGTGTGACGGATGAACAGCGCGGCCAGCAGGACCACCGTGGTGAGCCCGAGCGACAGGGCACCGAGGGTGCGAAGCCTTGCTCCCCAGAAGAGCGGATCCCACGCCGTTGCCACCCCGAGCGCACACACGACCGCGAGCAGGACCGTCGCCACGCGCCGCGGGATCTGCCGCAGTCGCGGCTCGTACGCCAGCGGCACGGTTGGTGTGGGACACAGCTTGGTTTCGGCCTTTTCGAGCAGCCAGTAGCACAGGGGCGGGACGAGGAGGGCCAGCGCCATTCCGACTGCGAACCACGTCCACAGCGCGCGGGTGCTGACTCCGGTTTCGACCACTGGTTGGACCAGAACGGGTTTGGTGAACGCCCGCACCAGGCCCAGTCCGGCGATCACCAGCGGAACCACGGTGAGCGCGCGGCCGATGGTCTCGGTCTTCACCCGGTCCGCGGGTGGCCGCACCGGCTGCTGGGGGACCGGGGAGGTGGCGAAGGCACTGAGCAGGAGGGCAACGGTCATGACGACGGGAATGGCCAGCGCGCCTGCGTTGCGTGCCCCCTGCCAGCGCCACGGGCCGTCGGACCAGACGGGTCCGACGGCGAGGACGACGAGCACCACGGCGAACACGCACAGCGTCAGAACGAGGAAGCGCAGCCTTGTACGCGCCTCGCGCCGGGTTCCCTCCAGGCCGTCCAGGAGGGCCCACCGTCCCGCCACCCACAGCGCGACGCACAGGCCTGTCAGTGTCAGGACAGGGCCGGCCATGTCGCCCACGTAGCCTTTCGCGCTGGCCCACCAGCCGTCGTGCACCTGGGTGTCGACCCAGGCCCGCTGGATGTCCGGGACCTGCTCCAACGGGCCCCCGCCGGGCAGGACGATCAGGGCGGCCAGCACGATCAGCGTGATCAGTTGCACGCGGTGGCGGGTCCAGCATCGCGAGGCTGTGGAAGTTCCCGCCAGCCAGTTGCCGAGCCAACTCCTCAGTACCTGGGGAAGGACGTCGACGACGAAGACCGTTGTCACGAGCAGCAGCACCGTCGCCACGAGCAACCACTTCAAGGCCGAGAGCCATGTCACGACGGAGGCCAGCGCAGCGATGTCGTCCGGATCGCCGTAGACCAGGCCGATGGTGAGAGCCGTTTCGGCCCAGTCGGCGGACAGCAGCCCGGACGCCAGGACAGCGATTCCCCGCGGGCCGAACGGAACGACGTCACTGCCCTCTTGAGCCGCGCGAAGCGCCAGCAGCCGGTGCGTCAGCAGATACAGCCCGATGACGTACGCCGGGGCAAAGATGACGAGGTCGAGCAGGATGTGCGTCATCAGCCACGCTTCGAGCGCGTCCTCGCGTACCTCGGTCAGTGCCGGCACTGCCTTGGTCCAGGCGTCCCAGGCCGCGAAAGCGCTCTGTCGGCTCGTGTCGTCCCAGGGAGTGCCGGGCCAACCCGTGAACGCGTGGGCGCTGTAGGAGAACCCTGTCGAGGTGAGAGTCGCCAACAGCCCGGAGATCTCACCCATGACCAGAGCAGCCGAGGCTGCCAACGGGAGCAGCCAGAGCAGCCGCGCGCTCGTGGGAAGCAGCTCCCAGAGGCCGACCAACTGTTGGGCGATCGACGCCAGTCGGGCTGCCACCCAATTCTTGATCGTTTCCAATAGTGTGAGCACACGAGCACTTACTCACAGGCGAGGCAGTCCGTCACTCAACGTGACCGGCGGTGTCACGCGGATTCACCCCCTTCCGGGGCAACCTGAGCAGTCGCGTGATGATCACCCCGTAGCAAGATCGATGCGGCGCATGCCGCCCCTGCGTGCTCTCCTGCACTGGCCCCGCACATGGTCCGGCCGTTTGTCCAGGGCCGTAAGTCCCGCGTCACCCGGTCCCGTTCGGGCACGATGCCCCACTGCCATACTGCTTGCGGTCCACGCCTGACCAGGCAGGACACCGTCTTTGACGGTCCGTCTGCCAGCCCGCACACCCACTGGAGCACCTCCGATGACTCGACCGTCGCGCCGACACCCCGGCGGCACCCCGCCATGGCGCGCCCGCCGCGCCAACCGGCGACACACATGTACCCCGTGGACCCACGCCACAGCGCGGACCTCCACCCCGATAGAGCACGCAATGCCGCAGGAGCCCCAGCCGTGAACGCAAGGATCGACAGCTACCACACCCTGCGCGCGCGACACGAAGCGATGCGCCTGCGCCGTCAAATGCTTTCCCCGACCGGCCCCGAGCGTCCCGCAGGCTCCTCCCTGGCGCTCATCGAGGTGTACGACGGCGCGGCCGACAAGCGCATCGTCCTCGAACACCTCGACGCGGTCGAGCCGTTGGAGGAGCTGATCACGCACCTGTACCGGGCGCTGTTCGCCCGGCACCCCTCCATGCGGGCGATGTTCCCCGCGTCGATGGCCTTCCAACAGGCCCATCTCGCCGCCGCGTTCCGCTATCTCATCGACCACCTCGACCAACCCGCCGCCATCACGGGGACCTTCGCCCGACTGGGCCGCGAACACCGCAAACTCGGCCTTCTTCCCGGCCAGTACACGGCGTTCGAGTCGGCCCTGCGCGAGGCCTTGCGCAGCCACGTCGGCCGCTACTGCACCACCGAGCTGGAGCAGGCCTGGGTGAGGATGCTGCGGGCGGGCGTGGACGCGATGGTGCGCGGCGCCGACGAGGCGCTGCACGAACCGCCGTTCTGGTCGGCGACGGTGACGGAGCATGAGCTGCGTGCCCCGGACCTGGCGGTCCTCCGCGTCCGCCCCCATGAGGAGTACCGGTTCCGCGGCGGCCAGCACATCGCGGTGGAGTCTTCACTGCTTCCCCACACCTGGCGTCGCTTCTATCCCGTCGCCGTGCCCGGTGGGGAAGGGGAGCTGGAGCTCCACATCCGCTGTACCGGGCCGGGAGGGGTGAGCGAGGCCCTCGTCCGCGGCACCGGTCCGGGGGACGTCCTGCGCATCGGCCCGCCGGAGGGCAACCTGGACGCCGGAGACCCCACCGGTGCGGGGGTGCTCCTGGTGGCCTGGGACACGGGCTGGGCCGCCATGAAGGCGCTCCTGCGGGACCTGGAGTCCAGCCGCAGCCGGCCCGGCCGGGTCCGTCTGTTCGTCGGAGCCGAGGTGTTCTTCGGTTTCTACGACGCCGACTGCCTGGCCGGCCTGGAGCGGCACCGCTCGTGGCTGACCGTGGTCCCGGTGACGGGCGGCAGGCCGGGGGAGGACCCCCACGACCGCCTCGTCCAAGCGGTGACGGCCGCCGGTCCGGTGACGGCGGACCGCGCCCTGGTGGCGGGCCCTCCCGCACCGGTCCGCGCGATCACCGCCGCGCTCGCCGATGCCGGTCTGGAACCTGAGCAGGTACTGCACGACCTGCCCCCGGGCATCAGGTAGGCCCTACCCGCCCGCTCCCGTCCAGCAGCAGGGGTCAGGCGACGCTCCAGGAACGAAGCCGCCGCCCGATCAGAGCCACTCCCAGCGCGCCGGAGGCAGCGTCACGGGCCAGGGCAACCGCCTCCTTCGGCGGATACTCCAGACGGCACCCGTTCAGCGCCAGGTACGCCTCCGCGCAGTGCCAGGCGAAGGCCTCGTTGGAATGCTCCAGGCACGGCAGCCGCGCCAGCGTCTGCAGCAGTGCCGCCGCCTTCACGTACAGGGACCCGTAGACGCTGCGCTCCATGGCCCGGGCGTTGACCCGGGCCACCGCCGCATACAGCGGGCCGTAGTCGTCCACCTGCGGATCGCCGGGAAGCAACTCGGCGGCGTGCACGCGTCCTTGTTTCCACGCTCATGCATCCCCCCGTCCGGATCAAGTCCTGCTGCCGGAACCCTGGTTTCCCGGACAGGAGGGGCCGGGGTTCGGGCCGGGCTCACTCGGGCTTGCGCAGGGCCCGTAGCAACTCGCGGCTGCTCGCCTCGGGCATGTAGGCGCGGACGAGGGCGACACCGATGCGCGGCAGGTCCGCCTCGTCGCGGTACAGCAGGTACAGCGGCTCGTACCGCGGGTTGAACTTCTGCTTGAAGGCGTGCAGAGACCGGAACCCGTAGTACGGCTCCAGGAAGACGCCCAACTGGTCCAGGAGCCGGTCGAAGGCGGTGGCCGACTGCGACCAGTCGCTGTCGCCGTGGGCCAGCGGGGCCCCGGACAGGGAGACGAACTCCGCTTCCTCCTCCTGGAAGGCGAGCATCGCGGAGGCGATCATGAACTCGACCACGGGCGGGAAGGGCCCGGACGCACGTCGGCGCATGACATCGAGCGTCCACCCGCGGACCTGGCCGTCGCCGGCGTACACGGGGAGCCACGAGGTGACCCCGAGCACGGTAGAGCCTTCCGTCGCCAGGCCGACGCGTACCCGGGGGTCGAGCGCCTCCTCGACGCCACCGAGGGTGAAACCCATCTCCGGCAGCCCCTTGTCACCCACCCACTCCTCGGAGATGGCCCGCACCTGGCTGACGACCTGGCGCGGCTGCTCCGCCAGCCGGACCAGCTCGAAACCGACGTCGAGCTTCTTGCCGCGGTTCAGGGCGCTGCGGACCTTCTGCCACCGCTTGCCGGTGAGTTCCAGCCCGGCCAGGGGCACCACGGTGTCCTCCGCGACCTGGACGCTGTGCCAGCCCAGCGCCTCGGCGGCCTCGGCGACCGGTCGGGTCGTGGAGAACAGGCAGGGGATCGTGCCCTGGTGCTCGCAGAAGTCGACGAAGTCCCGTACCGCCGCCGGCCGGTCCTCGGGTGCCCCGGCCGGGTCGCTGAGAGCGATGCAGACGCCCGCGTGCTCGCGGTAGGCGACGTAGGCCTGGCCGGACGGGGCGAAGAAGTAGGAGTTCTCGGGCCAGGTGGTCATCCAGGAGAGGTTGGTGCCGCCGTGCCCGACCAGCAGGTCCATGGCCCGCTCGTGCTCTTCCCGCGCGGTGGACTGGCCCGAGCGGCGAAACCTGCTGAGCCATGGGGTGGGGACACGGAACGCGGACCGGCCCGCCAGCAGGACCACGAGTTCGGCGGCCCAGACGATTCCCGTCGGTACCAGCACCGGCAGGTCGTCGAATGCCTCGCGCCGGTCGGCCTGGTCCGCCGACGCGTACGCCACCGCGATCAGTACCCCCAGCAGCACCGACAGCACCGCCAGGACGGTGGTGATCCACCAGGCCGCGCGCCGGCCCTTGCGCAGCCCGTCGAAGAGGACTACGGCCACCAGTGCGTGGACGGCGGCGTGCAGCGCGGACCCGCCCAGGTCGTACGTGGACCCCATGGGCCCCTCGGCGGGGACCAGCCACACGGTGACGGTGATGGCCAAGAGCAGCACGACGCCGGAGGCGGCGAGCAGGCGCCACTCGCGGCGGCTCACCCGGCCGGAGGCCGGGGACCGGCCCGGTACCGGCAGCCACCGGGCGGCCGCCAGGCCCACCGCGACCCCGAGCAGGTGCTCCAGGTCGGCGACCCGGCCCACGAACAGGAAGCCCACCAGCGCATAGCCCGACAGGACCAGCCGTGCCCGTAGCCGCCAGGGGGAGGGCAGGGTCGCGGTGGCCAGGGCCGCGGCGGCCAAGGCACCCGCCGACGGCCCCACGTCCAGGTCCCGGGACACCAGCTCCGCCCACGACCAGTTCACACCCCGGCCCAGCCACAACAGCCCGGCACCGGCGAGCACCGCCACGAGATGGCCTACGAGCGTGGCGGCCGCCGTCCACCGGGTACCGAGCCGCCACTCGGCGAAGCCCACCAGCAGGATCACGGCGGCCACGATCACCACGACGGCGCCGGGCCGGTTACCGAACACGAACCCGCTGAACGGCGTCCACCAGCGGTTCGCCTCGAACGACGGCAGCCCGTAGGCGACCTGCGGATACCAGGAACGGTCCTCCGCGGGCCGCCACAGGGTCTGTGTGGCCAGCGCCGCCACGAGCACGGCCACCACCAGCCCGCAGGTGAAGGGCAGCCTGCGCACCACTCGCAGCACCCGGCCTCCGCCGCCGGCGTAGGCGACGCCGTCCGTCGGCCGGACCGAACGGTCTGCCCCGAGCTGTCTCATGCCCACAAAGACATTAAAGGCGGCAGCCGGACGCCGTGCGCGTCGGTGACCCGGGGCGTGTGTGACCAGGCCGTACGTCCCGCGACGCCGTCAGGAGGTCGGGGCGGGAAGGCGCCCCGGGCCCGGTCGAGGCATGCGTCAGCCGGGCCGCAGAGCAACCGCCAGCGTCAGTTCGAGCACGCGGTGCGGGGACGCGAGATCCGGGAACAGCTCCCGCAGCTGTGCCATCCGGTACCGGACGGTCTGGGGATGGACGAACAACTCCGCCGCCACCTCGTCCCGCCTCCCCTGGTGCAGCAGCCACGCCCGCAAGGTCTCCTCCAGCCGCTGCGCGGTCGCGGCGGGCAGGGACCGCAACGGTGCGAGGGCTCGGGCACGCAGGTCCGCGAGCGCGTCCAGGTCGGCGCTCAGCACCAGCTCGGGCAGGTGTTCCTCGGTGTCGCGTATCTCGGGGGAGAGGGAGCGCGCGCGTACGGCGCGTGCGTACGAGGCGGACGCACGCGTCCATGGCCGGGCCGGGCCGACCACGGCGGTGCGGCCGGTCAGCTGCCGCAGGAGATGGGACCGGTCGGCATCGGGGACGAGCAGCACACCGGTGGCGTCCGGCAGATCGTCCAGGACGAGGGTGCTCGGATCGAGGGCGCGGTAGGCGGGCCGGGCCTGGGCGGCGGGCAGCAGGACCGCGGTCAGCGACACCGGGGGCTGCCACCCGGCCCGCTGCGCGGACACCAGCAGCACGTCCGGGCTGGCACCGGCGAGGAGGTCGCGGGCCAGGTGCTCAAGGTGGCGCTCGTGCTCCCTGCCCCGGGCGGCGAGCTCGTCGGCGTGGCCCGCGGCGCTCGCGGCGGAGAGCTCGTCGATGTACGCGAAGGTCAGCTCCGCGAACTTGGCGACCTCGGCCGCGGGCAGACCCGCCGATACGGCGCCGGCCGCCAGGCATCGCCAGGCCACGCGGGCACCGACACGGTAGGCGCTGAGCAGGGCGTCCATCGAGCGGCCGTCGCGGACCTCGCCGCGGCCCAGCTCGTAGGCCGCGTCACCGCCGTCGTCGCCGGTGGCGTTCCCGCTCGCGAGGTCCAGGTAGTGCCCCAGGGCGGTGCGGACGGCCCGGCGGATGGTGGCGCCCATGTGGCCCGAGAGGGCGTTGGCGTAGGGCGGGACCTCGTCGATGATCGCCTGGACGACCTCGTCGGCGGTGGACTTCAGCGCGGCCCTCAGCGCCGTGACCGTCGTCTCGTCCAGGGTCAGCTCACTGGCTCTGCGGATCACCTGGCTCACGTTCTATTCCCTACGAACAAATCAGCGGATCAGATTCACGTCCTGCGGTCAGGACTTTACGCCCTGAGGCACAGCAAGCTGGACCCATGACGAGTACAGCCCTCCGCAGCAGGGCGTGGAAACTACTGGAGATGGTCACGACACCGCTGTTGCCGTCCGACTATCTCGACCTGGTCAGCCCGCTGCGGGCGGGTGCTGACCTGCGGGGCCGCATCGAGGCCGTGCACCCCGAGACGCGTGACGCCGCGACGGTCGTGATCAGACCGGGGCGGGGCTGGCGCGGTCACACACCCGGCCAGTACGTGCGGGTCGGAGTCGACGTCGACGGGGTGCGCCTGTGGCGCGCCTACTCGCTCACCTCGCCGCCTCACCGCCAGGACGGCCGCGTCACCATCACCGTGAAGGCGATCCCGGACGGCAAGGTCAGCAACCACCTGGTCCGCCGGGCGACACCGGGCACACTGATCCACCTCGACCAGGCGACCGGTGACTTCGTACTGCCGCGGGCCAAGCCCGCCAAGGTTCTCTACCTGACGGCCGGCAGCGGCATCACACCCGTCATGGGCATGCTGCGCGCCACCCGCTTCGACGACGTCGTCATGGTCCACAGCGCGCCCCGCCCGCACGACGTGATCTTCCGCGAGGAACTGCACGGCCTGGCCGCGGATGGAAAGCTGAAGCTCATCGAGGTGCACACCGACACGGACGGCATGCTCGACATCGCCCGTATCGACGAACTCGTGCCCGACTGGGCCGAGCGCGAGACCTGGGCCTGTGGGCCCGCGGGCCTGCTCGACACCGCCGAGGAGCACTGGGCCGAGCACGGCGTGCGCGAGCGCCTGCACACCGAACGCTTCCGCCCCAGCATCGTCGTCGCGGGCGACGGCGGCGAGGTCACGTTCAGCGCCACCGGCAAGACCGTCGACGCCGACGGCGCGACGCCGCTGCTGGACGTCGGTGAAGAGGCCGGTGTGCTCATGCCCTCAGGGTGCCGCATGGGCATCTGCTTCGGCTGCGTCACAACGCTCAAGGCGGGCGCCGTCCGCGACCTGCGCACCGGAGAGATCACCGAAGCCGAACCGGGCGTCCTCATCCAGACCTGTGTGTCCGCCGCCGCGGGCCCCTGCGACATCGAACGGTAGGAACAGCTTGACTGCCATCGACCCCACCGCCCACCTGACCGCGGAGCAGATCGAGGAGCTCGGCCGCGAGCTGGACGCGATCCGCGACGAGGTGATCGCAAGCCGCGGCGAGAAAGACGCCGCCTACATCCGCAAGGTCATCAAGGCGCAGCGCACGCTGGAACTGGCCAGCAGGGGCGTGCTGCTGTTCTCGTTCTTCCCGCCCGCGTGGATCATCGGCACCGCCGGGCTGTCCGTGGCCAAGATCATGGACAACATGGAGATCGGCCACAACGTCCTGCACGGCCAGTGGGACTGGATGCGGGACCCGAAGATCCACTCCACCACCTGGGACTGGGACCACGTCTCACCGGCCGACCAGTGGAAGCACTCGCACAACGAGCTGCACCACACATACACGAACGTGCTCGGCAAGGACAACGACCTCGGCTACGGCATCATGCGCGTCGACGAGGACCAGCCCTGGCACCCCGTCCACCTCGGCCAGCCGCTGTGGAACTTCATCAACGCCTGCTTCTTCGAGTACGGCATCGCGGCCTACGACCTGGAGCTCGGCAAGAACCTCAGTAAGGAGCGCCGCAAGAACCCGGCGTTCCGGGCCCGTGCCAGGGCCGTGGGCCGCAAGATCCGCAAGCAGGTCCTGAAGGACTACGTGATCCACCCGCTGCTGTCGGGCCCGTCGTTCCTCACCACACTCGCCGCCACCTTCACCGCCAACGTGGTCCGCAACATCTGGTCCCACTCGGTGATCATGTGCGGGCACTTCCCGGAGGGTGTGAAGGTCTTCGAGCGCCGGTCCATCGAGGGCGAGACACGCGGCCAGTGGTACCTGCGCCAGATGATGGGCTCGGCGAACATCAGCGGCAGCAAGGCCATGCACTTCATGACCGGCAACCTCTCCCACCAGATCGAGCACCACCTCTTCCCGGACCTCCCGAGCAACCGGTACGCCGAGGTCGCGGTGAAGGTGCGCGCACTGTTCGAGAAGTACGAGCTGGACTACGTCACCGGGCCGCTGCCCAAGCAGGTCCTCTCCGCGTGGGGCAAGGTCTTCCGGCTCTCCCTTCCGAACAAGAAGCGCACGGTCAATACGCCGGAACGCGAGCGGGAACTCCTCGCGGCCTGATTCCCGGTCCGGATTCGGCCCTGTCGGAATGCCGGCCGTTTGCCCGCTGCCGCACCCCGCCCCCGCATCCCGCCACAGTGTCCGGTGACGCCGTCCTGGCGGCTCTCCGGACCGGCGGACGGGGGCGCCGTCAGGCGGGGGCGCCGAGGGGCGGGTGCTCCAGTACACGGGGCTTGTATTCGACCAGCTGGGTACGGCCGTCGAAGGTGCGGTGGTCGGTCATCTCCAGGGCGACGTCCGGATAGCCGTCGTAGATGCGTTCCGCGCCCGTGGCCCCGGTGATCACCGGGAACATCACGACCCGGAAGCGGTCGACGAGTCCGGCGCGCAGCAGGGACCGGCACAGGCTGAGGCTGCCGATCGTGCTGAGGATTCCCGAGCCGGTCGCCTTCATGCTGCGGACCGCTTCGACGGCGTCACCGCGGACGAGCGTGGAGTTGGCCCACGTCAGGGGCTCCTCAAGAGAGGAGGAGAACACGACCTTGGACGCTTGCGTGAGCTCGTCGACGGACGCCTCTTCCTCCGGCCTGAACTCATCCTGACCTCCGGGGACTTCACCTGCGGCGAAGCCCGACATCAGACGGTAGGTCTTGGCGCCCATCAGGTACGTGACCTCGGGCTGCTCACCCAGCCAGGCGAGGTACTCCGGGCCCTCCAGCCCCCAGAAACCGGGCCACCCTTCTCCCGAGGCGTAGCCGTCGAGGGAAGTGATGAAGTCGACGAGAAGCTCCGACATGACGGTGTCCTTTCCTGGTCCTGTCCTGTGATGTCACGAGCTTGGACCGCCCGGGAGCCACAAAGTCATCGGCCGCGCCGTGCAGAAGCGGGAAATCCCCTGACGCCGCAGCGGCCCGGGGAACCATCAGCAGTACGGCGGCTGAGCGCCCAGAGCCGATGCCACTCGCATCCACACACGGCACCTCGTCCGGGTCTGTTCGGAGAAGGTGCACGGCGCTGTCGATGCCGTGTCAATGGGCGGGTTTGTGCCACGTCAGTGAGTAGCGGCGCAGGACGTGCCGGTGGTAGCGGACGCCGGGCAGCAGCCGTTGGGCCGCAGTCCGTACCTGGCCGTAACTCATCTGTGGGTCGGCGACCGGCATACCGTGGGGGTCACGCGCGCGACGCAGGACTTTGGTGATCCGCATGACGGGGGCGGCCGCGACGAACGCCGCCCACTCCGTGGGGCTTGCCTCGCGGGCCAGGCCGACCACGACCATGGTGCCGCCCGGCCGCAGCAGGTCGCGCATACGGGCGAGGGCTGCTTCGAAGTCCATGTGGTGGATGGTGGCCAGTGAGCAGATGAAGTCGTACCCGGCTCGGGGGAGTGCGGCGGTGAGGAAGTCGCCCTCGACGAAGGTGAGTCGGGGATGGCCGGAAGTGGTCTGGCGCGCGCGGGCGATCATGTCGGGGGAGTTGTCGATTCCGGTGACGTGCGCGGCCCGGGCGGCTAGTTTGCGGGCCAGCAGGCCGTCCCCGCAGCCGATGTCCAGTGCGTCGCGGCATCCTCCGGGAACGGCGCGGAGGATGCCGGGGTGCCGGGCGACGTTGGTGTTCCAGTACGGCTCTGCGGCAGGCTGACCCATCGGATCATCGTAGGGGCCGGGCGCGACCTGCTGAACTCGCATGGCCCCTCCCGTCCACGCGGCCATGGCGCACCGAGCCAGGTGGCATGGCCCGTGCAAGCCCACCTGCCGGGGGCAGGCAGCACGGCAAGGGACGTAGGCGCGTTGTGGGTGGTGATCCGCAGCGTGGCGCGGTCGCGGTCGTGTTGTGTTCCGGCCGCCGCCGATACGCTTCAACAATCGTTGACAGACATGCTTTTGGTGCTCAAGGATCGGTGTGTCGCTGATCACCTCACGGCGCCTGCGGCGCGTCGTGTGCACCTTGCGCAACCCGTCGGGCGGAAGCTGTCGTTCCCCCGACTCATGGCCTTGGTGGCCGATGAAATGCCGGATTCACGCGGGCACGTCGAGCCATCGAGGGGGACGCGGTGATGAAGTCATCCGATCGCCGACAGGCGGCGGCCGCCGGCCCGAGCCGCGCACACACCGCACCTCACATCCCTCACCACCGCACGTGCCCCGTCCCGATCGGACAGGCGCGTGTGCATCCGAGCCGAGAAGGGTTGAACAGACCTTGAACAAAGAGGCGCTTAGGCATCTGCGTATCCAGCGGGGCCTGACCCAGGAGGAGCTGTCGCACCGGTCCGGTGTCAGCGTCCGCACCATCCGCAACGTCGAAAGCGGGCTGATCAAGCGGCCCCGGCGCACATCGGTCGACCTGCTGCTCGCGGTGCTCGACCCCGAGCAGAAGCACCTGCGCAGGGCGACCGCGGACGAGATACGGCTGGGGACGGGAGCGTGGCGCGGTGCCAGGTCGCCGCACACGTCACTGGTGGGGCGCGAGGACGAGGTGCGGGAGCTGGGCGAACTCGTCCTGGCCAACCAGGTCGTGATGGTGACCGGTCCGGGCGGGGTCGGCAAGTCGCGGGTCGCGCTGGCGGCAGCGGAGAGCGTCGGCTCGCGGTTCTCCGACGGCGTGGCCGTCGTGGAGATGGGCCGGGTGCCCAGAGAGCAGGATCTCGACGCGGAGTCGGCGGTGAAGTACTCCCTGGAAGCGGTGCACGGCCTGCTGAGCGGCGAGGACCGGCCCGACAGCCTGAGCCTGCTGCTCGTCCTCGACAACACCGAGCACCTGGCGTCCACCGTGCCCGTGCTGGTCAAGGACCTGCTCAACGACTACCCGACGCTGCACGTGCTGATCACCTCACGCCGCGCCACCCCGCTCTACGGCGCCAGAATCCTGGAACTCGGACCGCTGTCCAACGAGGACGCGGTGCAGCTGCTGACCGACCGGGTACGGATGAGCTGCCCGAGCCTGGACCTCTCCGACGACCTGCCACGGCTCACCGAACTCGCCTGGCGGCTGGACTGCCTCCCGCGATTACTTGAGTTCGCCGCGCACCGACTGCGGACGGCGCCGCTGTCCGCCCTGCTGTCCCACCCTTACGGAATGAAGCTGCTCGGCTCCACGGACTCCTCGGCACTGCCGCACCAGCGCAGCGTCCAGGACAGCCTGCGCTGGAGCCTCGAACTGCTCGACGAACGGCACCAAGAGGTGCTGATCCGGCTCGCGCAGCGCCCGGAGGGCGTCTCCTTCGACGCCGGGGGCACCGTCGAGGACGAGTTCACCACACCGGAGACGATGGCACTTCTGGCCAATCTGGCCGACGCCTCGCTGCTCCAGGTCAACCGCGGCCGTAGCTACGAGTACCGCATGCTGCGTCACGTCAAGGAGTTCCTGACGGACGTCGGCGCTCACGCGCACGGTTCGGCGACGCCGTAGCGTCCCGCCGCGAACGGCGCGAACGGCTCCCGGTTGCCCGTCATTTGCCTGCCGCGTTGCCGCTGCTGCCCATACTGCCGGGCGCGCCGTCGAATAGCCGGGGTTCTGCCTGTAACGACGTGCTGCCTCCGACGACGATGAAGCGGGGCCAGCCACTCATCAGGATGGAGCACGGTCATGCGCATCGTTGTGGTGTCCGGCGCGTCGAGCGGAATCGGATTCGCCGCCGCGGAACGATTCGCCCGGGCCGGCGACCAGGTCTACAACCTGGACGTGAAGCCGCCGGAGACGGCGGTGGAGAACGTCACCTGGCTGGAGACCGACGTCGCCGACTGGTCCGCCGTGGAACAGGCCGTCGCGCATGTGCACGGCGCGCACGGCCGCATCGACGTCGTCATCGCGAACGCGGGCATCAGCCTTCGCCGCGGCGTCCTGGACATCACCGTCGACGACGCCCGCCGCGTCGTCGACGTCAACCTGCTGGGCGTACTGGGCCTGTGGCGGGCGGCGGCGCGCCACATGGTCGACCGGGGCGAAGGAGTGCTGCTGGCCACCGCCTCGGTCAACGCCCACCGCGGCTTCCCCTACTACGCGGACTACAACGCCACCAAGGCGGGGATCACGGCACTCTGCCGCACCTTCGCGATGGAACTGAGCCCGGCCGTCCGGGTGGCGTGCGTCTCACCGGGCGCCGTGCTCACCCCGATGCAACGCGCCGAGTACACCCCGCAGATGCTGGACGACGTCAACGCGCGCATTCCGGCCGGGCGGCACGCACAGCCGGAGGAGATCGCGGAGGCCTTCCATTACCTCGCGTCCGCCCAGGCGCGGTTCATCACCGGTCAGGAACTCGTCATCGACGGCGGCGAGATCACCGGGTCCCTGACAACCGAGTTCGGTACGGCGATCTCCGTGGAGCCGCGTCATCGGTAGTTGAGTTCCCTGCGATCGAGGAAGGATCAGGCAACCATTGTGCGCACCGACGAGTACACGCTGAGCGGCGACGAGGTCGACGACCTGCAGGCCACCCTGGACGAGCTGAGCGTGGGCGGGCTGTCCCCGACCGAGCCCGACTTCTACGAGAAGTACCGCGGCTGCCACGAGCTGCTGCCGAGCGGGCTGCGCCGCTTCCTCGCGGACTTCCGTGACGACCCGTCGTCCACCGCGTGCGTGGTCAACGGCTTCCCGATCCACGACGCGGCCGTGGGGCCGACGCCCCGCCACTGGGAACGCCCCGAGGGCTGCGACGCGACGATCAGGCCGGACACCTACCTGGCGATGTGCGCCTCGACGCTGGGCGAGCCGTTCGCCTGGGCGACGCTCCAGTACGGCCGTCTCGTCCAGGACATCTTCCCCATCCAGGGCGACGAGCGGCGCGAGAGCGGGCACGGCAGCGAGGCGTTCCTGACGTTCCACACCGATGACGCGTTCCGCCCCGACTCGCCCGACTTCCTGCTGCTGTTCGGCATCCGCAACCCCGACGCCGTGCCCACGTTCGTCGCCCCGATACGCGACATACGGCTCAGTGACCGCGACCGGGGCGTGCTGTCGGAGAAGAGGTTCCACATCCTCCCCGACGACGAGCACATCCGGCAGCTGGAGCTGCGCGCGCCCGGCAACCCGGCCCTGCTGCGGGCCATCGAGATGCGCGACCACCCCCGGCCCGTCCCGGTGCTCTTCGGCGACCCGGCCAACCCGCGCATCCGGCTGGACACCCCGTTCATGCGCTGCGCCGACGACGATCCCGAGGCGCAACGCGCGCTGACCGCCCTGCTCACCGAACTGGAGCGGGTCCGGCGGCCGTTGGTCGCCCACGCCGGCTCGCTGCTGATCCTGGACAACGGCAGAGTCGTGCACGGGCGGGACTCCTTCACCGCGCGGCACGACGGCACCGACCGCTGGCTGCGCAAGGCCATCGTCAGCCGCCGGTCCGCCGCGCACGGGGCCGAGCCGCTGGACCGCGTACGGCTCTGACCACCGGCTCGACCGCCCACCGCCGACCACCCGAGAAAGAGACGAGATGAACCAGGCCAGCCGTATCGCCGAACCATCGAAGTCCGTCGCGTCGGAGGCGTCGCGCAAGGCACACGAGGAGCTCCTGCGGGAGTTGTTCGCGGAGGTTCTGGGCGTCGCGGAGGTCGGGGCCGACGACGACTTCTTCGAGCTGGGCGGCGACTCGGTCGCCTCGATCAGGCTGCTGGCCGCAGCGGTCCGGGCGGGGCTCGCCCTGGAGTACCGGGACGTCTTCGAGCTCCGGACGGTGGCGGAACTGGCGCTGGCCGCACGGGAGATCCCCGCAGGGGAAGCGGAGCCGGACGGGCCGACGGGTGTGGCGGATCCGCTGGCGGGCCTGGACGCGCAGGAGCGCGCGGAACTGCTGGCCGGGTTCGGTCCGGGGGCCGAGGTCTGGCCGGTGACCCCGCTGCAGGAGGGACTGTTCTTCCACGCCGTGTACGACCGGGAGAACGCCGACCCCTATCTCATGCAGCGACCGCTGCTGGTCACCGGCGCGCTGGACGTGCCACGGTTGCGGGAGGCCTTCCGGGGGCTGCTGCGGCGCCACCCCGGCCTGCGGGCCGGGTTCGTCACGCGCCCGACCGGCGAGGCGGTCCAGGTCGTTCCGGCCGAGGCGGAACTGCCCTGGCGCGAGGTGGACCTGACCGATCTGGCCGAGGACGAGTACCAGAAGCGGGTCGCCGAACTGCTGCGCCAGGACCGGCTGGAACGGTTCGACCCGCAGCGGCCGCCGCTGATGCGGGTCACCGTGGCCCACCTCGGCGGCCCCCGGCATCTGGTTCTGCTGAGCAGCCATCACATCCTGTGGGACGGCTGGTCCACCACGCGGGCGCTCACCGAACTGTGGCGGCTCTACGACGGGCGCACCGACCTGCCCGAAGCGGTGCCCTTCAGCACGTACCTGTCCTGGCTGGACCGCCAGGACACCGAGAAGGGCCTGGCCGCCTGGGACGAGGCGCTGGCGGGCCTGGCCGAGCCGACCCTGGTCGCACCCGGCGCGGACGGCGCGCTGACCGAGCCGCCCGCACGAGTGGTCGACGAGCTGAGCGAGGAGCTGACCACGGCGCTGCTGGACGTGGCGCGCGGGCGCGGCCTGACCCTCAACACGGTGATGCAGGGCGTGTGGGCGCTGCTGCTCGCGGACCTGACCGGGCAGCGCGACGTCGTCTTCGGCGCCACCGTCTCCGGCCGGCCGCCCGAGGTCCAGGGCGTCGAGGACATCGTCGGCCTGCTCATCAACAACGTCCCGGTGCGGGTGCGGCTCGACCCGGCCCAGCCGCTCGACGAACTGCTCGCCGAGATCCAGCGGCAGCAGGTCGCCCTGACGCCGTACCACCACATGGGCCTGCCCGCCGTCCAGCGGCGGACCGGGCACGGCAGGCTGTTCGACACCTCCACGGTCTGCCAGAACTCGCCGCGCGACATCCGGTCGCACCAGGCGTCGGGCCTGGAGATCAGCGGCCACGACGCCGACGAGACACAGGGGTTCACGCACTTCCCGCTGAGCTTCGAGGTCTTCCCCGGCGAGCGGCTGCGCATCGAGATCAGCCACCGGGCGGAGATCTTCGACACCGGCTTCGCCCGGCGCCTGGCCGACCGGGCCAAGCGCGTGTTCGAGCTCGTCGCCACCGACCCGGGCCGGCTCACCGGGCGGATCGACCTGCTGACCGAGGAGGAGCACCGGCTCCTCGACGCCTGGAGCGGCGAGGACGGCGCGGACTGCGAGGGCACCCTCCCCCCGCTCTTCGAGGACCGGGCGGCCGAGACCCCCCACGCCATCGCCCTGGTCGCCGGCGAGCAGGAACTGAGCTTCGCCGAGCTCAACGAGCGCGCCAACCGGCTCGCCCACGCACTGATCGCCCGGGGCGCCGGCCCGGACGACCTGGTCGCCGTGATGCTGCCGCGGACCGCTGACGCCGTCGTGGCCTGGCTCGGCGTCCTCAAGGCCGGGTGCGCCTACCTGCCGGTCGAACCGGGCTGGCCCGCCGACCGCATCGCCGCGCTGCTCGCCGACGCCCGTCCGGTGGCCGTCCTCACGGACGCCGGCCACACACCGCCCGAGGGACCGCCCGTACTGCGCGTCGAGGACATCGGTTCCGGCCTGCCGGCGCACAAC
This sequence comes from Streptomyces sp. NPDC110618, assembly GCF_055657065.1. Taxonomy (NCBI): domain Bacteria; kingdom Bacillati; phylum Actinomycetota; class Actinomycetes; order Kitasatosporales; family Streptomycetaceae; genus Streptomyces; species Streptomyces sp. NPDC110618. The sequence goes on along the minus strand of NZ_JBVKBN010000021.1, from coordinate 31,604 downwards.
CCGACCGACGCCGACCGGGTCCGCCCGCTGCTGCCGTCGCACCTGTCGTACGTGATCCACACCTCGGGCTCGACCGGGCTCCCCAAGGGCGTCGCGCTCACCCAGCGCGGCATCGTCAACATGTTCCACGCGCAGAACGACGGCTACATGCGCGCCGCCGTCGAGGCGGCCGGAGGCCGCAGGCTGCGCGTCGCGCTGGTGTCCGGCTTCGGCTTCGACGCCGCGTGGGCGGACCTGCTGCGGATGGTCGACGGGCACGAGCTGCACCTGATCGGGGAGGAACTGCGCAAGGACGCCGCCGCGCTGATCGACTACGCGGCACGGCACGCCGTCGACTCGCTGAGCGTGACCCCGCTGTACGCCGCCCAGCTGCTCGCGGCCGGGCTGCTGAACCGGCCCGGCTACCGGCCCCACCTCATCTCGCTCGGCGGCGACCTGGTCGACGAGGCACTGTGGACCGAGCTGGCCGCCGGGGAGGTGCCGAGCTACAACTTCTACGGTCCCACCGAGTGCACGGTCGACTCGACGTTCAGCCGGATCGCCGGCGACGTCCGCACCCATATCGGCCGTCCCGTCGCCAACGCCCGCGGCTACGTACTGGACGGCGCGCTGCGGCCGGTGCCGCCCGGGGCCCAGGGGGAGCTGTACCTCGCCGGTCCCGGCCTGGGACGCGGCTACCTGAACCGGGCCGGGCTCACCGCCGAGCGGTTCGTCGCGTCGCCATTCGGACCGCCGGGGGCACGGATGTACCGCACCGGCGACCTGGTGCGCTGGACCGAGGACGGCGAGCTCGAATTCCTCGGCCGCGCCGACGACCAGGTCAAGATCCGTGGCTTCCGGATCGAGCCCGGTGAGGTCGAGGCGGTGCTGCGGACGCACCCCGGCGTGCGCGTGGTCGCGGTGGTGGCGCGGGAGGACCGGCCGCGGGTCAGGCGGCTGGCCGCCTACGTGGTGCCCGCGGACGGCAGCGTCCTGGACGTCGCGGAGCTGCGCGCGTACGCCGCCGCGCGGCTGCCCGAGTACATGGTGCCGGCGGCGTTCGTCACGCTGGACGCGCTGCCGTTGACGAGGACCGGGAAGGTGGACCGGCGGGCGCTGCCCGCGCCGGAGTTCACGGGGTCGGGCGCGACCCGCCCGCCGCGCGACGCACGCGAGGAACTGCTGTGCGGCCTGCTCGCCGACGTCCTGGGCGTCACCGATGTCGGCGTCGACGACGACTTCTTCGAGCTGGGCGGCGATTCGATCACCTCGATCCAGCTCGCCGTGCGCGCCCACCGCGCCGGCCTGCCTCTCTCCCCGCGCGATGTCTTCGAGCGCCGCACCGTCGCGGAACTGGCACTGGTGTCACGGGAGACACCGGCCGAGGAGGACAGGGCGGCGAGTGGACCGGGCCCGCTGGCGGGCCTGGACGCGCGGGAGCGCGCGGAGCTGCTGGCCGGGTTCGGTCCGGGGGCCGAGGTCTGGCCGGTGACCCCGTTGCAGGAAGGGCTGCTGTTCCACGCCGTGTACGACCGGGACACCGCCGACCCGTACACCACCCAGTCCCCGCTGGACCTCACCGGCGCGCTGGACGTGCCACGGCTGCGAGAGGCCTTCCGGGGGCTGCTGCGGCGCCACCCCAGCCTGCGGGCCGGGTTCGTGACCCGCCAGAGCGGCGAGACGGTCCAGGTCGTTCCGGCCGAGGCGGAACTGCCCTGGCACGAGGTGGACCTGACCGGTCTGGCCGAGGACGAGCGCCGGGAGCGGGTCGCCGAACTGCTGCGCCAGGACCGGCTGGAACGGTTCGACCCGGCGCGGCCCCCGCTGCTGCGGGTGACGCTGATCGGCCTGACGCACGACCGGCACCTGATGCTGCTGACCAGTCATCACATCCTGTGGGACGGCTGGTCCATGACGCGCGTACTCGCCGAGCTGTGGCAGATGTACGAGGGGCGCACCGAACTGCCCGAGGCGGTGCCCTTCAGCGCGTACCTGTCCTGGCTGTCCCGCCAGGACCTCGGCGAGGGACTGGCCGCCTGGGGCGAGGCGCTCGCCGGGCTGCCGGAACCCACGCTCGTCGCACCGGGCATGGACGCCGCGCTGCCCGCACTGCCCGGGCTCGTCGTGGGCGAGCTCGGCGAGGCGGCGACCGCGGCGCTCGTCGCGGCGGCCCGCGCCCGCGGGCTGACGCCGAACACCGTCGTCCAGGGCGTCTGGGCGCTGCTCCTCGCGAGCCTGACCGGCCGGCAGGACGTCGTCTTCGGCGCCACCGTCTCCGGCCGGCCCGCCGAGATCCCGGGCGTCGAGGACATCGTCGGCCTGCTCATCAACACCATCCCGGTACGGGTCCGGCTCGACCCCGGCCAGCCGCTCGACGAACTGCTCGCCCGGATCCAGCGGCAGCAGGCCGCGCTCAGCCCGTACCACCACATCGGACTGCCCGCGATCCAGCAACAGGCGGGCCTCCACGCGCTGTTCGACACCTCCACGGTCTTCCAGAACGCGCCGCGCGACAGCCAGTCGCACCAGGCCCCGGGCCTCGCGATCAGCGACCACGACGCCGACCTGCAGCCGCCGGTCGTCCACTATCCGCTCAGCCTGGCCGTCATCCCCGGCCCGAGCTGGCGCGTGGAGCTGGGGTACCGGCAGGACGTCTACGACCCGTCCACCGCCCGGCAGTTGCACGGGCGCCTCATCCGGCTGCTCGAAGCGTTCGCGGCCGAGCCCGTGCGGCCCACCGGACAGCTGGAGCTGCTGTCCGAGACCGAACGCGCCCTCGTCCTGCGGCACTCCGGCAGGACCGGCCGCGCCACACCGGCCGGATCGGTCGTGGACCTGTTCGCGGCCGCGGTACGGCGCAACCCGTCGGCGATCGCGGTGGAGTGCGCGGACACGCGAGTGTCGTACCGGGAACTGGACGAACGCTCCGACGTACTCGCCGCCGAGCTGGCCGCGCTGGGCGTGCGCGCCGAGGACCGGGTCGGCGTGCTGCTCGACCGGTCCGTCGAGGCGGTGGTCACCGTGCTGGCCGTGGCGAAGGCGGGCGCCGCCTATCTGGCTCTGGACCAGCGGGCGCCCGAGGACCGGCTGCGGTTGATGCTGACCGAGGCGGGCGCCGAGGTGCTGATCACCGATGCGATGTGGCGGGCGACCGCCCAGCAGGTCCACGACGGCCGCCTGCTGACCTTCGGCGAATCCAGGACGCAGCCCGCCCCCGGCACCGCCCCGGACTCGGCGATCCACCCCGACCGGCTGCTGTATGTGGTGTACACGTCCGGGTCGACCGGCGTCCCCAAGGGTGTGGCCGCCCGCCACCGGGACGTGGTCGCCCTCGCGTTCGACGGGCGCTTCGACGGCGGCGCGCACGACCGTGTGCCGATGCACTCGCCGCTGGCCTTCGACGCGTCGACATACGAGCTGTGGGTGCCGCTGCTGCGCGGCGGCACGGTCGTCGTCATCCCGCCGGGCGACGTGGACGCGCGCACCCTGCGCCGGGCGATCGCCGACCACCGACTGACCTCGGTGTTCATGACCACCGGGCTGTTCCGGATGATCGCCACCGACGATCCCGGTGCCCTGGCGGGTGTGCGCGAGGTGTGGACGGGCGGCGAAGCCGTCCCCGCCGACGCGGTCCGCTCCGTCCTCGACGCATGCCCGGGGACCGGCGTCATCGATGTGTACGGGCCGACCGAGACCACCACCTTCGCCACCGCGCACGTCCCCCTCACAGCGGCCGAAGAGGTCCCGGAGCACCTGCCGATCGGCGGACCGCTCGACCACACGCGGGTCTACGTGCTCGACGGGTGGCTGCGTCCGGTGCCCGTCGGCACGCCCGGCGAGCTGTACATCGCCGGCGCCGGGCTCGCCCGCTGCTACATCGACCGGCCCGCCCTGACCGCGGAGCGCTTCGTCGCCGAGCCGTTCGGGCCGCCCGGGTCGCGGATGTACCGCACCGGCGACCTCGTCCAGTGGGACGAGGACGGCGACCTGCTCTTCGTCGGCCGGGTCGACAGCCAGGTGAAGCTGCGCGGGTTCCGGATCGAACTGGGTGAGGTCGAGGCCGCGCTGGCCGCGCACCCCTCGGTGCGGCAGGCCGTGACGGCGGTCCGCGAGGACCGTCCCGGCGACCGGCGGCTCGTCGGATACGTCGTCCCGGCAGCGGGTGCCGACACCGCGGCGCTGACCGCCGAGGTGACCGAGTTCGTACGGCGACGCCTGCCGAACTACATGGTGCCGTCCGCTCTGGTGGTGCTGGACGAGCTGCCGATGACGATCACCGCGAAGGTCGACCGCAAGGCGCTGCCGGCCCCCGGGACCGGCGCCGCGACCGACGGACGGGCCCCGCGCACCGTGCAGGAACAGGTCCTGTGTGACCTGTTCGCCGAGGTGCTCGGCGTCGAGCGGGTCGGCATCGACGACGACTTCTTCGATCTGGGCGGGCACTCCCTGCTGGCCATGCGCCTGGCCGGCCGGGTGTGGTCGGCCCTCGGCGTGCAGCTGACGATCCGGGCGCTGTTCGAGGCCCCGACGGTGGCCCGCCTGGTCAAGCGGCTGGAGGACCAGCAGTCGGCGCGGCCCGTGCTGCGGGCGGCCGCCCGGCCCGACCGTGTCCCGATGTCGTTCGAACAGCGCCGACTGTGGTTCCTGAGCGAACTCGACGGCGGCGTCGCCTACAACATCCCCCTGGCGCTGCGCCTGTCCGGTCCGGTCGACGGCGACGCCCTGCGGGCGGCACTGGCCGACGTCGCGGACCGGCACGAGGTGCTGCGCACGGTCTTCCCCTCCGTGGACGGCGAACAGTTCCAGCAGGTGCTGACCGGTCGGGCGGCCCGCCCGGAACTGAGGATCGTGCCGACCGACGAGACCTTGCTCGACGACGAACTCGCCGCGGCCGCCGACGAACCGTTCCACCTGACCCACGAACTCCCGCTGCGCGCCTGGCTGTTCGAGCTCGGGCCCACGGATCACGTGCTGCTGCTGGTCGTGCACCACATCGCGTGCGACGAGTGGTCGCTGGAGCCGATGCTGCGGGACCTGGCCGACGCCTACGCGGCGCGCCTCGACGGCAGGGCGCCGAACCCGCCCGCGCTGCCGGTCCAGTACGCCGACTACGCCCTGTGGCAGCGGGAGTTGCTCGGCAGCGAGGACGACCCCACCAGCCCGGCCGCCCGGCAACTCGACTACTGGCGCGAGACGCTGGCCGGCATCCCCGACCGACTTCAGCTGCCGTGCGACCACCCGCGGCAGCCGGGAGCGGCACCGGTGGCCGGCATCGTCAGGTTCTCGGTGCCCCCGCAGGCCGCCGCACGCCTCGCCGCGGTGGCCCGCGCCGCCGACGCGACCCTGTACATGGCGCTCCAGTCCGCGGTCGCGGTGGTGCTGTCCCGGTCGGGCGCGGGCCCGGACATCCCGCTGGGCACGGCCACGTACGGACGGCCCGACGAACTGCTCGACGGCCTGGTCGGCTTCTTCGCGAAGACCGTGGTCCTGCGCACCGACGTATCGGGGAACCCGACGTTCGCCGAACTGCTGAGGCGCGTGCGGGAGACCGACCTCGCGGCGTTCGCGAACCAGGACGTGCCGTTCGAGTCCCTGGTCCAGGCGCTCAACCCGCAGCGCGTGCCCGGCGTCAACCCGTTGTTCCAGGTGAGCGTCTCGATGCAGACAGGGGGCTGGACGCAGCCGACCCTGCAGGACGTTGAGGCCGACTGGAAGGGGGTGGGCCCCGGCCTCGCACCCTTCGACCTGTCGTTCGTGTTCCAGCACGTCCAGCAGCCCGGTGCGGCGGACGGCGCCGGGGAGCCGATCACCGCGTCGATCCGGTACCGGGCCGATCTGTTCGACGAGGCCACGGTGGAGGCGATGGCAGAGCGCCTCGTCCGCGTCATCGAGAAGGTGTCCGCCGACGCGCAGACCCGGGTCGGGCAGCTCGACGTGCTCACCCCCGAGGAGCGGCGGCGGGCGCTGGTCGAGTGGAACGACACGGCCCGGCCGGTGCCGGACACCACGCTGCCCGGCCTGTTCGCCGCCCAGGTGGCCCGGACCCCCGACGCGACGGCCGTGGTGTTCCGGGACGTCGAGCTGACGTACGCCGAGCTCAACCGCGAGTCCAACCGGCTGGCACACGAGCTGATCGCACGCGGGGTGGGCCCCGAGCAAGTCGTCGCCCTGGCGCTGCCCCGTTCCGAGCGGCTCACCGTCGCCATGCTGGCCGTGCTCAAGGCCGGAGCGGCGTACCTGCCGATCGACCCCGGACTTCCCGAGAGCCGCATCGGCTTCATGCTCGGCGACGCCCGGCCGGCGTGCGTGATCAGCATGGCGGCGGTGGCGCCCGCGCTGCCCGTCGAGCCCGGCGTACCGGTCCTCGTCCTGGACGACGAGTCGCTCGCCCGGTCGCTGCGGCAGCGGCCCACCGACGATCCTTCCGACGCGACCCGTATCCGGCCGCTGCTGCCCGCCCATGCCGCGTACGTCATCTACACCTCCGGCTCCACCGGCCGGCCCAAAGGCGTGGTCGTGTCCCACGCCGGGGTCCCCAGCATGGTCGCCTCCCAGGTGGCGCAGCTCGCCGTGGACTCCGAGGCACGAGTGCTGCAGTTCGCACCGGTCAGCTTCGACGCCTCCGTCTGGGAGACGTGGATGGCGCTGGCGAACGGCGCGTGCCTGGTCGTGGCACCGGAGGCAGACCGTACCGCCGGACCCGGGCTCGTCGACTTCGTCCGGGCCCACCGGATCACCCACGCGACGCTGCCGCCGGCCGTGCTGCTCGGCACGGACTTCGACACCGAGGCCGCCGGGGTCACCCTGGTGACGGCCGGCGAGGTGTGCACCCGCGAGGTCGCCGAGGCGACCAGTACCTTCGGACGCGTCGTCAACGCCTACGGACCCACCGAGTCGACGGTCTGCGCCACCATGCACCGGCTTCGGCTGCCCGAGCCGACGGTGCCGATCGGCCGCCCGCTGGCCAACACCCGGGTCTACGTACTGGATCCGATGCTGGCCCCGGTGCCGCCCGGGGTGCCCGGAGAGCTCTACATCGCGGGCACCGGTCTGGCCCGCGGCTACCTGAACCGGCCCGGGCTGACGGCGGAGCGCTTCGTCGCCGATCCGTTCGGCGCACCCGGCGCCCGCATGTACCGCACCGGAGACCTCGTGTCCTGGTCCCGCGAGGGCGAGTTGGTGTTCCTCGGCCGGACCGACGAACAGGTGAAGATCCGGGGGTTCCGGATCGAGCCGGGCGAGATCGTGTCGGTGCTGACCGGGCACCCCGCGGTGGGCCGGGCCGCAGCGATCGCACGGGAGGACCGTCCCGGGGACGTCCGCCTGGTCGCGTACCTGGTGCCCGCCGCAGGCGCGGACCCGGTCGCGCTCGACCCGGCGGAGGTACGGCGCTTCCTCGCGGACCGGCTGCCCGAGTTCATGGTGCCGGCGGCGACCGTCGTCCTGGACGCCCTGCCGCTGACGCCGAACGGCAAGCTCGACCGCGAGGCCCTGCCGGCGCCGGACACCGGCCCCGCCTCCCGCCCCGACGAGCGGCCGGCCCTGGACCCACGGACGAGGATGCTCGCGCGGCTCTTCGCCCAGGTGCTGGGACGGGACCGGGTCGGACCGGACGACGCCTTCTTCGAGCTGGGCGGACACTCACTGCTCGCCGTCCGGCTCATCAGCCGCGTCCGTGCGCTGCTCGGCGCCGAGATCAGCATCAGCACCCTGTTCGAGGCGCCGACCCCGGCCGCGCTCGCCGCCCGGCTGGACGGCACCCCGAGCGACCCGTTCTCCAACGTCATCGAGCTGCAGCGGGACACCGGCCACGGCCGGCCCGTCTTCTGCATCCACCCGATTGGCGGGCTCGCCTGGTGCTACGCGGCGCTCCTGCCCCACCTGGACCGCGGACAGCCCGTCTACGGCATCCAGGCGACCGAGAGCCACGGCCGCTTCCGCGCAGTGGAGTCGATGGCGGAGCTGGCCGAGCGCTACGCCGACCTGATCACCTCCACGCACGCCGACGGGCCGTACATCATCATGGGCTGGTCCCTCGGCGGCGCGCTGGCCTACGAGGTGGCGAGCCGGATCGAAGCATCCGGCGGGCAGGTCGACCTCGTCGCCATGTTCGACTCCCGGCCGTACGAGAAGGCGCTCGTGCGGGGTGCGGACACCGACGAGTTCGTGGACTGGGTCACCGGCGAAGTCCTCAGCAGCGGGGGAGAGGACACCGTCCTCGGCGACCGGCAGAGCAAGGCGCTGATCAACGCGGCGCTCGCCGTCTCCGCCGTTCTCGGCCCGCCCACACCGCACGGATACCGGGGCCGGGTGCTGAGCATCGCAGCGGCCCGCTCGGTCGCGGACCTGGGCTCCGCCGAAGCCGCCTGGAGTCCGTACCTCCGCGAGGTCGAGCACCACACGGTCGACGCCGAGCATGGCTCGATGATGACGAAGGCGGCGATGGACCAGATCGGACCGATCCTGCGGACCGCGCTGTCCAAGCTGCCCGCCCTGCCCCACGGACCGGCGGACCGCCCGTCCAACGGCTGACGGGGCGCCGGCCCTCCGGAACAGTCCTCAGGAAGGTGGATTCACACGGGTGTCACGACCACACGAACAGACGGGACGGGACGGCCGGGCCGCGCTGATCGACGCCTGGCGCACCGCCGGCGGCCACGGCCTGGACATCCCCGACCCCGACGAGCCCCGCCCGCTCGGCGACGACCGGTGCGTCTTCATCCGGCCGGTGCTCGCCCCCGGCGCCAAAGTCGTCGCGGGCGCCTACTCCTACTACGACGCCTCCGAGGACACCGGCGGCTTCGAGGAGGAACGCGTCCGCTACGCGTTCGGACCGCAGCGGCTGCGGATCGGGAAGTTCTGCTCCATCGCCGCCGGCGTCACGTTCGTCATGGCGGGCGCCAACCACATCTACGACGGGCCGACCGCGTTCCCGTTCGCCACGTTCCCCGGGGACTGGCAGGACCGCCTCATCGATCCGCTGATCGAGCGCGGCCCGGCCGGAAAGGGCGACACGATCATCGGCAACGACGTGTGGATCGGCCGCGACGCCACCGTCATGCCGGGTGTCACCGTCGCCGACGGCGCCATCATCGGCGCGGGCGCGGTCGTCGCCTCCGACGTCGGCCCCTACCGGATCGTCGCGGGCAACCCGGCGAAGGCCCTACGGTCCCGCTACACGCCCGACGAGGTCGGCATGCTCCTCATGGCGAGGTGGTGGGACTGGCCGATCGAGGTCGTCTCCCGCCATCTCCCGGAACTGGTGCTCGGCACCCCCGCCGGCGTCCTCGCCGTCGCCCGGGCCGAACGCCTCGTCGACGAGCCGGGTCCAGCGCAGGACGGTGGGTCATGACGACGGACGCCCACGCCGCCCTGGCCGGGATCGACCTCGCGGACGAGGACTTCGCCACCCGCGGAGATGCCGAAGAGGTGTGGGCGCGCCTGCGCCGCGAGCGGCCGGTCCACTGGAACACCAGGCCCGACGGCAGCGGCTTCTGGGCCGTCACCCGTTACCGGGACGTCATCCGCGTCCTCAAGGACGCCACGACGTTCGAGTCCGGGCGGGGCATGCGGCTGGACCACAACCCCGCCGCCACCGAGGCCGCTTCCGGCAAGCTGATGATCGTCACGGACGCGCCCCGGCACGCCAGGATCCGACGGGTGATCAGCTCCGCGTTCACCCCGCGGATGGCCGCCCGCCTTGAGCGGAACATGCGCGCCACCGTACGGGAGGAGCTGGCCGCGGTCCGGGACGGTGAGCGCTGCGAGTTCACCGACGTCGCCTCCGTGCTGCCGCTGTCCGTCATCTGCGACATGCTCGGCGTGCCCAAGGCCGACTGGCCGTTCATGCTGCGCTCCACCAGGGTCGCGTTCGGCGAGGGGGACGCCGATCCGCTGGAGCGGCTCCAGGCGCACGCGGGCATCCTGGAGTACTACCAGGAGCTGGTCGCCGAGCGTCGGCGTACGCCCCGCGAAGACGTCATCAGCACCATGGTCAACGGCACCGTCGACGGGGTCCCGCTCACCGACGAGGAGATCTTCCTCAACTGCGACGGCCTGATCTCGGGCGGCAACGAGACGACCCGGCACGCGAGCGTCGGCGGCCTGCTGGCGCTCGTCGACCGCCCCGACCAGTGGCGGGCCGCGGCCGACGCACCCGACGGCCTGGACACCCTGGTCAACGAGATCCTGCGCTACACCAGCCCGGCCATGCACGTGCTGCGGACACCACGCGAGGACACCGAGATCGGCGGACAGCCGATCCGCGCCGGTGAACCGGTGACGGTCTGGATGCCCTCCGCCAACCGTGACGAGACGGTCTTCGACGACCCCGCCCGCTTCGACGGGTCACGCACCCCGAACCCCCACCTCGCCTTCGGGAACGGCCCGCACTACTGCCTGGGCGCCACGCTGGCGCGCATGGAGCTGCGCGTGCTCTTCGGCGAGCTGCTGTCGACGTTCTCCGGCGGAGAACCGGCGGGCCCCGCGCGGCGGCTGCGCTCCAACCTCATCTGGGGCTTCGAGTCGGCGCCGGTCCTGCTGCACCACCGCTGACCCCGACCCCCCGCGGATCCCACCGAAAGGACAGAGACGATGACCAACCCGTTCGACGACGACGAGCAGTCCTTCCTCGTACTGGTCAACGACGAAGGCCAGCACTCCCTGTGGCCCGCCTTCGCCGAGGTGCCCAAGGGCTGGGACGCCGTCTGCGGCCCCACCGACCGGCAGTCCTGCCTCGACTACGTCAACGAGCACTGGACCGACATGCGGCCCAAGAGCCTCATCGCCGCGATGGACGCCGACTGACAGCGACCGACAGGAACGGAGTACCTGGTAGCGCCATGGGAGACACGACGTACACCGACACCGTCCGCCACTGCTACGAACTGATCGACGCCGGCCGTCTGGAGGAGTTCCTCGCGAACTTCCACGACGACGTCGTCTACGAACGCCAGGGCATGCCCGACATGCACGGCGCGCTCGCCCTGCGCCGCTTCTACGAGCACGACCGCGTCATCGCCACCGGCCGGCACTCGCTCGACCAGGTCATCGCGGACGGCCCCTGGGTCGCCGTCCGCGGCCGTTTCACCGGAACCCTCAAGGACGGCTCCGACGTCGACTTCCGGTTCAGGGACTGGGTGCACTTCCGCGGCGGCCGCATCGACCACCGCGAGACGCTGTTCCCCACCTTCAAGGTCTGATCAGGGGTCACCGCCGACACACACATGCCGGTCGTGGGAGGCCACGACCGGCATGTGTGTGCCGGCATTCCCCGTCGGGCGTCAGGGCGCGGGCAGGGCCGGGCGATCCACCGTGCCGTGCGGGCCGAGCGGGAACCCGGCCAGCTCGACGACGGCCGCCGGCACCTGGTGGCGCGGCAGCCCGGCGAGACAGAACCGGCGCAGCGCGGCCGTGTCGACCGGCGCTCCGCCGCGGCCGACCACGTACGCGATCAGGTGCCGCTCACCCCCGGGCGCCTCCCGGTCCACCACCAACGCCTGCCCCACGTCCGGGTGCGCGTACAGCCGGGCCTCGGTCCGGGCCGGGTCGGCCGGCAGACCCCGGACGGCGCCCCGGTCGCCGCGGCGGCCGAGGAACTCGATCGTGCCGTCGGCGCGCACCCGGACCAGGTCCCCGGTACGGACCATCCGCTCCCTCGGCACGAAGGGGTCGGCGACGAAGTGCAGCGCGGTCAGGTCCGGCCGGCCGGCGTATCCACGGGCCAGGCCGCGGCCGGCGACCATCAGCTCGCCCGGCACGCCGACCGGCACCTGGGCGAGACGGTCGTCGAGCACGTAGAGCCGGATCCCGGGGGCGGGCCGACCGATGAGCCGGCCGCCGTCCGTGGGGCCCAACTCCCCCTTCACGCAGGCGAATCCGGTCGCCTCCGCCATCCCGTACACGTTGTCCACCCGCACGCCGCGGCCGAGCAGCTCCTCGACGAGTACCGGGCTGAGCGGCTCGCCGCCGGTGACGAGACGGCGCAGACCGTCGAACGCGTCCGGCCGGGTCCTCAGCAGAGCGTGGAGGCGTCCCGCGGCCTGCCACGTCGAGGTCGCCCCGGACCCCGCGACCGCCTCGCGCAGGACGAGCCGGGCCCCGTTGCCGAGCGCACCCCACATCGCGAGCACCGCAGCGGCAGAGCCCAGCGGGACGGTGAGCGCGAGTACCCGATCAGGATCGCCGAAGAGCGCGGGAGCCAGCCGTGTGACGCCCTCGTGGGTGAGCTGTACGGCCTTGGGCGCCCCCGTCGCGCCGGACGTGAACACGACGTAGGCGGCGTTGGCTTCGCGGACGGTGCCCGGTGAGGCCGTGGCAGCGGCGCCCAGCTCCTCCCAGATCAGCACGGGAGCGAGCGCCCGCGCCTCAAGTCCCTCCGCGAGGGTGCGTCGCGTCAGCACGATCGCGGGCCGGGTGGCGGTGAACACCTGCGCGACCCGGTCGGCCGGTTCGTCGGGATCGAGCGGTACGACGACCCCGCCGGCGCGCAGTACGCCCAGCGCGGCCACGACCGCGTCGCAGCCAGGCGGCAGGCACACCGCGACGCGGGCCTCCGGCCCGGCCGCGGCGGCGGCCACGTGCGCGGCGATCCGGGCGGCTTCGGCGTCCAGCTCGCCGTAGGTCAGCTGCCGGGTGCCGTCGTCCACCGCGATCGCCTCCGGGCGCAGCCGCACCTGCCGCGCCACGAGCGCGGGGAGGGTCGCTCGCTCCCCATCGCTCTGTTCGGGGCCGCGCAGCACGTCCGCCAGCCACTCCCGTTCCGTGCCGGGCAGCAGCGGCAACCGGGCCACCGGCAGGTCGGGCCGCTCGATCGCATGCTCCAGCACCCTGAGGTAGTGGCGGATCAACCGGTCCACGGTCGCCTTCTCGAAGAGGGCCACCGGGTACTCGGCCACTCCGGCCAGGCTCCCGTCGGGGCGCTCCTCAAGGTCGAGCAGCAGGTCGAACTTACTGGTGCGGGTGTACGCGGGCAGCCGTCGGACGTCGAGTCCGGGCAGCGGCCACGAGGACGTCTCGGCCGTCCGCACCGCGAAGTCCAGCTGTACGAGCGGGTTGCGCGAGGCGTCGCGTACGGGCTTCACCTCGTCGACGAGGCGGTCGAACGGCAGCTCCTGGTGGTGCAGGGCGTCCAGGACCGTCTCGCGGGTCCGGGCCAGCACGGTGGCGAAGTCGGGATCGCCCGACAGATCGGCACGCAGCACCAAGGTGTTGACGAAGAAACCGATCAGCGACTCGGTGTCCGGGTGATCGCGCCCGGCCACCGGAGTGCCGATGCCGAAGTCACGCATGCCGGTCCAGCGTTGGACGAGCACCGTGAACGCGGCCAGCAGAACCATGAAGCCGGTGGCATGGTGCGCCCGCCCGAAAGCGGCGACACGCTCGGCGAGTTCGGCCGGCACGGTGAACTCCCGGCGGTCGCCGCGGATGTCGCGCCGGATCGGCCTGTGGTGGTCGGCGGGGAGTTCCACGACGGTGGGCATGCCGGCCAGCCGCTCGCGCCAGTACGCGGCCATGGCGTCGAGGTGGCCGCTGCGCGCGTGCTGCCAGGCGGCCACGTCGCGGAAGGCGACGGGGAGTTCGGGCAGGACGTCCCGCCGCGGACCGGCGAGGCCGGCGGCTTCGGCGTATTGGTGGGCGAGTTCGGAGGCGAGCAGGGACACGGACCAGTCGTCGGCCACGATGTGATGCACGCACAGCGTGAGTACGTGGTCGTCCGGCGCGAGGCGGCCCAGCGCGACGCGCAGCAGCGGGCCGCTCGCCAGAGCGATGCCCTGCCCCGCCTGCTCGGCGACGAACCGCCCGGCATCCGTGATGTCGGTGACCGCGAGGGCCACAGGGCGGGCCGGGTCGACGACTTGGACCGGCTCTCCCTCGGCCTCGACGATCCGGCTCCGCAGCGGTTCGTGCCGTGCCACGATCGCGGTCAGCGCCGCCGCCAGCGCCGCGCGGTCCAGCGGCCCGCCGATCCGCAGGGCGATCGGGATCACGTACTCCGCGGTGCCCGGGTTCAGCCGGTCCGCGATCCACAGCCGGGTCTGGAGCGGGGACAGCGGCGCCGGACCGTCGTAAGGCCGTCGCTCGATGCGGTCGGCCGCCCCGGCCGTGGCGTGCCCGGCCCGCCGTGCGTGCTCCAGCTCGACCGCCAGCCGCGCCGCGGTCGGCGCGTCGAAGACGGTACGCGCCGGCAGCCGGACGCCGTCGAGCCGCAGGAGCCGGCCGACCACTTTCGCGGCGGCCAGTGAGTGGCCGCCCAGAGCGAAGAAGTTCTCCTCGGGACGCACCTCGGGCAGGCCGAGCACCTCGGCGAAGAGGCCGCACAGCAGCCGCTCGTCCGCCGTCGCCGGCGGGCGTCCGGCCGGCTCGGGACGCGTCGGCGCGGGCAGCGCGGCCCGGTCCAGTTTGCCGGTCGCGGTGCGCGGCAGGGCGGGGAGCCCGAGGAACCGGGCGGGCACCAGGTGTGCGGGCAGCCGCCCGGCCGCGTGCGCGCGCAGCTCCTCCTCGTCCGCGCCGCCGACCACGTACGCGACGAGCTGCGTTGCCGTGCCCTCGCCGAACGGGACGACAGCGGCCCGGGACACCCGCGGGTGGGAGGTCAGCACGGCCTCGATCTCGGCGGGCTCCACCCGGAACCCGCGGATCTTCACCTGCTGGTCGGCGCGGCCGAGGAACTCCAGGGCGCCGTCCGCCCGTTCGCGCACCAGGTCCCCGGTCCGGTACATCCGCCGTCCGGGCGGGCCGAACGGGTCGGCCACGAAACGCTCGGCGGTCGGCGCGAGGGCGCCGACATAGCCGTAGGCCAGCCCGTCACCGGCCATGTACAGCTCACCGGCGACGCCGGGCGGCACCGGGCACAGCTTCTCGTCGAGCACGTACGTGGCCTTGTGCGCGATGGCCCGCCCGACCGGGATCGACGCGGCCGCGACATCGCTCGCCTCGATGGTGTGACAGCAGGTGAAGATCGTGTTCTCGGCGGGGGAGTACCCGTTGACCACGCGCAGCCCGGGGAACTCCCGCAGCAGCCGGTCGACGTGGGGCAGCGAGGCGGGCTCCCCGCCGGTGAGCACCTGCCTGAGGCCGGTGAACATCGACGGGTGCTCGTCCAGCAGGAAGTTCATCAAACTGGCGGAGACGTACACCGTCGTGATGCCGTGCTCCTCGACCAGAGCGGAGATCTCCTCGGGCTCCGGGGCGCCGCCGGACTGCAGGATGCACACGCCGCCGGTGATCAGCGGGCCGAACAGCTCAAGGGCGAAGGCGTCCCACGACACCGGCGAGCACTGCAGCCACACCTCCTCCGGGCCGAACGCGGCGTAGTCCTGCCCGACGAGCGTGGCCGTCAGCGCGGAGTGCGGGGTCAGGATGCCCTTGGGCGCGCCCGTCGAGCCGGAGGTGAACATCACGCACGCCGGGTCGGCGGCGCGGGTCCGCACCCGCGGCCCGGAGCCTTCGTACGCGGCGACCTCCGCGAACGATACGGCGCGGGGGAGCGTACGGCGCTCGGTGAGCACCGTCGCGGCGTCGGCCGAGCCGATCACCTCGCTGAGCCGCCGGTCGGGGAACGCCGGATCGAGCATCGTGTAGGCGCACCCGGCCTTGAGCACGCCCAGCACGGCCACCACCAGGTCGATCCCGCGGTCCAGGCAGATCCCCACGGTCCGGCCGGGCGGCACACCGCGCGCGGCCAGACCGCCCGCCAACCGGTCGGCGCGCGCGTTCAGTTCCGCATAGCCGATCCGCTCGCCGGCGTGGACGAGCGCGGTCGCCCCGGGGCGAGCAGCCGCCTGCCGCTCGAACAGCACGTGCAGGCATCCGGCGTCCCGGCTCACCGTGCGGTGCCCGGCAGGCGCACCGGGTGCAGCCAGCCGTCCGGGTCGGGGGAGCGGCCGTGCTGGACGTCGACGAGCCGGTCCCGCAGGGCCGTCGTCGTCGGGCCGGCCTGACCGTCGCCCACCGTCCACTCGCTCTTCTCGTCCCGAAGGACCCCGATCGGGGTGACGACGGCCGCCGTGCCGCAGGCGA
The DNA here is from genome assembly GCF_055657065.1 of Streptomyces sp. NPDC110618. Classification (NCBI taxonomy): domain Bacteria; kingdom Bacillati; phylum Actinomycetota; class Actinomycetes; order Kitasatosporales; family Streptomycetaceae; genus Streptomyces; species Streptomyces sp. NPDC110618. The sequence goes on along the minus strand of NZ_JBVKBN010000021.1, from coordinate 15,605 downwards.
ACATCTCGGTGACCACCCCGGACTCGCAGTCGGCACGCAACTGGTCGACCGAGATGCGTTCCTGCCGCGTCCGGTAGCCCATCCGCGCGGCGAGGGCCAGCAGCGAGTCGCGGGTGACGCCGGGCAGCAGTGTGCCGGTCAGCTCGGGAGTGACCACTTCCGCCCCGGGTCCCTCGCCGCGGACGAGGAAGAGGTTCATCCCGCCCATCTCCTCCACCCAGCGCCGCTCCTCCGAGTCCAGCCACAGCACCTGCTGGCAGCCCGCTGCGGCGGCCTCCTGCTGGGCCATGAAGGTGGGCCCGTAGTTGGCGGCGCACTTGACGTCGCCGGTGCCGCCGGGCATCGCGCGGCTGTGCGTGCGGCTCACCCACACCGACAGCGGGGCGGACTGCTCGCCGAAGAAGCCGCCGGCGAGGAAGGCCAGGACCAGGAAGTGGAACTCCCGCGACGGACGCAGCATCAGGTTGGGCTCCGACCCGTACATCACCGGCCGGATGTACAGGCTCAGTGTGTCGTCGCCGGCGGGCAGCCAGGACGCGTCCGCCGCGACCAGCCGCTCGATCGCGTCGATGAACATCCGCGCCGGCAGCTCCGGCATCGCCAGCCGGCGCGCCGAGCGCTGGAACCGGCGGGCGTTCTCCCACGGCCGGAACACGGCGATCGAGCCGTCCTGCTGCCGGTGCGCCTTCAGGCCCTCGAAGATGACCTGCGCGTAGTGCACCCCGAGCGTGCCGGGGTGCGTGGGGATCGGCGCGAGCGGCACCAGTTCGGCCGGCCGCCAGCCGTCCGGCCCGGTCCAGACGGAGCTGATCATGTGGTCGGTGAACATGTCACCATGGCCGACTCTGGTCAGAGCCGCCGGAGTTGTCTGCGACACGGTGATCTCCTCGGGTGGGTGGCTCACGGCAGGGGCCCGGTGAGCGCCGGAGCGCGGTAGGCCGGGCAGGACTGTTCGACGGCGGCGGCCAGGGGGAGCAGGCCGGCCAGGTTCGCGGGCCCGAAGACGGACACGCCGAGCGGCAGTCCGCCGTCCTCGGCCGCCGGGACCGACACGATCGGGTATCCGGCCAGCGCGGCGAGGACGGAGCTGGTCGCGGGGCGCGGATCGGGGCGGCCGGGCTCCAGCCGCCAGGCGGGCGGGTTCGTCGGGGCGAGCACGGCATCCACACCGCGCAGCGCGCGGTCGAGCAGTTGCCGGGCCCGGGTCCGGGCCTGCCGGCCCGCCTCGGCGCGCAGGGAGCGGTCCTCGGCCGACAGGGCGGCCGACGTCTCGAAGACGCTCTGGTCGAACAGGCGCAGCTCCTCGGGGTCGGCGCGGTTCGCGGCGATCAGCCCGGTCAGGCTGTCCGGCGCGCCGGGGCGGGTCCGTAGATAGCCCGCCACCGCCTCGGGGAACTCGGCCTGCAGGGCGACCACTTCGGCGAGCAGGAGGCCGGAGTGCTCCAGGAAGTCCACCTCGACCAGCTCGGCGCCCGCCGCCCGCAGCGCGAACGCTGCCGCATCCAGCGCGGGACGGGGCAGACCCGGGGTGTGCCAGAGCCCGAACCGCCGCCCGGCGAGCCGTGCCGGGGCCGCCGACAGATCGTTCCGGCCGGTCAGCTCGGCCAGGCAGAGCGCGGCGTGCGACAACGTGGTGGCGAGGACCCCCACGGAGTCCTGGGCGGGGGATATCGGCACGACGCCGCCCGAGGGCAGCAGGCCCGGCTCGGGCTTCACGCCGACCACGCCGTTCGCCCCGGCCGGGCAGACGATCGATCCGTCGGTCTCCGTGCCGAGCGCCAGCGGCGCCATCCCGGCCGCCACGGCAACGGCCGATCCCGCGGACGACCCCCACGGGCTGCGGTCCGGCGCGTGCGCGTTGCGGGTCTGCCCGCCGACGGCAGACCATCCCTCCGGCGCGTCCTGGGAACGGAAGTTGCCCCACTCGCTCAGGTTGGTCTTGCCCAGGACGACCGCGCCGGCGGCCCGCAGCCTCCCGACGACCGGCGCGTCCCGGGCGGGCGGGGTGCCGGTGAGGAGCCGGGAACCGGCCGTGCAGTCCAGCCCGGCCACATCGATGTTGTCCTTGACCAGCACCGGCACCCCGGTCAGCGGCGTGCGGTCGCGCCGCCGCTCGGCCCGTACGGCCTGCTCCAGGGCGGTCGGATCCACGGTCAGCACGGCGTTGAGCAGCGGGTCGTACCGCTCGATCCGGTTCAGGCACCGCCGCGTCAGCTCCAGCCCGCGGTGTGCCTGTCCGGTCATCGCCCGGTCGGTGACGCTCATGGGCGGCGCACGCCTTCCGCGCCGGCCGGGGCCGGGGCTGCGGGGGATCGGACGTCGTGCGGCAGCCAGACGTCCTCGGGCCCGAGGTCTCCCGGCGCGTACCGGCCCAACGCGCTGATCAGCAGCCGCATCTCCAGCGCCAGGCACTGCGCGAAGTGCCCCAGCCCGTCCGTGCGGTCCTCGTCCGCGGCGAGCAGCGCCGCCCGCCCGAGTCCGACCGCCCGGCAGCCCAGCGCCAGCGCCTTGACGCACCGGGCGCCCTCCCACATCCGGCCGGACGCGAGCAGCGCGCCCCCGCCCCGGCCGATCCGCAGCAGGCACTCGCCGAGCGGCAGCCCGACGTGGTCCAGGAACGCGTTGGGTGCCCAGCCGGTGCCGCCCTCCGCCCCGTCCACCGTGACCGCGTCGGCACCGGCCTGCCAGGCCAGCGCCGCCGCGGCGGCGACGTCCCGGGCCGGGGGCAGCTTCACCCACACCCGGGCGCGCGGGAAGTTGTTGCGCATCAGCCGGATCTGCTGGCGCAGGATCTCCTCGGTGTACGTGCCGGGGCTGCTGCTGCGCAGCAACGCGCCCGTGCCGTGCACCGGTTCGAGCGGGTAGTGCTCGCGCAGCCGGGCCGCGGTACCGGGGTCCACCAGGGTCATCCCGCCCAGACCCGGCTTCGCGCCCTGGCCGACCTTGAGCTCGAACGCCAGCCGCCCCGACTCCAGCAGGGGCAGCGCCGAGGGATCGCTGTAGACCAGGTTCCACACCTCGGCGTCGGCGTCCTCGGTGCTCTGCTGTACGGCGACGCCGCCGAGTCCGTCCGGCAGCGCCTCGCCGTACGCCCGCAGCCGCCGCAGCATGGACCGTTCGGGCGCGTCGTCGGTGCGGCCGTAGCCGCCGTGCGCCACCACGTTCTCGCCGATCACCATGGGCAGACCGAGCCGTCCGGCCTGCCGGCTCACCGCCTCGCCGACCTCCGCGCTCGCCGCCCTGGTCGACCCGAACGCGGACAGGTACACCGGGAGCGGCGAGCGCAGGCCGCCGATGTCGGTGGTCAGTTCCACGTCGCTGTACAGCGGTTCCCGGCCCAGGTCGACGAGCTTCTCCAGGCGCTGCGGCATGAACACCGGCGGCACCAGGCGGGCCAGGTCCAGCAGGTCCGCCGCGGCCCGCTGGGGTGCCGCGGCGCCGAACAGGGCCGCACCGTAGTCGGCGCCCTGCGGAAAGGCGGCCGCGGAGCCTTCGCGCGCCCGGTGCCGTACCTCGGCCTCCGGGAATCCGTCCGCCCGCAGCGCGCTCACGCCGAGACCACCCCGGGCAGCTTGGGGAACAGGCTGGCCTGCCAGACGGCGTCGAGTCCGGCGACGTAGCGGGTCAGCCGCTGCACCCCGATCCCGAAGCCGGAGCTGGCCGGGATGCCGCCCCGGACCAGCTCCAGGTACCAGCCGTACTTCGCCGGGTTCTCGCCGGTCTCGCGCATACGGGCGACCATCCGGCGGTAGTCGTACTCCCGTTCGCTGCCGCTGCACAGCTCCCCGTACCCCTCCGGCGCGAGCAGGTCGAAGTTGCGCAGTGAACCCGGCTCGGTGGTGCTCTCCCGGTCGTAGAAGCCGCGGGAGCCCTTCGGATAGTCGGTGACGAAGAAGGGACGCTTCTCACTCTCGGACAGCAGGCGCTCGCCCGCCCAGTCGATCTCGGTCTGCGCGTCCTGCGCGTGGCCGAGTTCGTGCAGCCGCCGGACCGCCTCGCGGTGCGTGATCCGGTCGAAGGGGCTGTCCAGCCAGACGGCGAGCGCGTCACGGTCGCGGCCCAGGTCGTCGAGGTGGCCCGCCGCCTTGTCCAGTACCTGGCGCACGGCGTGTGTCACGACGCCCTGCGCGACCTCCGTCGCCTCCTCGCGGCTCGCGCCCGCGATCTCCACGTCGAGCTGGTGGAACTCGGCGAGATGCCGGTCGGTGTTCGCGGTCTCCAGCGGTTCGAGCCGTACGTTCGGCGCGATGCAGAAGATCTTGCCGAAGGACAGCAGCGATGCCTGCTTGTAGAGGATCGCGCTGGTCATCAGCTTGTAGCGGTGGCCGTAGTAGTCGATGTCGACCTGCTTGGACCCGCGCGCACCGGGGTCGGTGACCGGCCCGATGACCGGCGCGAGGAGTTCGGTGAAGCCCTCACCGGTCAGGTACTCCCGGGCCGCCTGCAGGATCGCCTGCTGAACGGCGACGGCGCTGCGCGTCCGCAGTGCGGACAGATGCGTCCGCAGGTCCGGCGGTGCCGCGGCCGGGGTCGCGTCCGAGGCGAACGGAAAGCTGGTCACGGGTCACTCCCAAGGGTCAACGGGGTACGGGGTCGAGCCGGCGCCGGTGGAACTCCAGGTCGGCCAGCAGCGCTTCGAAACCGGCCGGGCCGCGCCGGCGGGTCGCGGCCGGCAGCGGTACGCGGCCGGTGTCGCACCACTCCAGCCGGCCGTCCGGTCCGAGCAGGCACCTGGCCTCGTTCCGGTTGTCCGGGTGCAGGCAGTACGGCACGTCGAGCAGCCCCCGCTCGAACGCGATCGGCAGGGCCTGCGCGACGCTCGGCGCGAGCCCGAGAACGGTGTCCACGAGGATCCTGGCCTGCTGGTACACCTCCGTGTCGCGGTCGGCGGGCGGGCCCGTCGGGGACGGTTCGGCCTCAGCGGTGCGGTGCGCGAGCCGCAGTGCCTCGACGTTCTCCGCGATCGTCGGGATCCGGTGGGCCTCCGCGACGGTCTTGACGATCAGCCGCTCTGTCCCGGTGCGCACCGCGAGCCTGGCGCTCTGCCGCAGCAACTCGTTCGCGCCGTCACGGCTCCGCGGATACAGGCCCATGAACGTGTACAGCACGACATGCCAGTCGACGCCCGGCAGGTACTCCGCGCACAGCAGGCGCAGCGCGCCCAGCGCCTCCGCGTCCTGCTCGGGGCAGGTCTGCTGGGCGTAGCTCGCGGACATGCTGGTGATGCCGTGCTCGGCGAAGAACAGGCACTCCAGCACCGAGATCGCGGCGAGCAGCGAGGGCGGGCACAACTGGCCGAGCATGCACCCGCCGAAGGTCTCCAGATGGCAGCGCACGCCCCGGTCGGTCTGCCGGGCCAGCAGCCCGACCGCGCGCGACCAGGCCCGCACCGACTCCCGCAGCGGCACCCGGCTGTACGGCAGGCAGTACGACACCGGCCCGCCCTCGGTGGCCTCCACGCCCGCCGCGAGCATTGTGCGGAAGATCCGCTCGGGGCGCGGCGAGCCGTGCCGGACCTGGATGGGGAAGCCGGGGCCGCCGATCCCGTCGAGCATCCGGGCGGTGCGTTCCGCGCCCATGGCCACCAGGGCGTAGCCGTTGAGCTCCACGTTCGCCTCGCGGGCCAGCGCGGCGCGATCGTGCTCGCCCTGCCGGGTGAAGCTGTCCAGCGTCACCGTCCCCACTGCGGGCACACCGGCCGCGCGTACGGCCAGCAGCCCGCGGCGCATCACATCCGGATCGCTGAAGCCCATCCGGGGCTGCACGATCAGCGTGTTCGTGCGCCGCCGGGCGGCCACGAACGCGCTGAACGGAGCGTGCTCACCGGTCATCGGGCCCGCTTCAACGAGGTAGCCACGAACGCGCGGAACCCGGCCAGCGCCTGCTCGGCGGACTCGCCGACGGGGAAGACCCCGTCGTAGCCGAGCCGGCGCAGCTCGGCCGTGGGGTCGGTGTCACCCCGGCCCCGCAAGCCGAGCTTGCCGCCGATCACGACGGGCAGCGCGGCCAGGTCCGGCTCGGCGCGCAGGGCCGTGATCAGCGCGGCGCCGTCGATGCGGCCGAGCCCGTTGACGGTGCTGACCACGACGCAGTGCGGCCGCTCGGCCCGGCTGGTCTCGATCACCAGCGGCACGGCCGTGCAGGCACCGAGGTTGACCACCCGGTGCCCCATCTCCTCGATCAGGAGCTGGAGCGCGACCAGGTTCCACATGTGGGAGTCCGACGGCACGGTGCACAGCAGGAAGGTCAGCTGCCCGTCACGGGTCCGCTCGCCGCGAGGGGCCCGGGCGACCTTCACGGTCGGCCCACTCACCGCCGCTTCGCCAGCAGCACGCCGAACTGCAAGCCCGTCGAGTCGGCGCGCGGGTCCGGGGTGGACGCCGCCTCGACCGTCAGACCCAGCCGGTCGAACATGGCGTCCCACCACTCGCGGGTCTCCAGCCGCTGCTGGGTGATCGAGTGGATCAGGAAATAGGGGTTGTAGAAGTTCAGCGCCAGGCCGTGGCTGCCCATCACTGGGGAAAGCGGCTTGTGGTCCATCTCGACGATCAGCCAGCGGGCCTTCGGGTGCCGCTCGAACACGGTGGCCAGCAGGTTCTCGACGGCCTGCGGGCTCTCCTGCTGCATGACTTCCTGGAGCACGAAGGCGGTCATGAAGCAGATCCCGTCGCCGCCGTCGGCCAGGTCCAGCCCGGCCGCGTCGAGGGCGCCGCCCTTGACGAGCTCCATGCGCTCCTCCAGGCCGAGCTGGGCGCGGCGGCGCTCGCCGAGGACGATCGACTCCTCGTGCGGCTCGACACCGACGCCGTTCAGCTTCGGCCGGGTCGTCAGCACGTCCATCAGGAAGCTGCCGTCGCCACAGCCCAAGTCGATGATCTTGTGCAGGCTGTCCCCGGCCGAGTCGAGCAGCGTCTGCACCAGCGGCAGCGCGTCGTACGTGCCGATGCCGCAACTGCCCTCGCCGACCTTCGTGGTGTTGCGCGAGGCGTAGCGCGAGCCGTCCTTCAGGACGTCGCCGAGCTGGTCCATGGACGGCGCGTAGCCGCCGACCAGCATCTCGTACCAGGGCGCGAACGTGCGGACCTCGCGGCCCTTCGCGCTGAGTGACCAGCCGCCGTCCTCCAGCGTCGTGTAGCCCTCGTTGCGCAGGTAGCGCAACAGCGCGCCGGTGCGGTACGCGTCCAGGCCCAGGCGCTCGGCCAGCGTGTCGGCGTCGGCGCCAGGCTCGTCCTCCAGAGCGCCGAACAGGCCCTCGTGCAGGGCGTGGTGCAGCGCCTGGGCCAGGAAGAACTGGCGGACCGGCTGGGTGTGTTCGATCAGGCGGCGCTCGAAGTCGTCCGTGAGCATGAGGTGTCAGCCTTTCTCTGTGGTCGTCACGCGGCCGAGGGCGTCGGCCAGGCGCGTCTGGTCGTCCCGGGAGCCGACGCTGATCCGCAGCCAGCCGGGCAGGCCGAGCACGGCGCAGTCCTTGACCCGGACCAGGTCCTGGCCGAGCCGCGGGACGATGCGGTCACGGGCCGCCTCGGTGGGCCTGGCCAGCACGAAGTTCGTCTCGCACTCGATGACTTCGGCGAACAGTCCGCTCTCGCGCAGCAGCGCGCACAGGGCGGGGCGGGCCTGGAGTACGTGGGTGGTGAGCCGGGTCATGAACTCGGGCTCTTCGAGCAGACCGACGACGGCGTTGAGGCTGACGGCGTCGATCGGCATGAAGCGGCGCAGCGGCTCCAGCCGGCCGATCGTCGCCGCCTCGCCGATCAGGCAGCCGATCCGGATGCCGGCCAGGCCCGCGGCCTTGGAGAAGCTGCGGTAGACGAGCCTGCCGGGGCGCCCCGGGCGGGTCAGCACACTGGGCCGGGAGGAGAAGTCGAGATAGGTCTCGTCGATCAGGAGGTGCTCGCAGGTGAGTGCGTCGATCCACTCGTCCGGCAGCAGGAGGCCGATGGGGTTGCCGGGCTGCGCCAGGTAGACGATGTCGCCCTCGCCGAGCTCTGCGGGAGGCCGCGGCGGCTGCCACCGCGCGTCGAGCTCGATTCCGTGGAACGGCTTGCCGTTCGCCTCGGCGCGGTCGGGGTATCCGTCGAAGCCCGGCCGCAGTCCCCAGGCGCGCCGGGCCAGCGACAGCGTCAGATCGACCGCCTCGTCCACGCCGGCGGTGAGCAGCACTTGCTCGGGTGCGACCCCGACGTGGGCCGCGGTGAGCGCGGTCACCTCCTCCATGAGCCCGCGCGGGTACCGGTGCAGCCGCCCGGCGGCCTCGACGACGCGCTTGACGGCCATCGGGGGTGGGCCGATGGGGCTCTCGTTCCAGTCGAGCAGTGCTTCACGGTCGCCCGACTCGTGGGCTGCCACCACGTTCGCCTCCTGTGCTCGCCGGCGCGCCGAGGACGAGGTCGCCCAGGGCGCGCGTGATGACCGGGATGTTGGGCGGATCGATGACGAAGAAGTGGTCGCCGGGCAGTACGAGCACGTCGCACCGCCCGCTGGTGCGCGCCGCCCACGAGTCCAGCCCGCCCGGGGAGACGTACGGGTCGTCGGCGCCGCCGAGCACCAGCAGGTCCTGGCCGAGCGGCCCGGCCTCGATGACCTGGGACGCCTGTTCGCCCAGTTCGGCGTCGCTGCGGAACAGCTCCAGCAGTTTGTTCCGCCAGAATGCGTCGGCCAGGAGCTCCGGAGCGGTGTTCCCGGCGGATTCCAGGAAGCCGACGATGTCGGCGTCGTCCATGGGCCGGTACGTCGACCTCGGCACGTCCGGGGGGTTGCGCCCGCTGACCACCGCCCCGCGGACGAGGTGCGGGTGCGCCAGTGCCAGGACGAGTGCCATGCCCGCGCCCATGCAGTGGCCGAACACACAGGTCGGCACCGGCTCGCCGGCCGTCAGCTCCGTGGCCACCGCGTCCACGATCTCGTCGAGCGCGCTCGCCGGTGGTTCGCTGAAGCGGCGCTCCCGGCCGGGCAGCGCGACGCCGAGGAGTTCGATCTCGTCGGGCAGGCCGGTCAGTACGGGACGCAGGGCCGTCGCTCCGGCGGCGGCGTACGGGAACACGACAAGCCGGGCCCGAGGCTGGGCGGCGGTCTTGCGCAGCGGATACAGCCAGTCGGGCCGTCCGCCGCTTCGCGGGTCACGCCGGGGCATGGGCGCTCTCCTCCTCGGCGGAGTCCTCCGCGGACTCCTCGCGCAGCACGGCGACCAGGTCGTCGATCGCGGGGTAGGTGTAGAGGTCGCTGATCGTGATGTTCCAGGCGGGCAGCGTGCGGCTGAGGATCGCCTGGACCCGGATCAGCCGCAGCGAGTCGCCGCCGACGTCGAAGAACCAGTCGTCGTGCCCGAAGTCGCGGTGGCCGAGCACCTGTTCCCAGGCGTCCGCGATGGCCTCCGCGAGGCGATCCGCGTCCGAGGGCCGGTGGGCCGTGGGTGCCGGCTCCGGAGCCTTGTGCGGAGCGTCGGGGAACGGGCCGGCGATCGCGGCCAGCCGGGCGATGTCGAGCTTGCCGTTGCGCGTCACCGGGAACTCCTCGACCGCCGCCCACTGCTTGGGCTGGGCGTAGCCGGGAAGCCGCTCAGCAGCGAAGGACCGCAGGTCTGGTGGCAACGCCCCGCCCTCGTGCGGGATCACGCCCGCGAGCAGCAGTTTGTCGCCGTTGTTCTCGGCCACGACGGCGACCGCCGCGTCGCGCACCGCTGGGTGCGCTCGCAGCACGCCCGCCACGTGGTCGGGTTCGACGCGGAACCCGCGGATCTTGACCTGCCGGTCGCGTCGCCCGACGTACCGCAGGTACCCGTCGCCGCCCCACCGGACCAGGTCACCGGTGCGGTACAGCCGCCGCCCGCCGGGCCGGCCGAAGTCGCCGAACGCCTCGGCGGTCTCGTCCCGCAGGCCCGCGTAGCCCTGCGCCAGCCCGTCGCCGTAGGTGAACAATTCCCCCACGGCACCGGGCGGGACGGCGCGCCCGGCGCTGTCGAGCACGAGGACGCCGGTGCCGTCGATCGGCCTGCCGACCGGCAGGTCGGCGCCTACCTGGGCCGGGTCGTCGACGTGATGCACCACGGTGAAGCTGGTGTTCTCCGAGTGGCCGAAACCGTTGGTGACCGTCAGACCGGGGCAGGCGCGCAGCACCTGCCGCACCTGACCCGGGGGCACGACCTCGCCGCCGGTCAGGACCTGCACGGCGCTGCGGAAGGCGTCCGGCCGGAAGTCCGCGACCAGCCGGAACAGCCCGGACGACAGATACAGTCCGGTGATCGCGCGCTCCTCCAGGAACGCCGTCAACGCACTCACGGTGATGTGCTCGTCCGCGAAGACCTCCAGCGTCCCGCCCGCCAGCAGGACGGGGAACACCTCCAGCGTGAACGCGTCGAACGCCATGGGCGCGATGCGCAGGAACCGGGCGGTGGCGCCCGGCAGGAGCCAGCTCGGCCGGCGGGACAGCCGCACGACCGCCCGGCACGGGATCACGGCCCCCTTGGGCCGCCCCGTGGTCCCCGAGGTGAAGGTCAGATACGCGGTGCGCTCCGGGGCCGCGACGGCCGGGGGCGGCACCGGCCGGCCGGTGTGCGGGCCGGCCGTGGGCAGCGTGACCCTGCCTTCCGCCGCGGCGCCCAGGCCCGCTGTCCGGTCCTCGTCGCCGAGGATCACCCGTACCCCGGCGGTGTCCAGCACCAGGGCCGCCGCCGCGGGCGGCATGTCCGCCTCGATACCGACATAGGCCGCCCCGATCCGGACGATCGCGGCGACGGCGACGATCTGGTCGACGGACCGGCGGGCGGCGACGGCCACCCGGTCGCCCTCGCGGACCCCGGTGGCGGCCAGATCCGCGGACAACCGCTCGGCGGCCGCGATGAACTGGTGGTAGGTCAGGGAGCGCTCCGGGTCGCGCACGGCCACCGCGTCCGGGTGGCGGGCGGCGGCCTCCTCGATCAGCTGCCACAGCCCGGCCGAGCAGTCGACGTCGGGTCCCTGCTCGACGTCCTCAAGACGGCGACGCTGGGCCGGGGTGATCGTGGTGAGGCCCGCCAGTGAAGCCCGTGGATCCGCGGCCATGTCCGTGAGCGCCTGTACGACACCACCCGCCAGGTCCGCCGCCTCCTGCGCGGACAGGGCCGACGCCGCGTACTCCAGTTCCAGCCTCCCGCCCCGGGCACGCAGCACGGCGTCGTGGGCGAGCCCGCCGAGCCGGGCGGTCCGCACCTCGAACCGCACCTCGCCGACGGCGAGGGCATGTGGTCCGCCGACGCTCTCGTACGCGAACTGCACCAGCGGGTGGCGCGACGGGTCACCGCCCGCCGCGAGGGCCTCGGCCAGGTCGTCGAACGCGACGCCGTCGTACCGCGCCGACCGCGCCATCTCCCGGGCCGTGCGCGTGACATACGCGTCGACGGTGTCATCGTCTGCGATCTCGCACGCGACCAGGCCCGCGCCGGCGGTCGGCCGCGTCTCGACCAGGAGCCGGTCGACCCCGGCCCGGCGGGCGACGGCCAGGGCCCAGCCGGCGAGCAGTACGGCGTCGTGCGGCACGCCGAGGCGGTGTGCGAGCCGTGTGCAGTCGGCGAGCACGGGCTGGGGGAGGGTGAAGGGCAGCCGGGCGCCGGTGAACGTCCGCGTCGGCGGCCGGGTGAGGTCGCTGGGCAGCTCCACCACGCCGGGCCAGTCGGCGAGGCGCCGCACGCGTTCGGCGAGGAGGTCCGCGGCCGGTAACGGGGCTGTGTTCGGCGGGAGTTCGGCCGCTGGCAACGGGGCCGTGTTCGGCGGGAGTTCGGCCGCCGGGTCACGGTAGGCCGCGACGAGGTCCTCCCACAGGCATGCGGTCTCCCGGACGCCGACGACGGCCTGGTGCGCCAGCACCGACACCACCGCCTCCCGCGGCCCGGCGTGGGTGAGCGCGAACACGACGGGCGGGCGCTCGTACGGCCGTAACAACTCGGGCGCGGCGGGCAGCAGCAGGCTCTCGGCCACCTCGACGAGGTCGGCGCCTTCCGGCACCGGCGGAAGGTGCTGCTCCAGGAGGGGCGGCCGCCAGCCGGGGGCCACCCGGCTCCCCGGCACTCCGCCGTCGGCGTCGCGGGTGAACAGCGTGCGCAGCGCCGGGCGTTGCCGGGCGAGCCCACTCACCGCCTCGCGCAGCCGGTCGGTGTCGAGCGGACCGGTGACGGCGGCGCTCGCCACGAGGTGGTAGGGCGAGGCCCCACCGGCGGCGTGGCCGGTGAGCATTCTCTCCTGGGCGCGGCTGACACCGCTGTCCGACGCATGCATGCGTGACATCCTTCGTCGATTCAAGTTCGGCCCACGGGCTCACCACCGGATCGGCGCTCGACCGATTAGATGCCGTGCCCGGAGACAACTGCCAGGCAACGCATCGGCAATACCGGCCGCGATCGCTGCGGGCAGATGCCGGGTCGTTACCGGCACGACCGCCGTTGCCGGGCCGGCTGTCCACGAATGTTGCCGAGGGACGCCCAGGCGGGCAGATGCGAAAATCTTATTGCGCAACTTGTGCTTCATATCTAGGCTGCGGCCATGCCGTCACAGCGCAAGACCGAGCGGATCACCGACCTCTCCCGGCTGAAGGCGTTCACGAACCCGCTGCGGATGCGGCTCTACCGGCTGCTGTACGCCACCGGCACCGCCACCGCCTCCCAGCTCGCCGAACAGGTCGGTGAGGCGCCGTCGTTGGTCAGTTACCACCTGCGCAAGCTGGCCGAGCACGGCTTCCTCACCGAGGCGAGCGGGCACGGCACCGACGGCCGCGAGCGGTGGTGGCGGGTGGCGACCGAAGAGGGCTGGGGATTTCGCGACTCCGACTTCGCGGACACGCCCGAGGGAACCGCCGCCGTCGGCGCGGTGACCCGCGGCCTCGTCGACACCCGCGTCGCCCAGTACCGCGCGTACCTGGACCAGACCGCCGCCTGGGGCACGGCCTGGACCGACGCCGCGTTCAGCTCCGAATGGATGCTGGAACTCAACCCCGGGGAACTCGCCGAGCTGGGCGAGGAACTCGACGCGCTGGCCCGACGGTGGCGAGAGCGCGGCAAGGCCGCCAAGGCGGCCGGCGACACCACGGACCGCGAGCACGTGTCAGTGCACCTGTACGGCTTCCCGTTCCGGCCCTGACCGGACCCGTACCCCCATCGATTGGAGCCAGCCGTGGCCCCCACGGAGACGCCCCCGCGCGCGCACGCCACCGAGGCCCGCCCGGCCTATCGCGACGGCAACGTGCTGCGGTGGCTCACCGCGTACACCGCCTCGCTCGTCGGCGACAGCGTCTATTTCGTCGCCCTCGCCTGGTCCGCCGAGAAGGTCGCCGGGCCCACCGAAATCGGCCTGGTCATGGCGACGGGAGCACTGCCGCGCGCGCTGCTCATGCTCGGCGGCGGCGTGGCGGCCGACCGCTTCGGCCCACGGCGGGTGGTCCTCGGCAGCGACGCGGTGCGCTGTCTGCTCATCCTCACCGTGGCCGCGGCCATCGCGCTGAGCGGGCCCGCCCTGTGGATCCTCATAGCGACGGCACTGATCTTCAGCACGGTGGACGCCCTGTTCATGCCCGCCGTAGGCGCCCTGCCGCCCCGGATCACCCGTGCGGACCAACTGGCCCGGGTGACCGGCATGCGCTCGCTGACGATCCGGCTCAGCCAGATCGCCGGCCCGCCGATCGGCGGCCTGGCCATGGGACTCGGCGGCGCGGCGGCCGCCTTCGCCGTCGCGGGCCTGCTGTTCGCCCTGTCGTTACCCCTGCTCCTGACCGTACGACTGCGGCCCCTCGAACCGCGCGACGAGGAAGAGCCGCCGGCGCCGGCCGGCAGCGCATGGCACGACATCACCGACGGCCTGCGCTACATACGCCGTCAACGCCTCGTCTTCCCGCTGGTACTCGTCGGCGCGATCAGCGAGTTCGCACTGACCGGGACCCTCAACGTCGGCATGGTGCTGCTCAACGACGAACGCGGCTGGGGACCTTCCGGCTACGGCTTCATCATCAGCGCCTTCGGAGCCGGAGCGGCGGCGAGCGCCGCGCTGCTCGCCGTCGTCGGCTGGCTGCCCCGGGGCGGCCTGACGATGTCCGCCGCGCTGCTGGTGAGCTGCGCCGGCGCGGCCTCCCTCGGACTGGTGCCCGACCTGTGGCTCGCCGTGGTGGTGGCCGCGGTGACCGGGCTGAGCGCGGGCGCCTTCGGCAGCCTGAACAACACCCTCGTGCAGACCGAGGCGAACCCCGCCTACCTGGGCCGCGTCACCTCGGTCGTCATGATCACCGCGGTCGGCCTCGCGCCCCTGACCTACCCGCTGGTCGGCGCCGCGATCGGAGCCTGGGGCGCCGCCCCGGTGTTCGTGGCCTCCGGCGCGCTCGCCGGCGTGGGCGTGCCCATCGCCCTGTCCTGCGACGCGATACGGCACGCCGAACTGCCGCGCAAGCCGAAGGCGCCGGCGTAGGTCTGTCCGGGCCATGGGTGGTGTCACTTCATTGGTGCTGGTTCGATATGAACTGCCGGATGATGCACAGGCGTTCATGACGCCCGGGGCCGCACGCTCACGTTCGCACCGACCGGCGGGAGGCGGGAGGCCGACGACCGCCCCCAGCCCGCCCCACCGTGCACCGGACCAAAAAACGCCCGCCAAACGGGCCTCCGAGCACGCACGAGATGCGGGCGACTCGATAGCCTTCCGGCACACGCGCCGGCCCGACCCAATCCGACTTGACCCACCAGGAGACCGCTCGGCCATGGACCACACGCCTGACCTTCAGGTGGATGAGCTCGCGATGGCCGTCGCAGCGATCGACGAGCTGCTTCACGTACTCGACCTGGATCGCGGCGCCATCGACATCGACAAGCTCTCCCACGAGACCGGCATCCTCACCGAGAAGGTGAACGCGCTGCTCGACGGAACGGACGTGGACCCTGGAGACGTGCAGCAGAACTTTCAACAGCGCCTGAACTTCCTGCGCGAAACGCGTCTCAAACCCGACGGCAAGCAGTACACCCTCGACGAGATCGGCGCGGGCGCGGGAATCTCCCACGGCTCGGTGGGCTATCTGCTGAAAGGACAGCGCAGCCCAGGACTCGCCGCCCTCGCGAGCCTGGAGAGCTTCTTCGGCGTACAGCCCGGCTTCTTCACCGCGACCGAACGCCAGGCGCTCCTACGGGCGTTGGGCCCGATCCGCGACCAGCTGACCCACCTCGCACTGCTCAGAGGCAAGTCCGTCCCCCGCCTCGCGATGGGGAACGGCGCGTCCCCCCTGTCCAAAGAACTAAGGGATGCCCTCGAAGACACCCAGACGCAACCGAACGACGAGGACCCCGAAGTCCGAATCCTGACCGACACGGTTAAGTCCCTCCCCGACCGGAGCAGAAAGCGAATTCTCCCCGTGGTCTGGGGAGTTCTGGACCTGGTACGCGAGGAAGACGACGAACCGGACCGGGCGCCCGACACCCCGGAGGGGACGTGCCCGCTTCCGTGCAGACGAACGCCACCGCATCCCGTCGGCCGTTCACCCTCGACCGGCCAAGGCTGAACAGGCAACCTGAGCTGACCCCGGATTCGTGGAGTCCCTGAAGCCAGGCTTATGATCCTGGCCCGAAGGAGAACCACGAGCAGTGCCAGCACCACGTAAGTACC